>JAZDNV010000012.1:0-11220 GCA_043799385.1 Candidatus Aenigmatarchaeota archaeon | reverse complement strand
GAGTTTAAAAGATACTTGAAAGGCACTGGATATGAAGATATGTTTATCATGCTAAGAGGAAATCACGAAGCATATGCCATGCAGTCGTTCACGCCTTACGACTTCCCGACAAAACTTAACAATCCTACACTGTTGAGTGCTTACCAGGATTTATTTGCAAATATGCCTATTGCCGCATATACAGACGACGGCTATCTTCTTGTGCATGGCGGCATACCTAATGGCGCAAAAAGCCTTGATGACCTTGCTAGTTATGAATTAGGGGTGTTATGGAATGACCCGAGCGATACAGTAACAACTTTCGGCCCGAGTGCGCGAGGCGTAGGCAATACATACGGAGAGCAGGCGGTCGATGATTTCTTGGGAACAACCAATATTAAAGGAATCATAAGGTCACATGAAACAGTAGCTGATGGGTATAAGGTATCCTTTGACGGAAAGGTTACCACAATCTTCTCTAGCAATTATGGCGGTAGAATAAACCCGAAATATGCAGTTATAGAAAACGGCAAGGCACAGATAACTGATTTTTCAGGCAATTCCGTAAAAACGATCGACCCGCCAGCGGTAAAAGGTTCTGGCGGTGTTGGCACCGGCGGAAAAGTATTGAAAACAGCGGATGATTTCATTTTCGAGTATCCTGCTTACAAGAACGCCATCAACGACATGAAATTGCTTATCGAAAATGGAAAAATCAGCACAGACGTTGTCAAGGATTTATGCGAGAACGGCGTGGAGGGAATGTCGAGAAGTAATTTCGATGAACTGTTCGAACTGGTCATCAAACCAAGAGCAGGCAACATCATCGGCACTGACAAGGAATACGGAATGATTGTTTATCAGTTGCAGTATAAACTATTCAAGTCAGTAGACGAAGAAATCGAACTGGTCGAACGCGCCATAGCAATGGAACCTGACATCATGAACAGGAAATATTACAATGATTACCTTGACGCTGTTGAGGGAAACAAAAAAGTTAGAGTAGACCCGCTTGATTCCATAACCACAAGAAATTCGGAAATTAAGATTAGGTTTGAGAATGCTCGTACATCAGGTTATCTTGTTAGAAACGAATACGGCGATTTGAGCACCTATGCGCAAAGAGTCAAACTCGCAGAAGACCTCTCAAATTATAATGTAGTGCTCAGTGCAGATGACCTCAAAGGAGCCAAGATATGGTCATCTGACGAGGTTTCTAGGCTTGCGTCAGAGCAGTCTGCAAAGTGGGACATGACCAACGAGGGCTTCGAGCATGCGATAATCATAGAGTTCCCTACTGACTTATTTGTTACTGGAGGTTCTAAGCAGATATTTTGGATAAATCCAGCGCTTGATGGTTTCGATGGAAAAAAAGTTGGAAGACCTGGTCTGTTGAATAAAGCAGGCGGTATTGCCGCAATCCGTAAAGGCAGTCCGGTGTCTGACGGAACTATTTTCCATGAGATGAATCATGCCAAGATACGTGTTTTGACTAGAGATAGGATGAACGTTGTTGAAAGCTTCGCGGGTTCAAGGTATCTGCTTGATGAATTGCAAGGATGGACTGCCGTAGGCTCGCCTAACGTGGCACGCTATTATATAGACCAGGCTTATCCATTAGGTTTGAGTCAGACTGAACGTGCAATTGTAGAAAACTATCTGAAAAAGTCCGAAGACCTAGCTGCTAAACTCTTGGATAAAGGGGCTACTAGGGATGACGTACAAAGGATAATTGCTGAGGCTATTGCAAATTCCGGCGGTGGAAACAGTGCTTTTGATGAATTCCTGAAATGGGATTTACCGGACAATAAATTGGAAATGCTTTTCGGTGGATAACTATGGTATCAAAAAGAATCGTTTTTGAAATCTGCGTACTGGTTCTTTTAGTTGTTATACTGTCATGGCAGTTCTTGCCTAGATTTATTGAAGAGAAGGCAGAAAAACCGAATGTAATGCTGGACGATGTTTTCTACGTTTCTGATTCTGACTCGACTGCGCAGGAAAAGATAAAGAACGTCACTGGATGTGACTGGTCATGCATAATTGATGCGGACGGTGAGCAGAAAGGAACAGCAATATTTCTGCTTGCAAGCGAGATGAGCGTTATAGAAAAGCAGTACGAATATGTGAACAAGTCTTTTGGCATCAGTGATGAATGGGATTCGTTAAACCTCAATGAGATCGGAACAAGCAGGAGCAAGGAAAATGTGATAAAGATGATTGACGGTATGGTAGAAATAGAGTCATTCTTCGACGAGAAAGGTCTTACAGAAGATGCCAGGATAAACAGGTTGAACTTTCTTAAATATTATTTCAGCGAATACGGATTGCCAGAAGGAGAGATAAACTCCGAAGAAAATGCCATGATAAAAGATATACTAGGGTTGAGTGGTTCTGACATAGATAGTTATGGAGAGCTTATATCAATACTCATCATCAGGTACAATATATTTTTAAGGTCTGTGTAGATTAGTTCTATTATGATTGACGTCCACTGCCACATGGAACATATGCCGGCGGAAGAAGTAATCGCAGAAGCAAGGAAGAAGATGACAGCGATTATAACATCAGTCGCTGACCCGAAAGAGGCGGAAAAGATTCTGCAATTAAGTGAGAAGCATCGCGATTTTTTATATGTTTCGCTAGGCTTTCATCCGCACTGCGTAAAAGATTACAGCGACGAGCAGATTAATGAATATATGGAATTCATAAGGGCAAATCAAAACAGAATCGTAGCGATTGGCGAAGTGGGGCTTGATTACAGCGAAGAATACGACGACAGGATGAAAAAAGTATTTTCGCAGTTTATAGAGCTTGCGAAAGAACTAACGTTGCCTTTAGTCGTTCATACAAGGAACGGCATTGAAAACACAAACGCTTTTTCTGATGTTCTCGATATTCTTGAGAAGCAAAATGCAGAAAATGTGGTTCTGCACTGCTTTTCTGGAAGCGACGGTAATCTGAAAAAAGCCCTGAGCAGAGATTATTGGATTTCATTCGCAACAATCATATGCAAGACAAAAAAACATCCGCGACTCGTTTCTGAAACTCCGTTAGAGAAAATGCTTCTCGAAACGGACGCGCCGTGGCTTGACCCATTCTCGAATGAGAGAAAGAACCGGCCGTGGAATATAATTGAATCAGCCAAAATTATAGCAGACATCAAGGGCGTTTCTGTTGAAGAAGTGCTAGCTGCGACCACGAGAAATGCGAAAAAAGCGTTCTCTATCCCTAACAAAAGATAAATAGGAGGAAACCAATATTCTATTATGGTTAAAATTTTTTACTCGCCTAAATGCCTTGATTACTGGCAGGAGGGACATTTCGAATCGCCGGCGCGAGTCAAAAATACTTACGAATTGCTGAAGGATGAGTTCACGATTTCTGAAGCAATGCCGTGCAAGAAAAAGGACATGATTCTCGTGCACTCGAAAAGATTTGTAAATAGCGTAGCAAGCGGAAATTTTTTTGACAAGGAATCGCCGAATCTGCCAAAAATCTACGAGATTGCAAGCCTTTCGGCAGGCGGAGCAGTTGCTGCAATGAAACACACGATGAAGGATAATGAGAATACTTTCTCTCTTATGCGTCCTCCTGGTCATCATGCTGGAAAGAATTTTCTCGGCGGTTTCTGCTATTTCAATAATATAGCAATTGCAGTTAGGAAGGCGATGATGAAGTTAGATAGAATAGCTATATTAGATATAGACGGTCACCACGGCAACGGAACGCAGGACATATTTTTCGGAACAGAAGGAGTTCTTTATGTTTCGTTGCACCAGAAAAATGCATTTCCGATGTCCGGTTTCATATCAGAAAACAATTGCTTTAATTATCCGTTGCTGCCAGGAACAAAACCGGATAAATATCTGGAAACTCTGGAAGACGCGATAGAAAAGATAGATGAATTCAACCCAGACCTGATTGCGGTATCAGCTGGATTCGACACGTACAAGAACGACCCGCTGCTCAATATAGAATTAAATGTAAAGACGTATCGTGAGATAGCTAGTCTTGTTGCTGGATTAAAGAAGCCCACGTTTGCAGTGCTTGAAGGCGGTTATCACGAGGATTTGCCGAAATGCATACTTGAATTTCTTAGAGGAATCGAATAAGACTGAGTCTATATGTTATATCTCAGGAATGCTGCTATGCCGAACGGTTCGAACTGGCTGCCTTCTCTAGTATCAGAAGAAACTACTACGAGAGTCGTGCCGTAATTCTTTGTTTTCTCTTCTAACGCCTCTATTATATCCTTTCTTTCCAATGTGCGGTTGTTTGCAAAGAATTCGCTGATCATCACTATATCAACTGCACCCATCTCCAGCGCCTTTAGAACATCATCTAGTCCGTATTTAACCAGGCTATTCGGTCTCGGTAGCTCGTTGAAGAATTTCTGCAGAAGCTTTTTCTCCTTGAAGACGCTCGCTTCCTTCAGCAATGATTCGCCGCGGACAATCGCTTCTTCCAGACCCTGTTCGGCTGTATAACTGGTGTCGACTAAACCGAGAATTTTTTTCTTGACATCGGCATGAAGATAATCTCCCTTCAGGAAGAATTCTTTCAACGGCCCTGGTCCGGCTAACAGGATGCCAAGCACTTCCTTGTGCTCCTCGAATACTTTGTTGCAGGCTTCGCCTATACGTTTCAACCAGTCATTTATCAGACCCTCGCGGACACGGGCGAATCTTGCAGCGCTCTGGCCGCCTGCACGCATTTTTCCAGGAACGATTGACTCGAAATGAGTCAGATGATCGATTCTTTTTCCTGATAGCAATGCAATGTCCGCCTCGCTGCGGTCAAGGCAGATAATACCATAAATTTCCTTCTCCTTCACAATCTCGTATAGCGGGTCGAGAACGAATCGCTGGTCGCACCAGTATAATTTCACCTTTATCGGTTCAGGCGGTTCTATCGCGAATAATTCTATATCCACCTTGTCAGTGGGCGATATGTTGCCGCAGAAAACGGCTAATCCGTTTTCAGGTGTCGATTTGTACAGTTGCAGATGGCGAATTATCTTATCCAACGAGGTCGTGACGTTTTTTCTCACATTTTTGGATTTTATATTCTCGGACGTCGACTGCTCTTGCCGAAGCTGGTTTGAAACCTCGTTCAAGCTGTAGCCGACAGGAACGTAAACGCTGACCAGTTCTGTGTGGTGGCCTTTGATGTCCTCAAGCATCTTTACGAACTTTTTCAGCTTATATTTTGTCTTTAACTTTTCAGTTGTTTCTTCAGGCATAATTATCACTAATAAAATATTGTCGGAAGAAGTTAAACCCTTATCTCTTTCCCGTATTTTATTTTTTTTACACTATGCGTTGCCACGATGTCTTTTTCGATGCACTTGAATTTTTTCGGGATTGTTATTTCGCCTATCTCTGCTTTTAGCGACAATCCACTATCCTTCTTTTTCTTCCATATACGGCTGTTCAGGTCAATAAATAATTCAGTGTCTATCTTTGACCTGACGTTTTTCTTCTCCTCGAATTTTTCAAGATGTATGCACTTCTTGCCGTACATCTCGCGCCAGATGTAATCAGTTATGTACGGTGCGATTGGCGCTAGGAGTTTGAGTATCGTTTCTAGGCAATAGTTTAGCGTATACAATGACGAGTCTCTTTCTGCTTTTGTAAACCGCTTGTCGCCGTAGGCCCGTGCTTTCGCTAATTCAACATAATAGGATGCAAAGAACCAGACGAATTCGCGGATTTTGTTTGCTGGTATGAAAAAGTTGAAATCATCATAACCCTTTTCGCATTCGTTGATTAGCTTATCAAGCTCTTGTAGAATCCATTTGTCCAATTCTGTCAGCCTTGCCTTTTTTCGCTTAGGGAACGAAGAAATGAAGCGTGAAACGTTCCATAACTTTGTCAGGAACTTGCTTGCATTCACGATGCGTTCTTCGGAGCAGCGATAGTCGTTGCCTAAGCTGGCTTCAGCTGCGTTCCAGAATCGGAATGAGTCAGCGCCGTAGCGCTCGAGAATCGGCAGAGGGTCGATGACGTTTCCCTTACTCTTGCTCATTTTCTCGCCTTTTTCATCAACGCCGTAGCCGGTTATCCAGACATGCTCGAACGCCTGCTCGTCCGTGAGCTGATAACATCGAAGCAACGTGTAGTAGAGCCATGTCCTTATTATGTCCTTGCCCTGCGGTCGGACGGAATTAGGAAATGCCCTCTTGAAGAATTTGCTATCGCTCTTATACTTGGCTATGAATAGCGGCGATACGGAAGAATCCATCCATGTATCGAACGTTCGCTCCTCGCCAATAAACTCATCGCAACTACAATCACATCGTCCGTTGAATTTTTCCTTCCACGGTTGCACGTAGCCTTGCTTTGGCAAGTGCGGTTTCCTGCATTGTTTGCAATACCAAATCGGTATCTCAGTCGCATAATATCTCCTTCTGGATATAGGCCAGTCCATCGAGACGGCGTTCATCCAGTCCATGAGTATTTGCATATGCTCTTTCGGATGGAACTCCATCTTCTTTGCAATTTTTTTCAATGACGGGATGAAATTCGTCTGCTTCAAATAGTATTCGTTCATCGGGATTATCTCTATCGGTGTTTTGCTGCGTTCGCACATAGGTGTCCGATGCATTATGTTCTCTTTCTTTTCAACAAACGGCTCAATATCTTCTGTGATTTTCTTTCTTGCCTCTTTTACATGCATTCCAGAATATTTGCCTGCAGAGTCGGCCATCCTTCCATTCACGTCAATTGCTATTATTTCCTTTAGATTTAATTCTCTAAATATCCTCACGTCCGAATAATCGCCGTATGAGCACATCATGACGACGCCTGAGCCGAATTCCGGATTCGCATATGGATGCGCGATTATAGGGACATTTCGCTCAAACAACGGTATTGTTGCATGCTTGCCGACAAAATCCCTGTAGCGGTCGTCGTCCGGATGGACCATAACAAGCTGGCATGAGCAGAGCAATTCAGGACGTGTCGTAGCGACTATGATTTCGCCGCCTTCAACAACCTTGAATCTAACATAAACCAATTGCGTTTGCATGTCCTGATAAACGATTTCTGCGTCAGCGATAGTCGTCTTGCAGTCAATGCAGTAGTTGTTCGGTCTGGTGTCCTCATAGATTAATTTGCGATTCCATAGCTCTATGAAAGTGTTCTGCGTTAATGCACGATATTTACGGGAGTCAGTGCGATAATAATTATCAAAGTCTCCGCTCATTCCCATGATTCTCATTACGTTGAGCATGTATTCCTCTAAATCATCTAATGCGGTCGTGCACAATTCAGTGAATTTTTCTCGTGAAACGTCTTGCAGCTTTATCCCATATTTCTTTTCCGTGTACATCTCGACAGGCAGGCCGTTGCGGTCGATGCCTATCGGAAAGTGCACAGCGAAGCCGAGCATTCTCGCCGTGCGCGCGATCATGTCGATTTGCGAGTAATGCGCTGCAGCGCCGATATGCCACGGTTTCCCAGAAGGATAAGGAGGCGGCGTATCAATGCTGAATATCTTCTTGCTTTTTTCATTGAGCTTGTACGGTTTTTCATTTAGCCATTTCTTTGCAATCGCCTTCTCAAGTTGCATGTTCCACGTCTTTTCCTTTATTTTTGGCTCGTTCATAATGACACATCTAATAGATTATTATCGCGGCTAAATAAAAGAATTAACTCAGGCACATACGGGTGAATCCACTCTTATCACTTTATCTTTTCTTTGTAGACAGAGTATTTAAATTTAATTCCATGAAATCCTCTGCTGGTATGCATTTAACGCCCGTTTCCTCCTCCATGATTTTTGCCTGATTAGCAACGTTTGCACGGAGCATCCAGAACGAGAAATGCTGTATCACGACGAGGCGTGGCTTCTTTTTTATTTTATTGAGCATTTCTATAGCATTTTCCACGCTCATATGCCAGTGCGGTTCGGCTTTCTCCTCCTTTGGCACCAAAACGTTCAATATAAGCAAGTCGCAATTCTCGAAGTATTTTTCCTGGCCTTTGAAATATGTGCCATCAGAAGCGTAGCCAATGGTCTTTGAGCCCTTTATTTTGAATCCGATTGTTGGGACATAGTGGTCAGCGTTTACGGCCTCTACGATTAGATTTTTTATTTTGGTCTTTTTGCCTTTCTTCATCGCCTTTACCTTTGATTTTTCCTGATGGTACTTTGAAACGCATGGATAATAGCGGTCCTTTGGCTTCAGGCAGTGCTCTTCTGCTATCAAAATTGGGTCTCTGATTCCGTCCAGCAACGCGTTCGCGTCCGTTGAGTGGTCGGGATGAAGATGCGAAAGCAGTATTCCGTCCAGTTTCTGCAGCGTTAGCCCCAGTTTCTGTGCATTGACCAAAGAACCAGGACCTGGGTCTATGATAAATCTAGTCCCGTCAAGCTCGACAAATATTCCGCCGGTCTTTCTCACCTGGGTGAACATAACGTTCTTTCCGCCTCCTGTGCCCAAGAAGACCATTCGGTTTGCAACATTTTTCATAGGATTCTCTAATAATCTATGGGAAAAGAGATTTAAATTATTCCCAAGGAAGAATAGGATTATGATAGTTGTTGTTTCAGGCATGCCAGGTTGCGGTTCTACGACGACTGCAAGGCTCTTGGCCAAAAAGCTGAAATTAAAATTCTTTTCTGTCGGAGCTTACACGAAAAAAATCATGAGAGAGGATATGAAGATAGATAAAAAAGAGACAGAGCGATCTGTCGATTTCTGGAAGACGAAACGTGGCAAGAGCAAAGAGCATCACGTTACTGTGGAAAGAATGCAGGAGGACTTGGCAAAGCGCGGAGATATTGTTATTGAGGGAAAGATATCGATACGCTTCATAAAGAACGCCGATTTTCGCATCTGGCTTAAAGCTCCGCTGAACGTTCGTGCGAAGCGTTATGTTAAAAGGGACAACCTTATGTTGAAGGATGCTATGAGATTCCTCAAGGAGAAGCAGCGCGATGAGCGCGAAAATTGGAAGAAGATATACGGGTTTGATTATTTCATACAGGAAAAAGAGGCCGATTTGATAATAGACACCATGAACAAAAAACCCGAAGAGATAGTAAAAATGATAATCAATAGTATAAAGGTGAATTAATGAACTGGAACAAGATTGCCGTGGATGCCGTCAAGAATTTCTTTGAAGTGATGGATAAAGAAATGACCAAAGGAACCAGGGGAAACCCCTTTGGCAGAAACCCAAAAGGCGATATTGCTTATGAGTTGGATCGTGTTGCACAAAAATCGTATGAAGAATCTTTTCCAGAAGTTACGATAATATCGGAAGAGAGGATAATAAAAAGAGATTCAGGTTACACAGTTTTTGTCGATCCTGTATGCGGCTCTATTTTTGCAAAGCGAGGCTCAGCGTATTTCGCAACAGGATTGACTGTCTGCGACAAAAAATTAAGGCCCGTATGCGAGGCAATAGGATTATTCGCAACAAGGGATATATATCACGCTGACCGAAAGGGCGCGTACAAGAACAAAAAGAAAATACACGTTTCTGCCACAAAAAGGCTTCATGAATCAATACTCAACTATGAAAGTTACAAGCCAAAAGAAAGGGAATCGATAATGAAAACCAATCTATTCAAGATTGCTCCTGCAATGTTCAATTCTGGTTCTGTAAAATATTCACTGGCGTGGCTGGCAGCGGGTTATACAGATGGTTTTGTAAATTGCGGAAACCTCTATCCGACAACAGAACTAATAGGCAAATTCATAGTCGAGAGGGCCGGCGGTATAGTCAGCGACGCAACCGGAAATAAGATAAAAATCTATCCTGACTTCAAACACAGAACAACCCTGGTATGTTCGTGCACGAAAGAGCTTCACAAAGAAATTCTGAAGAATTTATAAGCTAAAAACCTTTTTCTATTAATATTTATAATCCCATTTACCATTTATAAAATACTTATTTTCCTCCATAATATTTATTTTTATATTGGGAAATATTTGTGGTGTAATATATTTTTACAAATAAGCACGTTAAAATTTTGGCAATTTTCCGGTTATAGCCAAACTTATTGTTCCGAAACCCGCAGCAGCTCCAATAATATTGGCAACTGTAGGATCAACTCCTTGCGAAACAGCCCAAGAAGATACAACCATATAAATAATAATCCCAGGGAGTATTTTCTTTGCCAACCAAACGGTAATTCCATTCATACTATTAAAAATATAGATAACAACCTATTAAAGGATTATACTCAGCAAAACTATTTGTCTAATGCCTTAGCATGTGCATCAAGAATTCTCCAATATTTAATTAAATTAAAAAACCACACTAAAAATATAGAAATGGCCAAAGAAAATGCTATGAATATTTGTGCAATGGGTTCTATTGAATAATAACTCATAATACCTGTTATATCATGAAGCCAAGAAAGTATAATTATAGCAAAACAGGCATAAAATCCAAGAATAAAAGAAAAACCGACAAGAAACTTATTATCCCTTTTCCTCGAGTATTTCTCATTTATCTTTTTCAATAAAAACAGAATAAGAGCAAATAGTATAAGTTCAAATATAATACCGGCGAAGGCTATAATTATAACCTGATATTCTGGAAAAATTTCAAATAAATCGCCCTTGAATGTCACCTGTTGACCAATCTCATTTTCTGGCGGTATTATAATGTTTTTCAGAGCCCTTACAGGAGAATAGTCAAACTTGTCTATAGCAGAGCTGTTAAAAACATAGGCAGTTAAGTAATGCCCAGATTCATGAAAGAAGGGTATTGCCAAAACTCCAAGTAGAAAACCAACAAACAATGAAAAAATCAAATAAAGTACGTATTTTGACCTTTTCTTCATATATGTCCTCTCTTATCATAATCTCCGTATAAACCATCCACTAACTCCATCACACTTGGTTTCATATCCAAGTATAAAGCAAGTTTTCTCATAAGTATTCCTATCTGTTCGCTATCTAACGGTATAGATGTTAATTTTTCATCTAAAGCAGTCATTTTAAACTTCTCTTTTAATAAGAAGAATGTACCCTGTTTAATAATAACATTTTTTTGTTCTTCTGTTAATTTCTCGTCTTTAATATTACCACTAGATAGACCCTCGGTTATTGATTCTAAAGCCTTCATATTCTTCGTATGTTCGATTCTTTCCATAAGTTTTCCAAAGAAGACATTTAATAATTCTATTGCATCAACCCTCATATCAGGTTCTCTTATATATGGTAAAATGTTTGTTCTGAAGTTATTTTTTATTAAATCAAAATTATCATCAAATAAT
>JAZDNV010000011.1:0-25878 GCA_043799385.1 Candidatus Aenigmatarchaeota archaeon | reverse complement strand
GCGTCTCCGTCCTTTTCTATCCTCGCGCTCAAGGTGTAATTTCCCGGCAGAATATTGTTTTCTATTACCCATTTTTCAATCTCATAAAAACCGTCTTTATATTCAGACGACAACCATCTGAACGATGTAGGCATGGCAATTTCAGCTGGTTTATCATAGGCGTGACCTTTAACCTCTACATTAACCTTCGCATCTGCAATTATGTTACTATTTTTATCAAAGACCTTTATCTTTCCTTGCAAAGTATCCCCAGGCTTTAGAACATCTTTTTCCAAAACCATTTCAGCATTTAATCCTCTTTTGGTAATGGAGATTGTTTTAGAAGCAGAAGCAGATTGCTCTTTCCAGCTTACGCTCATGGAGATGGTATAGCTTTTTCCTAAACTGTCTGAGCCAACATAATACTCGTAGTAATAATTGCTGTCTTTTGACCGTGGATGAGCTGTCACGATCAAACTGCCTGTACTGGCATCCCTGATTTCACCCCTCACCGAAGCGTCAGTTATAGCGTTACCTAAAATATCCTTTACATCCACAGTCACTTTGATAAAATCTCCTGGGTTGTATTCACTTTTGTCAGTCGACATCGTCATCTGCAGACTAGGCTTGATTAAAGAAAAAGTAGTCGTAGCTATAGCTGATTGATAGCCAGAACGGACGGCGGTAATCGTTAGAGTATAGTCACCCGGTAGAGCTCCTTCACCAAGCCAGTACGAGCCTTTATAACAGTCGCATAGAGTAGAGTAAAAGAAGCTGATATACGTAGATTTATTTCCATAAATTAAGTTACCGCTTACAGTTGCATCAACAACACTTTTTTCATCATCTCTAACGATAACCCTCGGCTCAAAACTTTCAACTGGGTAATAGGTCTTTTTAGGCAAAGTTATGCTAGCTGACAGTTGTGGTTTTGAACTCGTTATCGTAGTAGCTGCTCCTGTACCGATATTACCAGCGGCATCCCAGCATTTGAAATACGCAGAACGAGTCCCTTCAGACAAACTCATGGTGACACTAGCAATGTTATTGCTCACAGTAGCTAAGTATGATGTGCTGTTAGATGAAAAATTGCATGCTATAACCCCAACATTATCAGATACCGACGCTGTAAAAGTTGTGGATTTATCCGATACCACAGAAGTCGGACTCACAGAACCAACCGTCGGCGGCGTTGTATCAGCAGCAGTTATTTTTGAAACTGGCGGGCAAGCGTAAGAAGTTGGCTTAATAACATTAATAGATTGTTCCTGGGTTGTTGCGCTTAAAGCTTGTAAAGTAAAACTGATACTCTTGGTAGAGTATGGTTCTATTGTAACTTGTTTTACGCATTCAGTACAAGATAAATAAGCTGTTGGAAAACTAATTTCAACAGTATCGTTAGCTGTTACATTTTGGGTATTGTTCAATTGGACTGTAACCTGAATAGAAGCAGACAAATTAACCTCCTGCGGGTTGACCGTACATGAAATAACGTCTGCCTTTGCTATCTGAATAAGCAGAAGCAATGCCAAGCTTAAAAATATGAACTTATTCATACGCACCTAATATAATAAATTCTTATACTACAATATAAAGATAAGCCTTGGTCCAATTACAATTCAAGTACAGGATATGGACTGCAACCTTCCTGAAGACTGCAAAATAGAATGATATTGGTTAAAGAATAATGGTTGTAAGAAGAATCATAATATATTGTAATTTGGGCATCCCTTCGCTCTGCATTGGTTTTCAAATACTTCAAGTTTCTTTTTGATTTCGATTGCATCACGGATTTTACTTTTTGAGACCGTCATCGCGTCTGATATTGCGTTGTATGCATTTTCCCTGAGTTCCATGCAGTCAAACCCAGGCAACGGCTTGGTATAATCTGTAGACGGGTCCATGTTTTTCATGCAGCTCTTCTTCAGCTCGCGTATTGCCCTGTTTGCAGCGTCTATGTATTCCATTCGCAGAGCTTGTTGAAAAGCTATAAAAGGTTTGGCGGTTTAAGAACTTTTCCCTGCATCACGAATCAATTACGAAAAGATTCTTGGAAAGTTTTAAAACAGTTTTTGCACTATTAAGGGTAATATATGTTTTCGGTGTTGCTATGGATTTCATAAGGCGTTACCGCAACGAGAAGGTGATAAAGGGCTTCACTGTTTGCCTTTCGGTTGAAAAAATCAATGCAGTAGACGGCGACACCTATTACAACCTTATTCTTCCTGAGGTGATTCCCCAGAAATTTCTCGATGCGGTCGCTGAATGCATGCTCCATATGCTTGATGACAAGATCAAAAGGTCAACAAGGATAGTGATGCCCGAGGAGGATATTCCTGTTTTCTCGGAATTCTGCAGAAATGTCAGCCTTCCGGTTTCGCCTATCTACACAGACGATCGTTCTTTGCCGGACCAGATATGCATATACCCTTACAACGTTCACAAGGGCTCTGACGCGCCAAGATACTGCGCGCCTCTCAACGCTGGCGAAGAGGTGATAATAATGCGCCGCCTGATGTCAAGCGGTAGAACAGAAGTAAACATTTCGGATGCGCTTAAGAGAAACGGATGCCATCCTTCATGCGTGGCTTCAATCTATGTCATTGGCAAAGGAATCCAGCTTGTGCACCATGATGTCGGCCATGGCGAGCTGGGTTATGCGCGTATCGAAGTTGCAGATAACGGCCTTGAGGTGGTGAAGTTCCATAGGAATAATTCAGGCAGACTTTACATCTAGAACGACATGCCATACCCTTGGTGCATAGCTCTTTACTTTTCTCTTTTCCAGGATGATGGCGCCAATTTTCTTTATCTCATTAATCGGTTTTTTCCAGAGTTCTGATTCCTTGTAGATGTTGTGGTAATGAATTATGCCGTTCTTCTTTAGCATCATTAACGCGTATGGCAGAAATTTCTCTGTTCCTGGAAAATAGCCCATGATTACTCTGTCCGCTTTTCCTGCCAATTTTTCCGCTATTCTTCGATTGTCGCCTAGAATCGGATGAATATTACCCGCCTTATTCAGCGATATGTTCTCCTTCAGATAACGAAATGCGACTTTGTTCTTTTCTATCGCATAGACTTCTTTCGCCTTTTTGGCAACGCTGAGCGAAAAATAGCCGATGCCTGCGAACATATCGACTACTACCTCGTTCTCTTTTACCTGGCTGATCAATCGCTGGCGCTCGAAAAGATTGCCTTTCGAGAACATTATTTTTGATACGTCTAGTTTGTATAGAATATTATGCTCTTTGTGCACGGTTTCCGTTCCATCGCCCGTGAGCTTGACTACGTTTGGCTTCCTTAATTCACCTCCAACTGATTTTATCTCGCACACGGTCTTGACGTACGGAAAAATATCGAGTATTGCTCTTGCTATCTTTCTTTTCTGGCTCAATGGCATTTTCCTGAGTTTTAGCAGCAGAACGTTGCCGATTATCTGATAACCGCCCGGACCTTGCAGTCCTGTTTTTTTCTCGATTCTTTCTTTGAACGTCATATTTAAGATATTTTATGGAAGGGTTTAATAGGATATTTGTATTTAACATTCGAAGTAATCGGGTTTTCTGTATGTTGAAAAATATGCAAAAATTGGAAGAGCGCGGCTACCGCTTTATCGGTTCGCATTCAGCTGTGAAGATATGCGAATGGACCAGGAATGCGATACGCGGAAATAAGAAATATAACAAAGATGGCGAACCGTTCTGTTACAAGCAAAAATTCTACGGAATAGCGAGCCATCGCTGTTTGCAGATATCGCCGTCCGTCTTTAGCTGCACGCACAACTGCCTCTACTGCTGGCGGGCGACGCGGTTCGACAAGAAATTCCCAAGAAAGATAGATGACCCGAAGGTCATGGTTGACAACGCGATTGTTGAGCAGAAAAAGCTGTTGCAGGGCTTCTGGGGCAGCAGCTGCGACAAGGAGAAACTGCGCGAGGCGATGGAGCCTACGCAAGTTGCAATTTCATTAGTGGGCGAGCCATGCCTATATCCGAAATTGCCAGAATTGATAGACGAAATACTGGGCAGGAACATGACCGCGTTCCTTGTGAGCAACGGCACGGTGCCGAAGATGGTTGAAAAATTGCTCGGTCACCAGCCGTCCAACATGTACATAACGCTTCCTGCGCCGAACGAGAAGGTATACAAGAAGACATGCAGACCGCTGCTGAAAGACGGCTGGAAAAGGATAGCGCAGTCGCTGTCGCTGCTGAAGGATTTCGACCGTTCTGTCATAAGGCTGACGCTTGTGAAGGGGTTGAATTTTGCCAAGCCTGAAGAGTACGCGAAAATAATCGACGAAGCGTCACCGAATTTTGTCGAGGTGAAGTCGTTCATGAGCGTAGGAATGTCGCGAAAAAATTTACCTTATGAGTCGATGCCTTTGCACGAGGAGATAAAGAAATTCTCGAAAGAGATAGAGCGAGCGAGCGGTTATCGAGTAAAGGACGAAAAGTCTGATTCCCGCGTCGTGTTGATGACAAAGATTTAAAGTTATTTTGATTATTAAACACGATTCAATATGGAAAATAAAAAACAGGAATACTTTTCAGACTTGTTGAAAAAGCGCGGATTTGTAGCGGAATACGTGCTTGGTTTTGGTATATTCTATAAAAAAGATAACGGAAACGTTTGCGAGTTTTATATTACTGATAACAAAGGCAACCTCGTTTATGGCGATACTGGAAACCTTTCAATCACGAATCTGACGAGTCCTCACTCGAGGGAGCTGAGGCCGAAATTCTTGAAACGCAAGTGAATTAATCAACAACCTTCTTTCCGCGCTCCTGCGGCACTATTTTTATTTTCGCCTTCCTGAACTTCTTCTCCTTTCCGCGAGAGTATTCGTGCAAGAATACGGCCAACGCTGCCGCCTCGCTGTGCGGCTGGCTCGTTACTGATATATTGTAGTCGGCGTTGTGATAGACTTCGCCTGGCACTTTTTCGCTGCCGATGACGACGAGAATATTCCTCTTCTTCTTTATCTGCCTGATTTTTTTCTGGAACGGCAATCCGTACATCGTCAAATGAACGATGCAGAATTTCTTTTTCTTGTGCGTTTTTATTGACGTTCTCCAATTTTTTTCATACGTTGCAGAAAAAGGACCTCCCCAGCGGTTCGCTACTTCGTTGACGCTTTCGATTAGCTTCTTGTCATAATCGCCGGTAAATATTATTTTTGCCGCGCCGAACGCCCGTGCGATAAGACCGCAATGCGTTGATAGTCGTTCGTCCCTTCCTAATCGATGGCCGAGGCGGAGAATGGTTATCATAACTAATAGATAAATAATGCAAATTTAAGTATTTTTAAAGATTTATGACATCGGTTCTCTATGAGCGTCTACGACAGATGGGCCAATTATCATACAGACCCTTCCAGAAGAGTAGACAGCAATAAAAAAACAAGCCCGGAACAGATGAGAGGATTAATCGAGTTTGCTAAGTATAATATCAATGAGTTGAATTTTCACAGCCTTGAACTCTGGAACGCATATATAAATCCAAAAAATGTCAGAAAAAGCGATAGCGGAACAGAGGATAACCGTGTCATTGTGCAGCTTCAAACGACTTCTCCGCATCTATATGATTTCTGGGTTTCCAATTGGTTTCCGGCTGAAGAGGATAAAAAACCGCACGGGACCATATATGCAATTTTTGGCGTGAGCGACCAAAAGCCGTTTGCATGGTATTGCAGCGAATTGAAAACAGCTGTTTTCATGAATACGGACTATTACGGTCAGTGCAAGTCTTGGGCGTTAGGCCTGGCAGCAGATATTCTTGAAGAAAAAGGAATCCACTCCATTCATGGCTCCTGTGTCACCATCAGCGATAAAGGCATAATTATGATAGCACCTACAGGCACTGGAAAAAGCACGCATTGCTATAAGCTATTGGAATTGCCTGATACTAGAATACACAGTGACGATTGGCTTTTTGTCGAGGAGAGGGACAAAAAATCAGTGGCAACAATATCAGAAAGAAAGTTTTATATAAGGACAGATGCGGCAGAGCATAATCCGTTGTTAAGAGACTTATTTCCTAAATGTGAACTAGAAAACGTAGTCGACGATAAAGAAAAATGCCAAAACGATGCCTGTAAAGAGAGAGTAAAAGATAACGTCAGGGAGTGCGTTTTTGATGCAGAAGCTGAGAAATGTTATTGGGGCTTTGGAAATTCCCGAGCAATTCTGAGACCAGAAGCTATTCACGGACCAGATAGATTTATTCATGAATGTGAGGCAAAGTATGTGTTTTTGTTCAGAAGAGACAGGGAATCAAAACCCATTGAAAAACTTTCTTCGGATGAGGCAATAGAGATATTGAAAGAAGGAAAGGTTATGCTTGGCCCTGGGTCAGCTCCAAAGGAAAAATGGGGACAATTTGATTACGAACCCTGGTACAACCCCTATCTTTTGAACAAGGATAATAAGGCTCAAGAAGGATTTTTCAGAAGATTGTTCGACACAACAGAAGTTTATATACTGAATACAGGCATGGAAGATATAGAAACATCCCAAAGAAGAATACGGGAAATCGTTCTACCTTAATATTAAATAAAAATAGCCCCGACCGGATTCGAACCGGTGTCCAGGGCTCCAAAGGCCCTTATGCTTAATCTACTTTGTTCCGAGTAACAAAGATTTGACCACTACACCACGGGGCTATACAATTCGTATTGATAACTAGATATTTAAGATTTCCTCTAATTTTACTTCTTTCAGACTTTTTCTTATCATGTCAGCAGGAAGATTCTGATGCTTTGAATACATGTTCGGTATTGCTACGCAGAAAATGCCCGCTGCCTTCGCTGCAAGAACGCCAGAACGAGAGTCTTCCAGGGCGATGCATTCACGTGGCTCAACAGCAAGCTTCTTCGCAGCCAGAATATATATTTCTGGCGACGGCTTTACCTCCTTCACGTCGTCGCCGCAGACGACCAGATCGAAGAGCTCGCCGTAGCCGTTCGGTTTCATGATGCTGTCTATTATATTGCGCCAGTAGGAAGTGGCGATTGCTGTCTTGATTTTATTGCTCCTGAAGGATTTTATCAGCGGAACCGCGCCTTCCACGAATTTTATGCCCTTGATTAAATCAAGATAAATCCTCTTCTTTTCCTCGACGAGATTCTCAGGATTTATCGCCAGCTTGAACCTCGATGCTGCGTATATGCCAACGGTTATGTCGCCGGTTCCGACGAACTGCGGATATTCGTCTTCGGTGAGCGTTAAGCCATGATTTTCATACACGCTCTTCCAGGCAGCGAAATGCATCGGCTCGCTGTCGATCAGCAAACCGTCCATGTCAAATATGGCAGCTTTTATCATACCCGATAGATGGGCAAAAGTTTTTTTAAAGCCTGCGATGAAATAATATTATGAATGTTATCGTGGGCGTAGACCCAGGGGTAACCACAGGCATAGCTATAATTGACCTGAAAAAAAATTCTTCTTTCTGCAAGATATTCAGCGAAAAAGGCTTCTCCTTTAACCGCATATGCGAGTATATATCCGGGATAGGCACGCCGGTTATCGTGGCCACGGACGTTGCGAAGCCGCCGGAAATGATAAAACGCGTGGCAGCCAGCTTCAATGCAGTCATCTTCAAGCCGGGCGAGAACATGACGACTGAAAAAAAGAAACAGCTGACAAAGAACTTTCCGTGCAGAAACAAGCACCAGCGCGACGCCCTGGCGGCAGCGATAAAGGCCAAAAAAGCGGCGTCGTCCTTTTTGATAAAAATCGACGGGATGATGGAAAGCAGAGGCTGCGCCCAGTTCAGTGATGAAGTAAAAAGCCTGATACTGAAAGGAAAGGCATGCAACGTCGACCGCGCATTGCTGATGATAAAAAAATGATTGCAATGAAAAGAAATATCGACAATGCTAAGCTAAAAAGAATCTTAGGCTTCCTTTTGAAATTCAACATCTTCGCGATTCCGCTCTATCTGATAATTTTGTCTGGATTTCAGTCGCCGTTTCTCATAAATTTGACGACTGATTTTTCCTTCTCGTTGATTCATTTTTCTGGCATCGACGCAACGAGAAACGGCCTGATTTCAGTTCCTACGCAGGACGGAGAATTTGCCGCTTCAATCGATTGGGACTGCACTGGCTGGAAGTCGATGCTCGCGTTATTTGCATTGATATTTGCGACTGATTTTGGCCTTCGCAAAAAACTTTACGGCCTGGCGCTGATACCGGTCGTATACGCTGTGAACATAGCCAGAATATGGTTCATGTTCTTCTACGTTTCAAGTTTTGGAACCGCTCATTATCAGTTCGTCCACGCGACCGTCTGGAGCTGGGGACTGATTTTAACGATACTCGTGTTATGGGTAGTGTGGATGAGACGGTTTCCTGATAAAAAACATAAAAAGTTGAAGAAGAAACAGACTACTCCTTCGTCAAAACGTGCTGGCAAAACTTAATATATGACTTCGAACAAAATAGAAATATGGTAGACGCCAAGCTCCAGGACCTCGAAGGAAGGCTGATAAAGTTGGAGAATCGCAGCAAGGAGAACTTCTTTGAGATAGAGAAGAAATTTACCACTTTTGAGTCAAAGCCAGCAGAAGGCCTGCCTGAAAAAGTCGAAGAACGAATGCATGAGCTTGAGGATTTACTACTTCTTCTGCAGGTCGAGTATACGAAAATAAAGGAAGCTCCACCTGCGCCAAAGGCTGTAGCAGCACCGTCAGTGCCGGTTATATCAACTGATATGGAGCAGCGGCTAGCGAGATTGGAGAGCGACGTTAAAGCAAAGCCAATTCCTGCGATGCCAATCATCGGCCCTGATTTGGAGAATAGACTGGTTGGTATAGAAGAGAAGATGAAATCAGGCGTTTCTATACCGCCCGATATAATGAACTCGATGAAAACTGTTGACATGCAGAGCAGGAAAATCCTCTCGATAGAGGAATCGATGAACAAGATAAAGGATGCCATGCAGAGTTCAGGCAAAATCTCGAAAAAAGAAATTCAGGATTATATAGACAGGTTCAACACTGCGAAAAGGGAATTAAGCAGCGAGTACGAGAGACTCAAAGCACTGAAGGGCGAGTTTGACAGGGTCATGGTTGAAAGGGACACCCTTGTATCGAAAATAGGCGATGCAGAGGTCAACGTCGAAAAAGCTGACGCGCTCATTTCGAGGATGAAGGTGATTGAGGAAAAGATAAGCGCTGACGCTGAAAGAATCGAGGACATGAAAAACGAAGTGGACAGCAAGGTAAAGAATAATATTCGCGAGGTCGATTTCATAAGAAAGGACATGGAGAGCAGGATACAGACGCTGGAAGGAAAATTCAAATCGCGATTCGAGAAACTGGATTCGGTCAAGGATTCGCTGGATACCAAATTGCTTTCTCTGGAAGAGCGGGTTGAGGAATACGATAAATTCAGTAAAAACACGGCTGATGTCTCTTCACTGAAAAAGAGCGTTGACATGGAGATTTCGAGAAGGACGTCGATTGAAAATAATCTCGAGGCTTTGCATGAAAAAGTATCGTCAATAGAGGGCGATGTCTCAAAAATGATGCAGATGAGGCAGACGCTCGGACGAGAAGCGACAAAGGAAACGCTGCTCGAGAAGTCAGTAAAAGAGCTTTCCGGCAGGATGGACACCGTTGAAAAAACTGGTGTAAGCTACGGCTTCCAGCGCCAGCCAAGCAAAGAGTTGCTGCAAAGACTGGAAGAGGAAACAACGCAGAGGATGTCGCTCGAGAAGGCGATGCAGGACCTCAGCAACAAGATGATGCTGTTCGAGAATGCCGTGCAGGAAGTCAATTCAATCAAGAGCGCTCTTGACGAAGAGAGCGCGGAAAGAGTGTCGCTCGAGAAGGCGATGCAAGATATCCGCGCGAGGTCAGAGCAGCCGTACCGCACAATAGAAGACAAGATTGAAAAAGAGCTTTCTGCCAAGACCAGAGAATTGCACTCAAAGATTGATGAATTAAGATTAAAAATAGAGATGGAGAGCAAGGAGTTCTCGAAGACTCTTGACCTAAGCGAGATGAAGAAGATAAGAGAGGAGATACTCGCGCAGAGGAAGACTGTGCAGAACCTAGAAGGAAAGCTGGATTCAGCTGCAAAGAGATTCTTTGCCGAGAACCTTGAAGACTTTGCAAGAGCCCTGGACAAACGCTTGCCGAACATGGTCACGAGGGAAGAATTCGAGCGCAGCCTGAAGGAAATAAAGCAGAAGACACCGTATAGTCCTGATCAGTCCGCGATACCGCTGTCAGCAAGGGTGAATTACCTGGACAGACGGATAAACGAGATACACGACATGATGAAGGACTTCTCCAACCGCATACCAGTTATTGTAGAATAACGCGAAAAACGAATGACGCATTCCGGGACATGCAATCTTTATAAGCATTTTAAAATATTTCTTATAATGATACGCGAATACATCTACAACACGGTCAAGAAAAGGGCAATGCACTTCACGCTTATTGACCCTGACCCTAGAAAGCTCAGGAATCTGAAGGAAAAAATAAGATCCCTGGAAGCGTTCGGGACAGACGCAATACTTATCGGCGGATCGACAAACGTCAACCAGTCTTTTCTTGACAGCACAATAAAGACGATAAAAAACACCTCGCGTATTCCTGTAATGCTTTTTCCCGGCGGTCTTAATGGTTTATCAAAATACGCAGACGCACTTTTGTTCATGTCGCTGATGAACTCGAAAGATCCTTACTGGATAACAGGCGTGCAGGCAAAAGGCTCGCTTTCTGTCAAGGAAATAGACGTTGAGACAATACCAATGGCTTACCTGATTGTCGAGCCGGGCATGAAAGTCGGAGAAGTAGGCAAAGCGGATTTGATAAAGCGCAAGGATATCAATCGTGCAGTTAGCTATGCCTTGGCCGCGCAATACCTTGGCATGGCTCTGGTTTACCTGGAAGCAGGCTCAGGCGCAAATCGTCCTGTTCCGCCAGAGATGATACGTGCAGTGAAGAAAAATATAGACATACCGCTTATCGTAGGAGGCGGCATACGCTCCGCAAAGCAGGCGAAGGAATGCGTTCGCGCCGGCGCAGACATAATAAATACGGGGACGATAACTGAAGAGAATTTTTCTGCGATCCGCGAAATAATAAGCGTTGTTAAAAATCACAAGAAATAAGTTTAGATTATCTTGACTTCCTTCAGTATTTTTCTCGCTTCATCGCGGGTTATGTTCTTTTCATTGAGTATCGTATATCGTTCTCTTATCTTCCTTGCGTTGACTAACGCCATCGCCAACGTTTCTTCGCCTATTCCGATTTCTTTGGCGTTTGTCGGCAAGCCAAGTCTTATGAGATGTTCCCTCACAGACTTCCAGTCTTTCTTCTGCAGATATGCCATGATTATCGTTCCCAACGCGCATTGTTCGCCGTGCATCGCCTTTGTGCCGATCCTATCCAACGCATGCGAAAAGTTATGCTCGCTTCCTGAGCACGGCCGCGAGGAGCAGTAGATGTTCATCGCGAAGCCTGAGCATATCAGCGACCAGAGCAGAATCTCAAGCCCGTGATAGTTCTTCTTTTTTATGTCGTCTATATGCTCTATCACTGCCCGTGCCGAAAGCAGCGAAAGCTCAGCCATCAGCGTATGGTATCTTTCCTTGTTCCTCTTTGCTGCGATTTTCCAGTCCTCAACGGATGATATATTCGATATTACGTCGCCGGCTCCTGCTGCTATGTTGCGGTAGGATGATTTTTTTATTATATCCAGGTCTGCGATTATGGCTATTGGCTCTATTGCGTCTATCGATATCCTGTCTCCGTTGTGGTTTATGCTAGCCCGTGACGAAACTACGCCGTCATGGCTCAGCGTAGTGGGAAACGCAATCCACGGCTTCTTTGCCAGGAACGACGCGTATTTTGCAATGTCTATGCTTCTTCCGCCGCCCAGACCTACGACGAAGTCGAATCCGCTTATCTTTTCTGCCAGGTTCTCGATGTAATTTTTTTCAGTCGTCTCTATGGTCACCATCCCTACCCTGAATGATTCTGAAAGAATTTTCATGATTTTTGTCCCGACTTTCTTCTTCACGTTCGGGCCGCATGTTATAAGAACGTTCTTTCCCAGGTTCATGCTCCTGAGGAAATCGACTATCTTTCCGTCAACTGACCTGTCTATCAGTATTTTGTATGGAAGATTGATTATCATAGCATCATCCAGAACAGATTTCCGTAGATTAGCGTAACTACCAGCGTTATCGTATATGCAGGGACGAAGCGCACCCCTTCTTTTATCACCACAAATCTTTTTTCTCTTCTAATCTTTTTAACCTCGTCGTCGGTCAAACCGCGCCATATCATTTCATCAAGCACGTCGCCTACCTTCAATCGCGATGTCGCTATTTTTTTCTTGAACACGTTTTTTTCTATCACCAACGCATAGCGCCAGAACATGGTCATCGCTGTAATCAGTACGAACATGCTCACTGAACGAATGTCAAAACCGATTAAATATATTGAAAACAGCATGAACAGGAAAAACATCGCAGGTATGAGGACTACAATTCTAAAATTGTCTTTTATGTCCTTGAGTAGCAGCAGAAAGACCCAACGGTTCATCGCGCCTAGAACTAGCGAATAGACTATCATATACGCCGAACTGACAAAAACGAGGTTTATCATAAAGCTGAATATGAATACGCCCTTGTAAAGCGGTATAAGATAAGCTACGGCCGCCAAAAGCCAGGCGTCCGCTCCTCCCCACTTTCCTTTTTTGTAAAGAATCAAGCCAACCGCCAGTAGCGTCGTGCCGATAATCAGCGAATAAGCCAATGGCGCGAAGTCACCGGTAATCATGGCGTTTATGTACCACAAGAATATGCCTGAAAACACCATCATAATCGGTATTTCGTCAGGCACTTCGGTCGTCATCAGGTCCCATATGCCTGAAATGACCAATCCTGCTACCGCAATACCGATCGCTATCTCCAGCATTTAGACACCGTAAGCTTTTAAATTATATCCAATAATAATTAAAAAGTCGATACGTAAAAATAAATAGGTATTTCTATGCTTCCGCAACACATAGGGCTGATTTTAGACGGCAATAGAAGATTTGCTAAGCAGCTGATGAGGCACCCATGGGTCGGGCACAAATACGGTCTTGAGAAATCGCGAGACGTCCTGCAGTGGGCGTGCGAGAAGGGAATAAAATGCATGACTGCGTACGTGCTCTCTCTAGAGAATCTCACCTCACGGCCGAAAGCAGAATTGACGATGATTCTCAGATACATCGGCGGCGAGGCAGACAATATAATAAAAGACTCGAATCACGTCGTAAATAAATTCAAAGTCCGCGTGAAATTCACGGGCAGAACGCATCTCTTGCCGAAAGCGCTGCAGAAGAAAATGGCATTGGCAGAAAAGAAAACAAAGAATTATAATAATCATTTTCTGAACATTGCTGTCGCCTACGGCGGCCAGCAGGAAATCGTTGACGCGATGAAAAAAATACTCGAGGAAGGGCTAAAGGGAATAATTAAGCCGTCTGATATTGACGAGCGTTTGATCAAGGATCATTTGTACACGAACGGCCAGCCGTATCCGGACTTGATAATCCGCACCGGAGGCGAGAAGCGGTTGAGCAATTTCCTGCCCTATCAATCCGTATATTCCGAGCTTATCTTCTTGGACAAGAAATGGCCCGAGATGCAGAAAGAAGACTTCAACGCCGCATTGAAAGACTTCGAGAGCAGGAAGAGACGGTTCGGGAAATAAATCATATTCTAATAAATAAAAACTTGCGAACACATAGTATTATATGGTGCTGCACAAGGTTCTTCTCCGGGTTGACGGCAACGCAAACAGGGTCATACTCGATGTCACCGGATTCTATCAGGACTCAAAATTTTATTCATCCGCCCGTTTACTAAAAGACGGCATTTACGAGTTTCATATTTCCGTGAACGGCAAGGTGCCTGTTGAAGAATATATAAGGAAGTTTGAGGGCGTTGAAATAATAGACGAAAAGGTTTACAGGAATGGTAAAATATAAAATAAATGAAAGAAAAATAAAAAATCATTCATAAAGGAAAAGGCTTTCATCGCTCGCAATATCGTTCTCCATTGCTGAGAAATCCTCGTCAATCGCTATTCCTGCCAGCTGCTCGTTTATCGCGACTTCCATCTGGCTGTAGAGAAGGTTCTCTTCATCGTTCGTTACCGGCGTTCCTGCCGACATGAATAAAGCTATTGCTGCTATCGCTACTGCCGCGATTACGACAATTATTGCTTTATTCATTTCAGACACCCTTTGGCTGGACTAATGCAACGAACGTGTAGGCGGTATTATTGAAGTTCATTGTTCCTGCCCAGATTTTCTGCTTATTCTCGAACTCTGCATCCTTTTTCGTCAGCGATAGGTCGCCAATCGTTGCTGCCTGCTCGTCGCATTCAGCTGCAGTTTTATTCGCTGCGGTGCATGTCAGATAAACCGGCTTTTCCCTTATCGTTGCTGCAAATGTCGTGTCAGTCCTTGCAATGTCAGTCAAAACGTACTGGACTTTGTTTACCTGGATTCTGCCGCTTGTCGTGGTTACGCCACTGGCGTCCAGGGCTTCTTTTATCTTGTCCTTGACCTCTCCCCACGTGGTTATGTCGCCAGCCTTCGCATCTTTTAAGATTTGGACTATCTGGCTTCTTGGCAGAGTCTTGACCGAGGTTACGTGCAGTTTCGCGACGATGTAGCTGTCCTTTGCTGTGTTCAGTCCGATGCCCCATGCATTCATTTCAGGATGCAGATAGTCTTTTACAAGATTCTTGAACAACCCCTTGTCTGCATCAACGATTTTTGGCAACGGCTTAGCGACGCTCACTGCGAACATCACTGTTATCGCTATTACGCTTACCAGAAGTAATTTTTGCGTTTTCATGAAAAGAATATGGAAGAACAATCTTAAAAGGGTTGATGGATGGGTCCGCTGAGATTTGAACTCAGGTCACAGGCTTTTCCGTTTTTGTCTTCTTTTGATTGAGATTTTCTTTTTAAGAAAAGCTCACCCGAAGCCTGGATTCTACCAAACTAAACCACGGACCCATGTCTGCGTTTCTTTATCCTGCCCATCTTTTCGTCTAATGATTCCTCCAAAACTTCTTTAAGCTGCTTGGCAATCTTCGGGCCGAGTATTTTTGCTATCGTTGCTTCTGGCGTATTCTTTATATCGCTCGCGGTTTTTATGCCTTTGCGGTAGAGCATTCTCGCGCGCACGCGGCCGATGTTCCTTAACTTCACTAACTGCAGTAGCTCTTCGCGGACGCCGTGCTTTACCCTGACCTGCATTTTCTTCAGCGATTTGGCGATTTCATTCTTGTTTAGCAGTATCGCCAGCTCTTTCGCAGAGTAGAGCATCCACTCTGCGTTGGTTATCTTATTATAAAGTTCGCCTGGAGCAATGCCATAGTTATCGAGCAATTTATCCTCGCCGTATTCTGCCATCCAGTCGCGAAGCATCAGCGACGTCTTGAAAGCAGCCATGAAATCCTCGTAGCCAAGGTCCCAGACGTCCGGCTGCTGCAGCGAGTAGTTCGCCAGCTCTTCCTCTAAGCAGTCGCCGCTCTTCGGCCTCAGCAAAGGATGCATTTCGATGCATTCGTTTATCATCATCGTCAGTTCCATGTCGTCCTTCGCAGTAAGATTCTTTATTATATGGTACGCCGATTCGGGGTCGAGATAGAGTTCTGCAACGCGCTTTCCGATTCTTGTGGGGCTTATCGATTCCGCGATTCTTATGAAGTTGTAGTTCTTCAGCTGCTCAAGAATTATATCCAGCTTATACATGACTTCGCCGATATCCTGATACTGGAAAGCGAAGAACGTCTTTGAGAAGAACTTTTCCATGTCTTCCCTACTCTGTATTGCGTCTGACGCAATTAGCGCCAATAGATGCATTCTCAGGACCGAGTCCATCGATAATTTCGAATAAATCGGCTCAGGCTCGCCGTCTATATATCGCTCTCTCAGTGATTGCGCTTCATCCTCGTTTTTTGCAATCAAAATCGCTTCACCTTCCTTGTCATACTTTGGGCGACCAGCCCGGCCCATCATCTGCTGAACTTCGAGTATCGGTATGAACGAGGAACCGTAATTGCCATCGTATCGCCTCATGTCGCGAATTATGACGCGATATGCTGGCAGATTTACGCCGAATGCGAGCGTCGGCGTTGCCGCAAGTATTTTTATCGCTCCGCTCTTGAATGAATCCTCGATTAGTTTTCGCTGCTTTGCCACAAGTCCGGCATGATGAAAAGCGCAGCCATGAGCAACGATTTTTGCGAGTCTTCTGCACTGCTTTGTCGGGCTTGATAAAGCGTTTTCCACGTCTTTTGCTAGCGCGGACAATTCTTTGCTTGACGTGATTTTTTTCGATATCTTTTCCGCTGTTGCCTCGGCGCTGCGGCGCGTCGATACGAATATCAATGCCTGCTTGCCTTTCTTTATCGTGTCCTCGCTCAAGAGCGTCTCTGAATCGCCGCGACCCTCTAATTCATAACTATTGCCATCGAATGCCAGTGTGTACGGATAGAATACGCCGCTGTTTAGCTTTACAGGACGGTAATCGCTCTTCACTAGATTCGCGTTCAACCATGTTGCTATCTCGTCCGCGTTTCTTATCGTCGCAGACAGTGCGATAATCTGGCTCTTTGTCGTCTGCCTTAGCCGGGTGAGAACTATCTCAAGAGTAGGTCCGCGGCCAGGGTCGTTCAACAGATGAATCTCGTCAGCGATTATCAAATTCACTGATTTCATCCAGCTGACTTGATGGCGCAATAGCGAGTCCGCCTTTTCGTTTGTGAGAATGATGAGGTCATAGTTGCCTAACCACTCGTCACCTGAGTCTAGGTCGCCGACAGACATAGCGATTCTCATGTATCTGCCGTATTTTTCCTTGAACTCGTGGTATTTCTCAGAGGCTAATGCCTTCAATGGCACTAGGTAGAGCGTTTTTCCGCTGCTGTTAGAGAAATTGTTCAGCATCGCGATTTCTGCAATCATTGTTTTGCCAGAAGCCGTAGGCGAAGCGATAACCAAGTTCTTTCCATCAAGTAATCCATTCTTTAATGCCATCTTCTGTGGCGGATTGAATTCCTTTACTTCATTTTTCAGTATTTCAAGAAAATGTTTCTGCAGTGGCAGTTCGTCCATAGTGATAAATGATTGGAGAAGATTTATAAATAGCCTTTATTTGTACTCAAAAATTCTGCCGTTCCATAACGCCATTTTACCGTCGGTTCTTCTTATGATGGACTTATTCTTGAACTGGTACATAAAATCATTGGAGAAAACGTTTGTAACGCCATTTGGATTAACGCCTTCGAATAAATGATAAGAAAGATTTCCAGCCTCATCGACATACACAGTTTTCGGATAAGCTCTTGCAATCTCCACAATTCCGTTACCCGTTATATCAGTCAGAAGTCGCACTGAATTTTTATCGCCGCCCAGATTAAAATCTGTTGTACCGCCATCGCTTAGTATTATTTTTCCGCAGGGCACGGTGTTCGCGTTGCTCATTCCTACCATAAATATATCATCCATTCCTTTGCCGTCCATGTTGCCGGCAAGGATGTAATCTATGTATGTGAATTTGTATTTTTCCATGCGTTCTAAAACGTTTGGGTACATTTTCCGCGCTTCTTGAAGCCCTATGCTCCTGTATCCAACAGGGATTTCCAGAGGATTGCCTGCTACTGGTACATATTCCTCCACAGCAGGTTTTTCAGGCTGATTCACGACAGGTGCAGGTTGAGCGCGAAGAGCAAACCCGAATAAATATGCTCCAAGTAAGAAAGCAGCAGGTATTCCGATATATGCAGCCAGTCTCTGCTTCTTTGACAGTTTCGGTTTTGGTTTCAATATTAATTCTGTCTTGCCGGACTCTTGACTCGGAAGCTCGGTTCTTGTTTCAGAACCCGTTCTGTAAGGCATTGTTTCTTCAGCCATTTTTCCCGTGGATTGTGTTTTATCTTTTAGAAGCCTGTCTATGGCATCGCCGTATCTTATCTTCCCTATCTCCACTTCGGTCAAGTGTATGTTGTTTTCTTTAAACAGAATCTCCTTAATCTCTACTTCAGTCGTACCAATAGGATAAGACCTTATTTTCTTGATTACGTCCTGGCCCAGTTCTGGCATATAAAAACGATGTTTGCAACGCATTTAAAAATATCCTGCCAATTTAATTAATTACATTTGTGATGTATGAGTGATTGCATGAAGATACTGCTAATACACAGCGACTATCTGGAATTCGAGCCAAAGCAGAAGGCGATTAAATCAGCCGAGGAAGCAGCAGGCAAGAAAAAGATAGAAGATTGCTTAGTCGTGTTCATTGCCGCAGAAAAGTCGGATGAAAAGAATGTAAAAGAAGCCTGTGAAAAATTAGTTGCAGAAATAAGCGACGTTGCAACGCAGGTAAAAGCGGAAAAGATTGTTCTTTATCCTTACGCGCATCTGAGCAAAGACTTGGCTTCGCCCGAAATCGCATTGAAAATAATGAAAGAGAGCGAGGCTATGCTTAGCGGCTTTTCCGTGACTCGCGCTCCCTTTGGCTGGTACAAAGCCTTTACAATCAAGTGCAAGGGCCACCCGCTGAGCGAATTATCGAGAGAAATAATTATCGGCGACGAAAAAAAAGACAAGGAGATTGTTTCAAAAGCCGTAGATGAGGAGGAAAAGGTAAAGTCAACGTGGCACATACTAACGCCCAATGGCGAACTTCATGACATAGAGATGAAGAATGGCAAATTAGCTGGTTTTGATTTCTCGAAGCATAAGAACCTGGAAAAATTCGCTTCCTACGAAATAAAGAAAGTGCGCGTCTACGGAAAGGAGCCGCCGCATATAAAATTGATGAAGAAATTGGAAATAGCAGATTACGAGGAAGGCAGCGATCCCGGAAATTTAAGGTTTTATCCCAAGGGGCGTTTAATAAAATCGCTGCTGGAAACGTGGGTTACGAAAAAAGTTATTGACTACGGCGCGATGGAAATCGAGTCGCCGGTAATGTATGATTTCGAGCATCCGGCGCTGAAAAGCTATCTTGACCGCTTTCCGGCCCGGCAGTATGTAGTCGAGAGCGCGAAGAAGAAATTCTTTTTGCGATTCAGCGCATGTTTCGGCCAGTTCTTGATGAAGTCTGGAATGAATATTTCTTACAAAGATTTACCGCTACGTATGTATGAATTAACGAAATCGTTCCGCCTTGAAAAAGCCGGCGAGCTAGTTGGGTTAAAGCGTCTGCGCGCGTTCACTATGCCTGATATGCACACGCTTTGCAAAGACCTTGCAGCCGCGCGAAACGAGTTTAGAAATCAGTTCGAATTGTGCATGTCATGCATGGATGATTTGGAAATAGGCGACTACGAAACAGCAATACGCTTCACGAAAGATTTCTGGAAGGACAACAAAGACTTCGTTGCATCGCTTGTGAAAATAGTCAAAAAACCGGTGCTGATAGAAATATGGAATTTCCGCTACGCCTATTTCGACCCGAAATTCGAGTTTAACATAATTGACGCATCAGACAAAGCGTCTGCGCTCTCTACAGTGCAAATTGACCATGAGAATGCCGAGCGTTATGGAATTCAATTTACAGACAGCGACAACAAGAGGAAATATCCGACTATACTACATGCATCACCTTCAGGAGGAATCGAAAGAGTGATGTACGCTTTGCTGGAAAAGGCATATATCGAAAATCCGAAATCGCCAACTCTGCCTTTCTGGTTATCGCCGACTCAGATTCGTTTGTGCCCTGTAAACGATTCGTTCATCAAGGATGCAGAAAAAATAGCGGATAAGTTTGATTTTGCGCGCGTCGATATTGACGACCGCACCGAAGGAATTGCGAGAAAAGTCGCTGAAGCAGAGAGCGAATGGGTGCCGATGATAATCGTGTTCGGCGAGAAAGAGAAGAGTGGCGATCTTCCTGTGCGGTTTCATGAAACAGGAAAAACGGAAAAGATGAAATTAGAGGAATTGATGAAGCTCGTCAAGGAAAAGATGAAAAAATATCCGTACAAGCCGTTGTCATTGCCGCGATTACTTAGCAAGCGGCCTACTTTCGTTGGTTGAACTTATTCTTTCTTTCAGTCGTCTTATATCATGTAGTCCTGCTTCCAGACCCTGTGCAGTATATGGAAGTCCTGCACCAGGACCTTCAACACTCATTGATTCACCTTCCCAAGCACGAGGATAAATAGTTACCTTGTTCCAGCAACCCTTAGTTGTGGCTTGCGGGTCATCCATTTGTAATCCCCTGAACCCAACTTCGTATACATTCCTGTCAAAATCAAGTTCACCAATAAATCTGAGCACACAACCATTTTGTTGCGCCTTTTTAACGCGCGATTCCATCACATCGTCAAGTTCTGGAACCCTTTTTCTGAATTCCTCAATAGGAATATCTAATAATTCTTTTGGCAGATATTCCTCAACCTTTATTGAGATGAGTTCAAGCGGTACTCCGACCGCTCTGCCTATTTCAACAACCTTTCTGGCAAAGTCTTTGCCTATTAAATCAACACGCTCATCCCGTTCTGTATATTGTCTGTCTCTTGCTTCTGACAATCCCTGAGAAAATTTAGAACCTTGATTCATCCTATAAGGGATATAAGCCATTGTTCCACTCAGGCATCCTCTAATATGGGAAATGCCACCAGTGTCAACAAACTCCCTCACTCTCGGCAGAGCTCCAAGGTTTGCACTAACAGTTGTTCTGTCATCAAGTATCAACCCTTTTTCCTCTACTTTGGCAATCAACTCTTTGTATTGAGAAAATGTAACATCTGCATAGGGTTGTTTATTGGAACCAACAACGTGGAGCCCCCTGTCTGCTGCTACCATTAAAATAGGATAACTCTGAACATCTGTCGTATCAACCAATACATCTATCGAAGGTATTTCTCCAATCGCATCGATTACCTCGTTATAAAATACAGTTCTGTCATTCTTGTAGTCCTTAAGCTTGTATCCCCTCTGTTTAAGACCAATGATCTGTTGTAATTCAGTTTTATCAAAAAAATGATAAGAACCATTTGCATATTTAGCGGTTGCTCCGCTACTGTCAGCAATTACAACATACCCGAATCTAGGGATGTCTATTGTACGTTGAAGTAATTTACTCCCCACATCACCTGGACCGCATAATGCTATTGATATTTTTTCCATTTCAGCAATATGATAAAAATCTTTAAATATCTCCCCAGAAAACCTCTTCGTAGAGGGAATGGTAGTATAAATTTCACTTAACCTGCGGCAAAAGTTTTAAATTGTTTTTGCAATTGTAGGATAAAAATTGCGATATACTACCCGCAATATCCGATTACCTGTCAAGATAGGTGCATATTCTGTTCTTGCCCGAATTCTTCGCAACGTACAATGAGGAGTCGGCTGCTTCGAATAATCCAATCGGGCTTATTATGTCATGATTCGGGTATGTTCCTATCCCTCCGCTAACGGTAACAGTCCTTTCCGCCTCCATCTTTTCCACTTTACTCCTTAGAACATCAGCGAATTTCTTTGCTCCTTTAAGGTCCGCTGAAGGCAGAATCACTCCTAGTTCCTCGCCGCCGTACCTGAAAGGAATGTCTATTTTTCTCGCGCCTTTTTTCAATATGCGTCCCATGCCTTCCAGTACTTTGTTTCCTTTGTCATGCCCAAAATCGTCATTATACTTCTTGAAATCATCGATGTCAAAAAGAACAAGGGACAATGAGTAATTAACGCCTCTTTCAACAAGACGTTTTGCCCTCTCGAACTCAAGGTCAAGAACCTCCTGGAAATGCCTGAAGTTAGGCAATCCCGTCAGTTCATCGGTGGACGACAATTCCTTCAGTTGCTTGTTCGCCTCTTCCAAATATTTTATATATTGGCCTAATTCAGGATTTTCGCTCAGCAAAGGGTCGTACTTTCTTATGTCAATATCATTAAAGTTAGTCATATTTAACTACTAACAAGTGACATATATATAAAGATTTCTATTGTGCAGAGCAATGCCATAAAAACGATTTAAAAACTCGGAATCAATTACTCAGATGATTGACGTACTGCTAAATTGGGTTTTATCTATTGTAGCGGCTTATGGTCCTTGGGGCATACTCATAGGCATGTTTCTCGAATCATCGATTGTCCCGATACCTAGCGAAATCGTTCTCGTCACTGCAGGCTTGGCTGGCGTACCGCTGTGGCAAATCGTCGTTTTCGGCACGATTGGCTCCACGCTCGGCTCGATAATCGGCTATTATATAGGTAGGGGCGGCCGCCGTTTCATCGACCGCTATGGAAAATACATCTTAGTCACAGAAAAGCGAATAAAGAAAGCGGACAACTGGTTCAAGAGATACGGCAACTGGACGATACTAATCTCGCGCCTAATCCCGTTCGTTCCGTACAAGGTATTCTCAATAACTGCAGGAATTTTGCGCATGCGCCTTTCGGTATTTGTTTTGTTCACGTTCATCGGAACGATACCGCGGGCGCTGATACTTGGCTATTTCGGCTCATTGCTAATCGGTTTGGAAACGCCGATATTAATCGCGATAGGAATTGCTTTTGTTATTGCAATTTTAGTTTATTACATATACAAACGATTACATAAAAGTGTGAAAAAGTGACTATCTGAACGAACAAAATAAACGAATTTAAAGGTTAACATAATCAATACCTTCGATTGAAATGCAAAAGATAGAAAGGCCGAAAGTTACAGATAAAGCAAGAAAAATTATTGATTTAATTGGTGTGCAAATGAGTATTTATGATTTTCAAGATGCTACCGTAGGTAGAGGTATGCATGAATCCCGCTATGCATTTGTTGTCACACAGTTAGGTTTGTATGGTTTTAATCAAAAACAGGTAGATAGCGGAGAAGTGCCAGGAATGTTTTTAATGAATCTGATTAGTGAATGGGGACCAAGAACTACCCTTCCGTATAAAAAGTGATCATCCCAGATGTTTTATCCCTTCTTTCTCCAATAACTTTGCTAATGTCGTCTGGAATTCGCGTTCGTCAAAAGGCTCTTCTATGAAGCTCGACCGCAACGCTTTGAGGTCGTGGTCATTCTTCTTGCGTATCATTATCAGCTGCAGGATTTTCTTATGCAGCTTTTCCAGTTCCTCGTCTATAACTTCAATCTCGCGCTCCAGACGCCTTACCTCGTTGTGCATCTCATTCTCAAGAGACATATTCTCACCAATGCGTATCGTGTCAGAATCAGCCATCATCCACACCTATTATAATATTCGCATAGAAAGGGTTTTAAGGATTTGTTTTTGTTCGCTTCAACATGTAACTGCCGCACAATTCATAGCCTAATTTCCTGTAGTATTCGCGTGCGCCGATGCCAGAAGTAATCTGCACAGTTCTGATTTTTCTTGATTTCGCTATTCTTTCCGCTTCCTCGAGCAATCTTTTTCCAAGCCCGCGATGCTGTACGTCACCGCTTTTGCCCAGCGGTGCCATCTCGCCGTATACGTGCAATTCGCGAATCTTGGCATTGCCGTTCATGCGCAGCCGCAGGAATGCGGCGATTACATTGTCGCTTTCAAAGCTAAGAAATACCTCTCTGCCGTCTGAAGCTCGATACTCTATTTTTTGCAATTTCATTTCCCCAATCCTGCTGTTTCGCACTTCCCTGCAGCGTATGCAGTTGCAGACAATGCCAGACTTTTCCATTTTTTTGTGAACCATCTGTCGCAGATTAGTTGATTTCGGTCCTGCAACAACCGCTTTCTCCGATATGTCGCGCGATATGCGTTTAATGCGCACGTATTTCGGAACGATTTTTTTCATTTCGATTAAAAGATTTATGGCTTCATCACTACTCAATGCCTTGTACTTACCCTTTTTCCACAGCTCGTGCAATTTTGTGTTCGGTATGACCAAAGTCGGATAGATTTTCAGCTCGTCAGGCCGGTAATCATCATTAGAAAAAAGTTTCTTGAAGTCTTTGAGCTCCTTTTTTACGTCTAGCTTGCTTAGTCCTGTTAGTCCTGGCATCCAATGAACGCATACTTTCAATCCTGCTTTTTTCAATAAGCGTATCGCCTTTATGTTGTCTCCTGCGCTGTGACCGCGGTTGATTTTTTTCAGCAGACGATCATCCGTTGACTGAACGCCTATTTCGACTCGCGTGCAGCCAAGTTTCAGTATCTGCTCTATGTGCTTTTTTTTGCAGTAATCGGCACGCGTCTCTATCGTCAGCCCGATGCAGCGGTGCTTTGCAATCTCGTTGAGGCGTTGCGCCTCTATCAAGGACGAAGATTCTTTCTCGTTCATTGCGTCCAGGCAGCGCTTAACGAATAATTCCTGCAAGTTTTTTCCCCAGGACAGGAACGTCCCGCCCATTATTATGAGTTCGCATTTGTCAGTCGCATGGCCGATTGCCTGCAATTGCTTTAATCGGTTCTGAATCTGCAGGAATGGGTCATAGTTATTGCGTTTCGCTCTAAGCGTTGCTGGCTCAACGCCCGTATAGCTTTTAGGGCTATCATCTCCTCTCGGGCAGTAGATGCATTCGCCCGGGCAAGAAACACCGACGCCTTTGGCGTCATTCGGCATCCACATAACAGCGATGTTCGCAACGCCTGATAAAGTGCGGACAGGTTTTGTCTTCAGTAATTGCAAGTTTTTTATCTCGATGCCGCTCTCTTTCGCATACAGCAGGATGTCGGCGTTCTTTATTACCTTGTTCAAGCGATATTTTCTCGCCATCCGTATCTTCTCTCTCTCAAGATGTTCCTGGCTGCTGATTTTTCCAGAATTGATTTTTTCTATTAGTTCTCGAATCGACTGCATATTAGAATAAGCTGACTGAATGAATAAAAGCCTTTATTTATTAGCTCAGATAATAATTCAATAATATGATAGAGTCCATATTCATTGCGCAAAACGGAAAGCTGAAGAAAATCAAGCAGTCGGATTTCAAGCGAACAAAGGGTAAAGTGTGGATAGATATACTGAATCCGAATAAAGAGGACATGGAGTTCCTGAAAAAGCATTTCAATTTCCACAAGCTCGCTCTAGAAGACTGCGTGCATTCGATACAGAGGCCGAAGCTGGACGACTATGGCAGCTTTTATTTTATTGTTACGCATTCAGTTGAATTTGAGAAAGAAAAATTAAGGTCAGTGGAACTTGACTTCTTCCTGGGAAAGAACTTTCTTGTCACCGCACATTCAGAAAAAATGAAATGCATAGACGAGGCGAAAGAGCGCCTTGAAAAAGCAAGCTTTATTCTCGGCAAGAGCCCTGACTTCTTGCTGTACACGATAATGGACATACTGGTTGACGATTTGTTCCCTCTTGTTGACCGTCTGGACGACGAGATTGACAGCATAGAGAAAAGAATAATGAAGAACCCGAGCAACGAGCTGATAAATAGGATGTTTCATCTCAAGAGAAATTCGCTGTTGCTGAGAAAGATAATCGCTCCGCAAAGAGACGTAATCGCTATGTTTGCAAAGCGCGATTCGTCGTTGATACCAAGCGAGCATACCATATACTTCATGGACATATATGACCATCTCTACCGCATCTGCGAGACGATAGATACGTTCCGCGACATGATATCAAGCATGATGGAATCGTACCTTACTGTTATTTCGAACAGGATGAACGAGATAATGAAGACGCTGACGATAATATCTACAATCGTGCTTCCGCTGACGCTTATAGTAGGCATATACGGCATGAACTTTCAGTTCATGCCAGAGATGGAGTGGGAGTATGGCTATCCGGCTGTACTGTTCCTGATGCTTGCCATTACAGCGGTCATGCTCGTCTATTTCAGATGGAGAAAATGGATATAGCAATAAGTTTTATTAACCGGAAAAACGATATAGAATCATGTTTTCGCCTATAGAATTGGAGATAATAGCAAAGCTTGTTCTGTC
>JAZDNV010000030.1:0-57323 GCA_043799385.1 Candidatus Aenigmatarchaeota archaeon | reverse complement strand
GTTTTAAATAATTAAAATAGAAACGATAGTTATGTCAGAAAAGGAAAAGGGCTACATGCCACAGAGCACGGCAGGACTTATACGCTACTATGACGAGGATACGGCAATAAAGCTCAAGCCTGAGCACATAATTATGATAAGCGTTTTCTTCACAGCCATCGTCATCGTAATGAAGCTGGTAGCATAGCCTATATTAATATTTCCAAGCGCTTTCATTGCAATAATTTTAAATCCTTGAACAAATTTGAATGAGTATGGAAAGGTTTCACTATTCACTTCAAGGCCATGCGGTTACTGGAACTAGCAAAGAAGTAAAACATAAACTTGGCAAAATGTCAGAGAGGCTCTACAATTTCTTGAACGAATACAACCATGGAAATAACGGCTGCGGTATATCGTGCTCTGGTTTGACACCTGTAATTGAAGATGGCAAGATGCCAAGAGGGTATATCAAGGCAAAGATGACGGTCAAAGTTAAAGGAGACAAATCGGCCGTGAATAACTTATTGTTGCCTGCCATAAAAGGACTTGGATACGATGTTACCCCGATTTAAATAAAACTTATTCTATATTTTATTCATGCAAATTTTACTTGGTCCTGCCGGTTCGCCAGCGAAAAGCACGATGGAAGGCATCGTTGCTGTTAAGAAACTTGGACTGCAGGCGATGGAAGTGCAATTCAGCCATGGCGTCAAGATGTCATTGTTGCTTGCTAAACAAGTAGGCGAAACAGCAAAGAAAGAGCAAATCGAACTTAGCGTGCACGCGCCGTATTTCATAAACTTGGTATCAGAAGAAAAGAGAAAGATTGATGAAAGCAAGAAGCGAATTTTGGACTCGTGCGAGCGCGGCCACTTATTCGCATGGAATCGAGCAACGAACATCGTCTTCCATCCAGCATACTTCGGCAAGCTAAGCAAAGAGCAGACATATCAACGCGTGAAGGAGGAGATGCGGGATATTATGAGCGTGATAAAGGAAAAGAAATGGAACGTGCGTCTTGCGCCGGAGACAACAGGAAAGCACAGCGCTTTCGGCTCGTTGGATGAAACGATAGCAATTGCAAAAGAGCTGAAGTGCGGTTTATGCATCGATTTGGCGCACCTATACGCGCGAAATAATGGCAAGATAGATTATGCGGAAGTTCTTGATAAGGTCAATGCGCTGAAAAGAGATCATCTCAACTTTCATTTCTCCGGAATAAACTATTCATCGAAAGGGGAATTGAATCATCTAAATCTCTCAAAACCAGAGTTCGAGCCGTTTGCAAGAGAATTGCTGAAGAGAAAAATCAACGCGACGATAATCAGCGAATCGCCAATAACGTGGAAAGACTCGTTGAAGATGAAAAAGATTTTTGAGAAGCTGGGTTACAAATTCTGATAAAGGTATAAGAACTTTTCAGTCATCCTATTCCATGATTGTTATGCCAGAATGTATTTCATTGACGCCGGCAGGAGGCGCGGGTACGAGGATTAAGGCCCTTACAACTGATAGGTTAAAACCGTCAGTACCTTTCGGCGGAATATACAGAATAATAGATTTCGCTCTAAACAACTTATACAATTCTGGTCTGAAGGACCATAACTATTTTCTAGTACAGGCAAAGGCGAAATCACTGAACGACCACTTTGATGAATGGAAGATTCAACGTCATTTTCACATACATTCAATCGCTCCCGGGCAGACCGAAATGGAATGGTACAAGGGCTCGGCAGATGCTATAAGATTAAACATGGATATAGTGAGGAACGAAAAACCTGATTACGTCGTGATACTTTCAGGCGACCATGTCTACAAAATGGATTACAGACCATTCATACGATATCATATTGAAAATCATAAAAGAAACGGAACAGCACTAACAATATCGACAATCGAGGTTCCAAAAGAGAGGGCAAAAGATTTCGGAATTATTGATGTCGATGGTCCAATGGTTACAGGATTCAGGGAGAAGCCACGGGAAATGCCGAAGGAAGAAAGCGTTCTTGCATCAATGGGAATATACATCTTTGACGCGAAGGTTTTGATGGATGTTTTCAGTGACGGAGGTATAGACATAGGAAGGAATATCGTACCGAATATGCTCGGTCTTCACAAAATCTCTGCGTATAATTATACAAAAGAGAACAAGATAATAGAAGAATTATATGAGATGAGGGACGGCATGAGAAATGTCGTTGTTGCCGAAAGCCCTGATTCAGGATACTGGATGGATGTTGGTAAGGTACATTCATACTATAAAGCAAGCATGGATCTGGTTGGAGCAACTCCTAAATTCAATTTATATGGAAAGAGGTGGCCTTTCTGGTCCGTATATAGCGGAAATCTGCCGCCTGCAAAACTCAGCGACGGCTCGCTTGTTTCACCAGGATGTATTCTTGGCGGCAATACCGTGGTTTCAAAATCTATAATCTCACCTATGGTAATCATGCAGGATGCCAGAATATCGGATTCTATTTTAGGCGAACGAGTTCAGGTAGGCCCTGGTTGCGATATAAGGCGAGCTATAATAGACAAGGACGTAAGGATTCCACCAGGCACAATAATAGGGCATGACTACAGGGAAGATTTGAGGAGGGGATTCGACGTTGGAGATGAAAAACCTGACTATATAGCAATAGTAGGAAAAGGATTTGAATTCTAGAAGCAACCACACAAAAATTAATCTAATTATAACCGTTTTAAATAAATAATTTTTGCAGGATATAAGAATATAAGCAATTAACAGAATATAATAAGAGTGATAAAATGATTCTCGTTACAGGCGGCTGCGGATTTATAGGAACACATCTTGTAAACAGATTAATCGAGCTTGGTAATGAAGTAGTTGTTCTTGATAACATTTCTACTGGAAAAAAGGAGAATCTGAACAAGAGGGCAAAGCTAATCGTCGGCGATGTGCGCATCCCAGACGATGTTGGCAAGGCGATGAAGGATTGCGAAGCATGCTTTCATCTGGCTGCGATAACTGAGCTACGCGATGCTAATGACGATTTGGTATACCAGACAAATTTTCTGGCAACGAAAAGCATTGCCGATATCGCAGAAGAGTTCGGCGTAAAGCTGATATACACTTCTTCAGCTGCTGTCTACGGAAACGGAAAAATACCGAATAACGAAGAAGGCGAATGCAAGCCGCTGTCGCAGTATGGAAAAAGCAAATTGAAATCAGAAAAGATACTGAAGAACGCATTCGTTGCACGGCTTTTCAATACATACGGAAAGGGCGGCAACAGCTTCGTGAACAAGCTGTGCAAAAAAATACCGAATTACGATGAATTCAACGTCTACGGTAATGGTTTGCAGACGCGAGACTTTATTCACGTTTCTGATATCGTTGATGCGTTGCTGCTCGGTGTTGAGAACTCTGGAATATACAATGTTGGTAGTGGAAAAGAGACATCCGTATTGCAGCTGATGGACATAGTCAAGGAGATAGCGAATGCAAAGCCGCTAGCGAAATTCACTATGCCTCACGAGAACGAGATAAGCCGAAGCAGAGCAGATATAACAAAGATAAAGGGCCTTGGCTGGGAGCCAAAGGTGAGCATTGTAGACGGAATACGAATGACATTGGAAGAATCAGGCGTGAAGTTAGACCATTAATACAGCCATTTTCTCAGAACATATCTTATGTCTTCCAGATAGCTTATCCAGTTTCGCTCTCTACGATGCATTAAAAACAAGAAATTCCTGAAACCATCCATAACGCCGACGCCTCGTACGTATTTTGGCGAGGATATCGGAACATTTATTGTTTTCAGGTTATTTCTGCCTACTTCGAATATTATTTCCACTGCTATCTGGTAGCGTTCTGACTTCAGGTAGAATTTTTCCAGAGCATTTCTTTTAAATGCGCGGAAACCGCTTTCCGTATCGTTGAGATTCGTTCCAGATATGAAATTCGTAGCCATGCACAGAAAGAAGTTGCCGAATTTTTTAAGGAACGGATAGCGTCGCAAATTGCGTTCGCCAAGAACAAAATCATAACCAGATTTTATTTTTTCTATGAATTTTGGTATGTCGTTCGGGTCGTGCTGTCCATCCGCGTCTATCGTTATTATCACGTCTGCGCGCATCTTCAGCGCTTCCTTGAATCCAGTTCGCAGCGAGGAGCCAAGGCCGGAATTCATTTTATGTCTTATCACCAATGCTCCGGACTTTTTTGCAACAGTTGCAGTATTGTCAGCAGAGCAATCATCAATTACCATCACTCTGTCAACGTATTTTTTTGTTTCCTTGATTACGTCTGCTATCGATTTTTCTTCATTATAAGCAGGCATTACTGCGACAATCATAATCGCTTTATTTGGAGAAAGAATTTAAATTGTTTCGAGCAATCATTAAGACAAGAGATTATTATGATTGAAATACGGATACATGGCCGCGGCGGTCAGGGAGCGGTCACTGCTTCTGAAGTACTCGCTATAGCCGTATTCAAGGCCGGGAAATATTCGCAGGCCTTCCCTTCTTTCGGGCCAGAGCGAAGCGGAGCGCCCGTTGAGGCGTATTGCAGAATTGACAACAAATTCATCAACATACGAACGCATATATATGAACCGGATTATCTTCTCGTGCTAGATTCGTCGTTGCTATATTCAATAGATATAACAAAGGGGTTGAAGAAGAACGGAATGATTGTCATCAACTCTGAAAATAAGATTAAGATAAAGGATTTCAAGGTCTTCAACGTCAATGCGACAAAAATTGCTATCGATGTTCTTGGCAAGGCGATTGTCAACACAGCGATGCTGGGCGCTTTCGCCAAAGCGACTAATCTCGTATCGATGAAGAATCTGGAGGAAGCGATAAAGGAACGGTTTCCTAAAGATCTGGCAGAAAAGAACATCCTTGCAATAAGAAAAGCATACGAGGAGTGCGCGTAACTTAATTCCTCACAACAGCAGGTTCAATAACCATCTTTCTGTAAGTTTGCCAGAAAATCCTATTACCCTCCCGGTCGTTCGACCACGGGTAATCATGTCTATCAATGTACTCCGTTATTCTTCCCAGCTTTTCTGGCTCTCTGTTCATCATATCATAAATCATTGATTCTGAAGCAATCCCTGCTATGAATCTATTAAAGAATCCCATATGAACCACAATAGCTAAATGCCTTTCTTGACAACGAACTCGACATCGTCTTCTTTTACTGTTCTCCTGTCCGCGTGGCGCGAGAGGCGCACGGCTTTTTCAGCAATATCCATCGAATACTCTTCGACAATGTCGCGCAGTTCTTCCAGCGCGTCTTTCGATACGCGCTTGACGCCGACCTTTTTCGCTATTCTCTCGAACGGAAGCAGCGGAAGCATATTAGTTATTGTACGGAAATATGTTTAAAACCGCCAAAACATATCTTTAAATACTGGGTGGTATTTAAAGAGGGAAATCTTTAAATACTTTATCCCATAAAGGATAAGTTTATGAACGCTTACACTTGTTACTGCAAAACAGTGATTAATTACTAGGTGTATGGGTTCTGGTGATATGGTGATAATATGTCAAACTTAAAATGTCCCGAATGCGGCTCAAAGCAATTTTACAAGGACCCTGAACGCGCAGAATTGGTATGCGCCAAGTGCGGTCTAGTGATGGAAGAGGGTATGGTTGACGTAGGTCAGGAATGGCGCGCTTTCGATCATGATCAACGCGTAAAGAGAGCCAGAACAGGCGCTCCGCTGACGTACAAGAGGCATGATAAAGGACTGACGACTGAGATAGGAAAAGGAGCTACTGAATTATTCAAAGTTCCGGCGAAAAAAAGAAGCCAGTATTTCAGGATAAGGAAATGGCAAAAGCGCCTTCTTACGAGCAAGGATAGGAACATGAGCTTTGCAATGAGCGAATTGCAGAGACTGGTTTCATTCCTCGGTCTTCCAAAAACTTTGCACGAAGAAGTCGCGAAGCTGTACGAAAAAGCATTGCAGAAAGGCCTGGTTCGCGGCAGAAGCATAGAGAGCATAATTGCCGCTCTGGTATACTCATTGTCACGTGAATACGAAACGCCGAGAACGCTAACAGAAATATCTCAGGCTTCAGGTATCGGAAAAAGAGAACTAGGAAGGACGTATCGTTACATATCAAGAAAACTGGATATGAGGATATTGCCTGCTCGTGCTGAAGCTTATATTCCAAGATTCTCGTCTATGCTGAAGCTATCTGACAAAACGCAGATGCATGCGATAAAGATACTGAAGAGCGCAAAAGAAAAAGATGTTATAAGCGGCAAGGGACCGTGCGGTTGCGCAGCTGCGGCTATATACATCGCCTCAGTATTGGAAGGAGAAAGAAAAACTCAGCGCGAAGTCGCAGACGTAGTCGGCGTAACAGAAGTAACAATCAGGAACCGCTACAAGGAGATGGCCGAGGCGCTCAATATAGAAGAGGAAGTAGAGAAAAAGGCGAAGGAGGAAGAGGAAACTTCCTAGTTATTTTTTGGTGATTTTTATGGCATATTGTGTTGGAGATAATGGAGGAATAAATGATTATTGTTTGGTCCAGAATGGCGTCTGCAATATAATAATGCCGGCAGATAAAGCCATAGAACTGACCGAATTACGCATAGACCTCCAGAGGGTTATGGGAACCCTGACGCTAAAAGAGCGAAGAGTTTTATGCGAGAATTACGGTATCGGCTGTTCCCCAAAAAATCCTGAGGAAATAACCCCTGCAGCACGCGCTAGAGAAGAAAAGGCGCTGAGAAAATTAAGGCATCCGTCAAGAAGCAGGATCCTGGCAGAATATGCATGCGAATTTGTGTGATATTTATGACAACAACAGAACCCTATGATGTTAAAACTCCTGCATATAGTCGTGTTATACCTACTGTGGGAACTATACAGGATGCCGCAAGGATGTTGCTAGAGGAGTTTTCCAAGGAACAACCGCAAAGCAACTATGCAATAGCGACGAGGGTTAATGTTATCACGGGTGTTGCTAATTATTTCAGGGGACTGGCGAACCCTATCGAAACTTTAAGGGAAATCAGGGATGCACTGCCGCATTTACCTTCAGGCGAAAACAAGCACGCCTTTATGGAAGCCGTGGACAGAGCAAAGACAATGGCATTCTTTGCGTACAGAAAAAGCAAAATATGCAGTGCTTGATAATTAATCATTCCAGAATCCTTACGTCGTCAGTGATACCGTCATAATCGCTGTCCAAACCTTCAACGACTTTTGCATCTATCTTTTTGTTGTGCTTGTTGCCTTTGCCGATTTCGTCTAGATTTTTCAACAGCGCGAGTATCGCTGCCTTCGTGCCTGAATATCGCTTTCCTGCTATTACAAGAATCTTTTTTGATTCGTCGTACGGATTTTTTATTTTGACGATAATCCCTGATTCATCTGTTATGTATTTTCTTTTTGATAATGTTGATATTATATTTTTCTTGTCATCGAATCTTACCGGCAATCGCTCGTTTATTTTTCTGGTTATCTTGTTTGTTACAGGACCGCCTATCAGTATTAGATTGTTTTTCAAATCATCCTCATGCATGTCAGTGTCGAATACGGTTGAAGATTTGTTGAAGTTATTGATGAACGTGCCCAGGAATAATGCAAGCTCGATCGCATAGCTTATGTCACGCGCCCGCGCTTTTTCCGGTCCGTGCGGATCAGGGCTGCCAACGACTATCTTTGCATCTAAACTGCCATTAGCGATGAACGGCTCCAAAAAACAATTGCCCGACCTTGGTATGCGATTAGCTAATTCGAAATCCTTGAAGCGGATAAAGAATGACGGTTTTGTAAGTGCATAGATTTTTGCCATCGCGCCGCCATGCTCCTCCTTGCGGGCAATTTTTATTATCCCGGATTTTTCCATGTTCCGCATGTGATAATAAACTTTTTGCTCATGCACGTTCAATCGTTTCGCAATCTCTTTAGGATAGCTTTGCTTCTTTGCGAGTAGAGTTAGGATCTTCATCGCCAACGCTGAACGTGAAAAATTTAAAGCGGTTAGTTCCTTCGAATCAAGCAGGCAAATTTTGCCATTCTCTTCTTTCACTACATGCATAACGGCACCACATATTAAAAATATTTTTTTAGTAGTTATACAATTTTTTTAATAAAACTATTTAAGCGTATCGAACAAGGGATAAGATATGTGCGGCATAATAGGCATAATCTCGAAGAAAGGGTTTCCTATAACAAATCTCATCGATTCGCTAAAGAAACTGGAATATCGTGGTTATGATTCAGCTGGAATAACAATACTTAGCGACGATTTGCATTCTTTCAAATCCACAGGCGAAGTGGCTAATCTTGAAGGAAAAATTGATAAAGAAATAAGCGGAAGAATAGGAATAGCGCACACTAGATGGGCAACGCACGGAGGCGTGACGGAAAGCAATGCGCACCCGCATGTATCGAACAACGGAAAGATCGTGGTCGTTCATAATGGCATAATAGAAAATTTCCAGGACCAGCAAAAATTCTTGAAAGAGCAGGGATTTGTTTTTTATTCTGAAACGGACACGGAAACGATTCCTAATACGATAGAGTATCACATGAGAAAAGGCTATGATTTTGTTGAATCCGTTAAGCGTTCGTTCAAGCATTTGGAGGGGCAATATGCGATTGTCGCTTTCCATAGGGATGAAAATAAGCTTGTTGCCGTGCGAAAAGAAGCGCCGCTTGTAGTCGGCGTCGGCAAGGACGAGTTCTTCATCGCTTCAGACATACCAGCTTTCCTTGACTATACGAAAAACGTTGTGTTCCTTGAGGAGCGCGATATGGTCATAGCCGATGATGCGTTGAAAATTTTTAATCTTGTCCAGGATTCGTTTGTTGAACGGCCGATAACGACAATAGACTGGGATGCCGAGCAGGCGAAAAAGGGAGAATTCGACCACTTCTTCATTAAGGAGATTGTCGAACAGGCAGACGTCATATCGCGCGCATCAATGCTGAATGACGAGATAATAAAAGACTTGGCGGAAGAGATAAGAAAAGCGAACGGTACGTATATCGTCGCATGCGGTACGGCGGCGTATGCATGCATGCACGGTGTGTATTTATTTTCCAAGATTGCGAAGAGGCATATAAACTTCTGCGTTGCTTCCGAGTTTCCGAATTTTCAGCATTTCCTGACACCAGAAAGCCTGATAATCGCTGTTTCTCAAAGTGGCGAAACGGCTGATACGCTTGCTGCGATTCGCGCGGCGAAGGCTGTAGGCGCAAAGGTAGTTTCAATAACAAATGCAATGGGTTCTACGTTGATGAGAGAGTCGCACAAATCAATAATGCAAAGGGCAGGACCGGAGATATCTGTCGTCTCGACGAAAGCCTATACTTCGCAGTTGGCAATACTTGCTCTGCTGGCGTACGAGCTGGCCGAAAAATTTGATGAGGGAAAAGAAAAGCTGAAAGAATTGAACAGATATATTTATTACCTTACGTCGCTGAACATGAGGAACTACATCAAGCAGCTGGCAGAGAAATTAAGATACACTGAGCACATCTATCTCATCGGGCGCGGTTTGCAGTATCCGACTGCACTAGAGGCGGCGTTAAAGATAAAAGAAGTCTCGTACATTCACGCCGAGGCATACGCCGGTGGCGAATTGAAGCATGGCAGCATTGCGCTAATCGAGCACGGAACGCCTTGCATCGTATTCACTTCTGATGAGAACGAAAAGGAGACGATAAGCAATGCCATGGAATTAAAGTCCCGTGGAGCATACATTGTTGGCGTTGGTCCAAAGAATAATGATGTATTCGATTTTTTCATCAAGGTTCGTGAAGCAGGTGAATTAAATACCATATGCCAGATAATTCCGATGCAGATACTCGCATACAAGCTCGCATTGCTGCGCGGCTGCGATCCAGACAGGCCGAGAAATCTTGCGAAGAGCGTCACGGTTAAATAACTCTAAACAAAATTAATTAAATGGCGATGAGATGATAGCAGAAAATATTTTTCGGGCGTATGACATAAGAGGGATATACGAAAAGGATTTGACGGATGACCTGGCCGAGAAGCTTGGCAAGGCATTTGGCACATTTCTTGGCGAAGGAAAAACAGTTGTTATTGGCCGTGATGTGCGGTCAAGTGGTGAAACATTAGGAAAGTCGTTCACAAAAGGACTGAATTCTACGGGTTGTAATGTTATTGAGATAGGAATCGTCACAACGCCAATACTCTATTTTTCCGTGCCAACGCTGAATGCAGACGCCGGAGCAATGATAACTGCTTCGCACAATCCAAAGGAGTGGAACGGATTCAAATTATGCGATGGCAACGGATTGATATATCACGGAGACTTCTTGCAAAATACACTGAAAATGATTAAAGATGGCAAATTCAAAAAATCAGAAACCCCATCAAAAAACAGGAGATATGAAACAATCATAGAGGACTACAGCGATTTTGTAATAAAAAAAATAAGCAAGGGAAAAAAATTGAAGATAGTTGTGGACATTGGCAACGGGACGACCTCATCTGTCGCTCCTTCGTTATTCAGAAAACTCGGGCATGACGTGGTTGTAATAAACGAAGAAACTGACGAAAATTTTCCAGGTCGCGGTCCTGACCCGACAAAAGAGAATGTCCTGAGCGAGCTAAAAGATCTTGTAAAAAAGGAAAAGGCGGATTTGGGCGTCGCCTATGACGGAGACGGTGACCGCGTTGTATTCGTTGATGATTTCGGCCGCGAGATAAGTTCTGGCAGCATAATCATAATGATTCTTGCCAAAGACATCTTGCAGAAGCATAAAAATGGAAAAATAGTCTTTGACTGCTGCTGCTCCATGGCAGTTGAGGAATACATACGAAAGCATGGCGGAGTTCCGTTAGTGGAGCGGGTCGGCCATTCGTTCATAATCCACCGCATGCAGACGGAGAATGCGATATTCGCCGGCGAATATAGTAATCATCTTTATTTCCCGGAGATACCCGGTTATGATGATGCAGTGTTCGGAAGCCTGAGGATGGCTGAGATATTATCGAAAACAGCAGAGAAATTTTCTCGCATGGTAGATTCGGTGCCGAAATATTTCTACAAGTCTGACTGGGAATTTCCGTGCTCGGATGAAAAGAAATTTGCAGTCATAGACAGATTAAAGGAAAAGATGAAAGGCAAGTATAAGACTTCTGAGATGGATGGCGTAAAGATATTCTTCGACGACGGCTGGGTCGTATGGCGTGCATCGAACACAAGGCCGGTTATAACAGGCTTCATAGAGGCAAAGACAAAAGAGCGATTCAGCGAATTGCAGGACTTTGTAAAGAAGGAGATAACGTCGGCGATGGGTGATTAGATGCAGACAGTCGTATTGGCCGCTGGCACAGGCAAGCGCGTATTCCCGCTTGCGGTTAATAAACCGAAGCCGATGTTCAAGATAGTTGGCAAACCGTTGTTAGAGCATGTTATTGAGACGCTGAAAGAATCGTCACTGACTGATTTCATAATCGTGGTCGGCCACAACGCAGAGCAGATAAAGGACTATTTTGGCGACGGCAAAAAATTTTCTGTGCGTATCAGATACGCATATCAGAAAGAGGCATTAGGTATGGCCAACGCCTTGCAATCAGCAGAAGACATGATAAACGATGATTTCTTTGTCGTGAATGCCGATGATGTCTTCGAGTCAATGCTGATAAAAGAGATGATGAAAGAACATCGACAAGGAGAGATAACACTTTCATGCAAGCCAGTAGAGGAAACGTGGAAGTTCGGGATAATAAAAACTGAAGATTACAGGGTGACGAAGTTTGTCGAGAAGCCCGCAAAAGGCGAAGAGCCGAGCAATCTTGCGGTTATCGGTGTTTACATACTGACAAAAAAGATTTTTGATTACTACAAGAAAATACCCGTTTCTGACAAACAGTACGAGGACGCAGTACAGGCTTTCATTGATGACGGCGGAATCGTGCGCGCAGTTAGCTATGACGGATTCTTCTCTGCTTACAAATATCCGTGGGACCTGTTCACGATAGATAAATTCTTGATGAAAGGAAAATCAGCGATAAACAGCAAAATCCCTAGCAGTGCGGTCGTAGACGGTAATTGCATCATTGATTCCGGAGTGCGTATAATGGAGAACGCGTGCATAAGGAATTCGTACATAGGAAAGAACGTTGTCATCGGCAACAATGCGTTGATTCTTGACTCGTCAATAGGCGATAACTCTGTCATTGGTTTCTCAACTGAAATAAAAAATTCGATAATCGGCGAGAGGTGCTGGTTCCACCAAAATTATATCGGCGATTCGATAATATCCGACAACTGCTCGTTCGGAGCAGGTACGGTTACTGCTAATCTGCGTTTCGATGAAAAAACGATAAATGTCAGAATAGAAGGAAAAGAAATTGATTCAGGGTTAAACAAATTCGGAGCGATCGTTGCCGACGGTTGCAGGACTGGCATCAATTCCAGCACAATGCCAGGCGTTAAGATAGGCCCGAACAGCATTATCGGTCCGAACGTATGCCTGACAGAAGACCTGGAGCCGAACAAGATGATACTCGTCGACAAGAAAAGCTATTCTTTAAAAGAAAACCCGATAGAAACAAAAGACAGGAGGGAGTTAATGGAGCGGTTGCTGAGATACAAGAAATAATAAAGTAATTTTTATTTCTGCAGCTTGAACAATTTTTCTATATCCTTGGTCGTGTTTATGTCGTCCTTGCTCCTGTCTTCGCGTATACGAAGAAGGCGTGGAAAGCGCAACGCATATCCCGTTGGGTATTTTGTTGATTTCTGGATTTCTTCGTAGCCGACCTCAATAACGAGATTTGGCTTTATCTTTACCCCCTTCCCTTTCTCTTCAATTATTAAGTGCTTCAGACGTTTCGTTACTTCTTCCAACTGCTCATCTGTCAATCCAGAACCCATCATGCCTGTTGGCAAGAATTCATTACCGCTCTTCGCTGCAAGGACGAGCGTGCCTAGCCATTTCGCGCGCTTGCCCTCACCCCACTCTGCGCCGACGATTACAAGGTCGAGTGGCTCCATTATCGGTTTTACCTTCAGCCAATAACCAACGCGCTTGCCGGGCTTGTACGCAGCATCGAGATTTTTCACTATCACGCCTTCCTGACCCAATGCCAATGAACGCTTGTAGAATTCCTCTGCTTTTTTGATGTCCTTTGTTTCTAGGTTCTCAGCGAGCTTAAAGTCTTTTTTCTCATCAACGATTTCGCACAGTTTTTTCCACCGTTCCCTCAGCGGTTTTTCCATCCATGATTCATTATCATAATAAATCAAATCGAAGAGGTTCACCTGAATGGGGATTTCCTTAACCATTTTTTCTATGTCGTATTTTCTCTGGATTCGACGGGATAGATCCTGGAACGGTTTGGGCTTTCCATTCCTGTCAATCGCCAAGACTTCTCCCTCGATAATGCAATTCTTGGCCTTTATTGATTCTTTGCTTAACGAGACAATATCAGGAAATTGATTGGTCACGTCTTCCAAACGTCGTGAGAATAGTTTTATCTTTCCGTCCTGTTTATGAATTTGAACCCTGAACCCATCGTATTTATATTCGGTTGTCGGCGCGAAATATGCTTCTAAAGCACTTTTGAGGTCAGGCGCTCTTTCAGCAAGCATGACGCGAAGCGGAGAGCCAATAACTATCTCAACGTCGAGACGGTCTTTCTTCGCTAATTCTGCGACTTTGCCGTAATCAGCTATGATGTTGTATACGTGCTCTATCTCTTTCGGCTCTTTACCAAAGGCTTTTGCTATCGCGTCGCGGACGATTCCTGCTGCAACACCGACACGCATCTCGCCGAGAACCGTGCGGACGATATATTTTGCTTCCTTGCCTGATGCGAATGAAAGTAATTCAGCTATCAACGAAACTTTTTTCTCCTGGCTGCCGGCTCCACTTATTTCTGGCAATTTTCTGAGATTATCAAAGACCTTTTCTACATCCAAATCCTTCCTCGACAGGACGCTCTGCCGCTTGTTTTTGGAAAAAAATTCAGCCGTAAGTCCGAGGTCGCCCGTTTCCTTGAATTTCTTGTCCAGTTCTTTTTCGCTTATTCCGTACGTCTTTGTAATGGTTCGTTTTATCATCTCCTTTGCGACGCCTAGCTCAAGGTCGCCGGCCGGAAAGACGATGCCCATTGACAGAAGCACGACTCTGGAGAGGTCGTCTCCTGATGAGCCGTATAATTCGCTTAGTATATCGCGCTTTTCCAGTTTTTTCGTCGTAGCCTCGAGCCGTTCGTAGTAATCAGCAAGCCTTGAATAGCGCATAATAAAGATAGCGTTAGAAGAATATTAAATCTTTTTAAAAGTTAACACTCATTAAGTAAAGGAACAAAAGAGTGATTGAATGTTGAAGAAGCAATGGTATGAGATAGTGGCGCCTAAAGCCTTTGAGGAAAAGGTTGTAGGCGAAACGCTCGCAAACGACCCCAAGCAGTTAATAGGCAGAACGATTGAGGTTAATGTTATCGATCTTCTTGGTGATTACTCTAAATTCTACTTCAAGATAAAGTTTCAGGCTGAGAAGATAGAAGGCAGCAAGATATTCACGAAGTTCGTCGGTCACGAATGCATGCGCGAACGCGTTTACAGGATGGTGCAAAGGCATGTACGCCGCGTTGACTGCATACAGGACGTGAATACAAAGGACGGCGTGAAGGTCAGGATAAAGACGATTTTCGTCCTGGCGAGTCGTGTAGGAACGTCGCTTAAGGACAAGTCAAGAAAAAAGGCAAAAGAGATAGTAGAGAAAGTCGTGAAAGAGAAGACATTAGACGAGTTCGTCAAGATGATAATTTCCGGAGAATTGCAGATGATGATAAAGAAGGATTGCAGCAAGATTTATCCTGTGGGCAACGTCGAGATAAGGAAGACCGAGGTCCTAAAGGAGAAGAAAAAAGCAGCAAACGAGTGATTTTGTTTCTATATTCTTTAATGGCGGTCAATTACAAATAAATTACACATCCTGGGCCAAAGAAATGACTAAAGAACTATCGCAATTCGTGGCGAGCATTGACTGATGCTGATATCCATAGCATTCCTGCGACAAGCAACATGACAAAAGCCAGAATCACTGAGAACCAGAAGCTGAAATCCGTTGTTCCAACGACCCACTCGATATTGCTTGCTATAAGGCAACCTATGAATAAGAAAATCGAACCTAAAATCCACAAACCATGAACGTGAAAGTCGAATGGCATAATAACCCTTTTCTATAGTTTATTTAAAATTATTTCTTTCTGGTCTTTTTCGCCTTCTTTGCTGTTTTTGGCTTTTCCTTTGCCTCAAGTATCGGCGCCAGGTCACGGACAAAACGTCGGACGTATTCCCGTGTCAGCTCAATATCTTTCTGCGGCATTCCTCCTACCTTGTCCTCGTCGAGCATTTTACGCATAGTCACCACTTTTTTGAACACCTCGTCGTAGTATGGATCGATTCTGCCCTTCTCTATGAGGTATTCCTTTATCGCTCTTGGCAAGTCCTTAGGGTCTTCCGGCAATTTGTCCAGTTTTTTTAATGTCGCAACCGCTGCTTTAATCATGACTTCGTAATTCTTTTCGACTATCGTCTCTTTCTTCTTCTTCTGCAGCTGCAATAGTAGCTGTTCCATGCGAGAAACGAACTGCTTTGCCTTTCTTATGTACTCGTCGAGCTCAGGGCCAGTAATGTCCTTTATCTCCTTATGCTCGACCTTCTTCCTGAATTCTATTATCGCCTCCAAGTCGTTGAGATAAACATCTTCAAGCATATTTTGATTGACAAGATGCTCTTTAACTTCCATTGCCGTCTGCTTTGGCGAAGGCGGGTTCTGGCCAATGTACATCAAAACAGCTTGAGCAGAGTTCAGAATAGCATAATAGAGGTCTTCTGCGACCATGTATAGTTTCGCTGTCTCGACGCGGTTTATCTTCTGCGGAGCTGCTTCCATGAATTTCTCCACGGCTTCGAGAGTCGTTGGAATTCGACCGAGCTCCAAAAGTTTTCTTATCGGTATGAAGAAACCAGTGTCGTAGAGCGCCCATCCGTCGCGGACAATCGTATATAATAGCGGGTGGCCGATTCTTGCCATCTCCCAGAATTCTGTCAGCGTCCATGCGGGCTGGACGATTATCACGTCTGACAGCTTTTTTCCGATGTTATAAATATCCTCGTCAAACCGCTCCTTCATCTCCGGAGTGAATCGTGCAATCGTGTCGTCTATGACCACGAGCAGGTCGATGTCGCTCTTGTCGTGAAAATCGCCGCGGACGATAGAGCCGAATATAACCACGGCTTTAACAAAATCCTTGTACTTGCCCAGAACCTCGTCCTTGAACTTGTTAGCGATGTCGAGATGCTTCTTCCTCGCCTTTTCCAGTTTTGGGTCGGGTTTTTCGTGCATTTCGCTCACATATGGTATTACTTTAGAGTAGTATTTAAACCTATCGTTAATGTTTTATCCGTTAACGGAAAATAATTCTCATGAAACCGCGCATCGTCGGCATAACCGGCGCTTTCGGCTCTGGAAAAACTACGGTGACGAAATTATTTAAAAGGCTTTGTGATTGCAGCGTAATTGACGCTGATAAAGTCGCAAAAGAAGTATTGACGAAAAAGAAGCATGAAGTCGCCAGGGCGTTCGGCACAAGCGACAGAAAACGTCTGGCTGCAATTGTTTTCAGCGACAGCAGTGAATTAGCAAAGTTGAATCGCATCATTCATCCCGCGGTTGCAGAAGAAGTAAAGAAAAGGATTAAGAAGAGCAATAAAAAGCTCATCATTCTCGATGTTCCTTTGCTGTTCGAAACAGGAATGCACGGCCTTGCAGACAAAGTAATCGTTGTTAAGTGCAGCAAGGAAAAAATAATCAAACGTTCAAGGTTTGCAGATGCGGCGAAGCGCATTGCAATGCAAATGCCAATCGAAAAGAAGTTAAGATTAGCTGATTATGTTATTGATAACAACAGCTCTCTGAAAAACACGGAAGAGCAGGTAAAGAAGATTTTTGAAGAAATAAAGAAAGATATGATGTGATATAAATGCCTCTGCCACCTCCACCGCATCCGCCTGGTCATAAACCACCGCACGTAAGAGAAAGGGGCGCTTTAATAAAAAGCATGCTTATAGCAACAATAATTACGTTCATTTTTTATTTTATTATGAACTACCTCAACGTCCCTCTGGGAGGTTCGGTTCCAGCTTCGGTTGCGCTGTGGACAGGATTAGTGGCCATTTTAACTAAATTATTGACGAAACATCCTGAGTGATAAAAATGAAAACTGCCGTATACCCGGGAACGTTCGACCCGATAACGAACGGGCATATCGACGTTATAAAGCGCGCGCTGAAAATCTTCGATTCTGTAATCGTGGCAGTGGTTGCTAACCCTAACAAAAAAACATTGTTCAGCGCAACAGAAAGAGTAAAATTGATAGAAGAGCTGAAGATAAAAAACGTTACAGTGGAGAGCTTCGATTCGCTGCTCACTGATTACTTAAAAAAGAAGAAACTGAATATCGTTGTCCGCGGTTTACGGGCGATGAGCGATTTCGAGCACGAGTTCCAGATGGCAATCGCCAATAACAAGCTCTACCCGGACATGGAAAGCGTCTTCATAATGACCGACAAACGTTACTTCTACTTGAATTCATCGATAGTCAGGGAAATCGCCCGTTTCGGCGGATGCCTGAAGGATTTGGTGCCTGAGAACGTTGAGAAAGCGCTGAAGAAGAAAAGGAAATGAGATTATAGCATATGCTGAAAATAGAATTTCTGTATTATGATAAAACTACCTGTAAAAGATGCGCTTCTACGAATGAATCGGTTACGTCTACGCTAAAGGAATTGAAAAAGGCGATTAAGAATATCAAAGTCAATTTCAAAGAAAAGAAATTGCCTGAGTCAATGACGTCGTTGTCGCCGTCAATTAGGATTAACGGAAAAGACATCGAGAAGATAGTGAATAAGGATTCGCGGTTAAAGTCGAACGTCTGCTCGGACTGCTGCAGGATGGCGAAGCATACGGTGAATTGCAGGACTTTCAATTACAAAGGGAAACGCTACAACCATATCCCGAAAGGAATGATAAAGGAAGCGATAAACGTTGCGATGAAGAAGTGAATTTATGAAAGAAAGAATTCTAGCAGCAGTCTTATTCTTAATACTATTGTCATTTCCTGTATTTGCGTGCCAATACAAAGAAAACGTTACCATAAGTCAAGAAACAAAGATGTTGCCGTACACGATTGACGACAAGCAGCTCCAAGAAGTTATAGTAGAAATTCAAGACGTATGGAACGCACCATTAAAAATTATCAACCCGAATCCTGCTGATATCTCCCTGTTTATTGACGTAAATATACAGGGTGAAGGAGGATGGGTTTGCGGTTATTATAATCAAAACAATATCCAAAAACTTAACGTAAATGTAACTAAATTGTCTAGTTACGATTTGCCCCCTTCAAGAGGAACTGGAACCACCTGTAACAGTTATAAGTTCGGGCAAAATTACCAAATAACTTATATTGATACGGCTGACGTTATAGTAAAACTTGGCACTATTTACAACTACACGGAAATCTGCAAAGGAAAAGATGATGGTGACCCATGCAGCATAGCATCCGAATGCGGTGGAGGTTTCTGCATAGAAGGTTATTGCTATAATTCAGAGACAGCCAAAGAAAAGACAGAGGCAATAAAAGAAAAAGAGATGCGAGAAGAACAGGCAACTAAAGAAAAAAATACGCAGGATTTTATTATTATACTAATAACTCTGGTTATTATTTGTATTGTCATATTTTGGTTTTCTAGAATAACATATGGTATATTACAACAGAAAAAAATCAGAAAAGAATTAGAGTTAATTAGTAATGAACTTGAAAAAAAGATAAAAGAATTAGAAAAAGTTAAGGCTGAAATTGATGAAATAAAAAGACATAAGAAGCGGGAGGAAGTTAAATTAGAAAATAAATTAAAGGAACTAAAGCAAGACGAAGAAGCTATAAATGAAATTAAGAAAGAAGCTGCTAAAAAATGGGCTGAACTTAAACCATTTCCTGATAAAAATGCAGAAAATAGACTGGTAATTCCAAACCCTCATCTTGGTGGATATCTATGTTTTTATAAGAAAGGTCGTGGTTTGAAAGATTATTCTATATATGATTCGGTGCATTGGCATGTTTGGAAAAAACGTCATGGTAGATATCCACGGCAAGGATATGAAATTCATCACAAAGATGGCAAAAAGTATAACAATGATATTAATAATTTAGAGGAATTAACGCGTGAAGAACACAAAAAGAAACATCACGGTAGAATAAATCATGAAATATGAAAATATATTTTAAATTAAATAAAAATATTTAATTATTCAAAATAAATAAAGAATATGTCATTTGGACCGGAATTATCAATTACTTTACTCGGTTTGTCATTATGGCTGTTAGCACATGGATTAGATTATATCGGAGTTTTAGAAAAACATAAACAAATAAAGAAATGGTTTGGATATGCTTTAATTATAGATTTTATCATGGTTTTTATTGTTGTGATTTACTTTACTTATTTTGTTTAAAGAGTAAAATACTACAGAATATAAACAAACGTAGTTAAAATTATTTTCTTTACCTATACTTCCGTTTTTCCCAGAGTTCGCCCTTCTGCTTGTCGACTGCGGCCTTGCTGAAGAACGTGTGCTTCTCTTCAGGCACGGTCAATAATCCCTCAAGTGGGTCCCAGGCGTGCTCGCGCATCGTCACGAACTGCCTTGCGTATATCTCTTTTGTCTGCTCGGCAACGCCGTAGAAGTCAGCCGGCAATTTATCAGGGTCTGTGTCCAGCTCAAGATATTTCACTAGCTGCCGCATGACCCAGACTGAATTCTGCATAATCTCGAATGCTGATTTTCCGCCGCCGCGCTCGTAAATAAGATAGCCGTCTCTGAAGCCTTTCTTTCTGAATTGGTAGAGCCAGCCGTAGATTATCTCCTGACTGCGCGAGCCTATCGGAATCGGTGCGTGCGCCATGCCGAAATATGGAATCGGTTTGCCGATATGAAATAGCAATATATCTTTTCCGATGTCAGCAGGCGCCTTTTTTATGAAGTCCTCGACCTTGAGCTTGTGCGCAAGCATGTGCTCGAAATCGATACATAGTTTAAGCATCGGCGAGCCTATAGTCCTTATCATCAAATCGCCGTCCAGCGGGTTGAACAACCGCAACAGGCCTTCATGGCCCTCCTGCGCTTCTGGAATTTCGAACGCAAGCACGATTTTCTTTTTCTCCAGCCATTCTAGCACGCTCATGCCGTCGAGCAATCGTTTGTTCACGTCAGGCCATTTCACTTCAAGATGCCCCCTAATATATCTGGCAGCAACAGCTGCGTTGAACGCAGGATGCTTTTCCACGTAAGCTTTTTCAGGGTCGTCACTGCCGCAAAGAGAACTCCAGATTGGGTCTGCCTTTTCCTTCATGTACGCTCCGACTATGTTGTAGGCAGCTATCTCAGCTGTCTCTATGTTGTATTTCGCGTTCTGGGCGTATCTCCAGACCTCATACAAGAGTTTTGGCGCCTCAAGCTCCATCGTCCTGTTAACTTCATCATGTATTCTCCTCCTTGTGTTGTCTTCGACTGCACGCTCCATAGCCTGACGCTCCATGTCGGTTCTTGCTGCATTCCAGTCATGGCTTTGCCTGAGCTCATTAAGTGCTTCTGGCACTCTTTTTGTTGCTAGCCTGTCCTCCTCTCTCCTGTAGTAATCCTGGACGATTTCTTCATATTTTTCTCGCGCGTCATCGGCAATCAGGCGGTTGATGCCCATCAGGTGCTTTTCTGCAATCTTTCTCGCTTCCTTTGACTGGTCGCAGATGCTGTACAGAGGCCTTCCGTCAAAGCCGACGACTGGATAAAAGTAGCCCGTGACTCGGTATTGCGCTTCCAAGAAGAGCAGCTGAGGCTTGTTGGACAGATGCACATTGATGTATTTCACGTCAAGGTCAGCAGCGTGCCGCACTGTCTCGACCAACCGCAGATGCGACTGGTCCCAGATGCGACGTTCCGAGCTCTCCAGAGCCATCAATTCACCTACTTCTGCATGAAGGCCGAGGTCCATTCCCATCTTCTTCTTTATCCTCTTCATGTGCTCTACTAATCTCGGTTCGAAGAACTCGCTAGTCGTATCGAGGTCTGCCTGAATGAAACTAACGCCTGCTGTGCCGCCAAACGAGCCGACCTTTGTCGCGAGGCCGAGCAAATCCGCTGGCCTGTCGATTTTCCACCATCCGCTGGAAACGCCGATTTTGTAAGACATCTTATCACGCTAATTACGAATATGAACGACTACGTACCGACGCCCATCTTAGTCTTTATGAAATTGACTACAGGACCGTACCGGTACTTTGCCATGCTCGCCAGCCAATACTTGGTTATGCGGTCTCTCATGTCCCTCTCGTACGGCCCGTGCTTCATGAACTGAAGCGGCATTGATAAATAACTGAAGAAGTCTGCGCCGTATTCCAGGTATTTATCCAGCTTGCCTTCTTTCTGCCATTTTTTCTGGCCTTCTATCTGCTCTACTGACAGGTCGCCGGGCCCGATTCCTATCAGACCATCGACGTAGCGATTCAGCTCCTCCTGCTTTGCCTTAAGTTCAAGTAACTTAGTGAGCATCACGTTTTCGCTCATCAGGCATGCATTTACGTGGAAAATGGCATCTTCGAACTCGCCGCCGTCTGCCAGCCTTATGTTCATTCTTGTTATCGTTATTATGATGAAAGAGTAATACAGTCGCTCAGGGTAGACAATCCAGCCGCCCCTGTCAATTATCCTTTTCTTCTGGGTCTTAACCCATTCGTCTGTTATCCACGGATATTTTGTAATCAGCCCGTGACCTTTGTGGAATATCAGGTTCTTTTTCGTCCATTCATCGTACGGGTCGATGGTCTTCTCGCCTATCTGTATTGCCAATCGTTCGGTGCCGCCTTTCTTGAATTCAACAACCTTCATGTCGCGCCAGCACCAGAGAACTGTTCTTGCCACAGACATGGCCTGGCCGGCAGGAGCGATGTGAAATGTTTTGAAGAATCCCCTTAAATCAGAGCGCGACAGGGCGTCTTCCAGCATCTTGTGCCTTGCTATGTAAGGCTTCAGCCATTCCCTATACTCTACTAGTGATTTCTCACGGCTCTTGACAAGCTCATCAATCCGTTTGTATCTTGTCCTGACCTCTGGCTCGAACATTCTTTTCCACTGGGTGTACAGCTTGTTTTTTGTCACAAGAACGACTGCTTCGGCTCGCGAAACATCTTGTTTCTCCTTTATCTTGTCCACGTCCGTATCGTCATCACCCAATTTCTGGAAATCGACTATCAGCGTTGGCCAGCGACTAACAATGCTTCTCATGGATATCCCTTCTCCTGTATGCACGTCAACCATGTCTATGAATAAGGCGCGCATAGCGTGCTCGTTCTTTTTGTCCTTGGCTTCAACAAAATCTTTTTTATTACTATCATACTCCAAACCGAAGTATTCCAAGAATTCCCTGTACTTTCTCTGGTCATGCTTCAATAATTCCAAGTCTGCAACCGCTTGCGCAGCTGATGCAAGGCCGGTCTTTACTTTTCCTTCCAGTTCCTCTTTCTGCCTGAGCGTTATGTCGTAATATGCTTTATGAGCAGGCGAAACTTGAACCCATTCATCTGCCTTTGCGACCTTCCACTCCCACTTTCCTAGTTGAAATACAAGTGCGTATTCAAGCGCAGCAGTGCCACCAGGCGGCATTGTCGGATTTAGCATTATCTGCATCTCCCTTGGAAAAGCAACAAGGCTCCATCCGGCTCTGTCGCTGTATTGCCATTTTTCTACTCTCGGGTCGCGGACAGTTCCCCAGATAGAATCCCTTTCAAAATTTGCGTCGTCAAGAATATAATCTGCGGCCCACTTTTCCTCAGTCTTAGGCTTCTTTGTCACTACAATGTATACGAAGACAGCGACTATCAGCGCCGCGAGTATCAAGTAAAGAATCATAATCTATTTTTCTCTTTCCTTCTATTTTAAGATTATCCCTGATTGAGCTTTGTTGAAAAAGTAATGGGCATCTTTATGATGCCCATTGACGAATAGGCTATCCTCGCTAGAAGCAGGATGATAGCCTAGTTTTTCAACAAAGCTACCTGATTGTATTGCATATTCGTATGATGGCCATTGATGATCGCAAGCGCAATGCCTCTAGAACATCAGCAGATACAGCCCGAAAATCAGGATTATGAGCCCGATGAGAACGCCTGTTATGCCTGTTTCTTTGCTCTGGTAATCACGCGACTCTGGAAAGCCGATGACCAGTAGCAGTCCGATGCCGGTCAGCGCCAAGCCTGCCAGCTTCTGCAGTATCAGCCATATCGTCAGCTTCTGCACAACTATCCACGAGCCGGCAAGAATCGATACAACACCCAGGAATAGGATTAACATGAGCTTCGGGTCGCTGACGCCTGCCTCAACAGAAAAGAAGATTGTAAGAATACCAAAAGCAATCAGTATCGCGGCTAGGAGTATTTCAAGCATATTATTATTTCATCCGCTGATATAAAAATGTTTATTTTGATTAGCATGCACGTAAAAATTTATTTATAAAGCGGTGGATAAATATAGTCTAGTGAGACTATGGTATGGGCAAAGACGAAGCTGATGATATGGGATTACATATTCGAGCCGGCCAAGGAGATAAAGATAAACTTTTCGGGGAAGAACCCTGAAAAATTCTACAAAAAACTGAACGAGCTAATCCGCATTATTTTCAACGTTCCCGAGGGCTACATACAGGAAAAGGATTACAACTGGGAAAACCTGAAGGACACGCAGCGCTTCGAAATAGCCTGGGAGATAAACAAGCTGCTTGATACGTTCAGCTACATTGCTGTCGAGCTCGACCTACGCGGGTTTTCAACAAACGGCGAAGGAAAGGTAACGATAAGGATCAAGCCGAGGATGATAACCGAATATCCGCAGGACACCATCTGGCAGCAGAATATAATATACGAGATGCTCCGCAGGTTTTGGCACAAGGCATACTATCACCATCGAAGGATGGAGTATCTCGCGATGGGCAGGGACATGCTGATAAATTTCGAAAGGGCGATAAAGGAGTACGCAGAGACGCTGAAATAAACTTCGTGAGCAAAATGACGCACAAAGTGCGTCTGTGTGTTTACGTCTTTATGCAGCGAAGTTTAACCAAAAAAGTTGATTACATGGCAGAAATCAGGATTGTTGACGATTCGCTCGCGCCGCAGGATTTCATCAGCATAAACTATCAGGGAAAAGAACCCTATGCCGTTTGCACGAAAGTAACCGATTGGTTGAAAGCTGTGTGGAAGGTCACAGGCATAGACGTATACGAACTGGATATAAGATGGGACATAACGAACGACCCAAGAACGTTCTACGGCTACTGGCGCGTCAAGAAAGAATACGATAACTGGACGTTCAGCAAGGCAAAGGTCCGCGCGCAGGGGGCGCAGTCCAGCAAGGATAGAACAGGATGGCTGAACATTGTGATAGACGGTTGGGTTGAGACAAAATATGAGTACACTAATTTCATACAGAAGAGCTTCTGGTGGTTTTACAACTACATGTTTTATTATAAGCAGAGGAGAATGTATTTAGAGTACGAAAAGGACCTTATAAACAAACTGAAGGAAAATATATTGAGGACGCTTGGCACAGCGAGGGAAGACTGATGAGTATATTCAGTTCGATAAAGAACAGGATTCTTGGCAGGAGCGATGACGACATAGAGGATATAAGGTCCCACGTTCTGGGCCCTGATATGAAAGAAGACAAATTCAATACAAAGAACGACATGGCAGAGTTTCAGGAGCCTACTGAAAACAGTTTCGATAATACTAATTTTAGAGAACAATCAAGATTTGAAGAACCCTCATTAGGTTCGAGCAGATTCAAGGAGAGGGGGCCAATTTCGCTAGGCGATGACTATGGAAAAGATTACAGTCGCGAGAAGGATTATGATATAGCTGAAAGATTGGGCGTTATCGAGGCGCAACTTCAGGCGATACGCAGCCAAACGGAAACGATAAACGAGCGGTTGAAAAACATGGAGATGCGCCTGCCGAGAAGATACTAATTTATAATTATAAATAAAAAAAGAAAACTTAGACTCCATACAGTTTCTGCAATCCTGTTATGTCTGGTTGTGCCAAGTCTCTTTTTCCAACATCTCCATACCAACTGTATCCGTACATTGTTGCTGCTGAGCAAGCTGAGTCATAGACATCGCCCAAACCAACTACATGTCCAAGTTCATGCGTTGCTATATTCTGCAAGTCCATTTTCTTTGCATCAATTGCTGCATCTCCCCATGTCCAGTCTGTGTCGAACATCATGTCGAATTCGACTATTGTTTTTGTTGTTGGGTTGTACCATACTGTTGTTACTGCTATCACCCCTGGTGTTGGGTAATTACCGAATGTTATTGCATTCACATAGTTCTGAACTCCGTAAGTTGCTGTAGAATCAATTGTGTAGCCATTCATCAATTCTTTAGATGTTGCTGCATCCCATGTTTCCGCTGAGTTATAGACTGTACTTGTTACAAAGTTCTCATCAAGGCCTTGTGGGTTTGTCGGATTGATTACATAATTTACTGTATTCTGCCACTTTACCTTTGTTGGCGTCAGAAACTTGTAGCATGTCGGTGGCTTCGGTGCTTTAGCTGGCGCCTTTGCAAAATCTTTCTTGTAGTGTATGAATTCTATTTTTTCCAAGTTCTTTGCATCTGCTTTGTTTTCTGCTGGAATTGCTAAGGCAACTGAAAATAGAAATAATGCCATTACCGTTATTGCCAAGATTTTCATTTTTATCACGAATAAGGTATGATGGAAATGCTCTTAAAACTGAGGGTTTTTAAACATTCTCGATAAATTTTCTTTATGATTGAAATCGGATTGGTTGGATGCCCGAATTCCGGAAAATCGACGTTCTTCAAAGCCGCAACGTTGAAAGACGTAAAGATCGCGCCGTACCCCTTCACGACGCTGGAACCGAACGAAGGATTGGCGCATGTAACCGTGAAATGCCCCTGCACCGAACTAAAACTGCAATGCAAGAAATGCGTTGACGGCGTGCGTTTTGTTCCCATGAAGCTGTGGGATGTTGCAGGACTCGTGCCCGATGCGCATCTCGGTCGCGGTCGCGGCAACGCTTTCCTCGATGACATAATGCAAACGAAAGCATTCATTCATGTTCTTGACGCATCAGGAAAAACGGACAGCGAAGGAAACGCTGCTGATGGTTTCGACCCGTCTCAGAACGTGCGAATGCTCGAACGAGAACTGGATTACTGGCTATTGAACATAATGGAAAAGGACTGGAAAATACTCAGCGACAAGAATTTCTTTGAAATTCTGGCAAAGCGCTTTTCAGGGCTTGGCATCGATGAAAATGATATTAAAAAAGCGTTGTCAGAATCTTCGCTGGACGAGAACACAAGGAACTGGAGAGAGAGCGATGAATTGCGGTTCATAAATAACTTGCGGCTCATATCCAAGCCGATGCTCATAGCTGCGAATAAAGTTGATGTCCTTAGTTCTGAGAAGAATATAGAAAAGATGAAAAGCGAATTTCAAGAATACAACATCATCCCAACATCCACAGAAATCGAGCTGGCGTTGCGAGAAGCGGCGAAGGAGAATCTGATAAAATATATTCCAGGCGCTAATGCATTTGAGATAACAGGCGAATTGAGCGATAAGCAGAAAAATGCATTAGACTTCATAAAGAAATTCATTGAGCGAAGGAATACCGGCGTGCAGGAAACGCTGAATAGAACGGTATTCGACTTGCTGGGGATGATTGTCGTTTATCCTGTTGCCGACCAGCATAAGTTCACTGACAAATACAACAATGTCCTTCCGGACGCCCTCTTGTTGAAGAGAGGGGCGACGGCGCTGGATCTTGCCTACGAGGTCCACCAGGACATAGGAAAAAAATTTATAGCAGCCGTAGATGCGAGGACAGGAAAGAACGTTTCCGCTGACTATAAACTAAAGGACGGGGACATAATTTCGATAAAGAGCGGAAGATAGAGTTTTAAGCATTCTGTTCATATTTATAACATGGTTTTCAAGACGTTCAAGGCAATGACGCAACCATAAACGACTTCTTACATACGATTAGGTATCATAAGGTGATTCAATGAAGATTAATTCATCACACGGTTTAGGGAACCATTTTATAATAGACGGCTTCGGCTGCGATTCGGATAGCCTTGACAATGAACGAAAAATAAAGGAAACGATAGAAGAGCTTGTCAAGATGCTAGAAATGAAAATGATAAGCGAAGTACTTGTTGTCAGGCATGAACCCGGTGATGATGAGCGCGGGATAACCGCATTTGTTGCAATTACAGAGAGCAATATAACTATCCACACCTATCCTGAAAAGGGCTATATAACAGTTGATATATTTTCATGCAAGGAATTCGATATCGAAAGCGTTGAGTCTTTCCTGAAATCAAGTCTAGGAATGAAGGAGATGAGAAGGAATTTACTGAGAAGGGGTTGCGAACCCCTGGAATATGAAAAAATAGGTGGTGTGGATTACAGCAAAAAGAATATTGCAGAATTTGTAGGGAGCATGAAGAATGTTGGTTTCCAGGCAACAAACCTGTCACGAGCAGTCGATATAATCAAGAAGATGAAAAAGAATAATGCTACGATATTCATCTCTTTTACTTCAAACATGGTTTCCTCGGGATTAAGGGAAACCTTTGCCTATTTAGTAAAAAACAAGTTGGTAGATGTAGTGATAACGTCCGTGGGTTCAATAGAAGAGGATTTGATAAAATCCAAATTACCATTTCTTTTGGGTGATTTCAACGCAGACGATGCGGATTTGCACAGAAACGGCGTCAACAGAATCGGAAACATATTTGTGCCGAACGACCGCTACAGCATTCTGGAAAAGGAATTGCACACATTCTTTGCCGAAATGCTTTGCAGACAGAAGAGCAGCGGCAAGATGATCTCGCCGTCAGAATTGATTTTTGAGCTCGGAAAGAGGATAGACGATGAGAATTCGATAATGTATTGGGCAACTAAAAATAACATACCAATATTTTGCCCAGCCATAACAGACGGTGCGCTCGGTCTCGATTTATATTTTTTCAAGAACTTCGAAAAAGAAAACAGCGAGTTTGGCATTGACGTCACGGCTGATATGAATAAGCTGGCGGACATGGTCTATAATTCAGAGAAGACAGGCGGTATAATCCTAGGTGGCGGCGTTGCAAAGCACCATCTAATCGGAGTGAACATCGTTCGCGGCGGTCTGGATTATGCCGTTTACGTGTCGACGGGCAGCGAATATGACGGTTCTTTGTCAGGCGCAAGGCCCAAAGAAGCAGTTTCCTGGAGCAAGATAAACAAAGACGCGAATCATGTGTTCGTTGAAGGCGATGCAACCATAATATTCCCGTTAATAGTTGCGGCGTTGGTATGAATCCTGTAATTTTTCTTTCGATTATTGTAGGTTTTTTTACAAGAATCGTCGACGATTATTATGACAGAAAAACCAGAATACCGAAACCCGTTGTCGTATCATCCGCAATTGTTTATGGATTTCTGATAGCATTCATAGCAAAAGAGATACCAGTAACAATGTCTTTGGCTCTTGCCGTGATAGTAGGTCTGGTAATCTGCAGAAAGATAGATTATTACGGGCATATGCTGGGCATAATTACATTTTTTATAGCAACATATTTCTTTAGTTTCGGCTCAATTGACGTTATCTTGTTCCTATCATTTGTCCTTGCTGGCATTGCCGATGAGATAGTGAGCGACAGGTTCGAAAAAAAGAAGAAACTATTTTATGAAATTCTGAGCCACCGACCGTTTCTGGAGATAACAGCCCTTTTGGTGAGCGTTTGTACGGGTGAATGGGAGATATGGCTTGTATTGCTGCTCTATGACATAGGTGCCGGGTATATTCCTGTCTATAAATTACTCAAAACGAAAAACTAGTTTTTATATCCTTGAAAAACAAAAGGTGATAATCGGTAATTATGAGTTTCCAGAAATTCCGGGAAGAGTGTGAGAAGACAGTAAAAAATGCAGTTGGCGAAAGCGTATTGGAGATACCGCCAAAAGAGATTGGCGCCGATCTTGCTTTTCCGTGTTTTTCCCTGGCAAAGAAAATGCAGAAAAATCCTGTGGAGATAGCAAAAGAAATCGTGAAGCCGATAACCGGCGAGATAATGTTCAGCGAGCTGATAAAACGCGTCGAGGCGTCCGGACCTTACATAAATTTCTACGCTGACTGGAATAAACTGGGAAGATTCGTCATAAAGCAGATACTTAACGATAAAGAACGTTACTGCAAAGGCGATAAGAAAGGAAAGGTCATGATCGAATTCTGCCATGCGAACACGCACAAAGCGTTTCACGTTGGCCATGTTAGAAACATATGCATTGGCGAATCGCTGTCAAGAATAATGGAGCACAACGGCTATACGGTCATCCGAGCGAATTATCAGGGCGATATCGGAATGCATGTGGCAAAATGCTTATGGGGTCTGCAGAACCTGAAATTAAAAAAGCCGAAAAATATGAGTAACGGCGTCTGGCTTGGCATCGTTTATGCAAAAGCCAATAAGAGGATAGAAGGCAGCAAAAAACTGGAGGAAGAGGTCAATAAAATTAGCAGCGACCTCTACAAGAGCAGCAAAAAACTGATGAAACTGTGGAAAAAAACAAGGCAGTGGAGTTTGGATTACTTCGGTAACGTGTACAAAGATTTCGGCGTGAAATTCGATAAACTATACTTCGAGAGCAAGGTCTTCGAGCGCGGGATGAAAATTGCAAAAAGCCTGCTCAGGAAGAAGATAGCGATGATGAGCGAGGGAGCGATGATTGTGGATTTGCGCGGCTACGATCTTGGCGTGTTCATAATACTAAAGAGCAACGAGGACCCGCTCTACTCGACGAAGGATTTAGGCTTAGCAGAATTGGAGTTCAAGGAAAAGCCTGATAGATGCGTACACGTCGTAGGCTCAGAGCAAAAACTTTATTTTCAGCAATTATTCAAAACATTTGAAATGATTAACAAGAACTGGGCGGAAAAGAGCCATCACCTTGCCTACGAACTCGTGATGCTTAAGAGCGGAAAAATGTCCTCGCGCGAAGGCTCTGTCGTCTTATACGACGACCTTAGGGATGATGGCACAGCAAAAGCAGAGAAGGAGATAAGGAAGAGAAAAGTTGGCAAAGCAAATGTAGCAAAGGACATTGCGCTATCTGCGATAAAATACTCCATGCTTAGCAGGGACAACAACAAAACGATTCTTTTCGACTGGTCTGACGTGCTCAACTTCGAAGGCGATTCAGGCCCTTATCTGCAATATACTTATGCTCGTGCGCGGTCGATTCTGAGGAAGAGCAGAAAAAAGTACCGTGTAGGCGCATATGACAAAGAGATGGCGATAGTAAAAAAACTTTCCATGTTCTCGGATGTCATAAAAAAATCCGCAGAGGATATGAAGCCGAACTACCTTGCAAACTATCTGTTCGAGCTGGCTACAGCATTCAACGAATTCTATCAGCACCGTAAGGTTATAGGTTCTGATAGGGAGGAAGAATTACTGGCTCTGGTCGATGCGGTATCGATAATCCTCAAGAACGGTTTGAATCTTCTCGGTATCAGGGCGCTGGAGAAGATGTGATCATTTCTTTGCAAGAACGACGTACTCGTTTTCTTTGCCTTCTATTGTGAATTCATTTGCTATATCAAAGCTTTCGAGCTTCTTGATTAGCATTGCTTTCCTATCGTCATAATTCTGCTTGTTGAAGAATAACGAAAATAATGCCAGGCCGCGCGGTTTCAGTACTCTCTTAAAATCGCTTCCCTTTACAAGGTGCATGGTGTCTATTGATATGACTGCATCGAATGAATCGTTCTTGAACGGCAATTCATCTCCGCTCGCGATAATATCAGGTTTGCAGGCTTTGTCTACATCCAACCTTATCATTTTTCCGCTGATGAACTTTTCCAGACGCGACGGCCCGCAACCGAGGTCTAGAACCAGACCTGACAGCACGATTTTTTTGAAAATCTCGCTGTATTTTTTCTTTTGTATGTTGTTCCAGGATTTGTATACCTTCGGAAAGAACATGAAACCGCCCTATAAAATCTTTACAAGATTTGATGAATCTTTCTTGATTACCTTTCCGCTATTTGCGTCTATCTCGTAGTTGGTCACAGACATGTCCGTTTCTATCACGTTTATTGTCCATACACAATTGTGCAGAATCATAAAAATCTGGCCGGTCTTATCTACTCTGCTAAGCGCCTGCTCGGCCGATATCTTCACATTTGCGATTTCAAGCTTTTTCATCTCCTTTATCGCATCGGACACTTCACCGATTTCCGCATCTTTGCCGACAAAGCAATCGACCGTTTTATTCGTTTTCGGGTTGAAGAAATGCAGGACCCATTCGTTTATTTTGTCGTTCCTGACGGCCGCAAAGCACGAAACCAAGAAATAGCCATCTGCTTTCTTGCTGACCTTATCATCAGCAAGTGCGATTGCATCGTGCAGCTTCATAGCATATCCTTGAGCTTGGCCGTGATGAAGTCTACTACTTCTACAGCGTCTACAGGTATTGTGACGGATGTTTTGTATTTCTTTTCGCCGTTGAACGTCACGAACCCGCGGCTGATGGATATGAATATAGTCTCGCCGTTCGGACCGGTAGCCTTTTTCCTGGCTATCTCGATGAAGTTATTTTCCTTGAATTTTATCTCCTCGCTTTTTATTGTCTCGAATTTTACATCCCCGCTTCTTGTCCTATCGAATGCCATTTCATCACCTTTTAATTAATTAGGCAGAACATTTTAAAAGAAATCGCCCAATCTCTTTTGCTGTAGTATTTTGCTTCTTTTTATGTATTCCCTGAATGGCAATCTGAGCCTGCTGGACACGTATTTTAGCGCGTCATCCTTTCTTGAAAAGCTCTCTGGTCTTTTTCTAAATGCGTTTCTTACGTTCTCGCGAACCTGCCAAACGCCTAAAGGCATGGAATAATCTTCGCCTATCTCGCGAATCGCGATAACGCTTGCCTGTCTCTTCATTGCGTTTAGCGCTTCACAAATTGCCAGTCGTGACGCATAGTAGCCGCCTACCTGGCTTTCTGCATAATCGCTGCGGCCTGAGAAAGGTTCGTATTCTTCAGAGATTTCTACAGACGATGAAAAGCACCAGTTGCTGCCTGGCGCCCACGCTTCAAAGTTCTCGAACTGCCAAGAGCCTGGCGTGAAAAGTATTGTGAAGTGGTTGTCCATGTAATCGCTTGAAAAAACTAGAAAATCATTAACGGACTTATGACATCTTATGCTGCCCATCAGATTCTTTGCTATCATGTCGTCTACTGCTGTGATTGACCAGCGAGTCGGCACTAGTTTCTTGTTTTTATTCATGCCGACCGCTCCGGATGAGAGTATGTTTGTGATTCTGTAGACGTCTTCGCCTTTCTTATACAGCAGGCACGCCGCATTTCCTGCCTTTATATCATCATTCACTATTTTCTCTACCGCATTCGGTATTTTAGGATTTTCAGCCAGCCTCATTTCTTTCAATGCCGCCGAAGGACCGACCGGGTTTACAAAATTCGAGAATGTCATCGAGTAAGAAGGTTTTTTCACAAACGTTAGTTCCACGTCCGTAGGTTTTTTTGCCAGCACGATTTCCCTATTTTCTCCGATGAAACGTTCTGTGGATTTTATGTTCTGCTTGTATTTCGAACGCAGCAGCAATGAGCGCAATTGGATTATTTCATCATAACTTTTTCCGAACCACTTGCTCGGATCATCTTGCTCAGACGAGTATTCTATGGAAGCCATCGGACCTACGAATACGTCAGGATAGCCGAAATGCCCGACAAATATGGAAGAAGACGGTCCGAAGAAGCTTTCGCCTATGAGGTCTATCTTCGTTTTTATGTTCAAGCTCGGAAATGCGGCCTTCTTTCTGGTACTTATGAACATATTAGAAATAAGACATCAAAAAATATTAAGATTGATGTAAAAAGAAAAAAATCACTTCTTCCTCTCTTTTTTTTCCCACTTAAGATCTTCATACTCGATCCATGCTACTATCAGACCGAGGAATATCAGGAACAGGCCGAACACGCCGAGGAAAACTGTCCACAAAGCGGACAAGGCGTTGCCAAGCGTTTCAAGTCCCTTTAGGTTCAGCGGTCCTGCCGCGTACCACACTATTCCTGCGACGAAGATCAGCAATCCGATTATCATCTTGACAGCTGAATTCATTTCATCACCTTTATTTTTTTATATCATTCCTTAAATATTTAAACCATCGAGTTGATTAACGTATTAAAATACAGCGGTATTTTGATATTAAAATCACATTATGGGGTGATTTTAAAATATTTAAACTTACATGAAATTAAGAGGAATTCTATGAAAGACTTCTACAAGGAAAAAGCAAAGAAATGGAGAAAAGAACCTGTAGTCATAAAAGTAGACAAGCCCAGTCGACTCACTAGAGCAAGGAGTCTAGGCTACAAGGCAAAACAGGGTTATGTGATGGTTAGGACAAGGATAGGCAAGGGTGGCCGCAAGAGGCCTATGATAAGAAAGGCGCGCAAGCCTAGCAAGTCCGGCCGGTTTTTCACGCCAATGCAGTCGCTGCAATCGATAGCAGAGAAAAGAGCATCGAGAAAATTCCCGAATCTCGAGGTTTTGAACAGTTATTACATCGGCGAGGACGGCAAAAACAAGTTCTTTGAAGTGATACTTGTCGACCCTACGCATCCGGTCATCGCAAATGACAAAAAGATAAACTGGATATGCGGTCAGAGAAGGCGCGTTTATCGCGGCCTGACGTCTGCAGGAAAGAAATCACGAGAACGGTAAAATCATTTGCGTTAGTCCTGATTTTTAAAGATTCCTGATTAAATTCTATATAATATTATTAATAGCAGATTTGGTGATACAATGCCATTCTACGACATGCACGTGCACACGAGCCTTTCTATAGGCGAGAATACGGTGGAAGAAGTAGCAGAGTTTGCGAAGCGACTGAATCTTGCAGGAATAGGAATAGCTAGGTATTATGACAGGACAGAAGAATTAACGAAAATAGACGGAATAGACATAGTATCGTGCATCATATTGAAGCCGAACAGCGTTGAAGAGCTCGAGCGAACCGCGAAGAAGTCAAGAAATAAAGCGGAAATATTGATGGTCCATGGAGGCGATTATGACATAAACCGCGCAGCGTGCGAGAATCCGCTGATCGATATCCTATGCCATCCAGAGCTCGGGCGCAAAGATTCAGGTCTTGACCATATATGCACGAAGGCTGCAAAGGAGAATAACGTTGCGATAGAGATAAACTTCCGCGAGATACTTGAATCCTACAAGAAGAGACGAGTGCATATACTTTCAGCGATGCAGAGAAACGTTAAATTGGCTAAGGGTTACGGCGCGAAATTAGTGACGACTTCCGCTGCAGTCAGTAAATGGGGAATGCGCACTGGTCGCGAACTCGCGTCGATTGCACATTTACTCGGTCTGGAGCTGGGCGATGCAATAACAACCACGTCAACGATACCAGAAGAGATGATTAAGGCGAATAGAGAGAAATTAGCCGGCAAAAGGTTTGAGGGCGTGAGCGTAGTTGAGTAGCGAAGTGATAAAATGTCTGAACCGAAGATGCTGCCACCGGTCCTGCGGTCGGGAAAGAGATACATAGTCTTTGAAGTGATATCGGATGGAAAGATAAATTATGATGACATCATGGACGCAAACTGGGACAGCATGCTCAGTTTCCTAGGTGAATTGAACGTGTCGCTGGCAAAGCCTTGGCTGATAAAGAGCCTTTACGACGAGGAGAACCAGCGCGGCGTTATAAAATGCGGCAACGATTATGTCGAGCAAGTTCGTGCGGCGCTTTCGCTAATACAAATCATAAGCGAAAAGAAGGTCATAATAAAGATACTTGGCGTGACTGGCACGATAAAATCCGCGAAGATGAAGTATATGGAAAAATCCGGAGTAGGGCTTTATAAATTCGGTGAATAATATGGTGAGTTAATGGAAGAATACAAAAAATTGCTGGAGCGAGCGAAGCAGAACCTGCCGGACCTGACGAAAAAGGAAAGATTCGAGATTCCGCTAGCAGACGTTTTCACCGGCCGCCAGACTTTCATAAGGAATTTCTCCGAGATTGCAAAGACGTTGAGAAGAGAGCCAAAGCATCTGGCAAAATTTTTATTTAAAGAACTAGCCGTGCCTGGCAGCACACGCGGCGAAGAGCTGATACTGCAGGGCAAAGTCTCAACGAATTTAATAAACCAGAGGATAGCCGAATACGTAAAGGAATTCGTTTTATGCGAAGAGTGCGGCAAACCGGACACGATAATGCAGAAAGATGACCGATTGTTGCAGCTGAAGTGCGAGGCATGCGGCGCGAAAAGATACCTCAAAACGATATAGATTATATATGAGATGCCATTGTGGCATATCAATTCAAAACAGTTATACGGCATATGGTGTTTTGAAAATGAAGTCTTACGGACTTCTTTTCAAAGCCACCATAAATGAAGTTTATAAGGTGTTTTGAAAATGTCATCTGACAATGACTTTTCAAAACCCAAGGGAATGAAATTCATCTGAGGTTTTGAAAATGAAAAAATTCTCCTACAGATTGTTCAAGCAGGGCGGAGAACTACTCCTAGCAATATCAGACTCTTCCATCGTGGGCAAAAAATTTAATGACAACGGCCTGCAACTGATAATAGATGAAAACTTTTATTCTGAAAAACTCTGCGATGAGGACGAAGCAACGCAGCTGATAAAATCCGCGACAATAGTGAACGCGGTTGGAAAAGAGATCATCGGAATGATGCTGAAGAAAAAATTCGTCGAGGAGGATAACATATTATATGTATCAAAGACGCCGCACGCCCAGGTAGTGATTGTATGAAGGGTCAGTGGTTTCTTATTTCAGCAGTGATAATTTCAGGGTTTCTGCTGGCCATATCTGTTCTGCTGCGTGGTTATTATGAAGTCGATACGTCAGAAATAGCGATGGTGAACGAGGATTACTATTTCTCCAACATAAAAAATAACCTGAACAGATTACTGGAAGAATCAAGCTGCGATGACGCCAGCAAGAATTTAGACGGTTTTATACATTTCAGCAAACAGCGGTTGGCTGGCATCGGCTATTATCTGTTCGTTAATAGGACCGTTAGCTGCGTGACATCATTCTACGATAGCTTTGAAGTCGTCAATTCATTATGGAACTTTGGCTCTAGATGGTCATACTCGTCAAGGCGGGCGATACACGGCTCCTATTCAGCCGAGGCAGAAGGGCCAATAACTGACTCGTCGCTGACCATGGCAAATCCAATTAACATAAAAAACGCAACGCTGAAATTTTCTTGGTTCATAGAGGACACGCTGACATCAAGCGACTACCTCTGCCTAGATTTCTACAGCGGGTCGTGGAGCGAATACAAATGCCTTGTCGGCGACACGACAGAGAACGTTTGGCTGAATGAAACGATTTCGCTTAACACTACCAACGGATTTTTGCTGAGGTTCCGCGCAAAGCTTCAGGCCGCGAACAGGCACGTCAACGTCGACAACGTTACAATAAACTATCCGTCCGCAGTTTTTGGCATACTCCTTGCAAGCGACCGGGCGACAGTGTATGAGAACGTTGACCCGAAAAATGTCACAAATCTAACTATTTAATAATTCAGTAACATCATCGAGCCCTAAATCACACTTTTTTGCAAGCATTCTTATGAGATAGAAATATCGGATTGACTCTTTTTTTGAAATGTGCAATTCCTTGGCTATGCGCTCTCTCAGCGGATTGGTGTCGATTTTCCTTATGCTTGACAACTTATACAATACAAAGCCGCGAGACTTTGGCATACCAGAGATAAAATCGAACATGTATTTCTCAAGGTTCCATGCCTGCCTTTTCATTATCCTGGAGCGGAACAAATCTGCTTTTGATAAGCGATCGTATGCCAGAGCAACGTTCTCGATATTGCTGTACTCTTCTGGTATGCTCTCTTCTATCCACGGAAATAATTCTTTTGGGTCGCTGCCGCGAATCGATTCTCTGGCGTTTTTCATATCAGTCTTGAAAATCATACGAAGCTTTTCGAATATATTCTCCTCGCGTTCGCGGTAGCCGAAACCGAACTCCATGTCAATCAGCGCCGCCCGCAAATCGCCGTTGCTCATTCTCGCCAGTTGGTAGAGCGACGAATCGCTCATCTCGACGTTTTCCTTCATGCAAACGATTCGCAAGAAATGAGCTATCTTATTTGCAGGTATCTTGTCGAACCTTATCTTTCTGCAGGTGAAGCGCCTATCGTAGTCAGATGCGATTAGTATTGTCGGAACGCTTTTCATCAATTCGTTTATGCCTTTCGTCGAGTCGAGCAATTCAGCCTCGTCTATCATAACCAACCGTTTCCTTAAAAACAAGTTGCTCTGCTTGGACGATTCAATAAGCTTACGCATCGCGTTCAGGCCGCGGTTATCGCTTGCGTTCGTTTCAATAATCTCGTAGCCGAGCTCTTTTGCCAAAAGACGGATAGCAACCGTTTTTCCGCATCCAGGAGGGCCATAGACAAGCAACGAGCCTTTACCGATTTTCATCCAGTCGCGGATCTCGTTCATCTTAGATTCGTTGCCAACAATCTCCCTGCTCGTTTTTGGCTCGTACTTATCAAGAAGCATAATATATAGAAAGGAACAAAGCTTTTAACCCTTCCTTTAGCTTTGCACAAAAACAGGCAATCGTCTTTGCGACGATAGCCTATCGTCGATGAACATCTGTATGATGTCCATCACTTTTTGTGCAAAGCTACTTCCATTCTGTTTTAATATTTTTCTTGGTTAATCATATCATGAAGAAAACGAAGAAGATAAAGCTCGTTTGCGTTCGCTGCAAAGCCGAGTTCTCAAGCTGGGAAACGCTGAAAAGGCACAGCAAGAAGCATCTGGAGAAGGAGACGATGGATGAATTCCGTTTGCTGAAGGAGGGCCATATTCCTCACCAGACGAAGATAGGCAGCGAATTCAAGGGTAAAAACAGGATTATAATAACCTAGTTCTATACGCATCAGAGAAATTTATAACCAAGGATGACTATTATTACATATGTTCAGGAAAGTCGAATATATAGACCCTGGAACAGGCGGGTTTCTAGTGACAAGTTTCTGGCAAGTTATACTTTTGATTTTTGGCATAGCGCTTGGCTTCATTATGGCCATATCCAAAAAAATCAAGGGGTTGATATCAAGGTTATTCAGCAACAAAACATTTGCAGCAGCTTTGGTTATAATACTTATAATCTTTGTCAGCTATTTTATTCTTATCATGCACGCGGGTGAAAACACGACGACAAAAAAGATTCTTCTGATAGGCATAGATGCGCTTGACCCAAACGTTATAGACGAACTAATCAGCGAGGGAAAGCTGCCAAATTTCAAAAAGCTGAAAGAGATCGGTAGTTATTCAAGGCTGGAGAGCACAATACCACCGGAGACGCCTGTTGCATGGAGCGCAGCTGCGACTGGCTCTAACCCTGGAAAATACGGGATATTTGATTTCATAAAAAGAGACCCAAAAAACTATCTGCTAAAACTGAATCTGGCTGATGAAACGCCAGGTTTGAGATGGACCCAATATGAATCAACGATGAAGGGCGTTCCGTTCTGGCGAATAACCAGTAATGCAGGCATTGCAACAACGGTCATAAGATGGCCGGTTACGTTCCCGCCTGAGAAAATAAAGGGAAAAATGCTCTCAGGGCTCGGAGTCGTTGACATAAAGGGCTTTCTGAACAGCTACAGTTTTTATACGTCTGGTGGATACGATAAAGAGTCAGAAGGAGCAAAAAGAGTAATCGAGGTCGAAAAAGGAAACACTTTTGAAACTAAGCTATTTGGCCCAAGGATAAAAAACGGAGCAGAGATTGAAAAGCCGATGAGAATAAAATTAGAAGGAAACGCCGCAATTATTTCAATCGACGGTTCCGAACATACGGTCAGCGTCGGTGGCTGGAGCGACTGGATTGAAGTTAAATTCAGCGTTGATTTCTTCACGAATATTTATGGCATATTCAAAGTCTATCTGTTAAATACAACACCAGAGTTCAGCATGTACGTTACATCCGTACAGATAGACCCGAAAAATCAAATCACGGATATCACTTATCCGAAGAGTTACGGAAAAGAACTGACGGCTGCGATAGGATTTTACTACACGCTTGGCATGCCTGAAGACACAAAGGCCGTGACGGAAAACATGATAGGCAAGAATATATTTCTCGAACAAGTCAGACAGATTGAAGATGAAAGAACAAAGATGTTCTGGCACGAGTTCGATAACTTCAATAGCGGCGTCTACGCTTTTGCTTTTGACGCTAATGACAGGCTTCAGCATATCTTCTGGGAAAACAAGGTTTTGTCAAATTCAAGCAGAATCAAGATACCAAAGGAGATAGAAGAATATTACGCGGATAAAGATAAGTTTATCGGTGAGGTTCTTCAGAAGATAGATGGCAATACTTCGCTTATAGTATTCTCTGACCATGGCTTCAGCAGTTTTGAGCGTGCAGTAAGTATAAACAATTGGTTAGTCGAGAATGGCTACATGACATTGGCGAACAAACCGGATAATGATGCAGGCGAGTTATTCAGTCACGTTGACTGGAGCAGGACTGAGGCATACGCGCTCGGATTCAGCAGCATCTATGTCAACCTCAAAGGCCGCGAAGCGCAGGGCATCGTTGAGCAAAGCAATTACGAATCGCTTCTCGACGAGATTATAGAGAAATTAAGCAAGCTGAAAGACGACAAAAACAGCAAAAAGGTTATCACCAGCTTGTACAAGGGAGAAGAAATTTACAGCGGCGAATTCGTAAAAGATGCGCCGGATATAGTTATCGGTTTCGAGCCAGGCTACAGGATGTCGTGGCAAACAGCAATGGGCGGAACTGCGGACAGCGTTCTAATGGATAATGGCGAGGAGTGGACAGGCGATCACCTGATTGACAGGAGCCACGTGCCTGGCGTTATATTTACTAATTTTAAGCTCAAGAAAGAAAACCCTGAAATCATTGACATAGCGCCGACTGTACTGACAATACTTAATCTAACAATACCAAAAGAGATGGACGGCAAGAGCCTTGTTAATTCGATTTAATCTCTTCTGCCAGTTTTTTCAACTGCTCTTTGGTTGGTTTAATCCTTTCAAAACCAGAACTCCTGTCAAGAATAATTCTTGATTTTTCCCCATCCCACAACCTGTCCCCGCTTCTTCTTGGAATCAGATGAAAATGGAAATGCAGAATTGACTGGCTTGCGTATTTGCCGCTAGTGTTTACGATATTTATGTTCGGACCAAATATGGATTTCAATTTGTTTGAAACCGTTTGAATCGCTTCTCCAATTTTTTCAACTTCGCCTTCTCCTAAATCGTATATGGTTTCACAATGCTTCTTTGGTATCAATAGGATGTGCCCTTCGACAACTGGGTTTACATCTAGGAAAGCCAGAAAATAATCATCTTCATAAATACGTTCAGCGGCAATATCCCCGCTGATAATTTTACAGAATATGCAATCTGTTGCCATAAGAGTTATTGATAATAAATAAATTTATAATGCTAGATACCGCCGCTTATGTTCAGGTTCAGCACGATTTTCAACAAAACCCACACACCAGCGATTATCGCCAGAATACCGACTGCTTTCCTTAGCTTATTCTGATTGAATCGGCTAGTTACGAACGGCCCCATAATCCCGCCTATAAAGGCACCTGCGCATAGCGATATGGTAAAGAACGGGTCCGACAAGCCTTTGGAAATCATGTAAATAATGAAAGAAACAATGCATATTGGCACTTCCGCATAAGTAGTCGTTGCAACAGATACTTTTGACTTCAACCCGCCTACTATCTTTCCTGTGCTGGTTATGGGTCCGAATCCGCCGCCGGTTACAAACTTGTTGAAAGAAGAAAGTAATCCTATGGCGTACATCTTCCACCACCTAAATGCGTATCTGACAGGAAATATGCATAGAATGCCCATCAGCACGACAAGGATTCCTATATATGTTTGCATGAAAAGCTTGGGCAGAGAGATTGCAACCAAAGTTCCTATTAAAACTCCGACTAGTCCTGGCGCCACTACGGCTAAAACTATTTTTGTATCGCGTGTAAGTCCGTTAAAATCTGCATTTTTTAATTTATTATGGAATATGGTGCCAGCTATGCCGCCGATCGCCTGCGATATTAGTATAGAAGGTACGACAATGAGCGGATCGAAGCCGAATCCGATGAGCACATGGCTTAGTATCGTGCCGTACATCATGCCTAGCGAAGAATCGACAATCTCCATGATTAGTGCCAGCGCTGCCAGTATTATAAAAAGTTCAATCATTGCATCACATGTAACCCAATGCTCTTAGTTTTTGCATCGTGTACTCGTCTTCCTTGTCTTGTGCTCTTCCTGCACGTTCTTCTTCACTTGTCGTCTCCAGTTCAGTTATGATCTCGTCTATGCTCGATGCGTCAGATTTTATAGGATTCGTGCAGGGCTTGCAGCCTAGACTTCGATACCGCTCGCCGTTCCTTGAATAATACAAGGGATTGATTGGCATTTTTTCCTGCCTTATATATCGCCATACGTCTATCTCGCACCAGTGGAGTATCGGATGGACTCGCACATGGTTGCATTCAGGGCCAAAATCAGTTTCAAAGAGCATCCAGCCGCTCAACTCCGTGTCCTGCAACGACTTGAAGCCGGAATCGCCTGTCCTTGCTGCCTCTTTCTGGAAGATTTTCCACCTGAATTCCTTATCCCTCGGGCTCATGTACCTTTCGTATGACCTGATTCCATGTTCGTCTCGCCTTATCGACACAATGATTGCATCGAAGCGCTCTTTCTCAATCAGTTGCTTCAAGGCCATCGTCTTTAATCTGGTGCAGCAATCGAACTTGCTGGTCGTGAACGGCGACGTGCCCTTTTCTATTTCAGCATCGTTCTTTGCCACAAGCAGATTGAATCCCCACTCCTTTGCCAGCTTATCCCTGAACTGGTAGATTTCTGGCGGCTTATAGCCGGTGTCGATATGAATCACAGGAAACGGAATCTCGCCGAAAAATGCTCTTTTTATGAGCCAGAGCATGGTTGTGGAGTCCTTTCCAGTGCTCCACAATACCGCAGGTTTTTTGAACCGCGATTTGACCTCCCTCAGGATGAATATGCTCTTGTTTTCAAGTTCTGCAAGGTCGGTTTCGCTCTTTGCAGCCAGCATATTTCTTTTATGCTGTTTTCGATATATAAAGCTCAACATAAGCCATAAGTTTAAATCTAACTTTTACAGAATTTCACGATTATTGCTATAGAATCCGACCAGCATCAAGCCCTGAACTTGGCGACCTTGCCCAATAAGTCTACATGCGTCAGAAACAGGGAGCGGCAGCAGTATTTGCTGATACCAAGCTCGTCCAGCACTTTGGCTGGCTCTTCGCCGTTGGCTATGCGGTCCTTGAATTTTTCCCAGAGGCCGCCCACAGGTTTTCCACACGATATGCAACGAACAGGTATTATCATGAATATCACTCTATAGATTACGGATTAAATTTAAATAGCTTATCTTCTAAAGGCGAACATCTTTTATATTTGCTTCTTTCTTAAATATAACAATGTCTTTAAAAAATTATTTCAATTTTTTCAGGGTAAATGATTGGATATATGTAATAGGACTATCACTTTTAGGTTTCGTCTACAGATCACAGTTAAATTTATCTGATTTTTTAATGGTATGCTTAATATCGTCTCTATATCTGGCCCATGGTTATAGCATGAACAATTTTTTTGATGTATCAAAATCCAAAGTACCTGACTTTAGAAACGGGCTGTTTTTTTCTTTATCCGTACTCATAATCAACTACATCATCTCATTTTTTTACTCCATAGAATTACTTCTTTTAGTTATCATTGGCAGCATCATAGGATTCTTGTATGCTGCCCCACCGTTCAGGTTAAAAAGAATCCTAATGGCAAATCTTTTTTTAAATTCACTAGGGTTTTCTATCCTGTTTATAATAGGTTTTTTGTCGAATAAGGCAGTGTCAAATGAACTATGGTTGCTATCATTATATATTTTTTTGGCATTGATTCCGGCGCAGATAATACATCTCATATCACATAGGAGAATAGAAGGCGTTTGGAATTATAACTACAAAAAATCATCGAATTTTTTTGAAATGTCTTTACTATTATTAACAATATGGTCTTTTATACTTTCTTTATTTGTAGACTCTTATCTATTATTCATTGCCACTTTATTTTTTTCCACAATTCAGATATATATTGTAAAAAAACATGCGAGTAAATTGTCAGTAGAGGATTTTAGAATAATAAGAACAAAGCTTAAGACAGTAAATATAATTTTTGGGGCGGTTATTTTGATGATATTTTTATTTTCATAGGCTCATATCTGCGTTTTTAATGGTTAATAAAGACAGGATGGTGAAACTTCGGATATGTCTGAATATTCAGCGTGATATATTTTTATGTTCCAATACGCCTGCATCCACAATCGTTCCTGTATGTTTTGCTATTCTTTTTCTATATAGAATTTATCCACTGCTAAAAAATTATTGCACGATTGGCACAAGTTTTTCGAGTATGCTTCCATCCTAAATACAATCAATTTCCCGGAATATTTTGATACATCTAAGCTAAGATTGACCCAACTGTAACTAAAATCAATAACACCATCATAGATAGTTTCTTCATTCTTTGTTTTAATGTCAGAAATCTTTATTTTTATACCAATATCCGAGCAACCGTCCAATCTGCACTGAGCTATGCCCAACTTTTCAGGATTAGCTATTTGTGCAATCAAGTTATATTGACTTTCTCCCGGAAGTATGATAATTTGTTCAATATAACCATTCAAGGTCAGATTGTTATTCAATGTCAAATTATTCACATAAAAAAGTATTATCCCTCTTTTTTTTTCAGGAAGATTAAGTCCAAATATATATAAGCCACTAACATTCCATGGATAATATTCATCTGAATTGCTTTTCACCATCACATATGATATATTAATTCTTTCAAGTTTGATTATATTTTCTGATTTCCAAACTTTATTAAAAATAATGTCAGAATTAAAGGATATCGTTTGATTAACAAGAGTATCTTTTTCAGATACGAAAGGTTTTAGAAGGATATAAGTTATAGATATGAAGCCAATTATAATCAAGAACACTACAATTACAACTTTATTCCTATGATGCGGGCTTGCTTTAATATTAGGTCCAGTTTTTTCTATTGATTTTTTTCCAGATAAAATATCATCAACGATACTTGGATTATAACCATTTCTTACGAGTGTCCGTTTTATAGATCCTGAATCAAAACCTTCACTTAATTTTTTTTTAATCCACACTCTTATTCGACTGTCGTCCATAATAGTATAAGAATTTCCTTAATATATAAATATATCAAAAATATCTTGAAGTGTTTGACTATGCCGTTCAAAATAATGAATAGCAGGGAATTCAAAATATTTATAACGTTCTTCCTGTTCTTCCTGTTTTTCATTCACTGGACTGGCTGGAGGGAAAATTCTTCATTCGATCTGACAAAATCGATAGTCGATAACCGAACATTGAACATAGACGAATACTACAACGACACGTCTGATAGGGCATACGTCAATGGGCATTATTATGTGGAGAAGAATCCTGGAATTTCATTCTTGGCGGTACCCGTATACGCTGTCTGGGAATATATCCACAACTTCTTTGGAATCCAGAGAGGTTGTCATGGAGAGTTCAATACAACCTTTGGATCGGAGAATAAAAAAATAACCGAACCGATTAATCTTGATGTTTTGACGAGTGTGTCGATGGTGCTTTTATGTATGATGTCGGCATTCTTCGGAGCTTTGCTTGTCATCCTTATATACAAAATGCTGAGATATTTCACAAAGAACGAGAGCCATAGGCTGATTATAACAATACTGGCGGGCATAGGAACGCTCATCCTGCCGTATTCTACGGTTTTTCAGATAGAGATTTTTGCGGCATTTTTCGCTTTCCTGTCGTTCTTCATAATCTTCAAGGTAAAAAACAGTAGGATAAAAAGCAAATACATGATATTGGCAGGGTTGTCTTCTGGTATTGCCCTATTGATAGCCTACACGGCCATTATGGTGACATTTGCGCTGATTTTCTATATTTTGATATCTTACAGGAAAAAAGAACCAATGCTGTATTTCCTTCTTGGATTTTCAGCATGCCTGTTCTTATTGTTGCTTTATAATTATGCGATAACTGAAGATCCATTACGGCTTCCCATCCAGTTTACCGACAAAACTCTCTGGAACCCTGATGTGGAAATTCAGAAAAAATTAGATATAAACGAATGGCTATTTGGCACAAACCCGTATGTTATATTAAGGCTGTTGATATACCCGGAGAAAGGATTATTCTTCTTTTATCCTGCACTCGTGCTTTCCATAACAGGTTTAATATGGATGTGGAGATCATACAAAAAGGAGACAATCACCATAGGGCTTTTATTCATCGCGCTTCTCTATTTCATGTCAGTGTATCATTACTGGGTCGGCGGTTATACATATGGTCCGCATTATTTAATTTATGTAATTCCATTCCTGATGCTACCGCTTAGCTATTCGCTCAGGAAAATACCTAAAATCATATGGTTGCTACTGATGATGATAACGATTACCTTAAGCATCCTTTGCCTTACACAATGGAATGACCTACTCGATTATTCTGTAGGAGACATAAAGACCGATTTCAAAGAGAATTTAAGCTCCTTTGAAGTATTGTACAATCCGATATTTGATTTACACATACAGAAATTCCTTGATTACGGACCAAGGTCAAGGCTTATCGAAGGGGTGATTTCCGGGAATATGGATATAAGGGAATTGCAGCCACCTATTGCAGACAAAACTTTATTTTCTACGCCACTGGGTTTTTTAGTGCTAAACTTTAGGTTCCTGCCTTTCCTTTTGTTGTCATTTATTTTTTTAATCGTTTGGTGGAACGATATAAAATCTTTCAGTGAATCGCACAGACAGATAATTTTGTTGGTACCGCTAATATTCGGCCTTTCACTGATAGGCATAACCGGAATTGCCTATAGCAGCGGTTTTTACCATGAAGAGAGGTACAATAACATGACCTTCAGGTGGATGAGCGATAATGTTACGTTGGCCGTGTATAATCCGAACAGCAATGACGAAAGCATAAGGATGAACCTTATACTAAGCTCGCTCAATAGGACGAGGGGCCTAGATATATACTTCAATGACCGCTACTTGGATAACTATGAAATATCACCCTATTGGATGTATATATCTACTCCAGTAATCGAGCTGAAGCCCGGAGAAAACAAATTATCATTCATCTCGAAATGTGAAGTGCCTGCGGTTTCCGGCTTTTGGCAGCGGGATATACGCTGCCTTAGCCTGCTACTCTTCAATGTAACGATAGAAAAAAATATCAATGGTAAACTATTTCACGGAAAAGGATGGTATCCAAAGGAAACATACAATAATTTCAGCTTTTGGTGGGTTGGCGATAATGCAACGATGCTTGTCTATAATCCAGATATGGAAAGAACAGCGAGATTCGAGTTCCTAATCGGCTCGCTAAACAAGAAAAGAGAACTTGAGCTATACCTTAATAACGATCTAATAGGAACATATACAATAAATTCGGTATGGTATGGAAATTCCGTATTGACAAAAGATATAAAGTTAAAGGCAGGTGAGAACACGCTGATGCTATATTCGAAAGACGGTTGTGAAAATCCCACCACATTAGGATTATGGAACGATATGCGTTGCCTGAGCTTCATAATTCACAGGGAGAGAGTTTTTATAAGATAATTCAATAAGAATAACAAGGTATTCAGATGAAAAAGCATTTTATTCATATTCCAATAATAACAGTCATAGCAATAATTCTAATCAGTGCAATAATCTATACAAATCAGTACAAAGACGAAAATGTCATTTTGGTTGTTATTGATGGTGCAACTTGGAACATTATTACGCCCATGCTAGAGAAAGGCGAACTCCCGAATTTTGCTCGATTGATGAGCGAAGGAAGCTACGGCAACCTTACAACTACACCAGTTCCAATTTCTATAGCGGCATGGACGAGCATCGCGACTGGCACGTGGCCGGATAAGCACGGATTGACAGATTTTGGATATTTAAAAATAGAGCCTTTAGCAAAAACTAGTAAATGGGTACCGTACACGAGTCTTGATTTAAAGGATGACCCAATATGGCGTGTATTAAGCAACGATGGCAGAACGGTCGGAGTAGTCGATTGGATATTTTCTTATCCACCGGAAAAAGTAAATGGGTTTATGGTATCTGTTTTAACGCAATTTTTCGACTATAGGAATAATACTTATCCACAAAATCTTGAAAGAGAAATAGAATCAAATATAATCAAACCTTCAGACATGATTGGAGTTAAAAAAAACAAGGATGAAGATTTCATTAGATTAACCATTTTGGACGAAGAATATCGAATGGGTAAGTTATTTTATTTGGTTGACAAATATAATCCTGAATTCTCGGCAGTCGGGTTTGAAAAGATAGCTGATTCATTCCAGCATTTATACTGGTCTTATAAGGAGCCTAGATACTTTGACGTAACCACGGATGAAGCAGAAAAATATGGAACTGTTATCGAAGATAGCTACAGAATGATGGATAAATTCATTGGTAAATTATTGAATAAAAACGTTACAATTATTTTGGTATCTGATCATGGGTTTAGTTGGGACGCGGACACGAGTGGACCAATTATACTAAGGGATTATCTACCATTCGGTGGAAAAAAACATATAGTCTTCTATTTTAATAGGTTGCTTGAAAAATCCAGTTTAATAAAATTGGATGTGGACGGCTATGCAAGTTCGATAGATTTCTCCGAGAGCAAAGCCTATTTCTGCAACAATTTCACTGCGATAGGCGTATGCATAAACCTTATCGGAAGAGAAAAACAGGGCATAGTGGAGAAAAAAGACTACGATACTTTAAGGAATTATATAATAGAAAGGTTGTCAGACGTCAAGCTTGATAACGGTGAAAAAGTTTTTGTTTATATCAACAAAACAGAAAATTCTGATGTTGATATAATATTTGAGATGAACCCTATACTGAAGAATAAACATAATTATTTGTTTAAAGAAACAAATTTACCGCCATATATCAATGATGATTTTGTTATCATAACACATTTAATTAATAATAATACAAAATTAAATAAAATCATAATAAACAATTCTGTTTATCAATTATCAGATTTTATTGGCGTATATGAGCCTGGGAATCATCAGATGAACGGCATAATTATGATGATGGGTAAGAACATCAAGAGCGACTATTTGATTAAAAACGCGAAAGTCGTGGACGTTGCGCCAACGATTCTCTACCTGATGGGCGAGGCGATACCGAAGAATATGGACGGACGAATACTTGTTGAAGCGATAGATAAGAACTTTACCGCGAAAACTCCGATAAGGTATAGCGAAGAAAAGATAGATTCTTCATCACAGTCGTCAACAATTGATCAGCAGCAGGTAGATGATATGAAAGAGATGCTGAGAAGGTTAGGGTATCTGCCTTAATTATTTTTAGATTATTGCAAATGATAGAAAAACGATAGACTTTAGAATATTGATGCTCTAATTATCTAGAGACGATTTAGATGAATGAAGAAAGACTTCTAGAAACTAAGCTAAAAGATATTGAAAACGTTGTCAATTCGCAACAGAAAAAAAGGATTAGGATCACTCGCGGTATTTTAGACGGAAGAATGGCGTATACAGGCCCTATTCAGGTAGAGATATGCGTTTCCGACTTATGCAATAACAGTTGTCTTGCATGCTGGCAATATTCGCCACTAATTAAAAAAGGCTATTCCACCTACTTCGATCCGAATAAAAGAAATAAGTTGTTGCAGTTTGATATATTTAAAAAAGCAGTAGATGACCTGCATGATTTGGATGTGCAGATAATAAGAATAACAGGTATGGGCGAACCATTGCAGAATCCGGATATTATCGATATGGTGAGATATGTCAAAAGTTACGGTATATTCTGCTCCATTAACACGAACGGCACTCTGATAACCAGAGAGATGATTGATAAATTCTGTCAAATTGGATTGGATAGAATTGATCTGAGTCTTTGGGCAGGCTCGGCAAAAGCGTATGTTGAGACGCATCCAAACCAGAGCGAAAAAACTTTCTATCATATTAAAGATTGGCTTAATCACCTTGCTGACATAAAACATTCTTACAATAATAAACCGGATGCTTTACTGATTAATGTTATTTTCAATAAGAATTATAATGATGTAGAAAATATGATAAAATTTGCAATTGAAACTCGAGTTAATCGTATGTATCTAAACCCAGTCGATACAAACGAGAATACAAGAGAACTTCTGTTGAACAAAGAAGAATTGGATGTTTTAAGATGTAATGTAAAAAATAGCATTTCTCAGCTAAAAGATTCAAGTTTACGCCACAATATTTGCGGATTTCTAGAGTCATTAAATTGTCAAGGAGCCTCTGATGGAAAATTTGACTTCAATATCTATGACAATAATTATAGATGCTATCACGGTTGGGTGCATTCAAGGATACTAGCTGATGGCAGAGTTGTACCATGCGGATTCACAAACAATCTTGTGATGGGAGATATTAATGAAAAATCATTTAAGGAGATATGGAATTCTGATAAATATCAGGAATTCAGGGAGAAATGTATTATCGGAATGAATGATGATTACTTCTCTACATCCTGTTGCCAGCGAAATTGTGTATATTTCAGGGTTAATCAGAGGATTCATGAAGGGATATGCGTAGTTAAAAATAATATGGATAATCTTAAAATTTACCCATCAAGTAGGAATATTTATTTTTGGCTGAAAGAAATCGATCCTATACTAGAAAGAAAAATGTTTTATAATTATTAAAAATTTTAATTAAATTTTAATACTGGTATGACAGATAGAAAGGTTGCCATAATAACAGGCGCTAACCGTGGTATCGGCTTTGAGACAGCAAGGCAGCTTGCCAAGCTTGGAATCAAAGTCATCCTGACTGCGCGCGATGAAAAAAAAGGAAAAGATGCCTGCAATATACTGAAAAAAGAGGGGCTGGACGTTATTTTTCACCAGCTGGATGTTACTGATAATAAAAGTGTTGAAAACATGTATGAATATGCCTTGAAAGAATTTGAAAAAATAGATATACTAATAAATAATGCTGGAATATCCATAGATACAGACAACGATATTATTAGTGTTGATATCGAAAAAATAAGAAAAACTATGGAAACAAACCTATACGGTCCTTTACTACTTAGCCAAAAGTTCATACCTTTGATGAGAAAAAACGGTTACGGCAGGATTATAAATATCTCCAGTACGATGGGACAGATGAACAGTTATGAACTTCGTAGTCCCTTTCCTCAGGGCACAAGATCTTCTGGCTATAGGATATCAAAAACAGCCCTGAACATGCTCACGCGAATACTTGCCCATGAAGTCAAAGGCAGCAATATACTTGTAAATTCCGTATGCCCTGGCTGGTTAAAAACTGATATGGGAGGTCCCGATGCTACTAGAAAAGTCGAAGAAGGCGTAGAGACTATAATTTGGCTGGCTACACTGCCTGACAATGGCCCAACAGGACGCTTTTTCGAGAACGGCAACATCATCAGATGGTAGTTGAGATATATGATGAATAAAGAAAAGATATTGTCATTCAACATAAACACCAACTGCAACCTGCGTTGCAGGATGTGCGGCATACCCAATCGCAAATGGGAAGAGATGACAACAGAGCAGGTAAAGAAGATGCTCGATGAGTTGCACGGATTAGGCTTTGGAACGATTTTTATGGCAGGTGGCGAACCACTGCTGAGGAAGGATATCTATGAAATCATAGCTTATGGCAATGAATTGAACATCGACATGGTTCTCATCACCAACGGCACTCTGATATCCGAGCAGGTAGCGCAGAAACTCCGCGAGAGTGGCGTTTATTCTGTTTCTGTTTCTCTTGACGGGCCTATGGAGGTGCATGATTATTTTCGTGGCAAGGGTGTTTATGATCGTACAGTCAACGGAATAAAGAACCTGCGAAAGTATGGCGTCAGGACTGGAATGGCAATGACCATAATGAAGCCAAACTACATGCATATGTGTGATATAGTAGAGCTTGCACACGAGCTTGGTGTCGAGTCATTGATATTCCAGCCATATTGCCAGTATCCGGGCGTAAGCAATTCGATGACCGAGAAGCTCAGTCTTGATTCGAATGATTTTGCAAAATTCAGGAAAGAGTTCTTCAAAACCATTCATCTTATAAGAAAGTACAGAATGTATACAGCTCCTATGGAATTTATGATGAAGATTCCTGAATATTTTGAAAACAGCTTGAAAGTTGAGCCTGTTTGTGACTGTCCGGCTCTGTATAAGTCAATGGTCATAGAAGCTGACGGCAATATTTACCCGTGTTTCAGTCTAGAGGAGCATAAACTAGGCAACATCAAGGAAGATAGCCTGCTGAATATATGGGATTCTGAAAAGCACAATGAAGTAAGAAAGTTATCGAAAGAAGGCAGGTGTCCTGGATGTGTCCTAACGTGTTATAATTATATATACAGAAATACTATGCAGGCTGAGAATACAAAAACATTGAAATTAGGCAACGTCTGCAACAACAACTGCAAATTCTGCAAGTATATTGAGCGAAAGGGCATCATAAATAAATCGACAAAAGAAATCATGGAAGAGCTGGAGGACACATCTAAAAACGATTTGAATACAAACATAGTTCTTACAGGAGGCGAACCTACTATAAGAGAAGATATATTTGATATACTTGAGTATGCGCAGAATCTTGGGTTGTATGAAATCCATATGAAAACCAACGGACGAATGCTTTCTTACAAAGATTATGCAGAAAAGATGTCAGATTTCTGCAACGCCTTTCAAATCCACCTTTTCGGCCATACTGCTGAGACGCACGATTGCATTACCGGCGTTGACGGAAGTTTCGAGCAGACTTTGCAGGGTATAAGGAATCTTGTTGAGCTTGACAAACGTGTTTTTGTCAACATCATCATCAACCGTATGAATTATAAATTCCTGAAAGAAACGATCGGACTTCTGATGAGACTGGGTATAAATGAAGTCATCTTTACATATCCTGAGCCGTTTGAATATGAGAATAAAAACTTCTACGGGATGATACCGCATACCCTTAGAGCAGCGCGATTCATAGAAGACGCCATGATATTCGCCAGACAGAATAGAATCAGGATTACTTCTGGAACAAAATCATTCAGTTCAAGAAGGCCGCTAGATTTGGACCTGGATCCTGAGAGCGCTGAATTGAGGTATCAGTTGAAAGTGCCCGGCGGCAAGGATGTTAGCGTAATAATACCAACGCACAATCGGAAGAAATTATTGAAGAACTGCCTGATCTCGTTATTCAATCAAATGTATTCTAAGGATAAATATGAGATTATCGTTGTCGATGACGGCTCTAATGATGGCACCGAAGAGATGATAAAGTCTCTTGATATTCCATGCAATCTGAAATACTACTATTGGCCGCGTGCTGTTGATTTCAAGAGGGATTCACCAAGAAATCGAGCTGGCCCTGCGAGAAATATAGGCATAAGCAATGCGAGCGGCGAGGTCATACTCTTCATTGACTCTGATATAATTGCTTCATCAAACCTGATAGAAGAGCACATGAGAACTCACCGTGAATGCGATGACTGCGTTACCATCGGTTATAGAATAGAGCTCTTTGAAGATGTTGGAGAGATAACGAAAGCTGTTGAAAAAAAATGATTTTGACGGAGTGCCGACTATGGACGATGTTAGGGAGTTAGTATATTCCGGCTGCAGGGATGATTTGAATGAATTACAAAACGCTTGGCAGATAACACACTCCAACAACATATCTATCATAAGGAGCAATGCCATTACGTTTGATCCTGATTTCATACTATGGGGATTCGAGGATATCGAATGGGGCTACAGATTAATACGGAACGGTCTTAGATTCAAATTATGCAGGGATGCAGTATGCTTCCACCAGTACCACGACACTGAATATGCTGGCAGCGATTCCAAAATGAAGGCAGCAAAATACAGCACCGGCATATTTTATAAAAAGCATCTTGATTTTGAGATAAGTTCATTTTACACGAATGCCAATATTATCTATGATATAAAGACATTGAAATTAGGCAACGTCTGCAACAACAACTGCAAATTCTGCAACTATCTTGAGAGAAAAGGAGACTGGAACAAATCAACGAGAGAAGTGATTTCTGAGCTCGAAGAGATAGCTAAGAACATGTATGATTCTTTGTATATAACAGGCGGCGAGCCGACGCTGCGCGAGGATATATTCGAACTGCTAAGCTACGCCCAGTCGATTGGTCTATGCAATATTTACATGAAAACCAACGGCCGCATGCTTTCTTACAAAGATTATGCAGAAAGGATGTCAGATTTCTGCAACGCCTTTCAAATTCACCTGTTCGGCCATACTGCTGAGACGCACGATAGCATTACCGGCGTTCCTGGAAGTTTCGAGCAGACTTTGCAGGGCATAAGGAATCTCACTGAACTTGACAAACGTGTTTTTGTTAACGTCATCATCAACCGTATGAATTATAAATTCCTGAAAGAAACCGTGGATCTATTGATTGATCTGGGCGTCAGTGAGGTCATATTCACGGTTGCTGACATGACATTCAAAACAGAGAAAAAAGAGTTCCTCGTGCTCAGGGATTTTATACCGAGGTATTCAGATGTAGCATCAAAATTAGATAATGTCAATGAATATGTTTTAAGAGATGATGTTAGAAAAAGAATCAGATGCTCCGGAGTCATAAACAATGAAAAGAGAATGCACGAGGCACATCAGTCGAGTTTTATGACTGGAAGAAACTCTAATGGAAGAATTCAGAGAATCTCAAGAAGATGAGATGGAATTCCGTTTTTCTTTGCTATATCTGATAATATGCAGGCAGAGTTTCTTGACAGTCTTTCCTTTTTTTTATTGACTGCAAATAATCCAAATTTCATGGCAAAGCCCTTTGTCCATTCATAATTGTCAGTCAGCGACCAGTAAAAATATCCACGCACATCAGCCCTATCGCGATATATGGCTTTGTGCAGCTGCTGTAGATGCGATATTATGTAGAATGAACGTAATCTGTCTTCAGCGTCTGCAATGCCGTTTTCCGTGATGTATATCGGTTTGCCATACTTTGCGGCGATGCTTATTGCTTTTCTGAAACCTTCTGGATAGACTTCCTGACCAAAGTCTGATACAGGGTTGCCTGCTGCTGACACGATGTTATTCTGGCAGTTATGGCCGTAATTGCTCATGATTTCATAATCGTTGTCTGCTCTGCGCACGACGGCTCTGCTGTAGTAGTTTATGCCAATCCAGTCTGTTCTGCCTTTAAGGTCGCTGCAATCCTCCGAGTTTCCGGAAAAATCCCTATCGAATTCTCCATTGACGACTGCGTTCAGGAACCAATCATTTGACTGGTAATCATAAAGTTTTGCAGCGTCTTCATCGCCTTCTGCTAACGGATACGCGGGAACAACCGCATAGATTATACCTACGTCTGCATCGTTCACGGATTTTATCGCGTCGTATGCGCGTGCGTGGGCATGAACGAGATTGACCATGCACTTTCTTTGCTTTTTATAATCATATATTGCCGGCGGAAAACCAGCGATGTTTAGCCAGCCCATCACTGCAACGTTCGGCTCGTTTATCGTTGCCCATCTGCTGATTTCTGGGAATTTCCAAGCCAAAAACTTCGCATACTTCGCGAATTCTATGATTGTTTTTTCGTCCAGCCAACCGCGTTCTGCACTTATAGGATCGTTTAACCACATCGGCAGCGTGAAATGGTTAATGCACGCGATTATCGTTAAATTCTTGGATTGCAGGTCATTTATTAGCTCACTATAGTGGTTTATTGCATGTTTATCTGCCAACACATCCATTTCCTGCAATGCTTTGTCGTTGATTTCAATATTGATTATTCTGTCGCCTTCTTTTTCCACATTTACCGTTACTGATTCCGTGCTTTTAGGGAATATCCTGCTCCATTCTATGTTGAAACGGAATGCGTTCATACCAAGGCTTTTTGCGAGAGTATGATCGCTTCTGAACAAATGCCAGTAATCAGGGCCATTCTCTGGAAGATCACCGCTAACTATGCCCTTTGCTATATTGCCTTTGTCAGTGACCCACTTATACCAATCAACGTTGCTATCATGGGATCCATCGTGCTGGAACGCGGATACCGATGTGCCCCACAGGAAATTATCCGGGAATTTTAGCATACGTTATTTTATGGAAGAATTCTTTAAAAATTACAGATAATTGCATTTTTCATACCTCTAGTCATAAATTATTCTTAATAATTTGTTTATGCAAAATGTTCTGAAAAATTTAATAACTAATAGTATCTGTATGATTAAATCCGGTTACGAATCATATAAATATTTTTTATATCAGTAAGAACAACATATGTTCATGAAAAAGCGTTTTATTGAAGTTTCCATAATAACAATGGCTACAATTCTTATAGTCGGCATTTTGATTTATGCCAACCAATACAGGGGCGAAAAAATTGTCCTTGTCGTCATCGACGGAGCGACGTGGAACGTCATTTTACCGATGGTAGAGAAGGGCGAACTGCCGAACTTTGCACGGCTGATGAATGAAGGTAGTTACGGGAATCTTACCTCAACGTCAATACCATTATCAGCAAGTGCTTGGACGAGCATCGCGACTGGCACGTGGCCGGATAAGCACGGACTGACAGATTTCGGATATTTAAAAATAGAGCCTATAACAAGAAATAGTAAATGGATGCCGTACACGAGTGCTGCAATCAAAACCGATCCCATATGGCGGATAATGAGCAACCACGGAATAAAAGTAGGTGTAGTCGATTGGCTTTATACATGGCCGCCAGATAAAATAAATGGATTTATGGTCTCTACCATCAATCAACTGTATGAAAAATTGAGCAATTATACATACCCGTCAACGCTTCAGAAAGAAATTTCATCAGAGATACCAAAACCAATCAATATTTCAATATATGCTAAAATAAACAACGATGAAGCTTTTATTGAATCATCACTTTCGGATGAAGATTATAGAATGAATGAATTCTTATATCTCATGGATAAATACAAACCAGATTTTTCTGCCACAGGGTTTTATAAATCTACTGACGGATTCCAGCATTTTTATTGGTCTTACAAAGAGCCAAGATATTTCGATGTCAACAGAGAAGAGGCTGAAAAATACGGGAATGTCATTGAAACATCATATAGTTTAATGGATCGGTTTATCGGAGAATTATTGAATAAAAATCTCACAGTTCTAGTAGTGTCAGACCATGGGTTTGCATGGAACGCAGAAATTAGCGGTCCAATCCTATTGAGTAATTACGAATCTGTTGGAAGAAATAAACATTTCACACTTTCATTTAACAAACTGTTGCAAGAACTAGGTTTCCTTACATTAGAGGATTACAATAAAATTTTTAGAGCAAGTAGTATAGTATTCTCGAAAACAAAGGCATACTTTTGTAACAACTTCACAGCAACTGGTGTTTGCATAAATCTCAAAGGTCGTGAACAGCAGGGCATCGTCGAGCAGAACGATTACGAAGCGCTTCGCGATGAGATAATTGAAAAGATGAAAGATATCAGACTTGAAAACGGAGAAAACCTTTTTGTAGGTATTCAGAAAACAACGAATTCAACTGTGGATATATTATTTGATGTCAACCCAATCATGAAGAATAGTGAGAATTTTGTTTTCATTGAAACGATGGGGGCTCTTAATCAAAAATTTACCAACGTTGCGTATATAAAATATAACAATAAAAAATTAGATAAAATTATTATAAATAATTATGATTATTGGTTAAAAGATTTTATTAAGTATTATGAGCCTGGCAACCATCAGATGAACGGCATCATACTCATGAAGGGCACGGACATCAAGAGCGACTATTTGATTAAAAACGCGAAAGTCGTGGACGTTGCGCCAACGATTCTCTACCTGATGGGCGAGGCGATACCTAAGAATATGGACGGACGAATACTTGTTGAAGCGATAGATAAGAACTTTACCGCGAAAACTCCGATAAGGTATAGCGAAGAAAAGATAGATTCT
>JAZDNV010000014.1:0-20128 GCA_043799385.1 Candidatus Aenigmatarchaeota archaeon | reverse complement strand
CTATGTTGCAGCCGATGCGCATACCGCACTGGCATACTGCTGGTACGTCAATTCCAGCAATTTCAGGAAAAACCTGACATGCAACAGCACCATAACGTTCCTATCTGATTACAAGAACAGCCTGAACAACATAACGCTCTTTGTGAATGACACGGTCGGCAATCAAAATCAGACTACGATATTCTTCACGTCATCTACGTTCCAGTTATATTTGAACATACAGAATTCAACGTTCAGTAATGTACCTAATGCAACGGTAAGCGTTGCAAAGATGGCAGGACCGCCAGAAGGAGGTGGAGCGCCAGCAGCAGCTGAAACATGGAATGCATCAACAGACGCAAACGGCAATGTTACCGTCGATAATCTCGATGCCACGTATCAGGCGCCATTCACTGTAAGGATAAAGGGCTACAACGGCACGGACATGGAAAACGCCACATACGTTGGTCCGATACTGCCGCCGTTTCCAGCTCAGATGCTGACGCAGTTCATGAACGCCACAACAATATATGTTGCTCCAGCCGCAAACATAAGGATAAATGCAATCAACATTACAGGAGAACAGGATGCACCGTTCAGGGGCATGGTTTTCGATAATATTCTGAAATTCCCGATAGAAATGTTCCAGGACCAGAATTATGCATTAAAAACAATTACCGTGCCGTTGGAAAGAAACTATTCGGTCGTAGTGTTCAGTATGGGGCAGGGCGGTTCGCCACCTAAATCTATCACAGTTTTAGATGTAAACCTGACTCAAAACCTCACGGTCAATGGACGTTTTGTTTTCAGGTATACTTTCAACATGAGTACAGAGTTGTTCAACCTATCTGGTACTTTAAGAAATTCAACAGGCGGTGTGTTCAATTACACTAATCTGGTGGCTGAGAAAGGAGCGGGCGCTGCGAACTGGACAATAAAAATAGTAACGTATCTGTCGATGGCTGGCATGATTCCTACGGACGCGACAATGCCAACTGATATGGGAAACGCTGACTATCCTTATTCGGCGAATCCTGGCAATGGAACGTTCAACATGCCCGTACTTGGCCCTAACATAAACTATCTAATAACTGTGTTTGTGAATGATTCAACGAACTATTATATGGGTGTGCAGAATATCAGCGTAACAGCCGCTGGGCCGAATGCAACCAACATAACCCTGTACAAATTAGGCGGGGCACTTGACACGACAGGAAGCGTCGTGAATACGAGCAGAGTTACATTCAACCTAATAGACGGCTCGACAAACCAGACAGCAGGTCAGGCAAGCATAGAGGCAATTGTAACATATCCTATTAACAGCAGCGTCAACATGACAGTGAACTGGATGTTGAATGCAAACAATACCGGCGTGTTCATGCTGCCGTTATGGAACGCAACGCCAGCTGGCTATACTGGAGTAAAATTAAAAATCTACAGCAATCGTTATTCGCCGAGAGAGCTAACCTATCCTGCTTCGTTATTTGCGACAAACAGGACGATAAACATGATGTTGAAGCCGTTCAGCATGGAAAGACCGGATGGAACAATGTTGGACGTGCAGGTATATGCACTGGTCTCGAACGCAACGTGCGATGTGCCTAACCCGAATCTTGCGCTGCGCTCAGCAGGCGGCTGCTCATTGTTCAACATGAGCGATGATAATTTCAATCCGTTGAAGATGCTGACAGCAGGAAAAGTGAGCATTCGTATGGTTCAGGCCAACGGAGTTGTGATACACTACCAGAACGTAGACCTTCTGGCGTCTGGTCCGCCTGACGCTGAGTATCAGGACTCAGCAGCAGAGAGCGCGACTTCTGGCACTGCACTGCAGCAGATATGGAAGTTCGGTTCAATGGGACCGGATATCTATCAGAGGGCATTGACAGGGATACCTTATTCCGACTCAACGTACAATGATTATGGTGATTTCAACATGAGTTTATCATACTTATACGACAACGACTGGAATGTCGTCTGGAACGCGACCGTGAATACGACAGAACAGATACCATCTGATTTCGCAGATTTCAGCGGAGCGACTTATGTTAATTTAATAAACAAGAGCTCTCCGATGCAGTGCAGCAAAACTAATGCATCTGCAACGTGCTACGTTGACAAAACGAACAACATGTTCTGGATGTGGATACCGCACTTCTCAGGCAACGCGCCTGCGCCGAACGGAAGCAGCGACCTGACCGCGCCTACAAGAACGCTGGCCGTAACAACATCGTCTGTTATAATAGGCTCTAGTACAACAATAAGCTGCGAATCATCAGATGCAAGCGGCGTCGCAAGCACAGCAATTAACGTTAGAAAACCTGGCGGCACTTATGTCAATACCACTTGCGGCACTTCGTTTACGGATACAGCCGACATGGGAACTTATACTATAACATATTCAGCAACGGATAATATGAACAATACCGGTTCAACGACGTTAACGTTCACTGCATCTGCAAGCGGAGGATCAACCGGCGGCGGAGGCGGAGTGCCAGTAGCAAAGACCATATATGCGATAGACGTGATTAACCCTGGCACTGCAAGCAATATTGATATCAACCAGGCAGATATAGTGTTCAAGCAGATAAGCGTTGAAGTCAACAGCAAGGTGACGAACGTCGACGTGACTGTGTCAAAGCTGTCGGACAAGCCGTCGTCTGTAACGCAGGATGTTTCAGGCAACGTCTACCAGTATCTTGAGATAACGCATAACCTGGCTGAAGGCGTTGTGAAATCCGCGAAGATTAAATTCACAGTCAGCAAATCATGGTTAGTTAGCAATGGTCTGGATTCAGGCACAGTTTCATTGAACAGATACGTAAATGGCAACTGGGAAAAATTAACGACAACCAAGCTCAGTGAGAGCGACGATACCATTGAGTTTGAAGCAATATCAACAGGATTTTCTGTGTTCGCAGTTACAGCCAGCAAATTGACCGCGCCTACTCAACCGACAGAACCAACAGGTGCAGTTTGCGGCAATAACGTGAAGGAGTCAGGCGAAGACTGCGACGGCACTGACTTAGCCGGCAAGACGTGCGTTGCTCTTGGATATGATTCAGGAACGCTTGCGTGCAGTAATTGCAAGTTCGATTCAACAAACTGCAAGACCAAGGAGGTAGTAACGCCGACTACAAAACCGAAAACGGATTATACCATACTAGGAATACTGGCACTGGCATTCATAGCATTGCTCGGTATAATATATTATCATAAGGGCAAATCAAAGAGAGGCCTGTTCTAACTATTTTTAAATCTTTCAGAATAAGTTAAAGCTATGAAAATTGCATGGATTTTTCTTGTACTGATACTATTCTCTCTAGGTTGCGTACAGGAGAAAGAAATAAAAGAGGTTAAGATACCTGGCCATAACACAATCTACCAGTTCTCTTACGATATAAGGGAATCCATAAAGGTGAAAAACAACACTGGCATAAGGAACGCAGTATACTCAATCGATACTATAAATTTTGTTTTCAACAGTTCTAATCAGGAGGAAAACGCCTATTTTCTCGTTTCAGCGTACAACATAGTATCGAAATTAAACGTGTATTTCCCATACGAAGGAAAATTAATGAGGTTTAACGAATTCTTCTTCGACGGGGGCGTGTGGTATAATTCGACACTGAACGAGATAGAAAAGCCTGACCTGACGCTATCGCTGTGGTTTTTGGGTCCGAACACCGGGGCGAATGAAACGTCAGTAATGCTATCGGGCAATATCATATACATACAGGGGACGAGCTACAAGGACCTGGTTCTGGCATCAGACAAGTTCTCCATGATAGTGATGGGCATAGATTCCGTCAACGTTTAAATCTTAAGAAAATAAGGTTGGATTATGATTACGCTGATTGAACTGATAAACTACGCTGCATGGTTTGTGGCAATATACTTTTCTGTATTCTGGCTGCTGATTTTTACAATCAATGGAAACAGATTCAAGAATGACCCAAAATCAAGTCACAAGCCATTCATAAGCTTCTTGGTTCCTGCCCACAACGAAGAGGAGACTGTCGGAAAGACGGTAGAATCGCTTCTAAACCTTAATTACCCGAAAAGGCTGATGGAGATAATAGTCATAGACGACGGTTCCAGTGACTCTACAAGGGCGATAGCAAAGGCGTATCCGGTAAAGCTTCTTGCCAACAAAAAGAACAGAGGAAAAGCGTACTCCCTGAACCGCGCCATAAGAATAGCCAAAGGCGAAATAATCGCGTGCATGGACTCTGACTCCTTTGTTGATAGAGATGCACTGAAGGACATGATAGGCTATTTCAAATACCCTGGCGTTGCCGCCGTGACCGCAGCGTTGCAGGTTTACAAGCCGAGGAATTTCTGGGAAAAAATCCAGGACGCGGAATACATACTTAACATCTTTTTGAGAAAAATACTGTGCTTCATGGACTCTGCGCCTGTGACACCAGGACCGTTCAGCCTTTACAAAAAATCCGTCATAAAGGAAATCGGTTATTTTGATACGAATAATCCCACAGAAGACATGGAGATAGCGCTGAGGATGCATAACGCCGGCTATAAAATCGAGAGCTCCAAGAACGCTAACGTCTATACCGTATGCCCTGATAAAATAAAATCAATATACAGGCAGAGGATAAGATGGTATCGCGGTGTAATCCAGAACTCGGTAAAATACAGACATATGTTTTTCAACCCGCAGTACGGAAACCTCGGGGTATTTTTCCTTCCAATGAACATCATAGCGGTTTTCGTTGTTGCTATCTTGCTGTTCAACATTCTTTACAACGTATTTTCTAATTTAATAGCCAGTTCAATAAAACTCCTGTACATAAATTTTGACATATATCCGCTGATAAGCATGTTCGAATCCTTTAACGTTAGCATATTCTCAGTTACACTGACAACACTTTTATCCGTGTCATCGTTGTTGCTCGGTGTGTATATGCTCTACAAAAGCTTTACCTTCATAGGCAGGAAGGTAAGAAGCAACAAACTGGGATACTTTTTGTACATATTCTTATTCCCTGTATTGATGATGGTGTTCTGGACCGTGTCCATTTTCAAAGAAATAAAAAAATCAAAGACAAACTGGTAATTGGTGACCTAATGCCAAAAAAGGAATTGCACGCCAAAACGCTGGTAAGCGCATTGGTAATAACAGTCATAATATTCGTTTCGGGGGTATTTGTCGGCACGATGCTGAGCCAAAAAAAGGTCGTCATGATCGAAAGCGACCTGGAAAAGGTTAACAGCGAACTGGAGAGCTTTCAACTCGAGACGCTGATGCTCAAGACTTTGGGAGAGAATGCTACGTGCTCGCTCCTGAAGACCAGAATAGTTGACATAAACAAACAATCCGCTGAACTTGGGAATAATCTGGAACTCTATAGGGAAGGCAAAAAAGAGTATGACGAATCATATGCCGAGCTGCAGGCAAGATACAGCAGACTGCTGGTCACCTACTGGCTTATGGCAAAAGAGATGAAGCAGACATGTAAATCGGATTTCATAACCACTCTTTACTTCTTTTCGTCAGAGTGTCGGGATTGTGACACGCAGTCGTTTGTCCTGACATATTTCAAGAAAAAACTGGAAGACAATATATTGATTTTTGCTTTGAACGCGGATGTCAGCGAGCCTTCCATGAAAATAATAATGGGTTATTACAACATAACCCGGTATCCAAGCATGGTTGTGGAAGAAGAGTTGATTAATGGGCTGAGGGACAAATCGAATTTTGAATATATATTATGCAGGTATAGGAGAGATTTTGATTTTTGTTGACGAAGATTTAAAAATTTAAAAGATTCGAATATAAGGATATCTATGAGGTTTCTGATTGTTTTGCTTATTCTATCATTGCCATGGTTATTGTTCTATAATTTCAATGGTGCCTATTACTGGGACGAAGCTGTATACATGGATTTGGCAAGAAACATTAAAAACGGGGAATACTTTGTAAACATGGCAGGAGACGAAAGCTTTCGTGCGCCTTTCTTTCCATTTATTCTATATATTCTTTATCCGTTGGGAGAACATTTCCTGAAGGTTCTGCCGATAATTTTCATGTTCTCGTCAGTGTTTGTAATTTATCATTTTATATCAAGGTTCTATGACAAAAAAACGGCATTTTATCTGTCCTCATTTCTGCTGACGTCGCCATTGCTGCTATTCTTCGGCGAAAGATTGCTGACAGAAACTATCTTTCTGTTTCTTTTCAGTTCTTCTCTGCTATTTTTCTACATTTCAATAGAGAAGGATAAAAGATACATGCCATTGGTCGGGCTTTTAACCGGGCTTTCTTTCTTAACGAAATACCAGGGAATCTATCTCATACCAACATTCATTATCTACATCTATATCAGAAAAAAACTTTCCGTTATAAAATCAAAGGAATTTGTTTTATCTGCGATTATTTTTATTTTGCTGATGATACCGTGGCTACTGATTAGCTATACATATTACGGCAACATATTCGGCTCTTACAAGGCACAGATGGATACGATAACAAGCCCGGTCTCAGAGGCATATTACTCAGGTTCGGTATTCTTCTACATAATATATTCAGTGGCCATATTCGGCATTCCGATACTGTTGTTTCCAGCATTTTTAAATAAAAAGTTTTTCGACAAAAATTTTAGCAAGCTTGCCATAATATCGGTTATTATAATATTCATGATTTTCTCTTTTTCCATGAGGAAAGAGCTCAGATATCTGGTTGCATTCTCATTCATTTTCCTACTTCCATGCGCGTTAGGACTTAAAAACTTAGAGAGCAGGGTAAAGAAAAAGAAAATTATAATACCTATAATTTTTTCAATACTGATATTATTGAACGTCTCTTCTTCAGCGATTCTTATGATCAATGGTAGGGATTCTGGTTTGAATATAAAAAACGCTGCAGAATTTCTGAAGGATCGCGTTAGTGAGGATGAATACATTGTAGCAAGCAATTATCCTGTCATGAGGTACATTACAAACGCAAAAATTTTGGCTTTCCCTCCAAGTGAATCCCAGTTAATCAATGAAACGTACAAGATAAAATACATAGTCGTTGATTTTGCTGAAGTAGATATGCCGGAATATGCAAAGAGACTGGATATGATGAGTTATATTAAAAAAATCAGGGAATTCGGCAGCGGATGGGATAGAGTAATTATCTATCAGCCATAGCTCCGAGCTCAGCCAATAAAACCGTAGCATAGCTTCCTTTCGGCAGGGTGAAGCATAATTTTACATCTTTACCGTTAACATCATACCTGACCCCAGGTTTTATGAAAGCAATTCTCTTTGTTCCACTGCACGATATGTGAATGGCGTCAACACGAAAATCTTTCGGAGATATCTTTTCTTTCTTAACTATCTCATTGCCAATTACCTTTTTGTTGTAACCAATAATCTCTATTTCCTTCAAGGCCTTCTTCTTCCTGATGGATTGACTGAGGATTTCATTGAAAATCCATGACTGGTATGCATGGATGAAAAATCTGAGCAGGTCCTTTGGGACGTATCTGATGTTCCTGTACTCTGCTTTGCTGTTCTTGTTTATCATTTTCAGCGCCTTGCCAAAATTTTTCTTGACTATGCATCTGCCTATCATGTGATTGTTTTCATTCCTGCCAAAACGCTGTGAGCCAAAATAATTTGGCATGCCTCTCTGCTTTAATTCTTCAAGAATTTTTTCCAGATTCTCTGTTCTGCAACCATGCAGAGTTATGGTGAATTCATTTCCAATGAGATTGCCTATCGACAGCCTTTTATCGGTCTTGCCTATCACCTCAACGTCGATATCGCCTATTTTCGCATTGCTGACATCTGCCTTTGTGGTCATGTATTGCCAAGTAACCGCGAACTTGTCCTTCAGACCAGCATAACCAAAGTTATCTTCATTCACGCTGTAAAAATCTGAAATTTTCTTTATCGCATTCTTTGTCGTCATATTTTTCTTTTTTAGCAGAAAGAATGTGTATTTGCCGTCTATGGGCTTTACGCCATTATCCGTTCTTGTAAATTTCCTGAAAAATGATTTATCAACTATTTCTTTGACGATGAAGTCTTCCGGTTCTTTCAGCAAACCGCCTATGCCTTTTGAACGGAGCCATCTTTTATACATAAAATCATTTGAGAAGCGGTAAAGAACCAGTAACTTTGTCTATCTTCTTCTCGTCGTCCGGTCCTATGCCCAGCGCAGTCACCGTGGGCTTATCAAATTCCGTAAGACCTGCGTCTGTTATAAGCGAGTGCGGCAATGACAATTTTCTGCATTTATCCTTCAGATCGAGCAATTCATCAAGACTTTTTACCTTCAGGACGATTTTTTTCTGGCCGTCTTCCGACCATGCGCCAAGAATCTTCTTGGTAACCTTTTCCGCTGACGATAATGACGCATGAGCGACTTGCACGGCTAATTTTCCCTCAGACATCTTCAGATCAGAACGGACCACTATAACTTGTTTGTACATGATAATTATTTGTGAGATAGATTCAAAAACTTTAAGTTGTGGTTGGTCTAAATGAGATTATGGCAAGGATTTTTTTATGCGCGGTCGTGGCGTTGCTCATGATTCCCGCGGCAATGGCCTACATAGACGACGCGGATTTCTATAAGGATAGTATAAAGATAACAAACGCGCTGGTCTACCAATGGGACATCATCAAGATAAAAATCACGAACCCGTCCGCAAATGTGAACAACGCACTTCGCGATAGCTACATCGTGAGATTGAACAACTCACACTCTGACGTCAATATAACTGTCACTGAAACTGAAGTCAGCACAGGCATATTTGAAGGCGAGTTCCAGGCAGCAGAAACGCTGAGCAGCAATGCGACGTCATCGACGTATCCATATCCGAGAATCAACTGTTCTGGCGGCGATAACGTCACTGCAAAGGTTGATCTCGACAACGACGGAAGCTATAGCATTATAAAAATCGTGTTTGATGTCAAGGACAACATAATTGTTTTCAAGAGCCCTTCAACAGGCGTCAAAAAGGCGGATAAGATTGACTACTCGCCGCTGTATTTCAAGGAGAATGACACGGTTTATGTTGTCGTCTATGCAAAGGCGTCTGCAGAAAACAGGAGCCTGAACGTGTCCGTTGTCGGCGAGGCTGACAGCATTTTGCTCAGCTTGAACGAGGATGCGAGCTATGATGGAAAATACACGATTAATTTCACTGTCGTTTCTTCCGCGACGGTTGCGGCAACGAGAACGATAAGGGCCACACACGACAAAAGCATCAGGCTGGAGAGCGATGTTGCAAACGATGGAAAGAAAGATTCGGATATACCGGTTGCCATAGACAACATCCCTCCTCATATACTCAGGGTCCTGCCGACCGATAAATCGTTCAAGCACAACTCGTCCGCGCGGAACATAAATATAACGCTGATAGAATCGCATCCGAAGGGCAGCATTGACATATACTATTTCCGCGCTAACGGAACAGAAGACATAAACAGCGATGGCGTTATGGATCCAGGCGAATACAGGAAAGAAACGATGCTCGGGACTGAGTCAATGTATTACATAACAATAAACGACTCGTTTGTCCCGAATGGCAGGAACGTCAGCTTCTGGATTTACGCAGAGGACGCTGCAGGAAATATTTTAACAGACGGCGGCTCTTCAACGAGTCCGCTGGTAACGTATACTATAGACAACTTAGACCCGATAATAACAGTAGCCGGGGCGCCCACTATAAATGACACTATGCAGTTGAATCTTGATGCAAACGGAACCATCTCACCAATCACAAGCTTGCGTTACTCGATATACAACTCATCCTTTGTCTATAATGAAAGCCTCAGCTGCTCGCTTGCTTATTGCACGATAAATCATTCAAAAAACATGATTAACCTGCCAATAGGGATTTTCAACATGACCATATTTGCAACGGATTCTGCAGACAATTCGGCGAATTCCACATTGTACATAAACTCGTCATCCTATTTCAACGTAACAGGCGTCGTGGTATCCAATCCGACGTCTTCGAGAAGGTCTGCGCTCATAGATATAAGCATAACGCTGAAAGGCGATACGCTGAAATTCAAGTTATCCAACATAACATCAACGACAGGAACACTTGGTTACAACGACTGCAGCCAGTGCTTTTTCCTCATATACAAAAACAGCCAAGGGACGACGAACACGATACCGGTTTACAACGACTATACGGAAGTATCTAGTTTTTATGACACATATGCATCAACGCTGGTAAAAGACGTGCAAGTGACTTTTAGGATAAATGTCACGAATCAGACGGTAGGAAATTACAACGGAACATATTATATAAAAGACGGAACGGAAATCTCTGGAACGTTCATTACAACTGTCACGAACGAAACCGGAGCGATAACAAACCCGACCGTTGAAACGACCAATGAGTCGATAGACATAGTCAGCTATAATGCCTCGTTGAGTATCGTGCAGGGCGCAAGCAAAAACACAACACTCGTGGTCAAAAATACCGGCAAATCAACGCTCACTGGCATTACCATGACTATTTCCGGCGTAACATTTTATTCATTGAAGAGCTCTGTATCGAGTCTGAACTCAAACGAAAACGGGAGTTTTGTTTTTGATTTCACCGTCCCGAACGATGTGGCTATAAAAAATTACGACGTAACGGCATCTGTCTCTGCATCCGGCACAACCACGGTCACTGACAGTGTTGCATTCACCTTGAATGTTCTGCCGTCAAATTCGACAATAGTCATCATAAACAACACCTACAACAATTATCTGGATGAGGTATCAAAACTCAGGGAGATGATAAAATACCTGCAGGGCAAGGGCATTGACGTGCAGGCTTTGCTTAAGCAGCTGGAAGAGCTGGAAAACAAGCTGAAAAACGCAAAAGGTGCGATGAACGACAACGATTACTCGAAGGCAAAGAACATACTGGATGGGACAGGTATCGATGATTTGAGAAATAGGATATCTGCTTTATCCGGAATAGACATCTTTGCGCTGATACCTTACATCGTTGTGATTACCATCATAGTAATCCTAGCATACTTGTTCTGGCCCACGAAGGATTAAACTAGCATCGATACGCTGAGCAGGTTCCTGGTGCCGAGCGCTAGTCCAAGCGTCAGAACCGCGACCTTGAGCCATATTACCATCTCCTTATCCCTGACATGCTTATCAAATATGAGCAGTGTTGGCCACACGACCGCTATCTTTAGCAGGAATAGCGTCCATAAACCGTATTGAGCAAGAAAGCCTGCGACAACGTGCTGTTCAACGTAACCGAAAAACGTTACTGCCACAAAACTGGAGCTTGCGTCCAGAAGATGAGATAAGAGTATCAACAAATTCATTCTGCTAAGGTATTTTGGAAAGAACTTTGATATTGAGAAGAATACAAACAACCAGAAAAGCATCAACCCTGAAATCATTAGGAGTGCTTGGAAGTTTTTTATCCCGATCATCAAAACCTGCATGAGATTATAAAATATTATAATAGAACCCATGAGCAGCATGAAGTGCCAGTATGGCCTTTTCATGTACTTCTGAAGAGCTAAAGACAGGGTCAATGAAAAAATTGTGATGATAAATATCGTGACATAAATCCCAGGCGATACGAAGAGTAGTCCTGAATAAAAATTTGCGTCCTCGAGCGCGCGCATGACGCCTCCGATTAATATGAACGGAACTAGGGATACGATAAATTTTTTATCTATTTTTATTCTGCCCTTCAGTATATACCTGTAGGCAAGCATAACAGCAGCAACAAACAATACTGCATAAACTATCGTTGCCTGCAACGTGTAGTAGTGTCCCATCGGTTCCAGAAAATATTTTTCAAAGAAATCCATCATCGCAATTCCTTGTATCTCTTCAGCTCATTATTAATATAGGCCTGTATTCTTTCTATATCATCGTCTGTTAGATGCCTGAAACGACCCTGCATCCTCACGCATTCACTGGCCTTCTTACTAGGCTCGCGATTCAACGTAAATTTTCCGTCTTCTATCTCGTAAAGGAACGTTAATCCACAGTCAGCATTCATCTTCGCGACATCTATTGTTTTGGATGACTCAAAACGCCATCCAAGCGGGCATGGGCAATCGATATTTAGGAAAGAAGGCTTCTTCTCCAACGCCTTCTTTAGTTTTGCTTTCAGGTCTGGCAGAAATCCAATGGATGCAGAAGCTGCGTAGGGTATCCTGTGCGCAGCTGCTATCTCAACAATCGGTTTTTTGAAAGTTACGTTTCCAAAGGATTTTTTTCCTGCAGGACTCGTAGTCGTCGCTGCACCGTATGGCGTCGCACCGCTTCTCTGTATGCCGGTATTCATATAGGCGCCATTATCTAAACAAATATAGCAGACGTTGTTCTTCCGCTCGAGCATGCCTGACAGAGCCTGGAAACCAATATCATACGTAGCTCCGTCGCCGGCTATGACGATGACGTTTGCATCCTTATTCAGCGCCTTTACGGCCGAGGCTATGCCTGTGGCGACCGACGCTCCTGTTTCGAACGCAACGTGGATGCACGGCACGCCCCATGACGTTACAGGATATGGGGTTGTCGTTATCTCCAGGCAGCCGGTAGGAATTGATATTATCGTGTTTTTTCCTGCAACGTCCAGAATCGTCCGCACTGCAATCATTTCAGGGCAGCCGGCGCAGCTAGAGTGACCGGGATAAAACAACTTTTTTTCTGCCATATCATTTTTCACTCATTAAATCTTCTTTTCACGAAGCGTATATATGCATTTTGAATTCTCGCAAACCCAAAACCCTGCTCCCTCCGAACCCTCTATCATAATAGAACCGCACCTAGGGCATTTCTTTGGCTTTGTCATAGCTTTGACCCAACCCAATGCACGCCTCTATCCTTTTTTCTTACAAGCGAAATAACGCTCCTCAAATCATTTGCAGTGATATCGCGACCGCCAAGACCGCCAATGAAACTGGATACTGGCTCTTCCAAGAATCTGAGCTCGCTCCATAAAACGCCGCCAAGACCTGGCGATACATCCTTCTCTATTATGCCAATCGATCGGGCGTCGCTCAATGCTTTCTTCAATTCTTCTTCCGGAAACGGCCGCAGACTCTTTATCCGAACAAGAGAAATATCTTTTATTTTGTCATTTTCCATGACATGTTTTATCGTGCCGGCCAAGCTGCCCAGCGTCACTATCGCGTGCTTTGCTCCAGGATTCGTTACTTCAATCAAGCCATTGCCGTATTTTCTCTTGTATTTTTTTGAAAACTCGTCGTTGACGTTCTTTATAACATTCTTTGCTTTCATCATGGTCATCTGCAGTTCTTCCCTGAATTCCTGGTAATAATCAGGCGTTGCGAATTCGCCTAATGTTACCGGGTGCTCTGTATCCAATTTTATGCGCGGTTTGTATTCCTTCACGAATTTTTTATCAGTAATATCAACTGGCTCATAGATATGGGATAAATAGAATCCATCAACGCAAACCATGACAGGCAGTTGGATATTTTTTTCTTCGGCGATTCGATATGCCTGCAGAATCGTGTCGAACGCCTCCTGCACGCTCTCGCAATACAGCTGAATCCAGCCAGAATCTCGAGCACCGAAAGAATCGCTCCAGTCGTTCCATATGTTTAGCGGCGCGGACAAAGCGCGGTTCGTGACAGCCATGACTATCGGCAAACGCATGCCTGACGCAATATAGAGCAGCTCCCACATCAGCGCTAATCCTTGCGAACACGTGGCTGTAAAAGTGCGGACGCCGGTCGCCTGCGCGCCGATGCACGTTGCTAACGCGGAGTGTTCGCTCTCGACGTTGATATATTCCGCATTAAGCTCTGCGTTAGCGACCATATCTGCGAGCTTTTCGACGATGTGCGTCTGCGGAGTAATCGGATATGCGGATATTACTTTCGGCTTGCATTGCTTAACCGCTTCAGCTATCGCGTGGCTGCCTTCCAGAATTTTCATTTTGTAACCTCGTTTATCCATTTTTCCGCCTCTGGATTCAATTTTTCGATATCCAAAACATCAATGACCGGCAGTTCGTAGTTATGCAATTCTTTTATTCGCTTGACACATTCTTTTACAAGGCTTTCTTTTGTTTTTACAATCATATGGATTTCATTGTTATTCTTCTCTATTTTTCCCTTCCACCAATAGCGACTGCGACCAGACCAGAAGCCAACGCACGCCGCCAATCGCTCCTTCAGTAGCGATTCGGCGATATTTTCCGCGTTCTTTTCGCTGTCAACATAAGTCAATACGATTTTCATCCTGCTCATTTCTCGCTCACGATCGCCTTTTGAGTACATTGGCTACTGCATATAAGGCAGCCTTTGCAGTAATCATAATCAATGCTTGCTTTTTTCTTGCCATCCTTGACTTCTATTCTTATGCAGTTTTCAGGGCAGACGCTAACACACAAACCGCAGCCAATGCATTTCTCGGTTATTATCGGCTTAAAGCTTTTCCAAGAACCTGTTTTCCTCTCTGACGTTGGCTTTTCAACAGCGTAAACGACCATGTAATCTTATTCCATGGAAATGTTTATATTGCTGTCGGGCTCGAACCGGCGTGCCATGACTGGCGTGGCCTCATCCTTACTTTGTATATTCTCTCAGAGTTGTCGTCAAGAATTATTGCCGTTCCCTTCAATTTCGGCAGCTCGTTTATGTATTTGCTTATATCAAATAGCATATACGTTTGCATTATCGAACGCAACGCCTGCAAATCATTCTTGGCTGTCAATCGATGCGAAATAACCATATCGCACTGCGCCAATGCATCTTCATACAATTTTTCCGGACGCTGAGTTGCAAATACTAAGGTTATCCCTGGCTGGCGGCCTTCTTTTATTATGCGGTTGAGAATATCAGTCGCCGCCGTTTTCCCTCGCGACGGCAGGAAGTTGTGCGCCTCGTCAACGAATAACCATGGCATTGGCACGCGCTTCGCTTTTGTCATCTCTATCTCTGTCATCTCCTCGACACGCCTTGCCATGGTCCTCTCTATAAAGACTTTTCTGCACATGATCGCAACGAGCAACGCACGCACATTCGTTGGCGTTAAGCTGAGATCTAGAACTGTCATTTTGCCTGGTTCAAGTATCGACGGCATTCGCGACTCGCCGAATATGCCCCATGTCTTTGCAACGTTGAGCATGTTCGTTAATGCAAGCCGCTCGCTCTCAAAGCCCTTGCTCTCTGTTATCCTTGATATGATGTCGTCTATATTATATCTTCCTGCCATCTTTGAGATTGCCATCTGCAGCAAAATACCAAGCGGCTCATTCGGGTTGAGTTCGAATACATTTATCCAATCCTCTAAAGTCAATTCGCTCGGCAGTATTGAGAAAGTGGCATCAAATTCGACTCCGCTATCAAGAAAATCTTTTTCCTGGCCTCCGGGAACGCATACGGAAACGTTAAACCCCATGGGCTTGAGGTCCCAGTCCTTCAGAAGAATCATCTCTTTCTCATTAGGCGATTTCATTGTCCAGAATATTCCCTGCGTGTCAATGAGCAGACCGCACAGGTTCTTTTTTATATCGTCCGGCAGCTTTGCAAGCTCTTCTGCTATTATTCCCATGCTGAAAGATTTGCCGGTTCCGCGTTTTCCTGTAATGATTATCAGGTGCGGACGCACAACATCTAAAAGTAATGAAGTAGTTAAGTGCGCATCTTCGCCTGTGCCTACAAGATGGCGGCCGAGAAGTATCGTCCCGCGCTTACCGTATTTCTTCATGTCCTCTTCATCGCGACCAACAACGATTTCTTCCATATCATTCTATTGCATTCGTGTAAATAAAAGTTACTTCTGGTTAAATTCCAACCAGAATGAACATTATAATTGTCAGCGCAAATGCTCCGACCCATACAGCCTTGTTCCAGAAGAATATCTTTGAGCCGTCCAGCGGCGGTATTGGAAATAAATTGAAAAGAGCCAGCCATACGTTAACATAGGCGCCCATGTAGAATACGTTCAACGGAAATAAGAAATTCAACAGAAGAAAAACAAACGCCAGCAGTATGTTCATCGCAGGTCCTGTCAGGGAAATCAAACCGATTCTTTTTCTTGAAAGCGGGCCTAATGAATGTATCATGACTGCGCCCAGCGCGGCAAAAACGAACGCTCCACTTGTTGCGAGCGTGATCAGCAATGCGAGCATCAATCCTTCTTTCCAGATTCTGTATTCCGCGTGGCAATGGAACTTTTTTGCAACTGCCCTGTGCCCTAGCTCATGAAGAATAAAACCAAGAGAGACGGCGATTAGTGCAGCAGGAAAATCGTTTATAAAATTAAGATTCAACCCTGAATAGGCGAAGACGAATGCGAGAACGACTGCGGATATCGCCAAATCCTTTATCTCCTGATTCATGAAGAATTAGTCGCAGCAAAAGCTTATATTTATTGATAATTATTAGTGGAGGCACACCCTTGGTGGCTAATACAGGTGAAAAAGGTTTGTCCAATACCATCGCTCCACTCAGTTTACCTCTGAGCATTTCAGGAATAGTTTATGGCTGCTGCCTTCCGGCTCTCACCAGGTTCGCCATGCTGAAATCCCAAAGGGCTGGGCTTCTCAGCTTTGATAATGGGCCTCATTCATCTGAATTATCGCCCTCAGGCTTCGGTCCCGCTGTAGACGGTTCACGGTAACAGGTATCGCCTAGCTACCCGACCTAGCCTCCACAATAATTAATAGGGAAACGTTTAAGAACTAAACGCACTTCGGGTTTCCGTAGAACTTGTCGTTGGTGCATCTCGTGGATACCATTGCCTGACTGAAGTTCGCGCAGGCTGTCATCTTTCCTGTTATGTTAAACACTAGTGTCTGCAGGCTTCCGACTGGAAAGCTTATCGGAAATACGGTGAGATTCGGGCATGGCTCTCCCTGAGCGTTCATCAGAATGGCGGACGCTATCGAATCGTCAGTGAATCCGGAGTTTCTGACCGCGACTCTACTTCTGTTTGACGCAATGTCTATGTAGACCTCTGCAACAGTGATGTCGGCCATTGAGCAGTCTGTGGTCTTGTTTGATATTGTTGCTCCCTGCTGCTTCGTGAGCGTGGTTATCCAGTTGAGTATTACTGCACTTAGCAGCACTGTTATTGCTATCAGCATGACGGATGCAATCAGGGGGTTTATTCCTTTCATATTCAACACTTCGGAGTTCCTGTAAACGTTTCAGTCGTGCATTTCGTTGTTATCACTACCTGACTGAAGTTCGCGCATGAGTTTATCTTGCCGCTGAGATTGAATAAAAATACTTTAAGCTCGCCCTTTGTTATGTTCATCGGCAGAACGGTTAGGTTATTCGCCAGCTCTCCGTTCTTGTTCATCATTGACGCCGAAACTATATAATCAATCGCATTAGTGCTCCAGATGTAAACGCGGCTTATGTTATTGTTGTTGGTTAAGTCCATGTAGACGTCCTTTATCTGAATTAATCCGCATTCGACCTGCTCGGTAGTCTTGTTCGATATGCTCTTTGTCTGCTCCTTTGTCAGCGTCGTCGACCAGCTCATAATCACATACGCAATCATAACAGATATTGCTATCAATAAGACAGAAGCGATGAGCGGGCTTACTCCTTTTGCGTTCATAATCAATAATTCGTCGCTCCCGTATTTAAGTATTAGCAATTCACGAAATTGACCAGATTGCCGGGATAGTTGTCGTAGGCGTTGCTCGGGCAGTTCATGCTGGATATTGTAACGTATTCAATCGTGTTGTTTATCCCGTCACAAGCTTCGCGGCTTATGTTTGTCAGGTATTTCACGTCTGATGCGCTGAATTTTGTCCGACTTATGCTCAGCTGAAAGACTGTGCCAGTCGTGTTCCTGATGTAAAGGTTGTTTATCTCGAATGCGACCTCGCCAGAGTTGACCAGCTCTATTGTAAGGTTGTGGTTGTTATCAGCGCTGCAGTTGTCGCTGCAATTGTAGGTCACGTTCCTTATATACAAGTGGGCGTAGTTGCAGCTCAGGCGCTCTTTTGTCTGGTTCCTTATCGTCTTGCCTGTCTGCTCTGACGTTGCGGTCAGCCAGCCGGAAACAATGGTAGCTATCGTTACAGTGAGCAGTATCATCATCACAGCGGATAGCAGCGGATCAGCGCCCTTCATTCCTTTCATTTTAAAGACACCTTTGTATTAAATTGAGATGCATTCATACTCGTCCCCATATTAATTCTATTGGAGAGAGCGGTATTTATTACTTTGTCGGATATCGTAATTTAAGTTTATAACAGCTTAACAAAAGCATGATTTCTATACACGAGGTCGGACCGCGCGACGGCTTGCAGGCGCTGCCAAAGATAGTGACGGAACAAAAAATCGAATTGATAAACCGTCTGGCAGATGCCGGACTGAAATTCATAGAAGTAGCGTCATTCGTTGATGCGAAAATTATACCGCAGATGGCTGACGCAAGCGAAGTTGCAAAAGGAATCGAGAAGAAAAAAGGCGTCACTTACTGCGCGCTTGTCCCCAACATCCATTATTATAATATCGCTGTAGCGAGCGGAATAAAGCATATTGCCGTTTTTCTGTCTGCAAACAACGAACACAACATGAAGAACGTTGGAAGAAGTACCAAAGAAACTAAAGAAGAGATTAAAAAAATTCTTGAGGCGGCGCGCGATTCGATACTGGTGAAAGGCTATATCTCAGTCGCGTTCGGCTACAAAAGCAAAAGCGATGTCAACGTCAAAAATATTGTTGATATCTCCAGATGGCTATTTGACATTGGCGTAGAGAAGATATCGCTAGCCGACACGTTCGGACTTGCAAAACCTGATGACATCAAAGAAAGGGTGAAAGCCGTCTCTGATGAGACAGGAGTTGAGAACTTGATGCTTCATCTCCACTGCAGCGACAACTGCATAAAGAATATAGAAACTGCAATAGAAATGGGCATATATGGGTTTGACAGCTCTGTGGCAGGCTTGGGTGGCTGCCCGACGGATGAATTAATAGGCAACGTTTCAACAGAAGACATCGTTGATTTCTTTGAATCAAGAAAAATTCATACTGGAATCGACGCAAAAAAGATTCGTGAAATTTCAGTATGGCTTAAAGAGTTGACAGGAAGTCCGAGAACAACAACAGAGAAATTCAGCACCTGATTCTGGATGCGATAAAAAATTTGCTTATTGCCGAGAGATTTGTCAGAATCGCCAAAATTATTATCACATAGGTGAGGAAGATTTCCTGATATCCAGCAAAGACAATGCCGAAAAACAATATTATACCGCGTTCGGCGCGCTCGATACCGCCGGTTAAATTCTTCACCATTTTTTTCTCGATAGCCGCTGACTTCACATATGTTGTCATCAGCGAACCGAATAGCAGAAGGATTATCCAGACGTAAGACGGAAATATCATCATTGGCGGATTAACAAAGAGCAGTCCGAGAATTATTATAAACTCGACGTAGCGGTCAACAACTGTGTCAAGATACGCGCCGAATCGCGTCTCTTTTTTCGCGAATCGTGCGACAGAGCCGTCGATGACGTCAAACAAAAACGTTATGAGAAGCATTACTCCTGCTGCAAAAAAATACTTCTGCACAAGAAGATAGAACGTGAGCAGCGCAGGTATCAGCGTCATCATGGTTAAACGATTCGGGCTCATGAATCTGAACAATCTGCCTAATTTTTCTTCGATGCCGCTGAATTTTTCTCTTCTTCCGTAAAGCATATTCTTAATTGACGATAAAACTTTTTAAGATACTTTATGCAATTTAAATAATGCTGGTTGAATATCTTGGAATATTTATTTCCTCGTTGCTTGGCTCGGCTACTGTGATATTTCCGCTGCCATCATTTCTGATAGTTTTCGGCGCAGGCGCGGCACTGAACCCGTTTTTAGTCGGTGTCGTTGCAGGCGTAGGCTCTGCAATTGGCGAATTAATTGGCTATTGTGTCGGCTACGGCGGGAAAAAGCTGCTGGAAAAAAGGGTCAAGATGAAAAAAATAAAATGGTTTTCTCGTGCAGAAAAGTGGATGAAGAAGAGCGGCTTCATCGTGATACTCATCTTTGCAATGACGCCGCTGCCAGATGACATTATCGGCATTATAGCTGGCTCGATTAAATACGACGTGAAGAAATATTTCATCGCGTGCCTGATTGGAAAAATAATATTATCTCTGTTCATTGCCTACGCCGGATATTACGGCGCGCAGTGGGCGCTTGATTACGT
>JAZDNV010000010.1:0-5942 GCA_043799385.1 Candidatus Aenigmatarchaeota archaeon | reverse complement strand
AAGCAATGTCCGTCCTTCTGCACCAATTGCGCCAATCGATTTCTTTTTCCCCAGCCCATACACAAGACCTTATTTTCACTTAACTGATATATTTATTTAAAATTATTCGGTTATCACTATCTTCATCGCATTTCCGCTTTTCGCGAGTTCGAATGCCTCGGCTGATTTCTCGAGCGGAAAGGAGTGCGTGATTAGCGATTTTGCATTTATTTTCTTTTCTTCAATCATCTTCAAAATATTGTTTGTCTCGACCTCTGAGCAATAACCGCTTGTCAGTATCGAGACTTCATTAAAGAATAGTCTGTTCAGGTCCAGGTCAATTATCGCGTCTTTTGGCGGAACGCCGAATATCATTATCTTGCCTCCTTTCCTGACTATTTCAAAGGCCTGCTTGACTGCATTGACGTTTCCGGTCGCTACTACGACAAAATCAGCGCCTATATCATTCGTATGCCTTTTTATCGTTTCAGCCACATTGTCTGCATAGATTGTTTCCGCATATTTTTTCGCGAAGTTCAAGCGATAATCGCTTATATCGACCGCGAATATTTTCTTGCAATCGAGAAGCATCATGTGCATCATTCCTACTGGCCCGCAACCAATGACGCAGCCGACGTCGTCTTTCCTGGCTTTTAACTTATTTACTGACTTCAGGCAGCATGCAAACGGTTCGATTAGCGCCGCCTCATCGTAACCGAGCCCGTGTATGTTTATTACACCGTCTTTGTCAACGTTCCACTTTGGCACGCGTATATATTCCGACAATCCGCACGGCTCAACGTTGCTCTTCATGTACTCATCGCACAGAACATAATCCTCTTTTTTGCAGTAATAGCATTCGTAGCATGGCACATGATGGTGCACGTATACGCGGTCGCCTTTGGCGAATTTTTGATTTCTCGTTTCCACGACTTCTCCGGCGATCTCATGGCCCAAGCGCATCGATTTGCCATAGCCACCACGAAGCTTCTCCAGGTCGCTGCCGCAGATGCTGCATGCCTTCATCTTCACCAATATGTCGCCATCGTTCAACTTCGGCATATCCATATTTTCTATAATCACGTTACCGTCTTTTGCGGAAACGAATTTCATAGCATCACCTGATAATTTTAATTATAGCATTTTTATTTGGCTTGATTATTCCTTTCTCTGTTATTATTCCCTTGATGTATTTCGCAGGCGTCACGTCGAATGCAGGATTCTTTGCAGTCGAGCCAGGATTGCATACTAGTATCTTTTCCATCTTTCCGTTCTTGTTCATTCCGCTTTGATACAGAACTTCGTCCTGGCTTCGCTCCTCTATTGGTATGCTATCGCCATTCTTGCAATTAATATCGAATGTGGATAATGGCGCAGCGACGTAGAAAGGCACGCCGAACTCTTTTGCAACGATTGCCTTTTCTAGAGTTCCGATTTTATTAGCAGCGTCGCCGTTTGCAGCAATGCGATCGCTACCGACAATCATGATGTTAATTTCTCCTTTGCTCATATAGTGCGCGCCAGCATTGTCAGGGATTATCGTGTGCGGAACGCTTTCATTCTTCAGCTCCCAGGCGGTCAGCCTTGCGCCCTGGCTTCGCGGTCTTGTCTCGTCTGCATAAACGAAAATCTTTTTGCCACTTCTGTGAGCAACGTATATCGGCGATAGCGCTGAGCCCCAGTCGACGAACGCGAGCCAGCCAGCGTTGCAGTGCGTTTCTATTCGCATGCCATTTTTAATCAGTTTATTGCCGTATTCGCCTATCGTTTTGCAGGCGCTTGCGTCCTCGTCTGCTATTCTTTGCGCTTCCTTTACCGGTTCGCGAGAATTATAAACGCGGTTTGTCGCGTAGAAAAGATTCTGCGCAGTCGGTCGCGTGGCTTCTATTGTCTTTTTTGCGTTTTTTATATTTCCGCCTTCGAGAAAAGCCTGAGCCATAGCGAATCCAGCTGCGGCTCCGATCGCACCTGCGCCGCGCACGACCATTGACTTTATTGCTTTCGCAGTTTCCGTATGGTTTCTGCACTCGTGGATTTCAAAAGAAAACGGCAGCTTATTCTGCTCGATGAGAAAAACGCTTCTGCCTTTCATCCAGACCGTTCGATAATGCTTGCCGTTAACGAGCATAAATAAAATTAGATGGCTTTGTTTAAAAAGTGATGTGCATCTGTGTGATGCACATCGACGATAGGCTATCATCGTAAGGATGATAGTCTAATTTTTAAACAAGGCCAAATTGGATTAAAGCTTTATAATATTTTCTTTATTTGATATATCCATGGTTGATCTTGTAATCGTCGGTTCAATCGCTTTAGATGAGATAAAAACGCCGTTCGGCCATGTGAAGGACGTGCCAGGCGGCTCGGCGACGCACGCGTCTTTGGCCGCAAGCTTTTTCACGACTCCCGGCATCGTTGGCATAGCTGGCGAAGATTTTCAGCATTTTGACATATTTCACTCCAGCAACATATGCACGAAAGGCCTGAGAATTGCAAATGGCAGGACCTTTAGGTGGAGCGGATACTACGAATACGACATGAACCAGGCGCATACCCTGGAAACGCAGCTGAACGTTTTCAAGGATTTCAATCCTGAACTTCCGAACGATTACAAAAATGCAAGATATCTCTTTCTCGCAAACATAGACCCGGAACTGCAGTTATCCGTCTTAGAACAGATGAAAAAGCCGATTACAGTAATCGATACGATGAACTACTGGATAGAAAAGAAGCGCGAGCAGCTTTTGGATGTAATAAAAAAGAGCAACATACTTCTGCTGAACGACGCGGAAGCGCGAGAACTGTTCAAAACAACAAACCTCATAGCTGCTGGTAAAAAAATCCTGAATCTTGGCTTGGATGCAGTTGTGATAAAAAAAGGAGAGCACGGCGCATTGTTGTTTACAGATAATGAGTTATTCCCATTGCCAGGTTACCCGCTGGAAAACGTGCGCGACCCGACGGGCGCAGGCGACAGCTTTGCAGGCGCATTCACCGGCTATCTTTCAAAGAACGGGTTGAACGAAGAAAACGTAAGGAAAGCAGTCGTTTACGGTTCCGCAGTCGCATCGTTCAACGTCGAGGACTTCAGTTTTTATAATCTTAAAAAGATAACACTGCAGGATATAGAATTACGTTACAATGAATTCAAAAATCTTATAAGGTTCTAACAAGGTGTTGAAAATGCCATACGATGTGAAGAATATCGAACTTGCCGAGCACGGAGAGAAGCAGATAGAGCTAGCTGAAATGCACATGAAGGGTCTGATGATGATAAAAGAGCGTTTCATCAAAGAAAAGCCTCTGTCAGGTCTTCGAATCGGCATGGCACTCCATATAACGAAAGAGACAGCCGCGCTTGTGCGAACGCTGCACGCAGGCGGTGCGAGCGTTGCCATCACGAGTTGTAACCCATTGAGCACGCAGGACGACATCGCTGCTGCGCTTGCAAAGCAGGGCTTCGACGTTTATGGGTGGAAAGGCGAGACAACGGAAGAATATTACACAAATCTCAACAAGGTTCTTGATTTCAAGCCGCATATCACAATTGATGACGGTTGCGATTTGGTAACGGAAATACACGTTAAGAGGCAGGATTTGCTGAAAGACGTTATAGGCGGAGCAGAAGAAACGACAACAGGAATAATAAGGCTTCGCTCAATGGAAAGAGACCATGCGTTGAAGTATCCGGTCATCGCTGTCAATGATTCCAAGACAAAGCATCTTTTTGATAATTTTATCGGCACCGGTCAGTCGACTATAGACGGCATTCTTCGCGCAACAAACGTGCTGATTGCCGGAAAGAACTTCGTTGTTTCAGGCTACGGCAACTGCGGAAAAGGTGTCGCGCACCGCGCGCGCGGAATGGCAGCGAATGTTATAATCGCTGAAGCCGACCCGTTCAAGGCGCTGCAAGCCGTGATGGACGGCTATCGCGTGATGCCGATAAGCAAAGCGGCCGCGATAGGCGACATATTCGTTACCGTCACAGGAAACAAGCATGCAATCTCTTTGGATGATATGAAGAAGATGAAAGACGGAGCGATTGTTGTAAATAGCGGTCACTTCAACATCGAAATCGATATAGAAGGATTAGAGAATATTGCAAAAAAGCGGACGATGCGACCGTTCATGGATGAATACACATTCAACGGAAAAAGGTTATTTGTTCTCGGCGAAGGCAGGCTGATAAATCTGGCCGCAGCCGAAGGCCACCCGTCAGAAATAATGAACATGTCTTTCATGAATCAGTCATTGGCGGTGGAATACCTTGTAAATCACCAAAAAGAACTTGAGCCAAAGGTTTACAAGCTGCCTGACGATGTCGATCACATGATTGCAAAAATCCAGCTTGAGTCGATGGGTATTGAGATAGATACGCTTAGCGAGGCGCAAAAGAAATATCTGGACTCGTGGAACGAAGGGACTTAAATCTTGCCATTCTTATTTAATTGATATATATGATTGGAATCATCGGCGGAACAGGCGTCTATGACCCGGATATCCTGGAGGATGTGAAAAAGGTGAAGATACACACGCCGTACGGAGCAACATCCGATTCTATAATAACAGGCTTCATGCGCGGTCGTCAAGTCGCATTCCTCTCGCGGCACGGCTCCAATCATACAGTGCCGCCTCATAAAATAAACTTCCGCGCGAACATATGGGCACTGAAAGAGCTTGGAGTTACGCGAATAATCGCAACATGCGCATCTGGCTCGCTGCAGGATGACTACAACCCGGGTGAAATAATTCTTCCAGACCAGTTCATTGATTTTGGAAAAAGCGTTGAGACGTTCTATGACGAGGGCAGATTTTACCACGTAGGAATGGCTGAACCTTTCTGCCCTGAGCTGAGAGGAACGCTGATTGAATCCGCGAAGAATCTCGGGATACAGCACCATGAAAAGGGAACATATCTCCGCATCTCAGGGCCTCAGTTCTCGACTATCGCCGCCTCGAACATGTACAGGAAATTTGCTGACATAATCGGCATGACAGGCGTTCCAGAAGCAATACTGAGCCGCGAGAAAGAAATCTGCTTTGCGATAATAGCGACCATAACTGACTATGATGTGTGGATTGGCAAGCCGACTGATTTTGAAGAAATGAAGAAAGTGATGGCCAAAAATATCCAGAATACAAAAAAATTGCTGGAAGAAACTATATCAAATATTCCTGAAGAGCGGTCATGCAATTGCAAGGACGCATTGAAAGGTGCTGAAGCATGAATATGGAAGAACTGAAAAAAACAATCAGGAATGTACCTGATTTCCCTAAAAAAGGAATCCTGTTCTATGATTTCACTACTCTTTTGAAAAATCCAGAAGCATTGCGTTGCGCTGTACACGAGATGAAGAAAGTATGTGATGGAAAGGCCATAGACATAATCGTTGGAATCGAATCAAGGGGTTTTATTCTTGGCGGAATAATCGCCCATGAGCTCGGCGTCGGGTTCGTTCCAATAAGAAAGAAGGGAAAATTACCAGCTGAGGTTGTGAGGGCAGAGTATGAACTGGAATATGGAAAAGACCATATCGAAGTGCACAAGGACGGAATTCTAGAAGGTCAGAATGTCGTGATAATAGACGACCTTTTGGCAACAGGCGGGACTGCCGAAGCTGCTGTAAGACTTATAGAATCAATAGGCGGTAAAGTAGTTGGTCTTGTTTTCCTGATAGAGCTTTCATTTCTGAAGGGAAGGGAAAAACTGAAAGGTTATGACGTATTCTCTTTGTTGCAATATGGTGAATAAAATGATTGTCCTTGGCTCAGATAACTTTGCAGAAAGGCTGGCAAAACATCTTAATGCGACGCTTGTCCCTGTCGAAAAAAGGGCATTTCCTGACGGCGAAGTCTGCCCGAGAATAGTGGGCGATGTGGACAACCATGCAATTGTTGCAGAGCGATTGTCATTGCCGCTGGACCCGAACCGATACCTCATTGAAACGTTGTTCATAACA
>JAZDNV010000007.1:0-16830 GCA_043799385.1 Candidatus Aenigmatarchaeota archaeon | reverse complement strand
TGCGATATGCTTCCTGTCCTCGTAAATCCTGTGGCACTTTATTTCGCCGCTTACTATCTGGCAGAATACACATTTTTTCATATTATCACCGATGAGCAGCTTTGCACAAAAAGTGATGGACATCTGTATGATGTCCATCGACGGTTCGCAGACGTGATAGCCTAGTTTTTGTGCAAAGCTACAATGAGCCCAACGTGACTCGAACCCGCAACCCCTTGGTCCGAAGCATCACCGAAACGTCTGGTTTCTCAAGTGCTCTATCCGATTGAGCTATGGGCCCATGATTGTTATTAGAATTAATTCGCATGCTTAAAAATAGTTAGGTTAATCGAACTTGAAGATTAGCGTCTTTCGGGTTGTAACCCCATATGTAGCCCGCATTTTCTAATGCCTGCAAAGCCAGGTTCCCGTAGTCTTTTTGCTCCATGAGTATCAGGTAATCGTCACGAAAACCGTGCTCCCTTGCCAGAACTCTCAGTTCAGGACAGGCAGATATGCGACGAGGCAGGGGAAGACCGTATCGTTTCCAGTTTTCATAGTAGTTGCGCATCAACTCGATGGCGTATTCCGGAGAAACGGGCGGCTGACTGTAGTTTTTAACCAAAAAGGTTCCAGGTTGTCGGCGCCATAGATTTATACGCGGCATCACTCCGTGGGACATGAGATACGTAAGGCCTTCTGTGGTAGATTTCACCGCTTCATTGATGGTTTTGAAACCATAGGGCTGAGCCATTTCCAACCCGCCGATGATTGTAGGGCAGACATTGCCCTCGCCAAAAATATCTACAGAGTCCAACAGCCGTTTCACCCATTCCTCCCAACCAACTCGTTCGGATTTTCCAGGGCATATCCATTCAAACAGGCGCTTGTCCCAAACTTCCAAATTCGCCCAGTGCGAATCTACTCCAACACGATGATAACGTTTTGCAGTCTCCTTGTCCGCAGAGCCAGTCGATAGGGTTATATGTCGTCGGTGCCCTCCAGACTTGACAGCCTCGACGTACTGGAGGTAAAAGTCTTCCTCAGTCAATCCATGAAGCTTGTCGGTTATTGTGCCTCCGCTGATATAAAAATCAATAGGCGCTTGATACCCATCTCTTTCCAGAACTTCTCTTCCTATCTCGTTAGCCACGACTGCAACTCGTTCAACTGGCTTGACCGGCGATGCCTGCAAACGAGACTTAAACTCACTTACCTGCCTGGTATTCTCATTCATGTCGCAGAACTTGCATTCTTTTTCTTCACCCCATAATTGGCAAAGACGAAATGGTATAACGCTGCTGCCGCGGGCAATGATATCACTGTAAGACGTGCCATCGGAGAACGACTTGGAATAATACTTAAGAGGAGGGCTGTATCCAACATCAGCTATAGCTACTCCATCCAGAAGCAGCTTTAGTCTTCCGTCAATAACATCAATCAAGTACGGCGAATCTGGAGATATTACCGTGTGCGTGCACATAGGGCGCAACTCGTAAGGCCCTCCTTTAGTGGCAAAGCACTCCGGAGCCTTCAAATATTCTTGCCGCTGCATGCTCGACATTGGAACAAGGTCATGGGAGAACAAGTTATAATTCTTTTTCTCAGCGTTTGCTGCAGCAGCCAGGGCGCTTTCGCTGAACCCTTCACCCAGAATAAGTAGGTCTTGCTTTATTATGCTTTCCTGAGGTGTGTCAGGATATTTGCGAAACAAGTTTTCAATTACCCCTGTCCTGCTTGCTGCAATAGATTGGCTCACTTTCCTACCACCTGTTTAAGTTTCCAATCAACTACTTTTTAGTAACATTTTAATTGTTATCCACAAGTGAATTCCGCTGAATGATGTCATTAGTTACTCTAAGAATACATAAAGCATCATATGATTTACTTCTGCTCAGCGTCGCACTCAGGGCACCGGAAGAACTTGTAGCGCGCGCGAAAACCGCAACTCGTGCATCGGTTCTCCGCGGTCGTTATATTTTCAGGTAGCGTTTCCTTCTTATCGTAGTGCTTGAACAAGCGCCTGCGCTGATTCTCGTTAAAACCTTTCTGTGAAACTCCCATAATTATTGACCAAACATAATCTTCAGCAATCTTCTTATGGTTTCCGGGTCACCGCGGCCTTCGGTTTTTCGCATGACCTGGCCGACAATAAACTCGAACGCGCCGGCCTTTCCTGCCTTGTAGTCTAGTATAGCCTTTGCGTTCTCGTTCAGGACTTCTTCGACTAGCGGCTTTAGAACGCTTTCATCGCTCATCCTTCCGACGCCTCTTGTACCAGCCAGCTTTTCAGGGTCCTGCGGTTCGTTGATTATTTTTCTCAAGAGCAGTTCAGCTGTCTTCACTGTGATCTTCTCTTCATGAACCATCCTCAACAGCTTTATTAGATGCCACGACTCGATTCCTGTATCTTTTATCCTCAGGTTGTTGTAGTTCAGCGTTTTCTTTAACTCTTTGGCAAAGAAGTTCGCAGCAATATGCTTATCAATTTCATTTATCACTTCCTCGAACATTCTCGCAAGCTCTGGCTCTGTCGTTATCGATACGGCTAAATCCTTGGCAATGCCCATATTTTCGTATCGCCCTATCTTTTCGTGGGCAAGCTCTGGCAAAGACTTCTTGATTTCCGCGATTTTATTTTTTGTTATGCCCACACGCGGCAGGTCGCCCTCGAAAATATAACCGTAATCCTCCTCGCCCTCTTTTTCGCGCAGGCTTCTCGTTATTCCTGACGCCGGGTCCCATGCCCTTGTTTCAAGTATAATCTTCTTTCCGCTCCTCAGCAGGTTGTTTTGCCTTATTATCTCATAACTTAGCGCCTGCTCTACGTCTTTGAAGCCGGAGATATTTTTCACTTCAACGCGATTCTCGGCCAGGGAGATATTCGAATCGACTCGCATCGAGCCCTCGACGTTAGGATCGAATACTCCCAAGTATTCCAGAATGCTTGATAGCTCTTGCAGAAACGCCCTTGCTTCCTTCGGGCTAGCGAAGTCCGGTTCAGTAACGATTTCGCACAAAGGCACGCCAGAACGGTTGTAATCAACGAGAACGTATTTCGATTCTGTTATCGTTCCCTCGTGCACGATTCGCGCTGGGTCCTCCTCCAAGTTGATTCGCCTTATCCTTATCCACTTTCCATTAACCTTCAGCAAACCGCCCTTTGCCAAAGGTATTTCATATTGCGTTATCTGGAAATTCTTGCTCATGTCCGGATAGAAATACGATTTCCTCGAGAAGAACGTTTCCTTCGGTAATTTGCAATTCAGCGCCAGTGCGACTTTTATTCCGTAGTCGACAGCAGTCGCATTGATGCGCGGCTTGCTGCCGGGAAAGCCTAAGCACGTCTCGCAGACAAGTGTATTCGCTTCTTTAACTATGCGATTCGGGCAGCTGCAGAAAAGCTTTGTCTTCGTCAGCAGCTGCACATGCACTTCTAAACCTATTTTCATAATTATAACCCCAGTTCATCCGCTATGCCTTTCATGGCATTCAAAGATATCTCGAAAAACTTATCGCGGTCGATACTGATTTTCTCGCAATACAATATCTTCTCCCTGCTGCAGTTGCGGGCGAATTCCTTTGACCTGAATTTTTCTTTCAAGCTCTCTAATTTCACGTCGCTTAGTTTCTTTGACGGCATCACGAGCGCGCAGGCGACTATCAGGCCGGATATCGCATCCGCGGCGATCAGCGCGTGCTCCACGTTTTTTTCCGGATTGATTTTCGTGTGCTCGAAGTTGTGGCTCTTTATATTGCGGATGAGCTCATCAGACGCTTTCTCCTTCAGCAGCATTTCCGTTATTATCGTGTGCTCCTCCGGCTTTGATATCTTCTCGAAATCGATGTCATGCAGTATTCCAATCGTTTCGTAGAGCTCTACGTCATCTTTAATGCAATCTGCAACGCCTTTCATTATCGCAGCGACTGCAAGAGAATGCTTAATCATGTAATCCTTCTTCAGGTGCTCCTTCATAATTTGCAATGCTTCGTCTTTTATCATTTCTCTCCCTCGAAGGCACTCGCTACTTCTATCAATTTCGCTTCGCTCAGATGATTGCCCAATAGGTGCAGTCCGACCATGCGATCGCACGGTAATGATATCATCGGTATGCCTGCAAGATTGGCCGGCACAGTGAGCACGTCCATCTGGTACTGCTCGATTGGCGTTAGTTTTTCTATTTCTGTGAATTTCGGTGGCAGTATAGGCATCGTCGGCGCAGCGATAACGTCGCATTTCTTGAAGGCTTTCTGGAAATCCTGTATTATCAGCGTTCGCACGCGCATCGCCTTCATGTAGTAGGCGTCGCGGTAACCGCTCATTCGGCAGAACGTTCCGAGCATTATTCTTCTCTTTGCTTCGTCACCGAAGCCCTTGCTGCGGACCTTGGAGAAGTATTCGTTGAAGTTGCCGTCCAGTTCCAGATGAAGGCCATATCTCATTCCACAGTACTTGGAAAGATTCGTGCTCGCCTCGGCAGTCGCTATAATATAATATGATGATAATGCGTATTTCGTGTAAGGCAAAGAAATCTTCTGGATTTTTGCGCCAAAACCTTCCAATCGCTTTATCGCTTTCCAGACGCTTTTCTCCACGCGCTTATCGACGTTCTTGAAATATTCTTTCGGAACGCCAATCCTGATTTTTTTCAAATCCGTTTTGTTCGCGTGCTTCGTGTAGTCGTAGCAGGCGCTAATGCCTTTGGCATCCAACTGATGTTGCGTTATCGAAGTCGAATCGCGATTGTCATGGCCTGCAATCATCGTCAGCAATAGCGCGACATCGTAGACGCTCTTGCCTATCGGCCCGATTTTATCGAGCGAATTAGCGTAATCGATTAAACCGTATCTGCTGACCAAGCCGTACGTAGGCGTCAACCCGACAACACTGCAGAACGATGCAGGGCACGATATCGAGCCGCCCGTTGATTCTGCCAGAGCGACGTGCGGATACGCAAGAGCCGATGTCAATCCTGCTGCGCCTCCTGACGAGCCGCCGCAGCTGCGGTCAGGGTCGAGCGGATTTTTTGGCACTCCGTACTGCGAATTCGTGGAGAATGTGCCGAAGCCGAACTCATCCTGGTTCGTTTTTCCAAGAACGTTCCCGCCGCATACGCGCACCCTAGCAACGCTCGTAGCGTCGAACGGCGGTATGTAGTCTTCAAGTATTTTCGAGCCAGCGCTGCTTGGCATGCCTTTCACGCAGATGTTATCCTTTACCGATATTGGCAGCCCGAAAAGATTTTCTTCAGCTTTTCCGTTTAGTTCTGCAACGTGCCTGAAGAAATTGTACTTACCGAGCCTCTTTATTTCCTCTGCCAATTTAGCTGAGAAGTCATTGTAATCCATGCTGCCATTCCTGCTTAACTGCAGAAACTCTCTTACAGATATCTTATAGCTCATACTGCTCTAGGCCCCTTGAAGAAACCTTTCTCCTTGTGCTTCGTGTTCGCCATCGCTTTCTCGTGCGTTAAGCATTCGTCGACTTTGTCTTCGCGCAAAACGTCTTTTATTGGTAGCGGCTGAAAACTAGGCTGGACGCTTTTGCTTATCTTCACTGCATCCAAGTCCTTGAAAGCAACGAGAATGTCGTTCAGGTCCTTGGAGAATTTTTTTACCTCTGCTTCGCTCAGCTCAAGTCTTGCCAGCTTTGCAACGTGCCTGACAGCATCGACAGAAATATGCTCCTTTTTCTTTTTCATACGAATAAATTGAAATTAAAGTATAAAAAAGATTTATCAGTAATATGGTTTCTATGTACCAACCTAGAGAAGACTCAGAATTAATGACCGAGCACTTAGCCAAAATAATAAAGAAGGAGAAACCAAAAGACTTTCTCGACATGGGATGCGGCTCATGCATTCAGTCGAAAACAGCGATTGCTGCAGGAATTCCAAAAGAGTGCATTGACGCAGTTGATATCGACGAATCTGCAGTAAAGGAGGCTGAGAAGCTCGGCGTCTATGCAGTGAAATCGGATTTATTCGAATTCGTGGAAGGACGGTTCGACCTTATCGCCTTTAATCCTCCGTATCTTCCTGCGGACGAACATGATAAAGGCAGCGACACGACCGGCGGCGAGCATGGATGGGAGATTATTGAGCAATTCCTGAAGCAGGCAAGACATTACTTAACTGAGAATGGCAAGATTCTGCTGCTGTACTCATCGCTAACGGATAAGAAAAAGGTCGAAGAACTGATGAAAGAAAATGGCTTTTCTTCTGAAGAACTGGCCAAAAAGAAGCTGTTCATGGAAGAGCTTTATGTTGTGTTGTTGAAGAGAAAAGCAGCTAAAACCTGAACAGCAACCATGCAACAGTAAGTATCAGAAAGATTATCGACAGATAGATGGCAACCATTGGTATTGAATTTCCAAAAAGCCATGACCTTAGTATTTCGATGGAAAGCAAAACCCCTATTGCGAACCTTATGTAACTTCCAAGTCCCATGTTTCAATAGATAGAAAAAAGTTTAAATTACCTATTTTCCAAGTGTATCAACTTAAGGTATGAAAGGGTGTGATTCTCCTGCCTTTTTCTTAGAAAAAGAAAATGTTCATGGAAGAGCTATACCTTGTTTTACTAAAGAATAGGACGGACGGGAAGCACCCAACCAAGAACCAGGAGCTGAAGGCGGCAGGTTCAGGCCAATGCAGAATGGGTAGTAACCATCAGGACCTATGGTAAAGCTACGACAGGCGAACATTTCACTATTTTTATAATTATCCGACCGTTGAAAAAATGAAAGTTTATCATCCGGGAATCCTTTCGCCTTCAATTGTCTTCGGGCTTCTTCTTTACCGAGAACTGTTTCAAACGGTACTATTGTGCCGGGATAGAATACTCCGTCATCAGTAGGCACCCAGAAACCATCTTTCGGCACCCAGAGATATTGTTCCTTTTCTTGATTTGTTTTTGCACCGGAAATATACAGTATATGCAACATGCCCTTATCATCCGCACCTTTGTGACCTTCTCTTACAGTATCCCTGAATACCTCAATCCATGGGCCATTTTTATTGAACAATTCATAATCAGCTTTTTGTAAAGAGTTGTTAAAATTATTTCGGCTGAACAGACAGAATACCTCATATCCGCTTGCGTCTGTTTGGTCAAAGAGCTTCTGGCAGGGCTGCCCGAATCCGGTAAGTTCTAATGACACCAATTTTTCAGTCTCTTCAAATATTACAAATCCCATAACGTTCATGAGTAATAAAATGAAAAATTATTTAAATAGCTTTTTTTCTTAGAAAAAGAAAAAGGGGCAGCCAGAGATACGACCATTTTACTGATCATCATCTACATCTGGCCGCCCGTGTCTTGGGGTGTGGTCAGCATGAAACACAACGACGCCGAAGGCGTCAATGTGTCTACATCGACTTATTTTACAAAGTCGATGCCGAAGTCTTTTTTGAACTTTGTAGTTTTTTCGCCCTTCTGTGCAGGTCCCATGATGTAAGGCGACTTTATTCCTGTTATTATGGTTATGACCTGTATCTTACCTTTGTACTCCGGAAGCACTCTTGCTCCCCAGATGACCTGCGCCTCTGGATTGAGCTGCTTCTGGATTACCTCGCCTATAAGGTTAATCTCGTCCAGTTTCATGTCCGGACCGCCGATTACCTGTATCAACGCGCCATTTGCTCCTTTGTAATCAACGTCCAGCAGCGGGTTGTTCAACGCCTTCATGACCGCGTCTTCTGCGCGGTTTCGCTCCTCGCTCTCGCCTACGCCTATTGACGCTACTCCGCCTGCACGCATTATCGCGCGTACGTCTGCATAATCCAGATTGACTAATGACGGTTGCGAAATCGTCTCGGTTATGCCCTTTATCATCGTAGCTATAAGGTCGTCAGCAACGGAAAACGCCTGCTTCAGCGGCTTGTTTCCGGCTAATTCCAGCAACCGCTGGTTCTCTATGACTATTACAGTGTCGCAAACGTCTCGCAGCTGCGTTAATCCGTCTTCTGCGCGCACGACACGCGAGCCCTCAAGTTTAAACGGCAACGTCACTGCCGCAATAACGATAGCGCCTGCGTCCTTTGCGTACTTTGCAATGACCGGCAACGCACCTGTGCCTGTGCCGCCGCCAAGGCCACATGTCACAAATACTAAATCAATGCTCTGCAGAAGTTCTCTAAGCTCGTCTTTGCTTTCTACGGCCGCGTTTCTGCCTACGTCCGGATAACCGCCTGCGCCCAGACCTTTTGTCAGTTGCTTTCCGATCAATAATTTTTTGTGAGCCCTTGAAATATTCAGGTGCTTGACATCAGTATTAACAGCAATGGTTGTGGCGCCAAGAATATTCTTATCAGTGAGCGCGGTTATCGTGTTGTTCCCGCCGCCGCCTGCACCAAGGACGGCAATCTTCGCCTTGTGCGTCTCAAAATCCTCCTGAACATTATCAAAACTTCCCTTTGCGATCGTATCTAGTGCCATAACATCCCCTCTTGAACATATATTTTACGAAATCAAAAACCCTATTAAGGTATTTTTTCATAATCTTCTAATCCAAGAAGAAGAATTTGACGAGTAATGCTTGCCAAGTTCATCCAAGAAACGAATTCACTTCCCCAAGTGAATAATCTTTCTTATTCTCACGGTGTTTATAATCTTTTCTGTGTTTGAGAATAGACTGCAATATCGCTAGAAATCAGCCTTGCACATTTAAATTGCAGAATTTAGTCAAACATCTTATAGTCGTGGCCTTCGCCAAACTTCGCCCGCCTCATTTTATTGATAAACTCGTTATCTTCTTTATTCTGCCAGGGGTCATAGAAACCTTTTTCATAACGTAACCCATCATTATGGTAAATTTCATGTCCGTTGGAGTCTCTTATGGATTTTATTCCAGCTGTTGCTCCGACAAACGGGCAGGTCAACTCATCCGTTAATCTACCGCACGACCCTTGCCTGATATCTATTGCACTGTATGGACTAACTTCTACCAAGACACCGCTTTCAGGAGGCCACTCGCCCTTATGCGACACCATGACAACTTCCACTTCCTTGCCGATGTTATCGCGGATTCTTTGAAATTCATCTGGCATATCCCCTACCATCCCAGAAATCTTTTTAAAAATATGAAAAACAAAAAATCATCATGAAACTCACGCTATTCCTGATTTTTCTTTGTGTGGTTGGCTTCATCTTTCCTATACTATTCGTCGCTGATTTGGAGAACTTTGCAAACGTCTATGGATTCTCTGGAAAAAACCTTTTTGAGCGGCCGTATGTTTTGGTGACGTCGATATTTCTTCATGCGGATATAACTCATCTGCTCTCGAATATATTGGTTCTGTTCTTCTTCGGCATCGCAGTCGAATCAGAACTGGGTAAGAAAAAGACGTTGGCGATATTCTTCCTCGGAGCGTTCCTGGGCGACCTGCTCTCGCTGCTCGTATACCCGCCAGACGCTATCGCAATCGGCGCGTCAGGCGGGATATTCGCGCTGATAGGAGCGGGTATACTTGTGCGGCCGCTTGACCTTTCATTCTATCCGCTCGTTCTGCCGATACCGCTCGCGCTCATCGGATTGATGTATGCCTTTTACAATGCGTACGATTTCATGTTCGCGCCAGAGAGCAACATATCGTACATCGCGCATTTTGGCGGGCTCTTTGTAGGTTTGTTATATGGTTTCCGGCGCGAAGGAGTCAGAAAATCGCTGAAGATAATACTGCTTTTCTTTGCGATAATGATACTCATCCCGATTTTGTGGACGATCCTATTCTAGCTCAACATTTATAAACTTCGTTCAACAATCTTAATCATTGATTGACATGAGATACTTTTTGCGACAGGCATCTCAATTCAAAACATTTGTGTTGAGGTTTTGAAAATGACAGCTTTTGAAGTGGTAAAAACCGAGATGAAAATAGAGCGATTAGAGAAAAGGGTTCTTGACCTATCGAAAGAGATTTCGGAATTGCGGAGAGAAATAGAAAACATCGAAGATTCTTTCAAAGTTTTTAAGCAAGTCGTGCTGAAGATGCAAAGCGAATTGGAGGAAAAGCCGGCTGAAGGTAAGCTGATGAAAGACGTGTACAAGAAACTCGTCCTGCCATTGAAGAAGGAAGTAGACGAGGACTACGTACTTATCAGGGATATAATAGAAAGGCAGAAGAAAGACCTAAAGGAAGCGGGAAAATAGGACTTGTTCTGGAATTTAGATGAGATAAATCATTATGTAGTAAATCATGGCCAGTGATGAAAGCAAACCTAGAAACGCGAGTACCGGGAATTTTCCGATATTGACTGGCGAGCGGAACGGGCGCTTTCGATTATCTTTGTATCTCAGAACGATGAGCGACAGGTTCATTATCGCGAATACTATGACAACGCCTAGAACGGTAAGCATCGCCACGGTCCCTATACCGCCTATCAGCAGCGAAGCTATGGAAAGCAGCATCACAAGTAATATTGAAACGTACGGCGTTCCAGTCTTCCCTATTCTTGCGCATATCCCAGGGAACGCGTGCTCTTTCGATACTCCGCAGAGCATGCGCGACATTACGATAAGGATTATAAGAACGGTATTCGATGTTGCGAACAATGCGATTATGGACATTAATATGGATGCCTGCGGTATAACGCTTTCAATGACCTCAGTTAAAGGCGCGCTTGACTGCGAGAGCCTTTCCCAGCCTAGTATCGATATCGCAGAAAGCGCGACAGCAATGTACAAGACTGTTGAAATAACCAGTGAGATAATCATAGCCTTAGGTATTGTCTTCGCTGCGTTCTTCGTTTCTTCGCTTATGTTGGCCAAATCCTCAAAGCCAAGATATGCAAAGAATATCATGCACATTGCTATGAGAACTCCAGAAAAGCCGTTAGGCATCGCAAAATAATTTACAGTACCTATCGAACTGCCGAAGAAGAACATGCCTAGCATCACGACGAGCACGAGACCGGATATCTCGATGAAAGTCGCTATCTCGTTGTATCGCGCCGAATCCTTTATCCCTGCATAATTCAGCAAAGACATGACTGCTATCAGTGCCGCGGCGACAAGCACAGGCGAGCCGCCTATGAGATAAGAGAAGTAGCCACCGAAACCCAGCGCAACCGTCGCTGCGGATATCACTCCTGATATTATGAAAACTAAGGAAACAAAGAGCGCGAGCGATTTTCTCCTGAAAGCCTTCTGCGCGTATACGTATTCAGCACCCTCCTTCGGATACATGGACGAAAGCTCGGCAAAACTAAGTCCGGTAAGAGAAGCTATTATAGCCGAAAATATGAATGACATCCATAACGCATTGCCGGCAAGCCCCGCGCTCTCGCCTATCAGTGCATAAATTCCTGCGCCTAGTATTATGCCAACGCCGTAAACGGTCGCTTCAAAAAGCCCCAATTCCTTCTTCAGCTTGTATCTCCTTATCTTCTGCTTCATTGTTTTTAATTGATTTTCCCTGTATATAAATTTTATAACTTCACATGACAATTAATCTCATGGATTACAAGAGGCTGGGATTAAAGGTCGGCTTGGAGGTTCATCAGCAATTGGATACCAAGCATAAATTATTCTGCAACTGCCCGATTATCAAGAGTGATGAGTTTCCGTCAGAGATTAAGAGAAGGATACGCACGTCGGCCAGCGAATTGGGCGAATATGACCCTGCGGCGCTTTACGAATTTCTGCGCGAGCGGACGTTCGTCTATAAAATAAACGCTGAGTCGTCGTGTCTTGTCGAAGCCGATGAAGAACCGCCTAGGCAGATTAATGACGAGGCGCTGCGAATCGCGATACAGATTTGCAGGTTATTGAATTGCGATCTGCTTGATGAGATACACGTGATGAGAAAGACCGTCATCGACGGCTCGTCTGTTTCCAGTTTCCAGCGGACCTCATTGATAGGAATGAACGGATTCATCGAAACCGATTACGGAGCGATAAAAATATCGACCGTTTGCCTGGAAGAGGACTCAGCGCCAGCGATATCACGTTCATCAGGAACCGTGGAGTATCGTTTGGACAGGTTAGGAATACCGCTCGTGGAGATAGCGACATCAGCTGATATCGCATCGCCAGAGCAGGCAAAAGAAGTTGCAGAGAAGATCGGCTTGCTTCTACGTTCTACGAATGTTTTGCGCGGCATCGGAACGATAAGGCAGGACGTTAATATTTCAATAGAGAACGGCGCGCGTGTGGAGATAAAGGGATTCCAGGAACTTGCAAAGATTCCGAAAATCGTAGAAAACGAAGTCCGAAGGCAATTGGATCTCATTGACATAAAGAATGAACTGCACAAGCGCGGGACACGGGAAGTTAAGGAAGAATTTGTGAATGCGATGCAGGTATTCAGGAACACTAATTGCACTCTACTGAAAAAAATCATCAGCGACGGCGGAATAATCCTTGCTGCTAGACTGCAAAACTTTTCCGGCCTGCTCAAGAGGCAATGCGGCGACCGCACGTTTGGTAAAGAGTTGTCAAGCTATGCGGCTGCCTTTGGTTTTGGTATAATTCATAGTGACGAAGATTTGAGCAAATACAACCTTATAACTGAATTCGATATACTGAAAAAAGAATTGAACGCAGGCGAACGGGACCTCATTTTGATAGTCGCTGGCAGAAATCCTGATAAAGCGATGCGTGCTGTTCTGCAGCGAGCAGGTTATTGCCTTATCGGCGTTCCTGAAGAAACGCGTGTCAGTGACGAACTTGGCTCAAAATACACGCGACCGCTTCCGGGCGCAGGGAGGATGTATCCGGAATCCGATATCCCTCCTGTTTGGGTTAGCAGAGAACTGAGAACGGTAGAGATACCAAAAACTCTGCTTGAGAAGGAAGCGGAACTGGGGAAGAAATTACCGGACGAAATCGTCTCCCAGCTGATAAAATCTCGCGACTTCCCGTTATTTGAGGAATTAATTAAAAAGTTTGACATCGAACCGATAATCATAGCGAATTTGTTTCTGTCGACGTTCAAGGACATGAGAAGGTGCGGGCTCGCCACGGAAAAAATCAGAAAGGAAGACATAGAGAGCGTTCTGGCGCTCCTGGAAAGCAAACGAATATCGAAAGATTCGCTGCCGGCTATCTTTACAGCATTGATAGAAGGAAAGAGCATTGAAGATATAGCTAATGACTTTTCTATGCTTGCAGACCCGGAGCTGGAATCAATGATCTCGGACGTTGTAGATAAAAATCCAGGCAAGAAGGAATCGATACTCATGGGTCTTGTGATGGCCAAAGTCAGGGGCCGGGCGGATGGCGAGTCTGTATCGAGGATACTGAAAATGAAGATGAAGTAGCATCAGATGCCAAATACTCATCTTTGTTTAAAAACTAGGCTATCCTCCTGCTTCTAGCGATGATAGCCTATCCATAGATGAACATCAATAAGATGTCCATCAATTTTTAAACAAAGCGCAAATATTCTAAAATTTTAAATACATGGAAACTAAATAGGACTTATGTTTGATATATTGCCGTTCACAAGCATGTCGAACCTGACGCTATACTTTGTCAACTCATTGATAGCGTTTGTTGCGGTGATGCTGTCAGACGAGATAATCGCGCACAACATTGAAGTGAAGCACGCATTAATCCTTTCTGTGCTCTCGTTTTTTGTCGCTCCTGTGGTAGCTCCTTTGGTAGGACTGAGCGGGATATACGCGCTTATTTTGATTCCGCTGGTCGTGTGGGTACTGCTTGGCGAAATCGTCCTTGAAGCGGACTGGGAAACAAAACTTAAAGTTCTGCTGGTCGCATTTGCAGTGTACTACATATTATCCATCGTGCTGGGAGACATGATTGTCGGATTCATAGGAAGGTTCATCTAGCAATCAGGCATGTTTTTTCTGCTCCAGCGATTGTAACGTTTATAGTCTTTCCGAAACCGCCGCTCTTGACTGCGATGGGCTTGTATGCATAGTTTCTTGCAATCCAATTGTTTTTTCCTTCATTGTACTCGTCAACCAATGCATGACCGGACCAGCCGAGCCATCTCTCGTTCCGCTCAAGGCAGATTCTTCCGACAGCTTCTGTCATCTTCTTGCTCCTCTCTTTTTTTATCTCCGTGGGCAATTGCTTCATTGCTGCTGATTTTGTTCCTGGACGGACGCCGAATTGAGAAATATTCGTAAAGTCTGGTCTAATTTCCTTTATCAGCGAAAGTGTCTTCAGAAAATCGCTCTCGCTTTCTCCAGGAAAACCTACGATGACGTCTGTCCATAGCGTGATTTCAGGTATGGCTTTCCTTAATTTTTTCACGATTATCTTGTATTCAGCTACCGTGTATTTTCTGTTCATCGTCTTCAGCACTCTGTTCGAACCGCTTTGCACAGGCAGGTGAATGAATTTGAATAGTTTCTCGTTTCTGTAAGAATCAATGAGCTCGTCGAGCATCGGCAAAACGTTCGATGGGTTCATCATTCCTGCTCGAAGAAAAAAATCCTTTCTGACTTTTGTTATCTCTCCGAGCAGCGATGGTAATCTTTTTCCGTCATAGCAGTAGGCAGCGACATCCTGACCCGTGAGCCAGAATTCCTTGCAGCCATCAGCAACGCCTGCGCTTATTTCTTTTATGATGCTCTTTGGCGAATATGAGAACAGCGAGCCTTTCGCTAATTTCACTATGCAATAGCTGCATGTGTTGTTGCAGCCTGAGCATATCTCGACGACATCAACAACAGAATTTTTCCTGAGCTTCGGCAGGCATACCTTTTCTTTCTTCAGTTTTCCCAAGAGCTCGACTTTTTCGCCTGCAATAGTTTTCTTGACGACTTTTGCGATTTCATGGACGCGGTTAGTGCTTATCAGATTCGCGTCAGGCGCTGCTCTTTTTGCGATATCGTATTCCGCCTCAGGCATGCAGCCGGCTATGATTAATTTTCTTCCTTGCAGCGCTTTGATTCTTGACACGATTTTACTCTCAGTCGGCTGCTTGACTATGCACGTATTGATTATTATCACATCTGCATTATCAATATCATCGACTAATTGAAAACCAGCATTGCTCAGCAATCCAGACATTATCTCGCCATCATTGCGCGAAGACGAGCAGCCGTACGTTTCTATGTAGATTTTTTTCATATCTATTGTTTAGAAACAAGACTTAAATTGCATTAGGCGAATCTGTAATTCAATACCATTCGTTTTTCATCACGCTGAAGGATCCCGTGCGCTGCAGGAACGAATGCGTACGCTTTCTGGTCTATTTTGTTTTCGTCCCTTTCAAACGGGTTGAATATATGCGCAATTTCATGAGCGAGTACCCACAAGCGTTCTTTGTAATCCATGCCTTTCCTGAGCCATATCTTTGACAAATCCGTCGCTCCTCTTATGAATCTTGGGACATACTCAGGCATGTCCAGTATCGGAATCTCCTTATAGAACTCGTACCATTTCCTATCAGCGTTATCGCGCTTTCTTCCAGTGTAATGCTCGTCAAACAATTCGTCGGCGTAGTTCATGACTTTACTATAATGAGAAGGTTTTTATTTGTTTTAGAAAGGGCATTCATTCATTTTTCTTGAATTCATTGTACAAATCATTTGCTTCTTTCGCCGTGGCGTTGCCATGGATTATTTCGCGCAACGACTTAATCATCGCGACCGGGTGATCATTCTTCCATACGTTTCTACCGAGATTAATGCCAATCGCGCCCTTCTGCATGCCGTCGTAAACGAATTCAAATACCTCCCTCTCGCTATCGGTCTGCGGACCGCCTGCCATAACGACTGGAACAGGACAGCCTTCTACGACCTTATCGAAGTTTTCGCACCAGTATGTCTTGACTATGCTTGCGCCCAGCTCTGCTGCGATTCGGCACGCTAGCGATAGATACCGAGATTCTCTTTTTTCCATCTCCTTGCCTACGGCTGTTACAGCCATCACAGGCATTCCATAATCCTCGGCCTCGTCCACTAATTTTGCAAGATTCGATAGTGTCTGGTGCTCGTATTTGCTGCCGACGAATATCGAGATGCCGACTGCACTTGCATTTAACCGCAAAGAATCTTTTATAGAAGTCGTTATTCCTTCATTTGCTAAATCTTCGCCGACCATGCTCGTGCCTCCGGAAACGCGCAGGATTATCGGCTTAGTGTTGCTCGGGTCTATGCAGCTGCGAAGAACGCCCCTGGTCAGGAATAGCGCATCGCAGTACTGCAGCAACGGCTTTATCGTTTCGCCTGGCTTCTCCAATTTCGTAGTAGGTCCCTGAAAATAGCCGTGATCAATTGGCATGAACAAGCAATGTCCGTCCTTCTGCACCAATTGCGCCAATCGATTTCTTTTTCCCCAGCCCATACACAAGACCTTATTTTCACTTAACTGATATATTTATTTAAAATTATTCGGTTATCACTATCTTCATCGCGTTTCCGCTTTTCGCGAGTTCGAATGCCTCGGCTGATTTCTCGAGCGAAAAGGAGTGCGTGATTAGCGATTTTGCATTTATCTCTCCTGATTCAAACATTTTCAAAATCTTGTTTGTCTCGACCTCTGAGCAATAACCGCTTGTCAGTATCGAGACTTCATTAAAGAATAGTCTGTTCAGGTCCAGGTCGATTACCGCGTCTTTTGGCGGCACGCCGAATATCATTATCTTTCCTCCTTTCCTGACTATCTCAAAGGACTGCTTGACCGCATTGACGTTTCCGGTCGCTACTACGACAAAATCAGCGCCTATTCCTTGCGTGAGTTCTTTTATCATCGATATATCCGTTGGCTCTGCGTACCTTTTTGCGAAGTTAGTGCGGAAATCGCTTATATCGACCGCGAATATTTTCTTGCAGTCGAGAAGCATCATGTGCATCATTCCTACTGGCCCGCAACCAATGACGCAGCCGACGTCGTCTTTCCTGGCTTTTAACTTATTTACTGACTTCAGGCAGC
>JAZDNV010000001.1:0-166249 GCA_043799385.1 Candidatus Aenigmatarchaeota archaeon | reverse complement strand
ACTTACAATTTCTTGAATAGTAACATCTCTTGCTTGTTTAATTTGAAGTTTGTTTGCGAGATATCTAGCACTTAATACAAGAATCATTTTATCTATAATTCTCAACTTCTTTTTTTGAATTATAACAAATCCTTTGTTGTCTATTTTACAGAATTTTAATATACGCTTTATTAAATCTTTGATATCTTCATGCGCCATATCCTCATTTAAAATAAACTGTTTTTCTAATTCTTCAAGTTCTTTGTCCATACCACTACCCAAGTATTTTTATCTATAAATGTATATCAGATACACTTATAAAACTTTGTTTTTATGTTGTTTTAAGCATAAATAGACAATTTAACCATATTTAATACTTATATACATTTATTAGAATATTATAAGATTTCCGTTATCAATCCATCTCGCGAAATGGAAAAACTTGCTTGGTTTGCGAGAACTGTTTTAGCCTTTCTTCTTTGCAATTTGTTTTGGAACATCAAACTGTGGGATATCAAATCTGTAAGGGCATATGCCATTTCCAGCATTGCATACATATTCACTTCCACTTGGATTATAACGGCAATCAACTAAACTCATTATGCTTGTCTGGTCGCCACGGTCCTGATATATCCTTACTTTAACCTCTTCTGGTTTTTTCAATGCATGCGCTCCATTTTCATTGCGGCCGAAACAATCTACCGGAAAAAGTTTTTCAATGTAAGAATCTTTAGACATAAAATAACCCTATTGATATTCTATATTGGCGTTCCCTGCACTAGCTCCACTTTCGAAGAATAGAATATGTAGCGACCCTGCCTTTCTCTTTTCACTTTGTCCTGGGTCATTAATACGAGCAAACGCTTTCTCAATCGCGCCTCGTCGACTTCTGTCGCTTCCTTGAGCGTCTTCATCGTCATTCTTGTATTCTTTAGCGAATTCAATATCAGTATATCAACCGCCTCGTTTTCCAATCTCTTTAAAGACTTCGTTGTCTTTTTTCTTATCGTTCTGTACTTTCTTGGCCTTCTTGCCTTTCTTCGCGCCCTTCTTGTGATGTATCTTATTACGACTTTTGGTTTTCTTCTAACGATTCTTCTTTTGATAACGCGCTTTTTGACTACACGCCTTTTGACTATTTTTTTTACTGCGCGTTTCCTTACAACGCGCTTTTTGACAACTTTCTTTTTTGCCTTTCTCTTTTTTCTTTTCGCTTTTGCTATCGGCATCGCTGATATTCTTTCAATAATTTTTTCCAGCGTGTCAGCGCTCTCATCAAGTATTATGGCGTTCTTCTCCATCGCCAGGTTTGTATTTTCTAGTTCTCGAACCTTGCTCAGGACCACGTTTATCATGTCATCCGTCTTTCTGTCAACGTTCTTTGACGTATCGAGTAATTCATCTTCTACTGATTTCATCGCGTTCATCGTGTTGTTCGCGTTTTCGCTGACCTCGTCTAGTCGCGACGCCCGCTCTTCTGCGCGGTCAACAAATTCATTGATTATCATTGTCATGTTTTTGAGCGATTCTGTCTGAGCTTCAATGTTCTGGCTCGTTCCTTCCACTCTTTCAAAAGAAGCGCTTAATTCATTCAGCTTTTGCTCGACCGAATCCATGAGTATTGCAAGCTTTATGTTTGTCTCCTTTATGTTGTTCTGTATGTCCAGCATCTCGTTTTTCGTGTTGCTCAGTTCGGTAACGTTTGCCTCCAGAGTTTCGTTTTGATTCTGAGCGCGGTCGACTATGCTTCCTATCCTTATCTCGACTTCCTCTTTCAATACTTCGAGCGACGCAGAGACGCGCTCCAGTTCTTCTAACTTATTGTCAAGCATCATTGCAATCGTCTTCAGTTTTTCATCCGTCTCATCCAGACGGTTATCCATCAGCCTGCTGCTCGTTTCCATTTCGGATACGAGGTCCTGCATGCTGTTTTTCATGCTCACGACCGATGACATGGCGCCTGCGATGTCTTCAGTCCGCTCGTCGAATCGCTCTGCAGCGGACTCGAGCTTGTTGGATATCGTTTGTGACGACCTTCTCAGCTCAGAAACAGATTCGCTTACCGCCTGCCTGGCTTCGTCAGTAATTATGTCGATGTCGTAAGGCTTTCTTATCGAGTTTATTTTGCTTGTCAGCTCATCAATGATGACATCGGTCTTTGAATCAAATTTCTGTGTCGTCGAATCAAGCTTTTTTGAAACAACTACTGAAAACCTGTCAAGCTCATCCGTCAATTCATCGACTATCTGCCTTACCTCGTCTGCTATTATGTTGTAATCATACGGCTTCCTTGCCGACATCCTCTGCGAAAGAACATCTAGCGATGTCGTGATGTTGTCAATCCTCTCAAGAATTTCAGGAGAAACGTTTCCCTTGGCAATCAACTGCTCTACCTTATCCTGCAGCTGCCTTATCTTTTCCCTCTCCTCCTCAGAAAAAAACTTTACAGATAGATAGTTCTTATTTTCGTCCGTAGGCAGCTCTTCATTATCAAGAATAACTGTCACTTCCTTAATCTTTTCTGTTGTCATGGATAAATAGTAACCAGAATCATTTTAAACATTACATTCATGCTTTAACCAATTACGTAAGAATTACGATTGCATTACTACTTGATTGTCTTCTCGACAAGAACGCTGAATGCGGGTCTTGTTATAATCAGGCCAACTAAAACGCCTATTATCGTTGTTATTGCAAAACCGCGCAGGCTCAGGACGCTAAACAATGGTATCATCGCGGCTATGATTGTTCCGCCTGCTCCGTAAACCATGAAGAACGCGTCGCGTAATTTCTCGCGCAGCGTTTCTATCTTTACCTCTTTTCGCAGTGCCTGGTCTATTATGATTATCTGGTCGTTTATACCAGTACCGACTGCTATGATTATACCTGCTATCGCAGACAGGTCAATCGTCCAATTAATCAGAACTGACATGCCGAGTATTATGAATATCTCTGTCAGTGATATCACAAGCATCGGCACAACCAGCAACATCTTCCTGTACCTGACTAGGATAACTAATGAAACCCCAAGTATGGCGCCAATACCTGCAAGCATTGCGTTCTTGATGAAATCCTCGCCAAGGTTAGGCGATATGGTATCCATCTGAACGACTTGTATCGTGGTTGGTAACGCACCGGAACGCAGAATCGATTGCAGTTTCGATCGTTCTGTTTTCGCACTATCCAGAGTGTTTGCGCCTCCTGTTATAAGAATTTCTGTTTCAATCTTGCCTTTCAACCCGGATGCGATATTAAGCGAATCTATGAGTTTATCGTCAAGGTAGAAGTATATCTGCGACTCAAGATAATCAAGCCTTCTAGGTATGTTCTGCGTTATCCATGCGAATCTCTGGGCGCCATCACTTGACAGCTGTATTGAAAACGACCATCTGTAGCCGCTTTCCAAGCGCTCGACCCTGCTTTTCTGAGGATCAAAGAAGACCGTGACGATGTCTTTTCCAGTGAAAACCTTTGATGTAATGTTTATACCATCATTTACATTTTCAATTACAAGGGGTATTCCTGCAAGGGTGAATTCCTCGCCTTGCCTGACAATTTTGCCGTCAACTGTTATAGAATAGTTATTACCGACGATGAACTGATACTTCTTGTCCAACGTTATCTCACCGGTGCCATTAGATATTTTAACAATAATCGGTATCTTTGCATCGAATTTTCCCTGATGCTCTAAAAGCTCTCTTAGCTCTTCCTGGCTTCCGCCAGCCATAGATATCTCGATGAAACCCTGCTTGCCATACCATATCGGCCTGAACGACGATTCGCGCAGACCATAGAGATTTATCCTGTTTTGCAGCGTTGTTAGCGTCTGTTCTATCGTGTCGTTAGTAGAAATGTTCGGCTGTATCAGTGCACGGACACCGCCCTTAAGGTCAAGACCGAAATTAAGCTTAGTCAGCTCTACCTTAGAAACTGACATACTAAGAGTACCATTCGATTTTACGAATTTTATTCCCTTATCTGTATTCAATTTCAAATTTCCATAATATTCCTTTGTAAAATCGTCTTTAGCTGCTGTTTTGTCATTTATTGAATAAATAACGTCGCCGACCGCTATTCCAGTAACGGTAGAATTTTTTCCTATGTAATCTACCTTAAAACCGCCTGGGTTGATATTCACAAGCACAACAAAAGATATCAGTATGAAAAACAGCCATATCAGTATCTTGTAGTTCTTTAGGATCATTTCTCCAACCACCATCTGAGAATTCCAGCATTCGCAAACCACGTTGCAGGAAGGTCTGCCACTATTCCAATGATTAGAACAGTTGCTATCTGCTCCAGAACATATGAGCCTGTCAGAAGATATAGAGAAACGAGCGCAGCCAGGGCTGTTATGCTCATCATCAACCCTGTTTTCATTGCAGATCGTATTCTTTCCCTTATCTCGCTCCTTTCCTTTGCTCCGCCTCTTATCTTCAGCAGGTTGCTTGTCAGAACGATGTCCGTATCAACAGAATAACCGATTAGCATTAGCAATGCGGCGAGTACCGGCATTGATAGTTTGACACCAATCATATCTATTACAGCTATTGTCACGACTATGTCGGTAATTGCGGCGAGTATAACTATGAGTGAAGGAACTACTTTTCTGAATAGTATGAAAACAAGTGTAGCCATTGCAAGAAATGCAAAAACTATGGCACTCTGAGCCTGTTGCCAGAATATTCCCCCTAGCGCAGGACCGACCGTCCTTATGGTAGGCTCGCCTCTTACCGTTACTAACTTACTCAATTCGTTTAATACGATTTTTTCATCCTTTTCAAACGGTATTTCAACCAGAAGATTTTTTGTTCCGGTTAAATGGATTACAGCATACGGCAGTGCTGCCTGTATCTTCGCTATATCAGCGTTTTCGACCTCAGCCGTAATCATCTTTCCGCCAGTTAACTCGATATCTCGCTCCATGAACGAGCCTTTCGTTATGATGTTGCTACCAAGTATCAAAATCGATACAACAAGTAAAGAAATCGGTATGAATATCCATACCTTATAATACTTGTCGAAAAACTGCAACATGCTATAACCTTATTAATCTTTTCGTCATACTTTAAAAATGTTTGACTGTATTATCGTTGGTTCTGGCTTTGCAGGAGCGTATCTAGCAGGCCTGCTGAAGAACCTGGATGTATTGATTATCGAAAAAGATAAAAAAGCACTGCCGAAGGATTCGGGTATCGTTTCAAATAAGCTCTATGATTTTTTCAAATCATTTGACGATTTCGTCAAGGAAGAGATAAGAGAGATGAATGCGATATCGCCATCTGGTTTGCAATTCTCGCTCAAGTCTGAAAAGCCGTTCGCATACGTTCTGGACAATGGGAGTCTTCTGGAAGCGCTGAGGAGAAAGGCACGGGAGAATGCGAAGTACCAATACGAAACTGTGAAAAAAATAAATTATTTCCAGAACTGCGTTAATGTCCAGACAGAGCAAGGAAGCTACGATGGCAGGATGGTAATCGGCTGTGATGGCGCGCTGTCAACTGTAAGGAAAAGCCTTAACATTCCGTCACCGAAAATTTCTGCCGGAATCATGTGCAAAGCAGAAATCCAATCCAACGTAAAAATCTATTTCAACAAATATTTCTCGCCTGATTTCTTTTCATGGGTGAAGAACAACGAGTACGGACTCGTCACGGCAATCCGTCCTGCAGAATACTTCGAATACTTCAAGAAGAATCTTTGTTTGCCAGAAGGCGATGTGACCGCAAGCCCGATACCAATCGGCTACACGAAATCTTATGCCAAACGCGCTTTGCTCGTTGGCGACGCGTGCGGCCACGTCAAGCCGCTGACAGGCGGCGGTATAATCTTTTCCATGTCCGCTGCAAGACACGCTGCAATAGTGATAAAAGCTGCGTTGAAAACAAAGCGCTATGACGAGAATTTTCTGAAGCAGTATGAGGGCATGTGGAAGAAAGACTTCGGCCACGAAATACGTTTGCAGTTATTTTTGAGGAAGATATACAGAAATCTCACCAACAAGGACGTTGACAGTATATTCAGGGATTTTGGCCCGCATATAGAAAGAATAGAAGAGTTCGATTATGATAAATTCACAAAAATCTGGACAAAACTGCCGCGGCTTAAATTACTGAAGTTTGCAATAACAAAATTCCCGCTGGCTTTCTAATCTAGAATTTTTTTCAAGTCCATCTTTCTGCTGAGATAGACGAACGATAGACCGCCTATTAAGATTCCGTACCAAAGCGAGAGAAATCGATAAAGCAGCACGGCGGCAACTGTAACGGTATTTCCTAGTCCGGTCATGCCGAGAATAAATATCATCGCCACGTCGGCAGAGCCCATTCCGCCGGGCAGGAAGCTCGCTACGCCTATCAATACCGACAGGGCAACTATGCCGGCCAGCACCAGCGGATTAGTTGTTATGCCAAAAGCAAGAAAAGAAAGATAGAGTATAACGCCCTCAAAAAGCCATGGAAATATCGTCAGAATCAGGCACTTGAATATTCCTCTTTTTTTTATCTTGCTACTATAGAAAGTTTCTATGAAATTATCAGATACTTTATTCAAAAATGGAAATTTCTTGAAAAATGCGAAAAACCTGACGCCAATTTTTCTGCTGTATATAATTATTGAAAGCGTTAATATTACAGATGAAAAAATTCCAACGCTTATTAAGCTTATCAGAAAGAACCTTGAATCAAGACTGATAAACTGTAACGCTACTATTGAAAAAATTATAAGTATTGCTATATCCATTATCCTCTCCCACATGATCGATGGCAACGTCTCGGATACTGCCAAGCCTTTTCGCATCTTTAGTATAATGGCTTTTATCGGCTCGCCGAGCTTACCGGGCGTGAAGTTGCTTATGGTCATGCCTAGAATCTGAACGGGGTAAAGTTCACGGAAGCCGACATTTTTCAGTAAGACCTTCCATTTCAATACCCTCAGGCATATCGATATGTTCGAGATGATAAAAGCAATTACTATCCATTTCATATCAGCCGTGTAGAGCAGCGATACCAAAGCAGCGGGGTTCGAATACCATACTATCGCTGCAAGGATTGCAATGCTTATACCCAGCAACAGAAACCTGTATCTTTTCAGCATAATATCAATAATCGATGCTATTTATATAAATAATTCGTTCATATTTTAAAAATATGAAAAAGCTAAACATACTGCTTGTAAAGCCTTTCCAGATAACGAATGAGGTCCAGCCACCACTGGGCCTTGGTTATATCTCAAGCACGGTGAGGGAGCATAACGTTACAATACTGGACTGCATAAAGAATGGATGGAAGGCGGATAAGTTCAAGGATTATCTTGTTGGCAAGAGATTCGATATAATCGGTCTGCAGTGTTACACAGTTGACCTGAACACTGTAAAAGAATTCTCCAGAATCGTAAAAGAATTGATGCCGAATGCAATCGTTGTCGTTGGCGGTCCTCAGGCAACGTTGGATCCAACTGGAACGCTGAACTACTTGAAAGATGTTGATTATGTTTTTATCGGAGAAGCTGAAATTAGTTTTCCTAAATTCGTCAGCATGATTGCAAATTCGATGGAGAAGCGTATAAAGAGCGTGCCTGGAATTGCATATCGCGCTGGAAATAAGATACATAAGACAGATAGGGTCTTTCCAGAAAATCTCGACGACTTCGATCCTAGTTGGGATTTATATGACCTCAAGAGCTACCCGCTCGCTCCGCACGGCGCGTTCTGCAAGCAATACCCTACCGCGCCGCTAATCATAACGCGCGGCTGTCCGTTTCAGTGCACCTACTGCGGCGGCTCTGTGATAAGCGGCAGGAAGATACGCAGCCACAGCGTCGATTACGCGATAAGCCAGATAGAGTTCCTTGTCAAGAATTACGGCATTCGCGAGATTCATATAGAAGACGACAATTTCACCATGAACAGAAGATTCGTCGAAGAGTTCTGCAAAAAGTTAATCAAGAAAAATCTTGGCGTAAGCTGGGCCTGCCCGAACGGGGTGAGAATAGACACGCTGGACCCGAAACTGCTGAAACTGATGAAGAAATCAGGCCTTTATTCCATTTCAGTTGGCGTCGAGTCCGGAGTCGACAGGATAAGGAAACTTATGAAAAAAAATCTTATGTCCGAAACCATAGAAAAAAAGGCCAACATGATTCACGACCAAGGATTGGAGATAATTGGATTCTTCATTCTCGGCTACCCCGGAGAGACAATCGCTGACATCAATGCAACAATAGATTTTGCCTGCAAACTTCCGCTAAAAAGAGCGGGCTTTTCTGCGTATAAGCCGTTCCCAGGGACAGAAGCGTACAACGACCTTGTCAGGCAGGGCAAGATAAAAAAACTTGACTGGGATAAATTCTCGCTTGACAAGATAGTGTGGACGCCTGACGGAATAAGTGAAAGGCAATTAAAGAACCTGAGGAGAAAGGCGTTCCTGCGCTTCTATCTGCGGCCGCACATAATGCTGAAAATGCTCTCCGAGATAAAGAACCTTGAGAATTTAAAATTCGTGCTCTTAAGGATATACAGATGGTTGGCATAAGTTATGAAATTATCAATTATCATACCGGTCTACAACGAATACAGAACCATAGCGGAAATAGTGGATAGGATAAAAAGGGTCGAGCTGAAGATTGGTAAAGAGATTATAATCGTCGATGATTTCTCCACGGACGGAACTAGGAACGTCCTGAAAAAGCTGAAAGGGTGTAAGGTGTTCTACCATGAAAAAAACATGGGCAAGGGCCGTGCCGTGCGCACGGGCCTGGCAAAAGCCACGGGCGATGTAATATTGATACAGGATGCCGACCTTGAATACGACCCGCAAGACTACAAGAAATTGCTCGATCCTATAATGAACGGCAAAGACGTGGTCTATGGCTCAAGGCTGGTTGGCAAGAAGCTGAAACTCTTTGGAAAGGGTAAAACAAGTATCCCTTCGCACTACATGGGAAATAAGCTTTTGAACTTGGCGATGAATCTTGTGTACGGAAAAAACATAACAGACATGGAGACGTGCTACAAGGTCTTCAAAAAAGACGTTGTAAAGAATATAACGCTCAAATCCAACAGATTTGAAATAGAGCCTGAGATTACAGCAAAGATTCTTAAACGCGGGTACAGGATATACGAGGTTCCGATATCCTTTAATCCTAGAAATTTCAGCGAGGGAAAAAAGATAAACTGGAAGGACGGCGTGAAGGCGTTGTATGCAATAATAAAATACAGGTTTGTTGATTGAAATGATAACGATAATCGTGCCAACGTACAATGAGAGCAAGAACCTTCCAATACTTGTCAAAGATTTGCTGAAGATAAAAGCCATCAGAATATTGGTAGTAGATGACAATTCTCCGGACGGAACTGGTGAAATTGCAGAAAAATTAAAGAAGACATGCAGACGTGTAAACGTGCTTCACCGCAAGAACAAATCCGGTCTTGGCTCGGCGATTCTCGATGGCTTCAAGGCAGCAGAAACCGATATAGTCGGCGTGATGGACGCGGACCTGAGCCACCCACCGGAAACGTTGAGAAGAATGATTGAAAAGATAAAGGATTATGATGTTGTTGTAGCCAGCAGGTATATACCAGGCGGAGGAGCGGATGAGAAGTGGACAAAGCTCAGGAGATTGATATCAAAATCAGCGATACTTCTGGTAAAGCCTATAGCAAAAATAAAAGATCCGATGTCAGGTTTCTTCCTTGTTAAAAAAAGCGTTATAGATGGCGTGAGCATCAATCCTGATAGTTGCAAGATATGCCTGGAAATAATGGTCAAGGGCAAGTACAAAAATTTCATAGAAGTCCCTTTCATCTTCATAAACAGAAAAGCAGGCAAAAGCAAGATAATGACACCAAAAGAAATTTCAAGATATATAAGGCATGTCATGAACCTGTACGTTCACAGCATAAGAAAGAAATTCTAGCTATTTTCTGCAAACAACAACATAATGAGTGAACATGTCTCTGCGGTCAAAGTGTATGTCAACCACCTTGAACTTTGAACCCAACAAGCTCTTTGCATGGCTCCTTGATTTCGGTTTGCTTATCTCGCCTGGAAAGAACTGAAACTTTTCCTTTTTGAGCATGTTGAAGAATTTTTCAACCGGCCTCAGCGCTATCTGCGACGAGCCGTGCATGGGCGGCCAGAAAAGGATTATATGCGAACCGTCTTTCATTACTCGGTAGAACTCGCTGAGTACATGGCTTATTTCAGATTTGCTAAAGTGTTCCATAACGCCAAGGTTCCATATGCCGTCTATGCAATCGTCTTTGAACGGCAGGCGAAATATATCAGCCTTGATGAAGTGGTCTATCTTTTTGACGTTTCTGGCTTCGTTGAGCGCCTGAGACGATATGTCCAATGCAATTAGTCTTCTTTTTCTTTTGTTTATTTTTATGGATGTCTGCGAAGTTCCAGAACCGCACTCAACGAATGTGCCTTTGTCTGGAAAATACCTGTCCATGTAGTAGCTGACTGCCTTGGATATTATAATCTTTCTATGGAATTCCGTTAGTCTTCCAAAGAATGACTTGTCAAGCTTTTTCCAATGGTCATCCCATTGCTCCCTGTACTTCATAGAATCATTTTAAACACAATGAATAAAAGCTTAACAAAAAAATAGATTTAGTTATGATGAATAAATTCAGAACATTGTGGAAAGATGGGTTCTATAAAAGAGTGGTGGCAATCTTTCTGCTCATCAAGATTGTTTTGCTTGTTGTCGGTATTTTCAGCCAGCTTATACCAATCGAACTCACGCACCGTCAGATCCGCAGTGATAGTCTGTTCCTTAATCCGTGGATGCAGTCAGACGCAGGAGCGTACCTGGATATAGCAAAAAACGGCTATAATCCCAACTTCAATGAAGGTATGGGCAACTACGCTTGGTATCCTCTCTATCCGCTGATGATAAAGGCAATCGGTTTTCTTGGTTATGATATTGCCGCCTTTCTCATATCAAACATATTCTCATTCCTTGCGGTGACAATGCTTTATCTGCTAGTCAAGAAGGAGATGAATGGTAAAATGGCGTATAAGACCGTTTTCTATCTTTTGCTATTCCCGACTGCCTATTTCTTCACGGCAGCGTACACAGAGTCGTTGTTTCTGTTCTTGTCATTGGCCTGCTTCTGGTTTGCACAAGAGGGGAAATACATGCATTCGGGAATCGCCGGGTTTTTTGCATCACTGACGAGATCGCAAGGCGTAATCCTGCTTTTACCGATATTGTACATCTACCTTCGCGAGAAGAAATTCAGGATAAGTCCGAACGTTCTTTTCATATTACTGATACCTTTAGGCATACTTACGATAATGGCATACCATTATTTTTCCATAGGCGATGCGTTCATGATGTTCAAGGCCCAGCAGGGGTTTGCACGGGAGCTTGCATTGCCATGGGTAGCATTCATAAACACGTTCTACATGGGAATAACATCAAAGACTTTTGGCGGGACAATCTATTACTTTTTTGACATAGCCGTAGCTGCAGCATTCATCGCACTGTCCTTGCTGTCATTAAGGCACATCAAAAAAGAGTACGGTATTTATTCTGTGCTGAGTCTTATTCTTCCCATATCTACGTCTCTGCTGTTCGGCATACCAAGATTCGTTTTAGTCCTGTTTCCTGCATTCATGATGGTAGCAAAGCTTAGTGAAGGTAAGTACAAAATGCACATAAATCTGATTTATACAGTTTTTATAGTTTTGTTCATTCTATTTACAGTAAGGCATGGCAATGAAGACCTTTACATAAATACATTCAATCTGAATCCGAAGTGATGCTGTGGATTTGAAAAATTTCTTGGTAAGGTATTGGGCAATAATCATTGTAGTGCTCATAATATTCCTGGGCATGTACGTGAGGACGATAGATTACCGATGGCCGTACCTGCGCAACATAGATTCATACGCGTTTATGAAGCAGATGAACATGATAATCGACAACAACGGCTTGATGCCAAATTACGACTATCTTGACCAGGCACCATACGGCCATCCAGTTCCAACCAATTATCCGTTCTTCTACCAATACCTTGGCGCATGGGGCTACATGTTGTTCAAATCTTTCATGCCTAACCTTGAGCTGTGGCAGTACCTGATATATCTTCCGGCATTGCTGGCTTCGCTGATGGCAATACCAATGTATTTTATCGGAAAGATTCTCTACGACAAGCGAGCAGGCATCATAGCCGCTTTCTTCATCGTCTTTGACGTTGCCGTAATGAGCCGAACGCTGGGCGGCGATCCAGACTCGGATGCTTTCACACTTTTACTGCCATTAATCGTAATCGCGTTATTCCTGATTACATACAAATACATAGACCTGAAAAAAGTTCTTGATAAAAAAGCAGTTATGTATTCTGTTCTTACCGGAATATTCCTGGGGATCTGGGCATATTCATGGGCAGGTTGGTGGTACGTAGTATGGCTGATAACAGGCTTCTTAGTTCTGAAGTTAATAACGAATTATTTGCAGTCAAGGAAAGAATTCATTCACAATTCAAAATGTATTTTATTGATGTTCGTCATAATGGCTATCACGTATTTCTGCATGACCGTACCTATATTGGGGGTGAGTCACATCGTTTCAACCGTGCAGGGACCGTTCACGTTCGGTGACATCAAAAGCGAAGCCGGCGAATTCCCTAACGTTTACGTTTCGGTCGCAGAGATGCAGGAATCCGGCGACATAAGAAATATAATACAAAGAACGAGCGCCATCGGCGGGATAGCGATTATTATATCACCATTCTTCCTCATGCTCTATTGTCTGATATATTTGTTCTACTCTTACTACAGGAAAAAACAGCACTTGGACACGATTATTCTACTTTCGATATGGTTCATAGGCCCGTTGCTGGCGACCATAATCGCGGTAAGATTTTCGATTCTGTTCTCAGCGCCAATGGCGATTGGTTCAGCAATATTGCTATCAAAACTGCTGAGGGTTATTACTGAAAATGAAAAACTTGAGGATTGATATGGATAAAAGAATACTTTCATTGGTCGGGTTGTCGCTGCTGTCATTGATACTCATCTTTGTGCTTAACGCATCCGTCTTAATTCTTGAGTGGTTTGCAGTAATGTTCGTGATTGCAATTATTTCATGGGCATTGTACGCGACAAAATTCATCGAAAAGAGGGAGATATACCTTACTTTATTGATGTTCATGATATTTTCCATTACATACTCATTTTACTTTTCACCGGGGTTGTACGTAGCAAAATCACAGGGCACCGTTTTATCCGACAACTGGTTCAACGCATTGAACTGGATCAGAAATAACACAAAGGATTGCGCAGTTATTGCGACGTACTGGGACCCAGGGCATTTCATAACAGGAATCGCGCAGCGAGCGGTCGTTTTCGATGGCGCTTCGCAGAACGCTCTGCTGATAAGAAACACCAGCAGCGACGAATCGGGTATGGTGATAAAGAAATACGACAACGGCATAAACCGTATTATGATGTTTTCGAACGGCACTGTCACGACAGCACGAATACAGGACATAGCCGCAACATTGCTCACGGGAAACGAGACGTTGGCGCTGGATATTTTGAAAGAGTATAAGAAACTGGGTTGTGATGAGCTTTACTACATAGCTTCATCTGACCTAATAAGCAAGAGCGTATGGTGGTCGTACTTCACAACATGGGAACCTGCCGAAAAGGGTAAGAAATACTATTATCTCATGCTTGGCCTGAGCCAAGCAAAGCCTATAGTTGCACAGAACGCGATAGCTTACACGTATCCGATGGCAGAACAGCAGTCATTCGTCTTATATGAAATAAATGGGACAATAAAGCCTTATCTTCAGCAGGGCAGCCAATTCCTGTCAGTTGAAAAAATATTCTATGTCACAAAGGATGGCATGGGAGCTGTAAAGACTTACCCTGACTCTGAAATCAAGGGCCTGTTATGGCTGACGCCTGACAGGCAACTGCTGATTTACATACCGCCTGAACTCGAGAATTCGTTGTTCACTAAAATGTACTTCTTTAACGGCCAGGGGCTCGAAAACTTTGAGTTCGTAAATAACTGGGGAGGGGAAGTGAAGTTATTTAGAGTAAAATTTGAATAACTATGAGCGAGTTGTTAGAACCGTTTCTTAGATCAATGAGAATAAGTCAGACGAACAAATATCTGCCAGAATCCAGGGGAAGGATATTAGATTTGGGCTGCGGCTCCGGTTATTTGCTGAAGCATGTCGATTTCAAAGACAAGTATGGCATCGACATTGACCTGCCAAGAGATTCAAGGTGTATGAAAGGGGACATAAGAAAGGGGTTGCCGTTCAAACAAGACTATTTTGACTGCATAACAATGCTTGCAGTCTTTGAGCATATAGAAGAAGACACCATAGTGGATGTAATGAAGGAATGCCGCAGGGTCTTGAGAAGCGGCGGCCGATTGATAATCACGACGCCAACGCCTATCGCAAATTTCATCATACAATTTCTAGGTAGTTTGCAACTTGTCTCAAAAAAAGGTGCAGAAGAGCATAAAAAAACGTACTACCGCTCTGAAATAATGGATATTCTCGCAGAGGCTGGATTTGACAGAAATAAAATACGTGCAAAATATTTTGAACTTTTCATGAACTGTATAATATATGCGGACAAGTGATTTCAATGAGATTTGATATTAGAAAATCTGTGAAAGATAAATATACGAGATACGCCCTGATGATAATACTTGCGGCAATAGTGATAAGATTCGCCTTGGCTGTTATCTCTGCTGTGAGCGGCGATGCGTGCTGGCACCTTTCTGCATCGCGATTCATTGGAAGAGATTTATCAATACCATTGTTCGAGCCTTTGGGAAGAAGCGTCTTCTGGGCACCGCCGTTGTTTCACTTGTTCACAGCAGCAAGCTACCTGTCTTTCAATTGGCTGATTAGCGATATATCGCTAAAACTCATCTCTCCTATTTTCGGCAGCTTGTTTTTGTTGTATTCATTCCTGCTGGTTAAAAAATTGTTCAACTCAAAAACTGCATTCTACAGCACCGTATTCCTGGCGTTCATACCAGGGCATATGTATGAAAGCTCTATTGGATATGTCGATACAACGCTTGCGTTTTTTGTTTTGGCAAGCATCTATTACATGCTTGAAGATCGCCTGATTTTATCATCTGCATTAGCCGGATTGGCGCTTCTGGCAAAGGTCAGCGCATTCTTCATGCTGCCGGTCATCCTCTATATCATATTCACAAAAACAAGGAAAGATTTCCTAAAGAAATCGGCAATATTCATTATCGTCGCATTTGCAATAGCATCGCCCTGGTATTTGAGAGACTGGATGTATCTTGGCAATCCCATCTGGCCGTACTTCAACAATCTATTTGGCGGTTACCAAGATTTCTCCACATCTGAGTTAGGCTTCGGCCAATTGAATGCTGATATTTCCAGCCTTTCGACATCGTTCTACCTATCTTTATTCGGGGTTCCAAACGGAAATATTGATAATCTGACAATCCTGAATCCATACATGGCTTTAATCTGGCTAGCAGCGACAGCGGTATTTTTCTTCTTTTTCCTTGTCGGGTTGAGAAATGTTAAGAGAAGCTTCGGTTTTGATGTGATAAACATACTCCTCATTTCATTTCTCATATTCAATCTCCTTATTTCATTCACAATCAACCTCTTCATAATCAGGTACATACTGCCTGCCATGACATTTTTTGCTGTATACTGGGCACTCGGAATTGAAAGATTCGTAAATAAAAGGACTGTAGTTGCACTCATAGCGATATCTGCGATAATCTTCGTTTCCGGCGAGTTCGGTAAAGCCTTTGTCGCCAATGACATGTGGAATAAATACGAGGATGATTTCAACTGGATAAAGAGCAATACGGAAAAAGACGCAGTATTCCTAACACCGAACAGCCAGTGCAACTCGTATAAATTCGATAGATATGCGTATAGCATAGTCTTTTTCGAGTTCATTAACAAAACGACTGCAGAGGACTTTATTGACTATAACATATCATATGTCTTTTATCCGGAAAACAGCGACATGGTAATCAGCAAGTTTGACAAGGACGTACCGTTAGACGGTACCCTAGTTTACGAGAATAAAAATACAAAAATTAAAATCTATAGGATAGCTTGATTGATATGAGCGAATACATCAGGATGATAAGGCAGATTAGTTTTTCTTATGCTAGTCTGATACTTACAATAATAATCAACCCGCTGCTGATATTCCTGCTGACTAGAAACCTTACGGTCAACGACTATGGTGTATACTCGCTCTTCGCGGTCACCGTAAGCTCGCTTGTAGTATTGCTTGAGTTGGGTTTATCGCAGTTCATAATAACGAAGCTGCCAGGATTGCCGCATCAAAAGAAAATGAGCACGTTCTTTTCGTTAATGTTTTTTGAACTGATATTCCTATTGGCAGTTGCTGTGATATTTATCACACCGCCTGCGCAGAGTTTCCTGTCGGCTATAATGAAAATAGAAAACTTCAGCCTCGGGTTGCAGTTTTTGTTCGTTATAATTTTTATCTCGACGCTCACACGATTGTATTCAGCGTACTTTGTGGCAAACAAGAAGATAGAATTAAACAGCATAATACTTTTTATCCAGCAGATAATACTTGTGGCGATTTTATCAGCTGTCGTGGGATTTGGCGAATTGACAATCCTGCGTGTGGTTGTGATATGGCTATTCTCTAGCGTTGTTGCGATCGTCCTCTACTCGCTTAAATCAAGGGATGTGTTCTCTGTGCTAAAATCATGGAGAATTGAAATGAGTGTAGTAGTCCCTGCGTTGATTTTCAGCATGCCTGTAATATTTATTTTTCTCGGCAGCTTAATCATAGAGATGGGAAACAGATACGTATTGAACTATTTTACAAATCCGGCAACAGTCGGCATCTTCTCGCTTGGCTATTCGCTCATCAACCTCATATACGTTCTCGGTGCAACCGTATCGAATGTTCTCCAGCCGTACATAGCTGAGGCGTGGAACAGAAAAGGCGACCATAACCTGCTTTTTAATATTGCATTGAAATACAACATCGTCACAATACTGCCGTTCATGGCGTTCATGCTGAGCCTTGGTTATCAGGTTGTCGGCATGATATCCGGTCCTGCGTACGCTGATGCGGCTGCGATAATGCCGTTTCTAATACCATTTCCTCTATTCGCAGCGATGGTATTCTTGTTTTACCAGAACATCCTGCTCAGGGGCAGAACAAAGATTATACCGGCCATATACATAACCAGCGCTGCAATAAACATAGCATTGAATATACTATTGATATCAAGGTTTGGGATGTACGGCGCAGCTATCGCAACAACCGTTAGCTATTTCATCATGTTCCTCATGATGTATTTTTACTGCAAAAAGCATGTATCAATCGATTATCGTTACCTTGCCGTGCATAAAGTGCTGACCGCGGCCGTAGTCTCTGGCCTGGTCATGTGGCTGTTGAATCCACAGGTACTGGTTGAAAAAATAGCCGTCTTCGCGTTAGGATTTCTGGTTTACGCAGCGCTGCTGTTCGTTTTCAAAGTCTTCGATAAGAGGGAAATAAAAATAATAAACCGATTGCGCGGCAAGAAATGAATTTAAATTTTCTGTCTTATTAGTGAGAGCATGAAGATACTATTAATTCATCCCAGAGTGATTGGCCGCGAGCCAACGTCATTTCCGTTGGGTCTCGGTTATGTAGCCAGATACCTGATAGATGCCGGCCATAACGTGCAAGCGTTAGATATGCATGCGAACAAATACACAATAGAAGATGCGATAAAAAGACTCAAAGATTATGATTTTGACGTCATCGGCTTGACTGGGATCGTTACCCAGTACAACTACATAAAGAAGCTTGTCGGGAAGATAAAAGAGTTGCACCCAAAAAAGAAAATCGTGATTGGCGGGCCGTTGGCGACTATTGTTCCTGAGCTGCTTCTTCAAAAAACAGTGGTTGACGTAGTCGTCGTTGGAGAAGGCGAGCTTACTGCAGTCGATCTGGCAAAGACCCTGGAAAAGAATGGCAACCTCAATAAAGTAAGAGGCATCTACTTCAGAACTGGTAGAAAAATAGTAAAAACTGCGCCGCGACCACTGATACAAAACCTGGATGATGTGCCGTTCCCTGCCTGGGACATATTTCCGATAGAGATATACCTGAAATACCATATATACGGCTACGGGGATTTCAACAGCATGAACCTATTGACTGGTCGTGGATGCCCGTACAAATGCATATACTGCAACGACGCTTTTCACAATCAATCGCGATTGCGAAGCCCGGAGAATATAATCGAGGAGATGGAAGTCCTGAAAGAGAAATACAAAGTTTCAAGATTCAGTTTCAGTGATGAAACATTCGTAGTCAACCGCGACCGTGTCGTTAAATTCTGCAACCTGCTGATAGAGAAAAAGATGAACATAACATGGGATGCAGCTGGCCGCGTGAATGTCTCTGACCTCGAGCTTTTGAAACTCATGAAGAAATCCGGCTGCGTTGCATTGCTATACGGCATAGAGAGCGCTAATCAAAAGAATCTCAATACAATAAGAAAAGGCGTCACTCTGGAGCAGCAGTATGAAGGTGTGATGAATGCAAAGAAGGCCGGCGTTCATCCACGCGTCTCGATAATGATAGGCATACCAGGTGAAACAAAGGAATCGATAGAGGATACGGTAAGATATATGAAAAAGGTTAATGAACTTGAATACTTCTTTTATTTCACCCCTTACCCAGGAACGCCTGTCTGGGCGGAGGTCAAGAGAAAAGGATTGGTTAAAGATGATGATGAATATTTATCAAGATTTGGCGATGGCACAGGCTTCGGCGAGAGGATATACCTGAACATGACTGATTTCTCGGACGATGAACTGAAACGGTTAAAGGAAGAAGCCCAGAGAAGGATGTTTATCAACTATATGAAAAATAACGCGCTATTCCTGCCTTTTATGGCATTGAAGAAATGCAAGGACGTTGGATTACCGCGGTTCGGTTATTTGAGCATGCATGTGATAAAAACACTATTAAATATAAAGCAGCAAAATAAATTATCAAAGGGTGTGTAGTTACGAACTTAGCGATTCATGGCGGAAAACCGATAAGAAAAAGTCAATGGCCAAAATGGTTGGTAATCAGTAGGGAAGAGATAAACGCAGTTATGAATGTATTGAAGAGCGGCGAACTATCAACGTTCTCAACGCTAAAACCCAATTTTCTCGGTGGCAAAACGATAAAGGAATTCGAAAAGCGATTCGCTGAGTATCACAATTCAAAATACGCCATAGCTGTCAATTCCGGAACAGCAGCGTTGCACGCCGCAATAGCCGCGTGTGGCATCGGCCCGGGAGACGAGGTCATTGTTCCTCCTTATACGTTCACGTCTACTGCAACGAGCGTTTTGATGCACAACGCCATACCGATTTTTGCTGATATTGATAAGGATTCGTACTGCCTGGACCCAAACGAAATCCGCAAAGCGATAACACCTAGAACAAAGGCGATAATACCAGTCCATCTTCTTGGCCACCCGGCAGATATGGATGGTATAATGGAAATTGCAAAAAGGCACAAGCTAAATATCATCGAAGACGCTGCCCAGGCGATAGGCGCGAAATATAAGGGCAGATTAGTAGGAACTATTGGCGATATCGGTTGCTTCAGCTTCCAGGAGAAAAAAGACGTGGCGACAGGCGAGGGTGGAATGATAATAACCAACGACCTGCAGTTAGCAGAACGTTGTAGAATGATTCGAAACCACGGCGAAGTCATTGTCGAGGGGAAAAAGCGCGAGTATCTTTCAAATATTCTTGGCTGGAACTACCGTATGACCGAGATGGAAGCAGCAATAGGCATTGTCCAGTTAAAGAAATTGAACAAACTTAATGACGGTAAGATAAAGCTTGCTAAATTTCTGTCCAAAAATCTGCGCATGAATGGTGTAAAGACGCCGCACGATTCAAAGGACATAAAGCATGTTTACCATTTGTATGCAATAGAATACGATGAGAATAAGGTTGGTATACCAATAAAAGACTTTTCCGAAGCGCTGAAGGCCGAAGGCATACCAAACGCCTTTGGCTATCCACATCCGCTATACAAGAATCCATTGTTCCGGGAAAAAATCGTCTACGGCAATCAGGGTTGTCCGTTCAACTGCAGCTTCTATAAAGGCAGCTTGGATTACAAGAAATGCAATTGCAAGGTTGCAGAAGAATTATGCAAGAAAGCTATATGGTTCTCTGTTGCAAGACCGCCAGCGACGATAGATGACATGAAGGATGTTGTAAACGCAATCAAGAAAATAATCGAAAACAAGAGCGAATTCAGATGAGATTCTCTGCAATCACGAGCATCCCAATTCAAAACAATGGAGTTGAGGTGTTTTGAAAATGTCATCTGTAAATGACTTTTCAAAACTCAAGATAATGAAATTTAGCTGAGGTTTTGAAAATGACATACAACGCTGCAATAATCGGTTGTGGTAGAATCGCGGACGAGCTTGGTTCACAGCCGTTGGCAAAAAAACCGTTCGGCCATGCAGGCGCCTACAAAGCGGTAAAAAACGTGAAGCTAGTTGCAGCATGCGATGTTGATAAAACACGACTTGATTACTTCTCAAAGAAATGGAACATACGAAACACGTATACTGATTATGAAAAAATGCTGAAAAACGAAAAAATAGATATTGTCAGCGTATGTACACATGCACCGCTGCATTGCAGCATTGTAGAAAGAGCAGCCGAATCCGGTGTAAAAGCGATATTCTGCGAAAAACCGATGGCAGTCAGCATAGATGAATGCGAGAAAATGATAAAATCCTGCAAAAAGAACGGTGTTGTTCTTTCTGTCGACCATACACGAAGGTGGTATCCGCACTACAGAAAAATCAAGGAAATGATAGAAAAGAATAGCATCGGCGAACTAAAGATGATGCAGGGGTTCTGCCCAATCGGCCTGATGAACGCAGGAACGCACCTTTTTGATTTGTTGCGGTTTTTTGCAGGCGACCTTGTTTCTGTTTATGGCACTATAAATGTAAATGAGAACGACCCGGGCGGTAATGCCTTATTAAAATTTAAAAACGGCGCAGTGGCCATCATCGATAGCGACTGGAACGAATATGTTTTGTGGTATTTCAGCGTATTCGGCTCTGCCGGAGCGATAAAATGCAATGAGATGATTGAAGACATCAGACTTATGCTGCCAAAAGATGTGGGAATAAAAAAGCTGTACCCGGCAAAGTTTCCAAAAGTAATTGCAGGGTCGCCGCTGGTTCTTGCGGTAGAAGAGATAATAGATTGCATTGAAAAAGGCGAGAAGCCCTCTTGCACAGGAGTGGACGGAATGAAGGCAGTCGAAATCGCGATGGCGATACACGAATCGAGCAAATCCGGAAAAGGGGTAAGATTGCCTTTGAAAAACAGGAAGAGAAGGGTAATACCCAGGCTAACATCGATGAAGAAATAGCCATATTTAAATTTTTGCTTCTTATATCGGAAAATGACCGGGAACCTTTTAGTCATCACATATCACCATGTAGGTAGAGAACCACCAAGAGCCGTAATAGGTGATGATAGTTTCGAGCTTGCGGGATTGCATTGCGATATCAGAAGATTTGAAGCGCAAATGATGATTGCAAGAAAGAGAAAATATAACATTATTGATTTGGAACATGCCTCAAAAAAACTTAGAGATAATGAAAAACTAGATGATAATTCTTTGTCGATAACATTTGATGAGGGATATGAACATGATATGCTTCTCCCTCTACTTCAAAAATATGGCATACCAGCAACATTTTTCATAAATACCGACATGATGGAGGGAAAACTACCGCCAACATACAAGCTACAGGCACTGATAGGCATGTTCGGTTCTGATAAAATAATGATGGAAGCAAAATCATCTCTGAAAAAAATGCTGGATTTGAATCCCAATCTTAATGGCATCTTTGAAAAACATGCAAAGGAAGCGGAATTCTACTATCAGCTTGAAAGACCCGATGCCAGGACACTCAAGTACGCCATTCATTTTATCCTGCCTTCTGAACTGAAGAAGGGCGTAATAGACTCTATATTTTACAGCATGTTTTCCAATAGTGATGAAGAGATAATGGCAAGGCAGTTGTTTTCAAATGAGGGTGAAGTAAGGAATTTATCAGAAAATGGCGTAAGAATAGGATGCCATTCGGCAAGCCACTTCGTGCTCACAACCCTTAATAAAAAGTGGTATGAATCTGAAATAACAGCCCCGAAAATAAAGCTAGAGTCAATAACTGGTAAGGATGTATCCATGTACGCTTATCCACACGGCTACTTCACCGAAACTGAACATAGGAGCAAAAGATATAAAAGAAAGATGACTGATATAATGGGATTTTTAGAATCAGCAGGTTATCTGGCTTCATTCGACTACAGACCTGACCTTGACACTAAAACCGGGAAGAATTATTCTAATACCAATCCGCATGCAATGGTGAGAATAGACCAAGCAAGTCTTTTCCCAGGGTTATAGTTCTATAGATTTTTAAGCTTAGCCCGTAATCGATAATTATGAAGAAATTTCTCGGCGTGATTCTTGCACGCGGCGGGTCGAAAGGGCTACCGGGCAAGAATATCAGACCATTAAACGGCAAACCGTTGATAGCCTATTCGATAGAAGGCGCTTTGAAGTGCAAAGAGCTTGACCGCGTTATAGTCACTACAGACAGCAGGGAGATTGCAGAAGTATCAAAAAGCTATGGCGCAGAAGTTCCGTTCATGCGACCGTCTCATCTGGCAAAAGATACGACGCACACGCCGCCTGTGATAATACATGCAGTAAAACAGCTGGAAAAAAACGGGTATTATCCAGATTACGTAGTTACGCTGCAGCCTACCTCGCCTTTGAGAAAGGCAGAACACATCTCGCTTGGAATAAAAACGATACTAAAGACTAAATCCGAGTCGCTGATGAGCGTTAAGGAAGCGGAATTCCCGCCTTTCTGGCTGGTCGAATACAAGAATAAACGATTGTATCCATTCGTTAAATCGAAAACAGATTATTTCTGCCTTGAGCGCCAGCAACTGCCAAAAGTTTACCAGCCAAACGGCGCAGTTTATATAACGAAGACCAGTGCTTTGCTGAAAAGGAGGGTTCTTATAACCAAAGACTGCAGCGCTATCATAATGGACCACACGAGCTCGCTGGATATAGATACGGCATTGGATTTTGAATTCATAGAATCGGTTTTGAAAAATAAACAAAATAATGTTTAAAAGGATTTCATAAAGATGATATCTATGAAAAATTTCTTTGAAGGTAAAAAGATTCTCGTGACAGGCGGTACTGGCTCGATAGGCCTGGAAATAGTCAAAGAACTTTTGAAATACAAGCCAGCACAGATAAGGATTTTTAGCCGAAACGAAGCCAAGCAGGTTGAAGTCTATAGGGAATTGAAGAATAACCATAACCTACGGTTCCTTCTGGGCGATGTTCGCGACATTAGCAGATTAAAAATGGCTGTCAAGGGAATTGACATAATATTTCATGCAGCAGCGCTGAAGCATATACCTTTATGCGAATACAACCCATTCGAAGCGTTCAAAACAAACGTTGCAGGAACGCAGAATCTCATCGAAGCGGCGTTGGAAGAAGACGTTGACCGCTTCTTGGCGATAAGCACTGACAAAGCTGTTAATCCTGTCAGCACCTTGGGAGCAACAAAGCTCCTGTCTGAAAGGCTTGTTCTGGCTACTTATTATTACAAGTGGAGGGAAACGAAGTTCGCATGCGTCCGTTTCGGCAACGTCTTAGGCTCCAGCGGTTCTGTTATACCGCTGTTCAGGGAGCAGATTGCAAAGGGCGGTCCCGTGACAATAACAGATTCTGGGATGACACGATTTGTTATGTCTATCAATCAGGCTGTTAAGCTGATACTAAAAGCATGTGCAGAGATGAAGGAGGGTGAGATATTCATACTTAAGATGCCTGTTCTCAGGGTCGTTGACTTAGCCGAAGTGATGATAGAGGAGCTTGCGCCAAAATACGGCTTCAAACCCGAAAAAATAAAGGTCGAAACCGTTGGAATGAGAAACGGCGAGAAGATCCATGAAGAGTTGATGACTGCTGAAGAAGCCAGTAATGCATTGGAAACCGATGATATGTTCATAATATTGCCGCACATATATACGCCGCACCTTGAACATTTCAAAAAGGATGTGAAGTACAGCGGCAAACCTGTAAAAGGCGGATACTGCTCCAGGGATGCAAAACCGATGACAAAGAACGAGATAAGAGAGTTCTTATATAAAGAGAAAATAATTTAATTCTTTTAAATAAAGTGATTCGATGGAAAAGACGCTTATAATCTTAGATTCCAGAAGGGGAAGAATCCCGACAACAATAAAATTTGTTTCAAGCATTTACAACTCCATTGCGGGTTTGCACTCTTACTTGACATTCAACCTAAAAGTAATACCGACCATCAAAAAACTGTCCAAGAAAAAAGAACTTGTGATAGTCGCGTTAGATCATGAAACAAATGAAAAATTGGACAGAGCTGGGATAGCGTGCAGAAATCATAATGACTACATATCCGCTGATTTCTACAAGATCGCTGAAGAAGATGCGATGAAATTCATCATCAACATTGAAAAATATGATAAATTCAAGAATGCTGTGACACACGACGGTTGTTCGCTATGGGAAATCGTTCGAGCTGATTCCTGGAACTACTTCTCAAGGATATTTTCAGACATATCGCTTGCTGAAAAGATAATAAACAGAGAAAAGCCTGAACATATTCACATATTCGACACAGGCAGCCAGATGGGAAGCATAACCTATAGTATAGCAAAGTCTAGAGGTGCCATGGTAACGGGAAAGGCCTCTTGGTTTAACAAAATCAGACGTATGCTGATTCCATTTGCAATGCGATTTGTCCAACCTTGGGGAACAAAACGACTAAAGCCGTGTAAGAGGTTGCATTTCGATAAAGTCGGAAAGCTGATTGTAATTCCAATAAGCTCAAACTTCAGGTTCGCTGTGATAACGCCGTGGATAAACAAGATAAAGAATGATGTTGTATTTCTCAGCATAGACGAATCAAAATCGTCCATAGGCCGTACAGAGCATGTATCAAGTTATATTACAAAAGATGTCGCTGCAAAAACAAAAATCATGGAGAGCGCATTCAAGGAGTCGCTGTCTGAATTAAAAAAGGATGAAAAATTCAGAAATATGTTATCGTACAAAAATACAGACTTGTATGACTCATCTATATTGCTGTTCGAATTCTATCTAAAGCATGATTTTCCAGAACTGGTAAAGCATATCGAAGCGCTAAAGAATTTCATCGAAGAGGGAAAACCAGATCTTCTGATAAATTATGATGAGATCGGCAGGTGGGCAAAACTGTATGATATGGTATCAAGCAGGCATATTCCTGTACTTCTTTCAGACCACGGTGTAATAGATGTTGGTTATCCGAAAGACGGAAATGTTTATGCTAGCAAAATAGCTGCCTTTGGGCAGATGACAAAGGATTTCTGGGCAAGACGCGGTGTTGAAAGAAAAAGAATAGAGATTACCGGCGACCCGAGATACGATGAACTATTCCTAAAGAAAATGTATTACAACAAGAACAGCGTGTATGAAAAGTTCGGCATTCCGAAAGACAAGACTATAGTCGTCCTGACAACTCAACCTGTATCAAAGGAGGAGAACGAGGCGTTGTTGCATGGGGTTTTCAAAGCGATTGAAGAATTTCCAGATCTACAGCTTATTGTAAAATTGCATCCGGATGAAAATGACGAGTTGCATAAAAAAATCGCAAACGAATATGACATCAAGCCTATAATTGTCAAGTGCGTTGACTTATATGAATTGTTCAATTCGTGCGGTTTAGCGATTACTTATTATTCGACGACTGCGCTTGAAGCCATGCTATTCGATAAGCCAGTTCTGATAGTGAATCTATCTGGTCAGCCTGATAAATTTCCGTTCGTTTCAAGCGGAGCAGCCGTCGGCGCTTACATGGAAAAAGACATAGCGCCATCGATTAAAAATATTATAAACAATAAAGCATTGCGAAAAAGGCTGGAATCGGCGAGAAGGCGCTTAATAACTAAGAGTATATACAAAACTGATGGAAAATCAGCCGAAAGGTTTGCAAAACTTGTAGAACAGGTGTTGAAATGAAAATAACATTCGTTCCGACGCATGCCAAGAAAATCAAAGAGTTCTTGCCGGTGAGTAAAGGAAAGAAGGTTCTTGATATCGGATGCCATGTCGGCCGCTGGGCCAAGTTTTTTCCAGAGGCAGACTATTACGGAGTCGATATCTCAGATTCTGTAAAAATCGCGAAGAAAAATGGATTGAAAGTCAGGCAGCATGATATAACAAAAGGTTTTCCATACAAAAGTAATTACTTTGATATACTGTTTGCACGTGACGTAATTGAGCATATAGCTGACGTGAATTTTTTCCTGAGTGAGTGCCACCGCATATTGAAGAAAGGCGGTTATTTTGTGTTCACGACACCAAACGTTGCGTCAATAAACACGAGATTAAGGTTATTGTTTTTCGGCCAGACGCCAACATATATATCATCTTTGGAGAATCTAGGCCACGTCCATATATTTTCATCTGGTGATTTGAGATTTTTACTAAAGAAAAATAAGTTCAAGGTAGATGTCATCGCAGGCAGCTATCTTTACATACTGCCATGGTTGGGCGAGGACGATAAATCAGTATTTTATAAATTTGTTTCCGGAGTGGCAACAAGGTTTCCTACAATAGCAGCTGGCCTGATTGTGAGGGCGAGAAAATGAAGTTAGCACTTGTTCCTATGTACAGAAGCAGCGGTGCAGACCCGCCTATAGGTCTAGGCTCAATAGCAACGTATCTTAAAGAGTATGGAAACTTCGACAATACTGTAATAATAGATGCAAAATATGAGAATATCATAGATGAACTCAGAAAAGAGAAACCTAACATAATCGGTTTATCAGCGATGACCATGTATTATGGAAAGGCATGCGAACTTGCAAAGAACATAAAAAAGGAATTCAAGGATGTCGTGATTCTTATCGGTGGCGTTCACATATCTACCCTGCCTGAATCATTCGATCCTGTCTTTGATATCGGGGTCATAGGCGAAGGTGAAGAAACCATGTTTGATCTGATGAAGGCATTCAGAAGCAATAAAACCAAAAAAAGTGACCTGAAGAAAATAAATGGATTGGTATTCTCCGATAAAAACAAGCTCGTCATAACAAAGCCGAGGGAAATGATAATGTCATTGGACAGGATACCGATAATAGACCGCAGCTTTTTCAGCAAAAGATTCAAAAACAAATGCATACTGGAAACAAGAAAAGCTGTGAGAATGGCGAATATCATGACAAGTCGCGGCTGCCCTTACCACTGCCGATTCTGCTCCACGAGCCTGTTCTGGAAAAAATACCGAATGCATTCTGTCAGGAGAGTAGCAGACGAAATCGAGTACCTTTACAGGAATTATAAGGTTGAGTTCATCTCCATATGGGATGACCTGTTTCTTGTCAATAAGGAAAGACTGAAGGAATTAGCAAATGACCTGAAGAAACGGGGGATTTTAGGAAAGATAAAATTCAATGCAATGGCTCGTGCCAATTTAGTTGACGATGAACTGTGCAGAATCGCGAATGAATTGGGTGTGATATTCTTCAACTTCGGCTTTGAGTCAGGCAGCGACCGTATGATTAAGTATCTAAAAAGAGAATCGGTAACATTAGACAACAACAAAAAGTCTGTGATTCTTTGTAAAAAATATGGCATACGCGTAGGCGCGGCATTGATAATCGGAAGTCCGACAGAAACGATAGATGACATGAGGAAAACCGTGGAATTCATAAACTTCCTCAGAAAGCAGGACGCTGAAATTGCCTGGCTTTCAATAATGTCGCCGTTGCCTGGCACGGAGATGTGGGACATAGCATTGAAGAGGGGTCGTGTATCGAACCATATGGACTGGCGTACGCTATCCGAATATCATCTGGGAAAACCGATTCTTCTTGATGATGATGTGGATTATGAAGAATTCAAAATGGTTTTCAGCGAAGCGAGGAGTAAAATTCGGTATTTTGAGATGAAGTTATGGTTAAGGCGTTTCTTTAACAATCCACTTATGGTGACTAAAATAGCTTTAAGTGGTTTAAGATTCCTGAAATTTTTTACACTTGAAAGGGCTGAGTGAAATGAAGATACTATTTTCAGCAGAGAACTTTTACCCGCATATAGGCGGCGCTGAGGTTTTTTTAGAGGAATTGATGAATGAGTTATCCAATGAGCATGAAATATATGTATTGTACGTAGGGCAGATGAAGAAATCATCGCTAAACCTGCTACCTAAGCCAAGAAGCTTTGTCTTCAAGAATATCCCGATATTCAACCGTAGCATAATTAGGCAATACTCTGCAAACCTCATCTGGAAGAGGCATCTTGAAAAAAAGGTAAAAGAAATAAAACCTGATTTAGTTTTTACCCAATTGGAATACACGCCATCAACAATAGAAGTTGCGAAAAAATCTGGCATAAAATCAGTTGTATTCCTGCACAACTATGACCATTTCTGCCCGTTCTCTTTCAGGACAGTGAGCCCTGATTCATGTGACAGAAAATGCCTGAGTTGCTCTCCGTTACAGTATAAATTACAGCATCCGTTCATCAAAAAATACATATCATGGCAGGAAAAATCTCTGGGGAACGCTGACATGATATTATCAAACAGCACGTACATGGCAGGGATGCTTAGGAGATTCTATGGACTTGACTCGAAGGTTTTTTACCCTATTTTAAATATTGACATGTTCAAAACAAAATCCGGCAGTTATACGACATTCATAAACCCGACTACAATCAAAGGCGCGTCAATCGCCTTGGATATAGTAGATTCGCTTCCAGATAAAAGATTCTTGGTTGTCGGTGGAAACAAGAAATGGGCAGCGAAATTCAAGAAACATCAGAATGTAGATTATATTTCTTATGTTAGTGATATGCGCGATGTATATGGCAAAACAAAAATGCTTTTAGTACCATCAATATGGCCAGAACCATTCGGTCGTGTCGCGCTGGAAGCTGGAGTGAGCGGCATACCATGCGTTGGCAGCAATCGCGGGGGCATACCAGAAGCAATAGGCAATGGTGGACTTGTAGTAAGAGATATATTCGACATAGAAGAGTGGATTAAAAATATCCTAAAGCTTGATGAAAAAAAGTCGTATTCAAGGTTATCTTTGAACGCAAAAAAACATGCAAACCGGTTCACAAAAAATAATCAGTTAAAGCTCCTGAAGAAGCTCATCGGCGTTTAGATTTCAAAAGATTGTAGATCATACCCGGCCCGCGGATGAAAGCCATCTTTGTTACTCCGGTTATCCCTCTTTCCTGGAATATCATTTTAACGTATTTTTTCCATTCACCGCTCTTCACCGCCTTCCTGTAACTCATCGCCTGAGCATTCATTGCGATGTTCTGCAGGCATTTATTTGAAAGGTTCGGATAGTTTATTATCGCGTCCTTCATGCCATCAAAACTGTCCCAGGATTTGAATTTTATCCAATTGTTTTTCACCGCCTCGTCCCATAGTGGTGTTGCTGGAAACGGCGCGGCTGTGCTTATCTGAAAGCTGTCGCCATATTTCATTGCAAAATCTATCGTATCACTTACCGTCTGCTCTGTGTCACCCGGCAGGCCTATGCAGAACGTGAGATGCGTCTTTATGCCAAGTTCCTTGCACTTCTTTATTGTACGCACAGCCATCTCGTTTGTCATGCCTTTGCCAAGCCTTTTCAATACATAATTATTCGAAGATTCTATTCCAAGCTTTATGCCAACACAACCGGCTTTTTTCATCTTCTCCAAGAGCTCTTCTTTTACATTCACATGACCCATGCAGGTGAATGGAAAGTCGCCGATTCTTTTTATTTTCTCATCGAGAAGGTCGCTTAGCCATTGCGGCGATATATCAATATTATCGTCATCCAGATAGAGCTCCTTCGGCTTGTATTCATCAATACAAAACTGCATCTCATCCGCAACGTTACCAACGTCTCGTTTTCTATGAATCCTCTGGAAGTTGTTCATCGTGAATATGTTGCAGTAGCTGCAACGCAACGGGCAGCCCCGTGAAGCCATCATCTGTATATTCGGATAGTTCCTGCAGAAGACCTCGTTGTAAAGATTCATCTTAAACATGTGCCTGGCTGGCCACGGTATGTCATTGATATCAACAAGCTTTTTTGACTTGACTATGCCTTTTTTTGCTTTGCCTTCTACTGCCATCAACGCCAGAAATTCATACTCAGAAACAAGGGCAAAGTCTGCTACTCCTTTATTCTCTTTCAGGACCTGCTCTGGCAATGCCGTCGGCTGCGGGCCTGCGAATATCATCTTCGCGCCGGTGAGTTCTTTTAATTTTTTCATGTAAGTTCGGTCGTTATTGTATGACGGCGTATGTATTTCTGCGACTATGAAATCAGGAGAAAACCCTGCGATGCGCTTGAAATATTCATCCTCTGATAAATTTTCAGCCAGCGCATCTACGACCAATACATCATGACCAGCTCTTTCCAGCACTGCGGAAGTGCACGCCAGATAAAACGGGAATGGCCTGAAACTTATTACCGGTTGTTTGTCAGACGTATGCGCCCATCGCATGCCGGCGCGGCCAGCGTATTTCTTTCCCTTCCACGGCAAATCCGTTACCAGAACTCTCATCTTCACACCTTCTCATTTATCCATTTTTTGGAAAACAAAACCATCAATTCTTTATCGCTAACCTTTCTTGTTTTCTGCACGTCCTTTCTTCTTTTTATCGTATCCATGATATTTGTTAGATTCCATAGCAACCCTTTAATTTTGGCAATTCGATTGTTCTTCAATGGTATGTCCAAGATTACTAATGCGATATGCAACGGCATGTATTTCAGTATGTTTTTTGGTTCATAATTTTTTAACAGTGACCTTATCCTGTTCTTTGAAGCATTGTAAGCAACCCGTTTGCTCATCTTTTTTATCGTGCCTCCGCTGAGATGGTAAGCAACTGTAAAAGGATTGTATACAACCTTGAACCCTGCGATGCATGCTCGCCAGCAGTAGTCGGTATCCTCGTGCGGATAAAAGAATCGCTCGTCGAAAAAACCTATCTTTTCTATTATCGACCGCCTCATCATCCATGCGGCGCTGCAGACGTAAATGACCTGCTCCTGTTTTTTTGAATCCGTTGTCTTGTCAAACCCAAAACCAAGCCTCGTTATAGAACCGCCTGCTGAATTTATATTTCCGTTTGGAAGTAGCAGCTTTGACCCAACTATCCCTATGTCTTTGTCTGATTTTATGAGCGCGACTTGATTCTTTAACCAATCTTTGCTCAATTCAACGTCGCTATCGAGCATTGCTATATACTTATTTTTAGTCTTTTCTATTCCGATATTCCTTCCTTCAGTCGGGCCTGTGTTTTTTTCTTTTTTGTATACATTGACCCACGGATACTTTTTTTTCACTAATTCTACCGTGCCGTCCGTTGATGCATCGTCTATGACCATGCAGGAGAATTTTTTATAGCTTTGATTCTTTATGCTTTTTAGGCAGCGTTCAATTATGTCCTCGTTGTTGTAGGTGAAAACCAACACGTCTATCATGGAAATAGTAAGTTGGGAATAAATTAAAGCTTTATTTCAAAATAGAATTATGAACATAGGATACCTTGAGAAAATCGTTTCGGAATTGCCAAGAAATTCGAAGGTTTTGGATGCTGGTTGTGGCTCAGGCATAATCTCGAAATTCATCAAAAAAATCAGGAATGACGTGAATATTTATGGCATTGACAAGAAATCTGCAAAATTGCCGTCGTTCGTAAAATTCAAAAAATGCGACGTTGAGAAGCTAACTTTCAAAAACAGCTATTTCGATGCTGTATTCTGCTTTCACGTCATCGAGCATTTGGACTTACCGAAAAAAGCGGTAGACGAGTTTCATAGAGTCTTGAAGAAGAATGGAAAACTAGTGGTAGAAACGCCCCACTGGGTTTCAGCGATTACACCTGTTGGGTACAAGTTCTACTCAGACAAGACTCATAAGAAACCGTTCTCGAAAAAATCGCTGAAATCGCTGCTGTCGCGGTTTAAAGTTCAAAAAATATGTTTCGACACGCCTGTATATTTCTATCTTAAGGAGTTTGACAGAAAATTTTTGATTCCTAGAAAGATTCTGAATGCAGTTGGACTTTACAAAACCGTTGTCTGGGCTTACGCCATTAAAGATTCTTAAGTTTTTTGAACTACTGCTAATAGTGATGATATGGTCGGCGATATGCAAAACAAAAGAGTACTAGTGACAGGAGCGGACGGATTCATAGGTTCGCATCTGACAGAAAAGCTAGTCGATCTCGGTTGTGACGTATCGATATTCGTATATAGCCCGTCTGACCCAACGCAGTTCAAGCTGAGAAACATACCTCACCTGGCTGGCAAGATAAAGGTTTTAATTGGCAACATAGCAAATCGCGATTCAATCGGTATAATAAAAAAGGTTGAGCCTGAAATCATATTCCATCTGGCTGCAGACGCATATGTGCCGAACTCGTTCGAGCATCCGATGGATGTGATGGAAACGAATCTTGTCGGTACGCTGAACGTCCTGCACGCAGCAATGGATTTGAACGCAGATCAGATAGTCTGCACATCGTCCAGCGAAGTATACGGCACGCCCAAGTATGTGCCAATAGACGAGGATCATCCGATGAACCCTGCTCATCCGTACGGAGCGTCAAAAGTTGCCGCAGACCGCTACGCATATTCCTATTGCAACACCTATCATCTGCCTATATCAATAATAAGACCTTTCAACACTTACGGGCCCAGGCACACGTATGATGTTATACCAAAATTCATAAGCCTCGCGTTGCAGGGGAAGGATTTGACAATACATGGCAACGGCGAACAGACACGCGATTTCACGTATGTCAGCGACATGGTCAACGCATTCATCACGATGGGAACAAATAAAAAAGCCATAGGTGAGGCGGTTAATTTTGGTACTGGAAAGGAAACCAGCATAAACGAACTGGCACAAAAGGTTGTTGAGATGACAGGGAGTTCATCAAAAATTATACACATACCAGACAGGACCGCTGAAGTGCAAAGATTATGTTGTGATTACTCAAAAGCCAATAAGCTTTTCGGCTGGGAACCCAAGGTCATGCTCAGCGAAGGTATAAAGCTAAACATAGAATGGGTGAAGAAGCTGTGATAGCTCCTACGGCGATAATAGACAAAAAAGCAAAGATTGGTGAAGGCACTGAGGTATGGAATTTCGTTCATGTGCGAGAGAACGCAACTATAGGAAAAAATTGTATTCTTGCGTATGGTGTCTACGTTGACAAAAACGTCAAAATCGGCAATAACGTCGCCATACAAAATAAGGCATCAATCTACAGAAACGCGATAATTGGGGACGATGTCTTCATAGGACCTCATGTCTGTTTTGTAAATGATAAAAACCCGAGAAGCAAGCTGATAATCGATTTAAAGGATTCTACTATTGTCGGCAAAGGCGCGTCGATTGGCGCAAATTCTGTGCTGTTGCCAAATGTAAAAATAGGTGATTTCGCATTGATAGGCGCCGGCTCTGTCATAACAAAAGACATTCCTGCACACGCACTAGTCTATGGCAACCCGGCAACGCTAAGGGGATTTGTATGCAATTGCGGAAAAAAGCTTGAAAAAATAAAAGAAGGCGTTGCAGTTGTTATGGCTTGCCGGCAGTGTAAAAAGAAATTTGATATTCCCAAAAAGATTTATAGTGAAATCAAATGAATTCTAGCATAACTTTGCTTGCAGATTGGTTGTTGAATTCTGGAATTCAGAATATCAGCGACAACGAATGGAATGGCGGCTTCAATGCCTGGTACAACCTAGATAAAAAAGAATACGCTTATGTCTATTCTGAGATAACAGGGTATGGCATCACAACGCTTCTGCAACTGCATAAACTCACCGGCAGGGGAATTTTTCTTGACAGGGCAATGCTTGCTGCCAACTGGTTGATAAATATCGCTATGGAAAACAACTATACGAGGGCACGGTATTATGAAAATGGGTTCGATAATACCGTATATTCGTTTGATAATGGCATGGTTCTTTTCGGACTAGCGAACTTGTATCGACTCACACAGATGGAAAAGTATCTTGATTTTTCTGTAAAGATAGCTGACTTTTTGCTTGGGATGCAGAAATCCGATGGTCTCTTTTACTCAATTTATGACACAGGCGAGAAAAAGAATCTAAACATCGGTGATAAATGGTCAACTGTTTCAGGCAGCTACCATGCAAAATTATCTCTTGGCCTGTTGGCTGTTCATGATATTCTAAATGAAGCAAAATATCGGAAAGCTGCAATAAAGGTCTGCGAGGAATCGATAAAATTTCAGAAGAACGGTAGGTTCTTGACGTTGGGCAACGAAACTCATCTGCACCCGCATTCATATTCGGCTGAGGGTCTTCTATACGCCGGATTGAAGCTTGATAAAAACAGGTTTGTTGAAAGTGCTCTGAATGCAGTCGTGTGGTCATTGAATAACCAGCAGGAGGATGGCGGTATGCCGTCTTCTTATCCAAGCGACAAGAACGAACGCAATGACGTCTTGGCGCAAACGCTTCGCCTGGGAACGATATTCCTGCAACAGAAGGATATCAACGAAAAGGAGCGGATAGAAAAACTTAGAAAACGTTTGCTGGAATCGCAGAACCTTTCCACCGAACACAAAGGCGGGTTCTTTTATGGTTTCGAAAATGGAAAGAAACTTAATCATATAAACTCATGGGTATCTATGTTTGCGTTACAGGCATTAATATTTTACGATAAATACTTGAAAAAGGAAGGCGTTGAATTGGATTTGTTTGTGTGATAGTATGATAGCCATAATAATGGGCACAAGGCCTGAAATAATAAAGATGAGCCCTGTTATAAAGGAGTGCGAAAAACGCGGCTTGGAATACTTCATACTGCACACAGGCCAGCACTATTCCTACAACATGGACAAGCTGTTCTATAAACAGCTGTCGCTTCCGTTGCCTGATTATACGTTAGGCATAAGGTCGAAATCACCGATGCTGCAGAGCGAGCACACGGGAAGGATGCTTATAAGGATAGAACAGATTCTGCTGAAGGAAAAACCTGATGTTGTCTTGGTGCAGGGCGATACGAATACCGTACTAGCCGGCTCTGTTTGCGTAAGCAAGTTGAAGACCAGCCCGATAAACATGAACATAAAATTAGGTCACATAGAGGCAGGTCTGAGAAGCTATGACAGGACCATGACCGAGGAGATAAACCGCGTGCTCAGCGACCATATGTCTGATTACCTCTTCGCTGCGACAAAGCAGTCAAAAGACAATGCGTTGAAAGAAGGTATAGAAGAAAAGAAGATATACATAACCGGGAATACGATAGTTGACGCAGTATATGATGTCAGGAAAATGTTCGAAAAATCAGATATATTGGATAAGCTCAATTTAAGGAAAGGTGAATACTTCCTGGTTACCGCCCATCGCCAGGAAAACGTCGATGACAATAAAAAATTGAAAGGAATAATGGATGGCCTAGAAAAACTGTATAACGAATTCAAAATTGATATAATATACCCGATGCACCCGAGAACAAAGAAGATGCTGGATAAGTTCAAGATACGCGTATCAAAAAACATACGGGTTATCGAACCGGTAGGTTTCTTTGAAATGCTGAAACTAGAGGCAAACGCAAAGTTGGTACTAACGGATGCTGGCGGACTGCAGGAGGAAAGCTGTATTCTGCACGTGCCTTGCGTTACGCTAAGGGAGAACACAGAACGACCGGAAACGCTAAAGATAGGCAACGTACTTGCTGGGACGAAACCTGACAATATTCTAAAGGCTGCAAAAATTATGCTGAAAAAAAGGATAAGATGGAGCAATCCATTTGGGAACGGTCATGCCGCGACAAAGATATTATACATCTTAAAATGAGATGGCCATAAATGACGTCTCTTTTAAGAACAATGTTCTTAAAAATAACTTATACTATTAATTACTGGTGTCGAAAATGCTATCGATAATAATACCTGCCTATAATGAAGAGGATAATATAAAGAGGATTGGGCCTGAGTTAATACCGGTACTGAAAAATCTTGGTAAATACGAAATCGTCGTAATAGATGACGGCAGCAAGGACGACACGGTAAAAGAAGTCAGAAAACTCCAGAAAAAGTACAAGAACATCAGGCTGGTAATGCACGGGGTAAACAAGGGCCTTGGCTACGCAATAATGACTGGTATAGAAAACGTGAAAGGCGATTTTACAATAACGCTTGATTCTGATTTTACTTTTCATCCGCGGGAGATACCTAAATTGCTTGCTCAAAGGGATTATTACGACTGCGTTATTGGATCGCATTTCGCAAAAGGCGGCAAAACTGAAAATGTCCCGTTCTTCCGAATCATACTAAGCAAAGTCGTGACCTTCCTTTATTCTCTTGTCCTTGGGAAAAAGATAAGTTCTGTCACATCTGTCTTCAGGCTTTACAGAACAAAAGACCTAAAAGATCTAACGCTAACTGACAAAGGTTTCATGATAAATGCAGAAATCCTGTTTAGGCTTTTGCAAAGGAAGAAGAGCATAATAGAAGTGCCTGTTACGTTGTCCACGCGAATATACGGCAAAACAAAGATAAACATACAGAGGGAGATATTCAACAACATAAAATTCCTGATGAAAATCGCCTGGTGGAGAACTCAGGCTATTTTGTAAACCTGTGCGTTGCCGCTATTGAATGCTATGTTATTGCCTAGCTTGTTTTTTTCATCAGCACTCAGTTTATCCTTATCCTGAACGAAGACGTAGTCAAATCCGGTCAAATTGCCTACGCTCTCGCTTACGCTGTATTTTTCTGATTTGGCAAAGACAACAACCCACTTGAACGACCTGAACGTCCCTTCATCAACCTCATTGTTTACGTAAAGTATATTCGATTTCGTATGACCAGAAAGAAATGAAGCCGCATCGTACTCACCCTGCGTTATCGCAGGTCCGATATTCAAATAGAAGTATCCTAATATCGCCAACTGAATAAAAATGCATAGAGCCAGAAACACTATTCCTATATTTCTGACCTCTTTCATTGAAATGATTTTATATATGAAAACGCTTGCCGGTATCACCAGCAGCGCTGAAAATGTTGTATAGAAACGATAGATGTAAACCAGTATTGTCGGTTCACCCTCGATAAAAATGCTTCCTGATATCACTATCAAAAAACCACCTAAAAGAAGCGTGATTATCTTCCAGTCTTTTTTGTAGAACAGGTAGATTGAACCGAATATCGCAAATAGTGCAATCAACCCTTCAACTATAAAGAAGTGCTTCCAGACACATTGGTAACCGGTGCAGGTGCTCATCAGTCCTGAAAACCATCCGCTTAACCACGTCTCTCTTGTGGTGCCCTTCAGTGTGAATGAGATTATAACAAAAAATAAGAATAACGCAGTGGGTATTAGCAGATAAATCGCATTCTTGAAGTCGCTCAATGAAATTCTTTTTATCCTAGCATTTATTTTCGGGAAGTGCACAGAAAGTTTTTCCTCAAGCTTTATCCCGAACCATAACATGATTTCTAGGAATATTAGATAAAGACCCTGTATAGTATAAGCAAAGACAGTCATACAGGTGAAAAGCAGCGACAACACAAGATTCCTATTATTACCTGACAAAAAGAATTTATATGAAAAATACAGCGCCGGTATGGAAAGGCAGAAGGAGACGAACGCTGGGTATATTCCTGTGAAGAGCGTGTAATAAGCTCTTATATTCAGAATGAAGAAAGCAAGGCCTATAATCGCAACAGTGTTGTTTTTTGTGATATCTTTTATGAAGATATACATGAATATTGATGCAAGCAGAAAGAATGCAAGACCGAAACCACCGTTTATAAGGAATATGTCATTGCCGAACATTTTTATAATCGAGCCAAAAACTATCGTAACAAATGGCGGGTAGTCAGAAAGCTTTTTTTCGACAGAACCCATGCGGTTGTATTCGGGATTTTCAGAATCCAGTGAAAATGTTTCTGAATAAACCTTGGCATAAACGTAATGAGACGCACCGTCTGTCTGAACAATCGGCAGATTAAAAACAATTGCAGGGATGAGGACTAGAACTGCATTAATAGCCAATAAAAGTAAAACTATTTTCTTGATATTCATAATCATCATATGTTGTTTCCTTTATTCGGAAGCGATGGTGGGATTATAAGACCGTCATGAGCCATCTTGTTCGCCGTAATGTATGCCTCCAAGGTGCTTATATCAATCCAGTAAGGAAGCTTTGTTATATAACCAGCAAGTTTGTTCTGGCTTGCCAAGACTGGGAATACTGAATGCTCAACCTTTACCTTTTCATGCGGAAGCATATCGAATACCTCGTCCACTTCAAGAATGTAATAACCGGCACTCGCGTATCGTGACGGTGCTTCTTGCAACGACGGCTTTTCTATGAAAGATGTTACCAAATCAAAGCCTTTCACGTTTTTTAATTTCGCTATCCCGAAGCGGTTCACATCGCTCTCAGGTGATTCGAACAAGACTACTGTGCCTGCGATGCCAAGCTCGTTTTTGCATTTTTCATGATAATCGAGAAGTTTGTCAATGTTGAATGACGTGAGATTGTCGCCATAAACAACTATTATCTTTCCTTTCTTCATGTTGATTTCTTCAAGAATATACCTCAAATCACCGCCTGTCTCGCGCTGTAAAGTAGGGACCGTTCTTATTTTGCAATCATAAGTCTGGTTCTTAAGATAGGAATCGATGCAGATGCCGTGAATATGCGATAGCACCCGCTCTTCCATGTTTTCTCCAATTGTTCCTGACGTGCCAACAATTATCTCTTCTATCTTTTCACTGGAAATGCTTCGTATGACCCAGTCTATCATCGGCGTTCCTTTTACCGGAAGAAGCGGTTTAGGTATGCCGTATGTTAATGGGCGCAGCCTTGTTCCGCGTCCGGCAGCAAGTATTATCGCTTTCATATCATCACCAGCAGACACCATCAAATTTTTTAACTATTTTAGGATTCAACGTTTTCCTGCCTTCTACTATCACTTTATTTTTCATCACTGAAAATTCCTTCTCGGAAAGTTTTTTAAACTCCTCCCATTCAGTCAAAATTACGCAGGCATCAGCGTTTTCCAGCGCCTCTTTTGCGCTGCGACAATAGGTTATGTTCGGGAATACCCTCTTAACGTTGTCCATTGCCTTCGGGTCATACGCAGAAACGCACGCTCCTTTCCTCAAAAGCTCACTTATTATCCTTATCGCAGGCGATTCGCGTATATCGTCTGTTCCCGGCTTGAAGGCAAGGCCGAGTATCGTCACTTTCTTGTTCTTGACGTCCTTCAAAAACTCAGTTATTTTTAGCGGCTGGTTCTCATTTACGCAGAGCGTGGCATCTATTATTCTCGTATCGACTCCGAGACTCTTTGCTTTTTTTGCCAGTGCAGACAAATCCTTTTTGAAGCATGAACCGCCAAAACCTATACCTGATTCCAGAAATTGCGGCGAGATTCTCTTGTCATAACCGATTCCTTTTGCAACATCATACGTATCTATACCTAGCTTTTTGCAGATATTGCCTATTTCATTTATAAGAGAGATTTTAGATGCAAGGAATGTATTCGCCGCATATTTTATCATCTCCGCCGTCTTAAGGTTGGTTCTGAAAACAGGCGCATTGACGCCCTTGTAAAGTTTTTCCAGAGCATCTCCTGATTTCTTGTCAAATTCGCCTATTACAATCCTGTCTGGCTTCAGGAAATCATCAAGGGCTTTGCCTTCTCTCAGGAATTCAGGATTCATGCACAGACCAATATCTTTTCCAACGCGCTTTTTCGAGGATTTTTCAAGTATTGGTATGATGCTCTCTGTCGTTCCTGGCAGAACCGTTGACTTCATGACAACTAGATGGTATCCTTTCTTGCTTTTCAATGCTTTTGATATATCGGTTACAGCGTCCATAACATATTTCAAATAAAGACCGTCCTTGAATGGCGTGCCAACTGCTACAAAGCTTACTTCTGAATTTTCTATAGCATACGCAAAGTCTGTTGTAGCTTTGAATGTCTTTTTCTTAAGAGCTTTGTTGAGTATTTCCTGCATCCCGTCCTCATAAATCGGCAGTTTTCCGTTATTTATCGAATCGACTTTGCCTCTGTCTACATCAACGCATATGATTTCATAACCGAGTGACGCAAGTCCTAGTCCTGTGGACAGGCCGACATAACCAGAGCCTATTATAGATATCTTCATATCCCTACCTTATTATGGCATAAATTAAAACTTTTCTTTTTAAATGAAAGCATGCACATATGCATGCTCAGTGAGTTGTTCTACCCGTATCTTTTTGGCGGAGCAGAAAGACGATACCTAGAGATAGCAAAAAGATTGTCAAAAAAACATGAGATAACCGTATATTCTTTGAAGCTAAACGGATGCGATGACCACGAAATCTATAAAGACATAGAGATTATAAGGCTCGGCATCAGGCACGGTATGGGTAAAAGGTCTTTATTTCCGTTGTTGAGTTATAAGCCTTTCCTGAAGGCTCTGAAAAGCGAATATGATGTCATAGACGCTAATCAGGGAATGGCATCCTTCATGGGGTTCTTTGCACCCTTAACTAGAAGACCGATTGTTGCTACTTTTCATGACATATACTGGGATCAGTGGAGCAGTTATTTTTCCAAGCCTTATTCGTGGTTCGGAAAATCGATGGAATTCTTCTGGTCTAGATTACGATATGATAGGATAATTGCGAACTCACCGCCGACAGAAAAAAAACTGAGACAGTTGGGTTTCAAATCAGACATAACAACCATAGTATCAGGCATTGATTTGGATTTCATAAACAGCGTGAAGGCGAGAAAGGTGGACCAGATAATATACGTTGGGCGCCTGATAAAATACAAGAATGTTGATATGCTTCTTAAGGCGTTCGGAAAGGTAAAAACAGACACAAAGTTAATAATAGTTGGAACTGGCCCGGAAGAGGAGAATCTGAAAAGGATGACAAAAAAACTGAAAATAAACGTTGAATTTCGCGGGTTTGTTCCTGAGAGGGAGAAGATAAGGCTAATCAAATCGTCTCAGTTCCTGATCAACCCGTCTTCTGTTGAAGGCCTGGGGTTGATTCTCGCTGAATCAATGGCATGCGGCACGCCTGTTGTGGCAAAGGATTTATCAACCTATTTCTTTTGCAATAAAAACAATTCGTTATTAGGCGAAAAACTTGCAGAAAATATAACCAAACTCCTGCAGGACGATGGCTTTAGAAACAAATTGAGAAAGAATGGGTTGGATACAGCAAAAATGTTTTCATGGGACAGGACAGCGGAGAATGTAGAAAGGGTATACAAGGAATTGTTATGATAGCAATACTGCATGATTATTTTGACAAACGTGGCGGCGGTGAGCGTCTGGTATTGAATTTAGCCAGGGCTTTGGGCGCGGATATCTACACGGGGTTCGTTGATTACAATAAGACCTTTGACACAGACGGTGTAAAAATAACAAGCCTCGGCATCAGTAGGAGATTGCCTCACATACTGCGAAACCTGATGATAGCAAAAAAATTCGAAAAATACAAATTTCCAAATTATGATGCATTCGTCTTTTCAGGAACCTGGTGCATAACGGCTGCGAAAAATCATCCGAACATTCTCTACCTACATACACCGCCAAGATACCTATACGACCTCAACGAATACTTCATAAAAAGAACTAACATAATCCAGCGTCCGCTATTCAAAATGTTCATGAATTACTGGAAGAAAAAGGACCAGATATATATGAGGCAGTTTGACAGAATCTGCCCGAATTCTGAAAACGTCAAAAATAGGGTTAGGAAATTTTACGGCGAAGACGCCTACAAAAAATGCGACGTTGTATATACGGGAATAGAAACGAAAAAATTTTATTGCAAGCCGTCAGAAGATTTTTACTTATCCACGTCTCGCCTAGATCCGTTAAAGCGCGTTGGCCTTGTAGTAGAAGCTTTCAAGAAAAATGGAAAAAGATTGGTCGTAGCATCAACCGGCCCGGAAGAAAGCAAACTAAATAAATTAGCAGAAGGTCATGATAACATTGAGTTCGTTGGTAATGTCAGTGAAGAGGAACTTATCGATTTGTATGCAAGATGCAAAGCAACCGTCGTCGCTGCGATGGATGAAGACCTAGGCTTGTCAGCAATCGAATCGCAATGTGCCGGAAAGCCTGTGATTGCTGTCAGAGAAGGTGGTCTTCTCGAAACTGTAAATAAGAATACCGGTGTCTTCTTCGAGCCGAGCGTAGAATCCCTAATCAATTCTATAGGAAAATTTGAAAAAATGAAATGGAATAATAAGTTAATCCAGAAAAATGCAGAAAGGTTTGACATAGGTGCCTTTGTAACAAAAATGAAAAAAATAATAAGCGATGTGCAAAGCTAATCGAATATTTTCCTGTATTCTGGTATCGTATCCTCTGAGAATTTTATTATTCCTTCATCTGTCTTTGAATGTTTTAGCATCTCGTTGATTACAGAAAACGGTATAGTCGCTATATGCGCGCCTGCTAATGCGACTTCACGAACTTGTCTTGCATTCCGAATGCTTGCCGCTATTATCTCTGTATCTATTTTGAAAATTTCGAATATATCTGTGATCTTTCTCACAAGGTCAACACCGCTGACTATTCCGTTATCATCTTTTCCTGTTCCATGCGCTGGAAAGTAGTCGGATTTTTTGTATTCCGTACCGCTCCGTAGATAATCGTCTATTCTTCCGGCGAATGGTGATACGTAAGTTGCTCCGGCCTTTGCTGCGAGCAATGCCTGCTCGACTGTCATTATCAGTGTTGCATTCGTTTTTATACCGGATTTATTCAATTCATTAATCGCCTTTAATCCATCTGCAGTTAGCGGTATTTTTATTACAACGTTGTTTGCAAAATTGAACTTCTTGTGCAATAGTTTTGCCTCGCTTACCATCGACGCTACATCAGTGCTTATTACCTCTAAGCTGACAGGTTTATTCTTTCCTGAGGCTTTGCAGATTTCCTTTATGTAATCCTCTAAATCAATATTTTCTCCTTTGCTCTTCAAATCGTCGACCGCTTGTTTTATCAAAGACGGGTTGGTCGTAACTCCGTCCAATACCCCAAGTTCGTTTATCTTTTTTATCTCGTTTAGCTTTGATGTGTCAATAAAAATCTTCATTTAATCACCTGATTTTTAATAGCGTTTGCAATACTTTCTGCATTCAATCCGTATTTCATAAAAAGTTCTTCGTGGCTCCCGGATTCGCAAAAGCCTTTAACGCCGATTCTCTCCAGTTTGATATTGCTTCCTGCGATGACTTCTGCGACCGCAGAGCCAAGGCCGCCAATGATACCGTGGTCTTCGCACGTAACTATTCTCCCTGTCTTTTTTCCTGTCTTTAAAATTGTTTCTGCGTCAAGCGGTTTTATCGTGTGCATGTTTACAACCTCTGCTGATATGCCGTTTTTATTGAGTATCTCTGATGCCTTCACCGCCTCGCTGACCATGATGCCACATGCTATTATTGAAACATCGCTGCCGTCTTTGATTACGCTGGCGTTGCCGATTTCATAGTCATAATCATCATTGAATATTAACGGGCTCTTCGGCCTGTTCATCCTTATGTAGACAGGGCCACGCCAATCTAGCGTTGCCTTTATTGCTTTTTTTGTTTCTATTGCATCCGCTGGAACGATTACTGCCATGTTCGGTATTGCACGCATCAATGCAATATCCTCTGTAGCATGATGTGAAACCCCGTCCTCACCGCAGCTTATGCCGCTATGTGTTGCAGCAATTCTCACGTTAAGGTTTGGATATGCAATTGCGTTTCTAATCTGCTCCCATGCCCTGCAAACAAAGATGGCGAAAGTGCTTGCAAACGGTATTTTTCCTGTTAGAGCAAATCCTGCTGCAGTTCCGAATAGATCCTGCTCAGCTACACCGACGTTAAAAAATCTGTCTGGGAATTTTTCTGCAAACATGCATGTCTTAGTTGATTTGGATAGGTCAGCGTCAAGAACGACTATTCGCTCATCGCTGCCAAATTCTGCAAGTGCCTCACCGAACGCATCACGTGTTGATTTCATTTTAACCACGCAATTTTTTTATTGCAACGCTGTAATCATCGCTGCCTGATATGTAGCTGGCAGCTGACAGGGCAGTTGCGCCTGCCCCTATGCATAATTTCCCTGTAATGTCGTTAATTCCACCGTCTACATCTATCTCGAAACTGCCTTTTTTTAACGCAAGATTGCGTATCTTATTGGTCTCATCAATAAATTTCTGACCAGCATAACCCGTTTTTACGGTCATTATGAGCACGTAATCTAATAGATCAAGATACGGATAGATTACCCCAACTGGAGTATCAGGCTCTATGGCAATGCCTGGTATTCTTTTGTATGACCTTATCTCGTCTATCGTCTTGCTTACATCGTCTTTCTTGCACGCTTCGTAATGAAAAACGATAATATCGCATCCTGCTTCATGGAACGCCTGTATTTTTTCTATCGGGTTGGCTATCATCAAGTGGGCGACAAACGGCAACCCTGTTATTTTCCTCAGTTCCTTTATCACATCAGGACCCTGGAAAGCCATGGTATTAATAGGGTTATACACACCGTCCATGACGTCCCAGTGTATCATATCTATTCCTGCCTTTTCCAGTTTGGTTATTTTCTTGGCTAATGATTCTTTTTCCATCTCCTCTTGTTTTGCCAACAACGATGCTCCAACCTTAACCATTTTCCATCTCCTCTATCATGTCTACTCTTCTCTGGTGCCTTCCTGCCTCGAAATCAGTTGTCAGCCACTTATCAACAATCCTCTTTGCCAAATCACCAGTAATTTTATCTGCGCCTAGTGTCAGCACGTTCGCATCATTGTGCGCCCTGCTCCTGTACGCATCATCTTCATCACGGCAGTTCGCAGCCCGTATCTTCTTTATCTTGTCGGCAGCTATTTGCATGCCTATGCCGCTGCCGCATATGAGAATGCCGCGATTGTATTCACCGGTTGCAATGGCCATTGCAACCTCTTTTGCAAAAACTGGGTAATCAACGCTATCTTTGCTGTGTGTACCGAAATCCTTTACCTCATGGCCATTACCAGCTAGATAACCCTTTAACGACTCCTTCAAGTCGTATCCCCTATGGTCGCATCCTATTGCGATTCTAATTCTTTCATCGCTCTTTGGCATTCTTCATCACACAAAACCTTTCCATGGAATTCTATATTATTTTCCATTGAGCAGACACCCTTGCCCTTAATTGTGTTTGCAATTATTACCTTTGGTCTATCGCTCTTCATATCCAATGCGTACAACAGCTGTGGAAAGTCATGACCGTCTATCTCAATAACGTGCCAACCAAATGATCTCCACTTTTCTGCCAACGGATTCAACCCCTTTACGTCTTCAGTATTGCCATCAATCTGTAATCCATTACGATCAACTATAGCGGTAAGGTTATTAATTTTGTATTGGGACGATGTCATCGCAGCCTCCCATATCTGGCCTTCCTGCAACTCACCGTCGCCAAGTAAAATATACACGTTGTAGTCTTTTTTATCAATCCTAGCTGATAAAGCGATGCCGTTCGCAACAGATAATCCCTGGCCGAGAGAACCCGAACATGCATCTATTCCCGGAAGAATCATTGACGGGTGACCCTGTATCCTTGAATTAATTTTTCTTGATGTCATCAATTCATCAGCCAGAAAAAATCCGGCAATTGCAAGAGCCGCATACAGAACTGGGCATGCGTGTCCTTTTGATAGAATGAATCTATCGCGCTCGTTCCAGTTGGGCTCATCCGGACGATATCTCATTTTATAGAAATATAATGCCGTTATTATATCAGCTGCTGATAGCGAGCCGCCCGGATGACCAGATTTGGCACAAGTTGTCATTTTAATTATGTGTTTTCTTATCTCCTTAGCAATAACTTTCAATTCTTTTTCCTTACTGAATATCTCATTGACCTTTTTGTACCTATCGGTTGTTCCGATGTCTTTTATGAATTCACTTGTGCAGTATCCGTAAACCTTTCCTGACGGTACTAATTTTGATATTACATCCTTTTCAAAATCGTTTCTTGTTTCAGGTATATCACTGAGCACAGAAGGTTCGACGATAAAGACCGATGATTTACCTAGTCTTGAAGGCATACCCGTATTCGGCTTGTTGAATATGCGGACGACCATGCCATTTTCATCTATTTTTACCAAATCGCTGTCATGCGGATGGTCAGTTTCATGCAGCGTTATTGTTACCGTTGCGTTGCTTTTTTTGTGGAAATCTATCAATCGTTTTAGATTCATCCTCATCATCGTATCGCCATAGAGAAGAATAAATGTTTCGTCTAAAAATTTCTCGGCATTCTTCAGCGCGCCGCCTGTTCCCAGTTGTTCATCCCTCAAGTATTCTATCCTTACATCGAAAGCTGAGCCGTCGCCAAAGTACTCCTTAATCTTTTCAAAAAGATGCGAACCACATATGACTATTTCATCTATTCCATAACGTTTCAGCAGCTCTATCTGGTGTTGAAGTATGGGTTTTCCTGCAATTTTCAGCATAGGCTTCGGCATTTCGTCTGTTAACGGCCTCAGACGTTCTCCAACCCCGCCGGCCATGATAACTGCCTTCATACGAATCCCTCAATAAGCTTTGCTGCACGATACAAATCTCTGCATATGAAATCCGGTTTCGCATCATATTTCTTGTCGCTGCCGGCATAGCCTGTTTTCACTAATATTGTCTTGCAACCAGCATTCTTTCCTGTCTGTACATCGACTGTGCGGTCGCCAACAATAAAAGATGAATGTATATCAATGTTAAATTTCTTCTTTGCCTTTAAAAGCATCCCGATATCGGGTTTCCTGCACTCACACGCTATCCTATACTTTCTGCATTTTTCTATTATGTCTCTATGCTGCCTTTCGGGATGATGAGGGCAGAAATATATAGCATCCACCTTTGCACCGCTCTTCATTAGCTTCGCCCTTAGCGATTCGTTGACTTTTCTGACATCTCTTTCCGTGCATTGGTTCTTGGCAACCTGCGGCTGATTCGTGACAACCACAACACGAAACCCAAGATTGTTCAGTAACTTTATGGCCTTGCCTGAATCCTTCAGTATTTTTAGCTGCTCTGGCTTGCAAACTACCTCCATCTGACGGATAATTACGCCGTCCCTGTCTAGGAATACAGCTCTATTCATATTTCTTACCGAATAATTCCTGCTCTATCAGCTCACAGATTATGTGCCCAGCCAGTATGTGCGCCTCCTGTATTCTCGGCGTGGAATCGGATGGCATGTTCAATAATATGTCAACATAATCCTTCATTGGTCCGCCTGTCCTTCCTGTAAAGCCGACTGTAAGCGCGCCCTTATTTCTCGCCGTCTGCATTGCCTTTATTACGCTCCTTGACTTTCCGCTGGTGCTTATACCGATAACAACGTCCTTATAATCAACCAGATATTCTATCTGTTTTGAAAAAACATCATCGTATGAAGAGTCGTTTGCAATAGCGGTTATGACAGACGTATTGACGTTCAGCGCCAGTGCGTTGAGCATCGGTCTGTCCAGCTTGAACTTGTTTATCAACTCCGCGACGATATGCTGCGCGTCGCTTGCTGAGCCGCCGTTGCCGAAAATAACGAGCTTGCCGCCCATCTTGTAAGATTCAATTATTCTTTTTGTTATGATTTCTATCTTTTTCATTAGTTCAGAATCGCTTACAATCTCATCTATTAATTTGCTGTGCTCATCGATTGCTTCTTTTATTTTGTCTTTCATTTTCAAACACCGCTGTTTTGAATTGTATCGCCATTCATCTCATCTGTACACCCTACCGGTGAGATAACCCACTTCCCATGTCTGCAAGCCATCAAAATCAAACGCGAAACTTGTCGGCCTTGCGCCGGCCTTTTCAAGCTGCTCTGCAACGATCTGCTCCTTGTTCGGCTCGCAGAAGAACAACATGAAACCGCCGCCACCTGCACCGGTAATCTTCCCGCCTATTGCACCGTGTTTTCTAGCCAACGCATACAGATCATCTATGTATCTATTCGATATCATGTTTGAAAACTTCTTCTTCTCCTCCCAGGCCTTGTGCAATAATTCACCAAAGCCAATCAAATCTCCTATCATGAACGCACGCCTCATATCCAACGCAATTTCTTTGGTCCTGTCAAGCGCCTCTATAACCGATTCTTTCTTTTCTAGAACCGATTTGACCTGGTCTCCGATTATGTCATCTGTCTTCGTTTTTCCTGTTATGTATTCTCTGGTAACGTCCTCTTTTGGCCGGTCGCCGACATAAACAAGAACCAGATGCTTCTCCAGTTCCAGCAGGTGGTCCTTCTTCATTGTTATAGGATTAACCCTGACCCAATTGCCACCGAATTCAATAAAGTTTATCCCTCCGAACACAGCAGCATACTGGTCCTGCTTGCCGCCTGCTATCTTTAATTCCTCGCGCTCCAGCCTGTGCGCTAATTCCGCTATTTCGTAATTTGTCATCTTATCAGCCCTTATATGGTTGAACAACCCGATTAGCGCAACGAAGCATGATGCAGAGCCGCCTAGGCCGGACTTCGGCGGGATGCTGCTCCTCAGAAATATGTTCAATCCCATTCGTGTGGTGTTTAGGTTTTTTATCGCAGCCTTCAATAAATCCAACTCATTGTCGTATGCCATCTCGTCTATGCTTCCGAACCTCAGTTTTTTCAGGAAATCGCCTGATTCTATGTGGATTTCCTGGTCGTTCCTGGATTCCAGCGACGCATAGGAGTATTTGTTTATAGTTGCTGATAGAACGCAGCCGCCATGCTCATCGCAGTACGGCGGCACGTCTGTCCCGCCGCCTCCGAAAGATATCCTCACCGGTGCCCGGCTTCTTATTATCATTTTTGATACACCCTATTTATATTAATGTTCATACTTATTCATACTTTTTAAATATTTTTCGTTCATACTTTTGTATAATAAAGTGTGTTTGGTGTATGAATGGTCGAAAGAGTGACGATAACGATAAAGAACGATATACTGAAGAAGCTAGACAGGATGATAGACAAGAGGAACATAAAGAGCAGGAGCCATGCAGTCGAAAGCCTTTTGTTGAGGGCGATGAGCAAAACCGATATCAACACTGCACTTATTCTTGCCGGTGGAACGGGTGCAAGGCTAAGACCTATGACCTATGAGATACCGAAGCCGATGATAACTATTCACGGTCGGCCGATACTTGAATACCAGATAAGCATGCTCAGAAGGTATGATATAAGGAATATTCTCCTATCAGTGGGAAGCATGCACGAAAAGGTGAAGGAGTACTTCGGTAATGGTAGCAAATTTGGCGTTAACATAACTTATCTCACTGAGGAAAAACCAATGGGCACCGCCTATCCGCTTTACCTGGCGAGGGATTATATAAAAGACACTTTCATTGCAATGAACGTTGATACGCTGATGAATCCCGATATTTACGAAATACTAAATTTTCATAAAAAACAATCAACGCTTGCTACGATTCTGCTTGTTCTCACGGAAAATCCTAGGGGTGGCGTTGCTGCGATGAAGGGCAATCATATAACAAAATTCATAGAAAATCCGAGGACCAGTGGACCAAGCCTGATAAACGCGGGCTTCTATATACTTGAACCTGATGTTTTAAATCTTGTCCACAACGGTAAAGGTTTGATAGAAGAAACGTTATTCCCGAAGCTGGCACGAGAAAACCAGTTGTCCGGATTCGTTCACGACGGAAAGATATTCGACGTCGGAAGCAATGAAGGCTACGAAAAGGCGATAAAAGAGTGGGGGAGTATTTAAAAGTATTACGATGTATGATAATTTTATGAAAGAGCGGATAAGCGTAACGGTTGACAAGGAATTTGTTGAGAAGATCGACAGAATTGTCGATGGCCACACAATAAAGAACAGGAGTCATGCGCTTGAGCTGCTTCTATTGCGGGCTTTTGGCGACAACTGCCCGAGAAAGGCGCTAATACTCTGCGGTGGTAAAGGAACAAGGTTGAGGCCGATAACATATGAAATACCAAAGGCGTTGATGCCGATAAAGGGTAAGGCCATGCTTGAGCATCTCTTCGACCTGCTGAAGAAGTATGGCATAACCGACATTATTCTTTCTGTAGGCCACATGAAAGAAAAGATAAGGAACCATTTCGGCGATGGCTTGAAGTTCGGCGTTAAAATAACTTACGTTGAAGAAGACGAACCATTGGGCACGGCCGGGCCGATAAAGCTTGCGAAAAACCACCTGAATGGACCGTTTATAGTTTCGAATGGCGATGAATTAAAGAATATAAACATTGAAGAGATGTTCCGCCTACATAAAAATAATGATGCTTTAGCGACGCTTGCGCTGACAACGGTTGAAGAGCCTGGAAATTACGGCGTCGTGAAATTAGACGGAACTAACATACTGGAATTCATGGAAAAACCGAAGAAAATCGAATCAAACCTCATCAACGCGGGATTTTACATACTTGAGCCGGATGTCATAAAAATGATCCCGGACGGCTTCTCGTCTCTGGAAAAAGACGTTTTTCCGAAGATCGCCAAGAGGAATAAGCTTTTTGGTTACCCGTTCAGCGGCCAATGGTTCGATATAGGCAATATCGAACGCTATGAAAAAGCGATAAAGGAGTGGAAAGGTGTAATTTAAATTATGGTAATTAATATAGAATATGCACGTTGTAAAAAAATACGAAAAGACCGATGACAGGACAAGAACCGTATTCAAACTATTTGACAGAATCATACAATTCATCGATGTCCCGTATGAAAATCTTGTTTTTTCCGTGGGAGATACGAATAAAATAGAAATCTTGGATTTTGACGCCGCCATCACGATAGATTATAAAGACCCGTTCGTGCAGAGCTGTGACGAAAAGGCGATAAAAATAATTATTCTGAGAATGCTGCTCAAAGCAAACTTGAAAAAATTCATGGATGTTCCTGAATTCATTGAAGATATAATCGTGAACCGTAAGATTGCAAAAAAATTCTCAGACGAGCTGTTCTATTATTACTACATAATCTTTTCAGAACACGGGAAGGGAATAGAAAAACTCAATGATTTCATTGGTATGAGTCTTCCTTGGTTGAGCTTTCACGGAATTGATAACTATTCCTCTGATTTTTTCAGGGAAACCTTATATAAATTCAGGTACAGAAAGGAATTCGAGATGATGACAAAAAACCTTTTTTCAATGCTAAAAAACGACTTGATGGATGAAAAAACTTTAGCAAACGTGACGATGGCTTTTGACCGAATATGCAAATAACCGGCTACAAATGGGTAAACTGGGAACCTTTCTTTAATTTAAAGGACGGCAAGGACTTTGGTAGGATGCGATTATTCGACGAAAATGTCTCAATCAATCTTGGAAAAAAATTCTGCGTTGGTTTTTTTAAAGATGGCAAGCATCATCCGTGCCCGGACAACAGGGAGATAAGGCATGGGTGGAATTGCGATGACTGCCGAGTGAATGACGACTTCTTCCAGTGCATAAGATGCAGTGGCGAGTGCATAAACCCAAAAAAACGTAGCGAGTGCGAAAAAAACAATTACTATATCTATCTGGCGGCTTTTGACTCGTTGCTGAAGGTTGGTATATCCTATGAACACAGGATATTAGAGCGTCTGGTCGAACAGGGCGCGGATTTCGGTGCAAAGATAGCGTTCATCCGTGATGGTAGAGAAGCGAGGAGCGTAGAGCAAAAGATAAAGAATAACCTGACAATCGCTGATAGGATACTTGGCAGCGAAAAACACAAAACATTATTTGGCAACCCGAACGTAGCTACCGAAAATATAACAAAGGCACTGGTTAGCCTGAAGGAAAAAAAATTTGACCTCATAAAACCTGAGATTTACGACATGAGACGGTTCTATCGACTGCAAAATGTTTTGTCTGACCCGGAAAACATCTCGGTCTGCGATGGTATAAGCATTTCTGGCCGTGTTGTGGCAGCAAAAGGGAATTTGCTGGTTTTGAGAAACAACGGCTCGTTCTTTTCCGTCAATGCGCATGACATAATAGGCAGAGAAATTCAAAGCATTTAAAAATTAGTGGAATAGTATTATCATGCAGATTTTGAAGGGAATCATAATGATGGGCGGAGTAGGGTATGATTCTAATATTTATCTGATTGATGGCGAACTCATCGTCGACTCTGGCAGCGGTTTGTTCTTTTCGGAAATAAAGGAAGAAATATCAAGATTGTGCGATGTCAGCAATATCAAATATATTGTGAATACACATTGCCACTACGACCATTCTGGCGCGAACAGAAAATTTCGCGATTGGCTCAAGACGGAAATTGCAATACATGAAAACGACAAAGAATCGCTGGAAAGTGGCATAGATACTTTATCCGAGATGTTCGGCGAAGTGGCCAGAGTCACTACCGTTGACCGTGTATTGAAGAACGGCAGTATGATAAGGACGGCAAACTTCACGTTTGAAGTGATATCGACTCCTGGTCATACGCCTGGATCGATATGCCTTTATGAAAAAGAAAAGAAGATATTAATATCCGGAGACACGTTATTTGAAGACGGCATCGGCAGAACCGATTTTCCAGGCGGTAGCAAGTACAAGCTTTGCAACTCGCTAAAGAAATTGGCAAAATACCCTGTGTCCTATCTTCTGCCAGGCCATGGTATGCCTAAGGTAGGCGGTGTGGACTTCCTGATAAAGCAGATGATTGTCGCAAACGATGAAAAAGAATTCTTCTGATTACACAAGCCTTAAGAATTTTTGCTTGTCCTAGATTTATTGGTGAACGCATGAAAAAGAAGAAAGAAAAGGAATTCCGTTTCTTCTGGGAGGAGCCAATTGAAAATATAAAAAAGGATTTCAACGACCCATTTGAACTCAGATTCACTTTCCCGGGAATAAAATTTCCTGAGGCCAGTTTCGAGAAGACGATACCGATAAGCATGGGTGAAACTGACAAGAAGGTAGTAATAAGGGCAGAGCTGCCGGGCTTCAAAAAGGATGAGATAAGCCTTAATGTCACAGAAAATTTTATAGAGATAGCTGCGGCAAAGAAGGAGGAAAAAATAGAAAGGACGGAGAAATCCTACATGCACGAGCGGTCATCCGGAGCGATAAGGCGAGCGTTCTCATTGCCGAAAAACGTTGACCCTGAAAATGCAGACGCGAAACTGGAGGACGGCCTGCTCACAGTTACTCTGCCAAAACTACATCCGGAAGAGAAGAAGAAAAAGAAGGTACCGATAAAGTAATCATTTGCAACTAATTGTTTTTTCCTTTTCATTTATCTCGAACTTCACTGACAGGAATTTCTCAACAACCCAGACGTTCGTTCTCGTGTGCTCGGTAATCTCAACGACTTTTACCATACTCTCTTTTTTGTCATTAGCCGTGCCTAATGCCATGTAAGGGATTATCTGGTCAGCCATGTGCTTGTCTAACGTCGCATCACTGCTGTGGAATTCAATCAATTCAGCTAACGCCTCGGTCGCGACTTTTTCAGCGCGTTTGCCCGGTTCACCAATCGCGTTAGCACCAATTATTGTGTTTTCGCAGACAGCGATGATATCTATTCCACATCCTGTGCTCTCGCTCTGCGCATACTCTGTCTTGATCTTCGGGCTAAGCTGGAACTCGCGAAATACGCCCTGTCGCGCTACCTTCTGCATTCGCTCAGCGACTTTATCGTTCTGCAAATCTTCACTAGCCAAGCATAGACCGCTTATTTCCAGAACTTTGCCACTCTTGATAAGTTCAATAGCACGAACTGTACTAGGCGTTATTTTTGCTTCGACAATGCCGCCGCCTTTTGGATAGAAACCGTGTTTGTGTAATATTATCTCTGCATTGCAACCGAGCTTTCTGAACAGTGTTAATGTGATGTTCTGTAGGTAATATATAGATGGAGCCCATTTGTTCAGCGTTCCACCAGTTATGCTTATGTCCAAAGGCTTTTTGCAATGAAAAGCCGGAATCAGTAACGCCTGAAGAACGAGCGCAGTCGAACCAGCCGTGCCAACGTTTATCGACAGCGACCCGCCTTTTATCTCATGCGGAATAAATTCGATTTCCGTTGAGCCAAGCTCATTGCCGATAATCTCGGCGTTGCATAATTTCCCAACAGCGTTCAGCGCAGCCAGATGCTGCGCCTGTAATCCTGGTCTAGAACGATTGGCTCTTATCTCGTATACTTTACAAGGCTTCCCAGTAATCGCAGACAGCGCTATTGCTGTCCGCAAAATCTGTCCGCCGCCCTCGCCATGGCTGCCGTCTATCTCTATCATATTTTGATATCGGAATTAGTATATTTAAAAAGATTTTAGATATCGATTTTGTATGTCATTACCTGTGATTGATTTATCCAAATGTTATAAACGTGGCGAACAGATAACATACGACAACCTAAGGCAGAAAATACCCGAACTAAAAACCGCTACAAAGCAAGTCTTGCAAAAATTTCTTTCGTCATATACTGGACCTGGAATGGTTGAGCATAAAACTTCCGGCAATTATTTTTCACTCAAGACTGAAGAAATTTCGGATGATGTTCATATAACAGCTGCAACAAAATTGAATCCTTATGAAGAATGGCTATCTAAGATTGCATACGAAGAGTTTGACCGTCATCCTTCTATCTTCAGGGGCGTTGTAAAAGGTATCAGTGGTTACAAAAAATCGGTTGACTTTCTATCTTCAGACGGCACTACTAGATCGGGCAACTTGACATCGTTTTATTCAGGAGGGCTAGCCGGGCAAAAGAGGGAGATTATAGAAAATGTCAGAAAGGACGATATTATAGTCGTAAGGCATTTAGGTGTAGATCGCGAAAGCGGTATAATTTTAGAACCTGTGGTTTTCATAAGAGAGTATGACTGTCTTACAAATAACGGAAGACATATATTTACTACGGTCAGAAACGATACGATAGAGAATATTCTCGTTGTCAATCACGGCAAACAAAATGAGCATGGCACTAGTTATGATAAATATAGAGATGTTGTTGGATACGTATTCTATAATGGCGCGATACCGGTTTTTATTAAAGGCTCGGATGGTGGTGTAGGAGTGATACTTCCGAAATTAAGAATAGTTCGCAAGGAATTGGATTTTTCTAGACATTTTATCATTGCAGAAATAGACAATAATACGGCAAAACCTTATATGGATTTCTGGAGAATGTAGGAGTTATACTCTAATCGTTTCACCGTTCTTCGGTGCGACTGCGCTTATTCCGAATTTCTGCTCAATATCGAATGCGAACTCTTCACATTTTTCGCCGTGGACGCACACAACCTGAGATGGCTTTAGTTTTTCTATTATTCCAAACAAACCCGTGCGGTCGGTGTGCGCGCTCATGTCGTATTGCTCCAGCTTGCAATGCACCTTGAACTTTTCTTCCGAGTTCTCGAATATCTTTGTCTGTATCAAGTTAGCGCCTGGCGTGTCTTCTATAAGAAAACCTGTGAATATCACCTTGCTCTCTGGTTTATGTTTTATCTCGCGAAGATAATGCACGATTGGCCCTCCACCCAACAAACCAGCAGACGAGAGTATTATCGGATATCTCTTCAACGCCCTTTCACGTTCTTCTCTGGTTTTTACCCAATGAACCTTTCCAAGTATTTTTTTGAAACGTTTTGCATCCCTCAGATAGCTGCCGTAACTCGCGATCAATTCGCTCGCGCCTTTTGCCATTCCGTCCAATGCAATTTTGTTTGCATATTTTTCAAGAATCAGCAGAACTTCCTGCGCTCTGCCGACAGCAAATACCGGCACGAGCGCAAACTCCTCGTTTGCCATCGACTCTTCTATTGATGCTAAGAATCGTTCTTCTTCCCCTTCTTTTTTCGGATGGTCCTTGTAGCTGTACGTTGATTCTGTTATCAATACATCGGCTTTATCCGGTAATCTGCACGCCCTGAGAAGATTAGAGTCAACCGTCTGTATATCACCTGTATAGAAAATTCTTTTCTTGTTTTCGAGAAGAATGGACGATGAACCTGGTATATGGCCTGAGTCATAGAGCGAGCAATTAAAATCGCCCACGCGAAATTGTTCATTGTAGTTCACGATCTTTGTGTTCTTTATCATCCTCCTCAGGTCGTTCTTTGAAAATGGTATTGAATAGCCTTCTTTCCTTGCAATCTTAATCGAATCTGAAACGAGCATTTCTATCAATTCTAGCGTAACCGTGTTCATGAATAAAGGCTTCCTCCATTTTTTGTGAAGAATAGGCAATCCGCCTGAGTGGTCCAGATGCGCATGAGTGAGTATTGCTGCATCGATTTTATTAGGCCTTATCGGATAGGTCGGCGGCTCTGGCTGCAGCTTGACGCCGTAATCCATCACTATGTCAGTTTTCTTGTCGCTTACCAGTATCGCGCTCTTGCCTACTTCGCGGCCAGAACCGAGTATTTTGATCTCCATAACTATCTTGAATTAATTGAACTGTCAGGTAAAAAAGCTTGCTATTTCATGATGCGCTTAAGTATTGATATTTAAATTTTTGTGTTAAAGGGTATGAAAGGAGATTTGAATGAAAGCTAACGTAAATAACAAATCCTGGTTTAGCTTTTCCTATAGTTATTTCTATGCCTGATAGTTGAGGCAGAAATAAACGCTTTCTTCGGTTTCAGTCACCTGCTCCCTCCGAAAGCATTAAAAACTGCCTTTAATTCCGAAATTGATTTTTATTTCATCCAATAAAAAACGAGGTGATATCATGAATATGGCACTTGATGTGCGCGAAAAGGTTGTAAGAAAGGTGCTTGAAAGGCATCCTGGAGCAGTATGCCCAATTGACGTATACCCAACAGGCAACACTGTTATGGCTGTTTACAGAAACGACGGTAGCCAACATACAATGTCGTTCGACTGCAATGGCAATGAATTGCCTGATAAAACCCATAAGGTTATAGTATACTGTCTGGTTCCTAGCAGGGCAGCAAGACCGTATGAAGGCATACGTGACGTGGAAAAATTGGAAACGGCAATGCTAGTTACGCAAGAGGAATCAGACAAGCTTATAGAAAAGGCGCCGCACATCTACTCTCGCGAACCGCATAAGAAAGTCAGTGCGGGGTTTTTATAAACTTCGTGTTGCAAAATAAATAATAGTGGTTCGATGGACGTAGAAGAAAGGTTACGGCTAGTGAAAGGCGTAGCCGAAGAAGTCATAACAGAGCAGGAACTTCGCGAATTGTTGCAGACAAAGAATCATCCGATTGCCTATGACGGCTTTGAACCATCAGGACTGGCGCACCTACCGTTCGGCGTTTACAGGCCGTTGCTCCTACAGGATTTGGTGAAAGCAGGCGTGCATTTCAAGCTTTACATAGCAGACTGGTTTGGTTGGTTGAACAACAAGATGGGCGGAGACCTGGAGAAGATAAGAAAGGTTGGTGAATATTTCATTGAGGTTTGGAAGGCCGCAGGCGTCGGCAAGGGAGTTGAATTTGTCTGGGCTTCTGATGTAATGGCAGATAGGGCATACTGGGAAAAAGTAATCCTAATCTCCAAGAACACTACGGTTAATCGCGCTAACAGGATGCTCACTATAATGGGCCGCACACAGGGAGAGATGCAAGAGGTTGCACAATATTTCTATCCAATGATGCAAACCGCAGATATTTTTGCATTAGGCGCGGATATATGCCAACTCGGAGTCGACCAGAGACGAGCAAATATACTGGCACGAGAGGTCGGTCCTAAGCTTGGTTTGTGGAAGCCTGTTGTAGTCTCACATCATATGCTCATGGGTCTGGAAGGCGTAAAAAAGCCTGAAGGGTTTGAAGATAGCAAAAAGATAGATACAGAAATTTCATCAAAGATGAGTAAAAGCAAGCCGCAGACAGCCATATTTGTTCATGACTCAAAGGATGAAATAGCAAAAAAGATACAGTCAGCATTCTGCCCGGCAAAGCATATTGATAATCCTGTACTGGAGTATTGCAAAGAGCTTGTATTCAGAAAATTCAAAAGCATGAAAGTCGAGCGGGCAGAGAAATTCGGAGGTGATATAGAATTTTACGATTACAAGGAATTAGAAAACGCCTTCGCCAACGGCCAATTACACCCTTCTGACCTGAAATCAGCGACTGCAAACTATTTGGATATGATGATAAAACCGGTGAGGGAGCATTTTGAGATGGGAAAAGCAAAAGATCTATATGATTTCGTAAGAAAGCAGGAGATAACGAGATGATTTTATGTTAGACATAAAGCTGATTAGAGAAAACCCGAAATTGGTGGAAGAGAACCTGAAGAAAAGGCATGATACGGAAAAATTGAAACTTCTTAACGAGCTGATAAAGCACGATGAAGAGAAAAGAGATGTGATTCAGAAGGTAGAAAAGCTGAAGCAATTGCGGAATACGGTAACAAAGGAGATTGCAGACCTCAAGGCAAAAGGAAAGTCCGTTTCTGCAAAGATGAAGGATGTAAAGGAGATTCCGGATAAGATAAAAAAACTGGACGATGAACTAGCATCGATGAATGAAAAATGCAACTCTATCCTTATGCGCCTGCCGAACATGCTGCACGATTCGGTGCCTATAGGCAAAGATGAGAACGACAACGTCGAAATAAGAAAATGGGGCAACCCTCCTAGGTTTTCGTTCGAGCCAAAAAACCATATGGAAATTCTCGAGAAACTCGGATTAATTGACTCGGAACGAGCGGCTAAAGTTTCTGGTACAGGCTTCTTCTACCTGAAAGAAGAATTGGTGATTCTGGATTTTGCCATACAAAGGTTTGCAATAGACATGCTTAGAAAACGCGGTTACGTACTAATAGAACCGCCTTTCATGATAAATCGAAAAGCATATGAGGGCATGATAGACCCAAGTGACTTCGAGATGGTCACCTACAAGATAGAGAAGGAGCCGATGTATCTCATTGCAACGGCCGAGCATCCGCTTGGATCGATGCTCATGAATGATGTTTTGGAAAAAGATCGTCTGCCATTAAAGCTCATTGGCGTTTCTCCGTGCTTCAGAAAGGAAATCGGTTCTCATGGAAAATACACGAAAGGCCTTTTCCGCATGCACCAGTTCAACAAGATAGAGCAGTTCATATTCTGCCTACCAGAGCAGTCATGGAAATTGCACGAGGAGTTGCAGAAAAACTGCGAAGACTTGTATCAGGCTCTTGGTTTGCATTATCGTGTCGTAAACGTCTGCACAGGCGACATAGGCACCATAGCTGCAAAGAAGTACGATACAGACGTATGGATGGCTGACGGCAAATACCGCGAAATCGGTTCTAACTCAAACTGCACGGATTATCAGGCAAGACGCCTAGGAATTCGCTATCGTGAAAAAGCAGGAACAGCACCAATCGGTTTTGTCCATACGCTAAACAACACGGCCATGGCCACAAGTCGCACGATGATAGCCATAATAGAGCAACACCAGCAAAGCGATGGCTCGATTCTTATTCCTAAAGCGTTGCAGCCTTACTGCGGCTTCGAAAAGATAGGGAAAAAATAGTTGTGCTTCCAGCGTGATGCTTTTCAATTACGAGAACATTACAAAATTGTCTCTAAATAGTTATAAAAAGTTTTCCGTTTTAATTCCTTTATGGAATACGCAGCAAAGGTCGCAATAGTGTTTATTCTGTTGTTCGTTGGCATAGCCTATGTGATTTATACGCAGGCGCCAACTGCATTCGTATTGAAGACGTGCGAAAATGCAAGTTGCGTTTCAGGTATATTCAACGTCTGCAATGCCATCACATGCGATGATTGCAACAAATTGGATAGTTTTGTCGGAGAAAAATTCTGCTCAGGTGAAAATGTTTACCAGTTTTACAGGGATTACCAACGCAGAGACGGAAGCTGCGTTTTCAGCGAATCAAACAAAATTGTCGAGGATTGCAACGCAAAGGATAAATGGGTAGACGTCAAGAGCTATCCTTGCTGTGACGGCAATAACAGGTGCATATGCAGGGACCAGGAATTTATCGATTATTCTTGTGAATACGGCCGTTGCTTTGAAAAAACAACGCAGACGAGAACGTTAAAGGATAATTGCAAAAGTTGCGCAAGATGCAGCAACGGCGAATGTATTGGTTGCAGTACTGACTCTGATTGCGGCAAGAGTGACTGGATTGATGAAACGCAGTGCTCCGGCAACGACGTGTACCAGAAATACAGGACATACAAGTGTGTGAATCCTGGAACAATTGCATCGTATTGCACGTATACTGACATAAACAAATTCAAGCAGAGCTGCAGCTCAAGCAGCTATGACCTGTGGGGCAGCAACTACTGCAAGAACAATGATGTTTATCACTCAAGGAATTATTTCGACCGCGGATGCAGTAATGGCAAATGCTATTCAAGCTGGACCTCGCAGGAAGAATTAGTTGAGGATTGTCTATACAGTTGCTCCAGTGGCTCATGCTTATACAACTATTACCCTTACCAGTATCCATGCACAGGCAGCAATTGCGGATGCCAAGGCACATCGTGCACGGGCGGTTGTGGAAGCGGCTGCGGCTCTTGCTCGGGCAGCCAGTGCCAGACATGCTCATCATCTGATTGCGATAGAAGTGACGGATACGTAGGTTCGCGATATTGCAGCGGAAATAATGTTTATCAGAAATACCGGGACTACTATTGCTCAGGCAACAGCTGCACTTATAGCGAAAGCGAAAAATCCATAGAATACTGCAGCAATGGTTGTAGCAACGGTTACTGTAATAGCCAGTGCACAACGTGTCAGTCGTGCAGCGGAACGGACAATTCGTGCGGCGTTTATCCGAACTGCAACAACTGTAATAACAATGACGGATATACAGGCTCGCGATTCTGCTCTGGTAACAACGTCTATCAGAAGTATCGGGATTATTACTGTTCAGGCAACGGATGCACATATAGTGAAACCGATAAATTAGTCGAGACGTGCAGCAGCACCTGCAGCAACGGCCAGTGCCAAACCTGCCAGACATGCAGCGGAACTGATACTTCGTGCGGGGTTTCTCCTAACTGCGTAGACTGCAACGCAAAGGATGGTTTCATAGACTCGAAATACTGCTTCAATAACAATGTCTATCAAACGTACAGGGATTATTCATGCTCTGGAACGACATGCATAGAACGTGATGAAAAAAGATTGATAGAGACTTGCAGCTACGGTTGTAGCAACGGTTATTGCAATACATGCACCCCGCCATGCAATAATTACAGATGTTCGGACTGGGGTCAGTGCGGAACTTATCCTAACTGCTATTCGTGCGGTGGATGCCAGGGATACAACTGCGGCGGTTATAGCTGTTCATCTTGGGGTCAGTGCGGAACGTACCCGAATTGCTACAACTGCGGTGGTGGATGTTATGGCAGCAATTGCTACGACTACAATTATCCTTACTATGGCGGCGACTACTATTGCGATAACTGCTATGATGACGGTTACCAGTACACTGGCGGTGATTACTACAACGACAATTATTACCAATACTATGGCGGTTACCAGTATGATGGCAATGATTATTATTGCGATAACTGCTATGACAGCGGTTATGATGGTGGTTATGGTGATTATTACTCAGATGATTATTACTGATAATTATCTCAGGTTAACCCCTGTTGAATTATGAGGTTAGATAAAAATGCAAAACAAAACAAAGGCAATGATTGGTGTTACAGGACTTCTTTTAACTAGCCTTTTCAGTAGCATCGGTTGTATTACAGTAAACAGTAATAACACAACACCTGCAGCGATACAGCAGCCATCAGCAGAAGATAGTAAAACACAGAAAAAAGATGACGCAACAGTACGTAGAGATGAGAGGTATAGTAACGCATTTTCTGAAGCACAGGGCAGACGTGCAATTGAAACTGGTGTTCAGAACGCAATGAGAGGTTTCAACGGCCGTTATGAACTAAAACCTCGCGACGCGGATTGCCCAGATGTTCCGGATTTCTCTTTGAGATTATACGACAGAAACGGAAGGCATATAACAACACTCTATTACAACATTGTAACAGACAACGAACCGGTCCTAACGCCAAAAGGCCCTAGAGAACTCCAGATGATTGCAAGAGACTATAGAAATCCAAGTAATGTTGAAACGGGAGTTTACGACTTTACTAGAGGTTTCGTAAGCAATATGAGAGCATCGACACCGCAACCAAGAACGCTAAGAAATCCTAGAATTTATTAGTTTTTTCTCTTTGTCTTATTTTTATTCTTTTCTATCAGCCCAAGCAATGCCATAAGCTTAACTAGGATTAGAATCGCAAGTCTAATCCTCAACGATGGGCTATTAACCACAGTTAATAGCCCTTAAGCTTATGGCATCTGTCAAGCTTTAAATATTCCCACTATATTATAAGAGAAGTTCTGTGATAGTTATGACCGTTGTGATGATAGCAGAAAAACCAATGGCCGCTAAAACGATTGCAATAGCATTGGCCGACAAGGGTAGCTTGAAAGCGACTAAGAGCGACGAAGGCGTCGACTATTACGAATTCAAGAAGAAGGGCAAAAAGCACGTAATCGTCGCAGCAGTTGGTCACCTATTCACGCTAAAACAAACTACAAAGGGCTGGGACTATCCGATATTCGACGTTGATTGGGTTCCTTCTTACAAAGCATCGGGTCCTGCGAGCTTTACAAAGAAATATTTTGACGTTGTCGAAAAGATCGTTCCAGGCGGCAAGGATTATATAGTATGCTGCGACTACGACGAAGAGGGCTCGGTCATCGGCTATAATATACTGCGTTTTCTCTGTAAAAAGAATGACGCAAAACGGATGAAGTTCTCAACAATGACAAAAGAAGAGCTCATAGAAAGTTATGATAAAATGACGAAGAGCCTTGACTTCGGCCAGATCGAGGCGGGATTGACGCGGCATTACTTGGATTATATGTGGGGCGTTTCGCTGACGCGCGCATTGACGAATGCGATAAAGAACCACGCAAAACGTTTTAGGGTATTGTCAACAGGCCGCGTCCAGGGCCCAATACTGCACATGCTGACAAAGCATGAAAAAAAGATTTCTGCATTCAAGCCCGAGCCGTTCTGGCAAATAGAGCTTGAAGTCCTTATAGGCAAGCAGGCGTTCAAGGCTCTCTATGAAAAAGAAAAGCTCTGGGACAAGAGCAGGGCTGACGAGATAACGAGCAAGGCAAAATCAAAAGAAGCTCTGGTCAAGGATATAAAAAAGAAAGTGATGTCACAGAGACCGCCTAAACCGTATAATACAACTTCATTCCTTGCTGACGTCTATCGATTCTTCGGTTTCTCGCCGCAGTTCGGCATGTCCATTGCTGAATCGCTTTACCAAGCGGGATTGATATCTTATCCGAGAACATCATCGGAAAAATTACCGCCTGACATAAATTACAAAAAGATATTGAGCAATCTGGCAAAACAAGATCGATTCAAGATAGCATCGACGCTCGTTGATAAAAAACCAGAAGAAGGCAGCAGAACCGATCCAGCTCATCCGGCTATCTATCCTACGGGCGACGCGCCGAAAAAGTTAGACGACCGTCAGAGAAAGGTTTATGATTTAGTAGTGCATCGCTTTCTGGCATGCTTCGGCGACCCTGCGAAGAGAGAGAGCCAGAAAGTAATCTTAGACGTCAACGGTTTTGTATTCTTCCTGCACGGTACGAAGACGATAGAGCCCGGTTGGCTATCGCTATACGGCAAATATGCAGCACGCGAAGAAGTCATTCTTCCTGAAATCAAAATCGGCGATAAATTGAAGGTAAAGAACGTCTCGCAAACGGCAAAAGAAACCCAGCCGCCGCCAAGATTCTCGCAGGGCTCGGTTCTTAAGGAAATGGAGGCTAAGGAATTGGGCACAAAAGCCACGCGAGCGCAAATCCTGCAGATTTTGTACAATCGTGGTTATCTCATAGGAAAGAGCATCGAAGTAACCGAACTCGGCTCTCAGTTATCAGACATACTTGAAAAGAACGTTCCTGACGTTGTATCAGAAAAATTGACAAGGCATTTCGAGGAAGAATGCGACCTTGTTGAAAACGGCAAGATAAAGAGGGAGAAAGTTCTCGACGAGGCAAAAACCAGGATAATAAAGATATGCAAGAGCTTCAAGTTAAAAGAGGCGAAGATAGGCAAGGAATTGACCGAAGCAGTGATTGCAACACAGGACAAGCAGAGCCTGATTGGAAAATGCCCTAAATGCGGCGGAATGTTAAAAGTCCATAAGAACTGGCGCACGGGTTGCCGCTTTATCGGCTGCAGCAACTTCAAGAAGGGGATATGCAAATTCAGCGCTCCGGCGCCGCGTGAAGGAATCATAACGTCTACGGAGAAAACGTGCGATCAGTGCAAATCGCCGATAATAGAAGTCCGTAATCCAGGTCGCCGACCGTTCCGCATGTGCGTTGATCTGACCTGCCCGACAAAGAAGGATTGGTTGGATAAAAGCAAGCTGAAGAAACGCGAGCCAGCTGAGAAGAGCGACAAGCCAAAAACCGAGAAAAAGGTAATCAAGTAATTTTTAATCCTTTAACTAAGCCATTTATTTATGACAAAGCTAAACATGGCACCGATTCTAATCCTAGCCCTAGTTTTGATAAGCGCATGCGTCCAGAATAGCGAAGTTGCGTCAAACGAAGAACAAATCATCGCCTCATGCATACAATTATGCAAACAGAAAAGCATCGACGGTTTGGCAAACGGCCCTTGCCTGAGCAACGACATTGGCAGCACTGGTGACGAAAAATGGGTCTGTGATGTTGCGCATGCTCCACGGCAAGACGTGGATAATTTACCGGAAAACCAGTGCTCATCGTTCGGTAGCGTGGCCAAACATTTCGTTGAGTTAAATGTAAACTGCGAGCTTATCAACAAGTATTAGGTGTCGTGATGAAAAGCATACTGATGGTAGTCGCGCCAAAGGATTTCAGGGACGAGGAATTGCTGGACACGAAGCTTGTCTTTGAACGTTCTGGAGCAAGAGTAGATGTCGCATCGACAGCAAACGAAGCTATAGGCATGTTCGGTCATAGTGTAAAGACAAAACTAATTGATGATATCGTCGTCGATGCTTACGATGCATTAGTGCTTGTCGGCGGTCCTGGCGCAGAAGTTTATTTCAACAACCAGAAAATATTATCACTGGCAAAGCGGTTCTATGAGAAAAATAAGATAACCGCGGCCATATGCATCGCGCCGATGATACTGGCAAACGCAGAAATACTGAAAAGCAAAAAAGCAACTGTTTGGCCAAGCCTTGGCGAAAAACTGGGCGCCAAAGGTGCAAAATACACAGCAACCCCTGTTGAAAAAGACGGTAATATAATAACCGCAAACGGACCAAAGGCTGCAAACGATTTTGCAGAGATAATAGTCGAAAGTCTCTAGAATTCGGTTGGTTTAAATATTTTTATTGAGTATCGATAAATTATGTGGAACAGGAAGGATATATTGTCCGTCGATGAGTTGTCGAGGAAGGATATAGAGTTCATTCTTGACTGCGCGAAAATACTGGAGCCTTTTTCTGGCAGGGGCAATAAACTTGATTTGTGCAGGGGTGAAATATTGATAACAGCATTCTTTGAGCCTTCGACACGAACGGAGATGAGCTTTACAACTGCGATGCATACGCTCGGTGGTGATGTCCAGAACTTTAAGCCTATTGGTTCGTCTTTGGAAAAGGGCGAGAGCAAAGAAGATACAGTAAGAATACTCGAACAGTATTGCGATATACTTGCAATAAGAGACCCTGGCGCAGGTTCGGTAAAAAAATACGCTGACCTTGTAAATGTTCCTGTGATAAACGCAGGCGACGGCTCAGACCAGCACCCGACGCAGGCTATGCTGGACCTTTACACAATAAAGAAAGAGTTTGGACGACTTGACGACCTCGTAATAGTTTTTACGGGCGACCTGAAGTTTGGAAGAACCGTTCATTCCTTGATAAAGGCGTTAAGGAAATTTAACAACAACAGGTTCTTCGGCATTTCACCCAAGGGACTGGAGATGCCAGAATATCTGAAAAACGGTGATTATACTGAAATCGATATTGTCGGTGACCTAGACCCGGACGTGATCTATGCAACAAGAATCCAGAAGGAGCGGATGCCTGCTGGGTCAGATTTCAAGTACGAGATAAATAAGAAATTCCTTGATCTGCTACCTGCAAAGACCAGGATAATGCATCCTCTGCCTAGAGTTGGTGAACTGAACCCTGAGATAGATGACGATCCTAGGTTCATACCATTCAAGCAGGCACGACACGGCGTTCATGTGAGGATGGCTATACTCGCTATTCTTTTGGGGCATGAAAATGGGATTTTGAAACTCAGTGCTTCAAAACGTTAACCATTATTATGACAACCAAAACTATTGACGAATAGAATAGCGAAGCTGTTATATCTCTCAGGGCTATATTGAAGATGAACACGAGCAACGCCAGCGTCACAAGCAGGATTCCAGTTATCTCTCCGAAAAACATGAATGACACCACGAATACTATAATTATTATCGCTATTGCTGCCGTTATCATGAAGTTAACAGGAATCAGCGAAGCGAAATATGCAGCGATTATTAGAAATATCAGTATGAAAGCTATTATCGTTACATGAGGAAGGGTTTCTATATTCCTCATAAGAATTATATGCTTATCAAGGATTTAAACAAGAGGCCGAAAAACAGCGCGCCTAAGTATATCATCAAGATGATGCCGAAAATGAACATGGTATCGGTATTCATATCAGACTCGAAATTCCTTTTATTATCAGAATAAACACAGTTATTCCTTTTATAACATTCGGTATTGGAAAAGCGAAGAAAATTACAAAGGCGACAAGCAAGTCTACAACACCATAAACCTTGCATATCAAATCGCCTATCAGGCTTGGTGCTCCTTTGATTACCATAACCAACGCTATGATTAATTTTATTATCGTAGGAAGTTGCAACCCGAAAAATATGATGACCGCTGCTGAAAGGTCTATGAATCCGTATATCTGGCGAATCATTGGATGACTTATCCAACAAGGCTTAAATAATTAATGCAATTGCAGAGTTTAACGCCGCCAGATCAGCGGTTACCTTGTCGCCGGCGGAGCCTATAAGAATTACGTCATTCTCCTCCAGCGTGAAAATATTTTCCATCCATTTCGGGACCGTCCACCTCATTCCAGGTATAAGCAATTTATCCTTGTAAACCAGAGACGTCATACCATCGGCGCCAAAAACTATTGCCTGATCGCGCTGCTCAATGCCAAGCTTTATTTTATCTGCCCTTCCCTTGACAAGATATGCAATGTTGTACTTCGACATGGTTATTCTCGAGATGCCAACGTCCTTTGGACCGTAAATATTTTTTCTCACAAAATTCAGAAAATCATGGCCTTTTTTTGCTAATTTATGACCCTTTGTTGTCGATTCAACAAATTTATTTTTGCGCAGCCGGTTTAGAAGCGTCTTGGTAGGTGCTTCATTGAGTTTGAGGTCGCTCATCAACTTTTCGCGGCTGCATCGATTTTCCATCAGCAGCATAGCCTTGACTACATGGACTCTTGTATAACATGCACGGTTGTCTATCATTTTTTCCAGAATCATTCCAAAACCTCATTCAAAATCTCATATAAAACTGAATTTTCCAACTTCTTTTAGTTTATTTTCAGTAATCTCGAACTCAATGCTTTTTCCTTCGGGCATTGAACGGTGCTTGCGAACGATTGCGATGCGATGGTTTGATTTGTCCAGTTTCTTCAGTTCAATCAATGCCTTTGACCAATACTTTGCGATTGTTCGCGATGTCAATTCGGTTTTATCTTCTTCGCCGCTGCGGTAACCATAAACCTGATTAGTTATCAGAACAGGTATCTTATATTTCCTTGTTATCTTTGATAGTATCGAATACTGTGTAGCCAGCTGACGATTTATCAGCTGGAAATTCTTTTCGTCAAGTTCCAGCCGATACAATGCCACGAATGAGTCTATCACTATCAGACCTACATCCTCTTTCTGCGTTATCTTCTCTATATCCTGCACAGAGCTATGCTGCTCCTTCCACTCGTGCGGCTCGATGAATATTATGTTCTTCAGTTGCTTCTCGCTGCCGCCAAGTTGCTCGAATCGCTCTAAAGAGAACGAGCCTTCTGTGTCTATGTATATTACTTTCTTGTCGTTGGCAACGCCAATCAACGCACAAATCACGATGTTGGTTTTTCCAGAGCCAGCCGGACCGTAGACGTTTGTTATTGCATCGCACTCTATGCCGCCAATCAGCTTATCCAGCGGAGAATTCGTAACAAGCTTCATGAATTAACTATCTCAGAAAAATTTAAGAGATTAATTTCCTTCGATATTTAAGGATTCCAACAATAATGGAATTTATGAAGTTCAGGAAAATGCTGATGATAGGAATTGATGAGTCTAAGTTTGATCCGGAATATTGGAATAAAATTAGTTTGTTATCAAGTGAAGGGAAAATACTCCCTAAGGATAGCCATGAAATAAGGAAAGAATTAACTGATACTGACTGCCTGCTTTTAGGTTTTGGAATAAACATTAATAGAGAAGACATTGATAACGCCCCTAACCTGAAATATATCGGAGTATTAGCCACAGCTTACGGAAAAGTTGATATTGACTATGCAAGAAGTAAAGGAGTAACTGTCTGCAACATTCCCGGCTACAGCACCGAAGCGGTCGCTGAATTCGTCTTGGCCGCGATTCTAGAAAATATCAGGTGTCTGGAAGAAGGCAAACAACGCGGAATAATCGGCAATTATTCTGAAACCGGAATTTCTGCAAGCGAAATCAAAGATAAGATATTTGGTATTGTTGGCTTGGGAAGAATCGGAGGCAGGGTCGCAGAGCTTGCTCTTGGGTTTGGCGCTGACGTCAGATACTGGTCTAGAAACAGAAAGGGTGTATTTGAAAATAAAGGTATAAAATACGAAGATGCGGATTCTCTTATTCCTAAATGTGATTTCCTGTCGTTGAATCTTGCACAGACAAATGAAACTGAAAAATTCTTGAATGAAGAACTCATCAAGAAAGTCAAGAGTGGCGCCATTGTGATAAACACTGCACCAATGGAATTGGTGGACATAGACGCTTTAGCTGACAGGCTTGAAAAGGGGGATATAACATTCATACTTGATCACTCTGACGAAACGCCACCAGAGCAATTAAAGAAGCTCTCAAAATACAAAAACTGCATAATTTATCCGCCAATAGCATACATAACAGCGGAAGCCAGAATAGCAAAGCAGGATATATTTCTTTCAAACCTAGAGAACTTTCTCAAAGGCACACCAACAAACGAAGTGAATTGATTTTTCCAACCTTTCGTTAGACAAAACGTCAATCAAACCAATACCTTTAAATATTTTAGTGTCACATAGAACACTAAAAGTGATTGTCATGATAGTGAGGCGGAATTTTGCTCAGGTAGTTATAATTAGTTTTCATACAAAAACAGAGAATTTTGAATCTGATTACGACAGGAGCAAATTTTTCAAGGGGCTCTATGGCTGGAAGCAGACGATATCTAAGGAAAAGAAGAAATACCTCTATCGCAGAAACGGTCTTCTTGATGAAGTACCGCATGTAAAAATTGCAGATTCAGTGTTCATGACAGCGATGGAAAACCTGAAGCGAATCGAGGAATATTTCGACCAGTGGGAAAGGAAGGTCGATTACGAGATTATGGAAGCCATGATGGAACGCAAGCGATTGAGGGAAATAATTTAAATTGAAACATTCATGTGATAATATGAAAATTGACAAACCCGATGACACGAATGAAATAAAACTGAAGGTCGATGAATTAAGCGAGAGGATGGACTTCGGCAAAGGCATCGTCCGCATTTCTGCACGAGATATGAAGCGTCTAGGCGTCACCGAAGGCGATATAATAGAGCTCAACGGCAAACGCAAGACCGCAGCTATTGCAGTTCGCGCCTATCCGGCTGATGTAGGATTGGATGTCGTTCGTATGGATGGCCTTGCGAGAAGGAATTGTGGTACTGGTATTGGAGAAGCTGTGAAAATAAAAAGGGCTGATGTTAAGGAAGCGAAAAGCGTTACCATCGCGCCGGCGAGGAAGGGGATAATAATCCATATGGGTGGTAATATATTCAAGCAGAATTTACTGATGAGGCCGTTATACCTCGGTGATATTATAGTTCCAAATCCTATTGTCCAGAACCGCAGGGAAACCAACTTCTTCGAATTCTTCGGATTTGATATGAACATAACCGATATGCTGATGCAGCCGTTTGGCGAGGAGAAATTCGTTGTTGTAGCAACTGAGCCGAAAGGCATCGTTCGCGTGACCAAAGAAACTGATATCGAACTTCTACCGCAAGCGACCGCACCTTTGGAGGAGGAAAAGATACCGGACGTTACGTATGAAGATTTAGGCGGTCTGCATGAAGAGGTTCAAAAGGTCCGAGAAATGATTGAATTACCGCTAAAGCATCCGGAGCTATTCGAGCGTTTGGGCATCGAACCGCCTAAAGGTATTCTACTACACGGACCACCAGGAACCGGTAAAACGTTGCTTGCTAAAGCAGTAGCGAATGAAAGCGGAGCAAGATTCCTTGTAATCAACGGTCCTGAAATTATGAGCAAGTTCTATGGCGAATCAGAGGAAAATTTAAGGAAAAAGTTTGAGGAAGCAGAAAAGAACGCGCCTTCGATTATTTTCATAGACGAAATCGACGCGATTGCGCCTAAAAGAGAAGAAACACGAGGCGAGGTCGAACGACGTGTCGTCTCGCAATTGCTAACGTTATTGGATGGATTGAAATCGCGTGGAAAACTAATTGTCATAGGCGCAACAAATATTCCGAATTCCATAGACCCGGCACTGAGAAGACCTGGCCGATTCGACCGAGAAATCGAATTAGGTGTTCCTAACAAGGACGGTAGAAAAGAGATATTGCAGATCCATACAAGAGGTATGCCTCTGTCCAAAGACGTTGAAATTGATAAAATATCAGAAATTACATATGGTTATGTTGGCGCTGATATTTCTGCATTATGCAAGGAAGCGGCAATGCACGCGCTAAGAAGAATTTTGCCTGATCTTGGCGAGATAAAAGAAGACAAGCCATTCGATCAGGAATTATTGAAGAAATTGATAGTGACCCGCGATGATTTTGACCACGCACTCAAGATGGTCGAGCCATCTGCGATGCGCGAAGTCCTGTTCGAAGTTCCGAACGTCAAATGGGCTGACATAGGCGGCTTGGAAACCGTGAAAGCGTCTATGAAGGAGGCAATAGAGTGGCCGTTGAAGTACGCGGATTCATTTAAAAATCTGGGCATTCGCCCGCCGACTGGAATCTTGTTATACGGTCCTCCTGGCTGCGGCAAAACGATGCTCGCTAAAGCGGTAGCTAATGAAGCCGGTGCTAATTTCATTTCGATAAAAGGGCCTGAGCTGTTGTCGATGTACGTCGGCGAATCTGAACGCCACGTTCGCGAGATATTCAGGCGTGCGCGCCAAGTTGCACCTTCGATAATATTCTTTGACGAGATAGATGCGCTCGTACCAAAGCGCGGTTACTCATCGGATTCGCATGTATCCGAGCGTGTGGTGTCGCAATTGCTCGCCGAAATATCTGGCTTGGAGGAATTGCGTGGTGTTGTTGTCATTGCAGCAACGAACAGACCGGATATAATGGACCAGGCGCTGCTGAGACCTGGACGGTTCGACAGGCAGATTTTGGTTCCGACTCCTGACGAGAAAGCAAGATTAGAGATATTAAAGGTTCAGACAAAAGGGATGCCTATAAACGAAGATGGTATCAAAGATGAATCAATAAAAACCGACATTAAGAAAAAAATAATGAGTAGAATGGCATCCGGCGAGGCTGTATCGCAAAAAGATGTCGATAATCTAGATAAAAACCATATAAGTGGTAGGAGATTGTCCTTGTTAGAATATCTGGCAAAGGAAACGGAAGGTTTCTCTGGCGCAGATTTAGAGGCGTTGTGCCGCGAAGCGGGCATGAACGCGATGAGAAAGAACGCCCAAGTAAAGGAGATTGCAAAAAAAGATTTTGACTCGGCAATGAAGGAGATAAAACCTTCCGTGAGCGAGGACATGAACACGTTCTATGAAAGCCTGATGAAAAGAAAGAAATCGCAGAAGATTGAAGAAGAGATAACGTATACTGGATAACCAATATTTGGTGTGGTTTTATGTTGGCAATAAATATGTACAACGGATTCTTTGAAAATTGTATACCTTTTTTTACAGCCAAGCATAATGATGAAATAAATTTATGCGAAGAGCTCAACGACTGCGATTCGATAAAAGATATTTTTGACCTTGTTAAAGACTGCGTAAAGGCGACACTAAAAGAGAGCCGGGCAGGACTGGATATAGGATTAGTCGAGATTGGAAACAAGCCAGACGGTTTGCTGAGCGCTTTCTATCCTGTAGAGTCGAATATAATTGTAGTTAACAGCACTCCTCTGAGAAGGATAACGGAAACGAATCCGGAATTGTTTAAGCCATATTTGTTCTCTATACTTCTACACGAATACATTCACAGCCTTGGTTACCTTGACGAAGCAGCGGTCAGAAAACTTTCCTATTTGATATGCAGAAAATTTTTTGGAGAAGAGCACCCAGCTACAAAAATATCTTTTGATATGAGTGAATTCTTTCCTTACTTACTCTACCCGAAAGGCCAGGAACCAAAAAACGTAATGAAAGTCATCGAAGTGGATGATATTGATTATATAGGATAATCACTTGTGATACTTCGCCCAGATTTCAACGAATCGCACAAAATTCTGTAATATCTTTATCCCGTCACCGCCGAGTTCCGGGTTAAATTGGACGCCGAAAAAGGGTTTGCTCATTTCCTGTATTATCCCGAACTCAACGCCTGATGATGAAGCAACAACGTTGAAGTTATCCGGTAGATTGCCTATTGTATATTTGGAATCATTAACAACGTTGAAGAATTTCTTCAAATCAAGTGTGAGCGGGCATGGAATATTTAGATTTAACCGTTCCTGTTTTTTCGCTGCCTTAATTTCTTTTATCTGCGCACCAAAAGCTGCGCCAAGAAACGAGGAGCCAAGACCGATGCAAAGAAGTGGCTTGTCAAAACATTTTATCAGATTCACGTTCGCCTTCTGATTATCCTTGCTCAGAATGCCATCAGATAAGATGTAAGCGTCTGCCTTTGGTATGCTTTTTGGCGTTGCTATCTTTGCCCTTGTTATGCTTGAAATCTCATTCGCGCCTTTTCCGTTATCTATTATTACCAACATATCTATCATTGATTTTGAAAAAAAATCTTTATATATTTATTTTGTGGTCACGACTGGCTCATCCTTTATTATAACTGTGTGTTCTGCCTGGCTTATCGCGCCTCCTGCGGATTCTTTCAGTATCGGATAATCGTATATGATGCCTTTCTCGCGCAATTCACGCATCGCAATCCGTATTTTTATCATAGAGTCGATTGGAATCCAGCGCTCAGCGAACGGCAATCCATTGAAAGCAGTAGCGAATCTCATTATCGCTCTGCCATCGTTGTTCCTTACTGCTCCTAAACCAACAAGTCTGAATATAATAACCAAATCTGATTCCTTTACGTAGCCGGAGCCATTTGTAGCGAAAGGCTCTATTGCAATCACCTGATTCTCTTTCAGTTTATAATCAGAATGGAATTTTATGTTAGGTATCTGCGGCTCGGCATGAAGATTATATTGCTCAAGGCCGTGGCCAGTGAGATTCGATATTGGATTAAAGCCATAACTATGAATCGTCTCTTCGATTTTTGCAGAGATATCGCTAAGCAACGTTCCTGGCTTGCATAGTTTTATTGCCCCATTTAGTGCAGATTCGCTCGCCTCTACCAATTTCTCATTTCCACCGAAGGAAATCGTATATGCCGTATCGCCCACGTATCCGTCAACATGAACGCCTATATCGACTTTTAGAATATCACCTTCCTTTACTTTTGTCTCATCCTTCTTTATCGGCGTGTAATGGGCAGCAACGTCATTCAACGAAAGATTGACAGGAAAAGCGGGCGCCGCACCTTTCTCGCGAATCATCGCCTCGATTTTTTCTGCAATATCAATAAGTTTTGACCCAACAACTATCCATTTTTTGCTCTCTTCCCTGACTTCAGCGGCTATCTTGCCAGCCAGTAGATATTTTTCCATAATTTCTTTTTGCATGAAAATAGATGGATGAACAATTTAAATACTTTAAACCTAAATTAAAAATACAGTATAGGGTGGAGTCATGTTTTCTTCGAATTATGGAATTATCGTTGCCTGCGATGTCAAAACTTTAGATGAGTTGAGAAAGCTTGTTGACGCAACCTCTTCCATCAATGGCATAGTTGGTTATAAAGTCGGCTTTATTTTGGGATTAAATTACGGACTAAAGAATATTGTAGAATCTATCAAGGATCTATCAGATCTGCCAGTAATATATGACCATCAGAAAGCAAGCACCGACATACCAGACATGGGCACTGAGTTCGCGTCGGTTATGAAAAATTCAGGTGTCGACTCAGCGATAATATTTCCTCAGTCAGGTCCGGCAACTCAGGAGGCATTTGTCAAAGCATTGCTAACTTCTGGCATCGTGCCGATGGTCGGCGGCGAGATGACACACCCAAAATATTTGGCAAAAGACGGTGGTTATTTGAGGGACAATGCACCAGAAGAAATGTATAATAATGGCGCAAAGGCCGGTGCAGAATTTTTCATAGTTCCTGGAAACAAGATCGATTCAATAAAAAAATATTCAGAAATGCTTTCTAAGATAATAAATCCAAAATTCTGTTTCCCTGGAATCGGCCGCCAGGGTGGTGATATAGAAGCAGCTTTCGACGCCTGCGGGAATAATTCTGCCTATGCCATTATTGGATCGAGCATCTACAAAGCATCTGATATCAAAAAGTCTGCAGAGTCTTTTGCAGATATTGCACTGAATTTTAGATAATTATGAAATTGAAAATCGGTGTATATGGTTCGGCGAAGGATGAAAATAAAAATGTAGTAGCAGCAGCCAGAGAAATCGGCAAACTTATAGCTGAAAATGATTGCATGCTTGTGACCGGCGCCTGCGGAGGCATTCCGCACGAAGCACTAAAATCCGCGAAAGCGCATAAAGGGTTTACAATCGGTTTTTCTCCGGCAGAGAATATTCAGGAACATAAAGAAATCGGCTATCCTGAAGATGATTTTGACATACTGGTATTCACCGGTTTTGGTAAGAAAGGGAGAAACGTTGTTTCAGTTCGAACGTGCGACGCGGCAATATTCATTTCTGGTGGTTCTGGCTCATTAAACGAGTTCACAATCGCTTACGATGAAGGAAAGGTCTGCGGCATCCTTCTCGGTAGCGGTGGAATCACAGAGATATTAAAAGATTTGGAAGAAAAATACCTTTCAGGAAGGAAAAAATCTGGAAAGGTAATATACGAATCAGAGCCTGAAAAATTGGTTAAAAAGGTTCTAGAAACTTTGGATAAAAGGTAATTATATGGATGAAATAAGAAGAGAGTTTCTTGATGTATTGATTAAGAAGGGCTCACTGAGAATATCTAAGGATATAAATGATTTATTTGTTTTCAAAAGCGGCAGAAAGTCACCTAACTTCGTAAATATTGGCGCGTTGACAGATGGCGAATCGTTGTCTGCTCTGAAGAAGGCATACGCAACCTTGATACACGACTTGATAAAAGATGGTAAGATAGAAAAATTCGACTTCATCTTCGGTCCTGCGTACAAGGGTATAAATATTGCATGCCTTGCCTGCGAAGGCTTGCATGAATTATTTGGGATGGACACCCGTTATTTGTACGACCGCAAAGAAGAGAAAACCTATGCTGATAAGAAAATGGACCAGATATTTGTAGGCTCCGGTTACTTCAAACCTGGTGACAAGATATTGTTAATCGATGATGTCATTACGACTGGAGGCACGAAGTTGGAGGCGCTGGATAAACTGAAATTGTTGGGAGAACATAAAGTAGTTGGATTGGTTCTTGCAGTTGACCGACAAGAAAAAATGGGTGATGCAGTGAATATCGAGGAGGATAGTGCAATAGAAAACATCCAAAAAATGGGTATCCCAACATTCTCTATATTAAATATGCTGGATATTTTTTCATTGGTTAAAGATTCGTTATCGCCAGAGATAAAGCAAGTGTGGATTGAATATTACGATAAGTACGGCGCAATTAAGTTAGCTTGATTGAATTTTTATCCTTTTCAATATTATTGTGTTTATGCTATCAGCTAATATTGCAGGCCTGAAAATAAAACCAGCTGTCATGAATGCATCTGGAATATTCTCTTTTCTGCCAATCCTAAAGCGTATATCAGAATTTGAGATTGGCGCGCTAGTGACTAAGAGCATTTCTTTCGATGAGAAAATTGGCTTCGACAATCCCATATTCGCTCAATGCTCTAAAGAATCATTTATAAATGCAGTTGGCTTGCCGAATTCTGGCTGCAAATCACTGAAAGAGGAGCTGAATGGATTTTATCCAATGAAAAAGCCGTTGATTGTATCTATATTCGATAACTCTAAAGAAAAATTGGCGAAAATGGTGAGTAGTTTAGATGATTCATGTGATGCATTTGAATTGAATCTCTCTTGCCCGAATCTGATGCCCGGCGAAAAGCATGGTATTATGATAGGTCGCGACCCAAAATTAGTCGAAGAATATACTCGAGCAGTCCGGGATTGTACAAAAAAACCGATAATAGTCAAGCTCTCAGCAGGACCTTACATAGACTGCAGAGATAGTATAAAGGATATAGCAATAGCTGCGGTTAATGCAGGAGCAGACGCTATATCCGCAATAAACACAATCTCAGGCGGCATGAAGATTGATATTCGCGCAAGAAAACCGATATTGGCAGCTAGGTACGGCGGTATGAGCGGAAAATCGATAAAACCATTCGGGATTGGTTGCGTTTACACGATATACGAAGCATTGAGATCTAACGGTTATGATACCCCGATAATAGGCATGGGCGGTATTGAAACAGCCGAAGACGTGATTGAGTATGTGGAAGCAGGAGCGTCTGCTGTTGCAATCGGCTCTGCATTTTACAATAAGAGCGAAGATGATATCAAATACTTTCTGTTTAGCTTATCTAAAAATCTAGAAGTTTTGATGAAAGATTTAGATGTAAATAAATTGCAAGACTTGGTTGGTGTCGCACATGTATGAGGTTTGCAAGATAATTGATGTTGTTGACGAGGCAAAGAACGTCAGGACGTTCTTCCTTGATAAAAAGATTGATGCAATGCCTGGCCAATTTGTAATGGTATGGCTACCTGGAATAAATGAAAAGCCTTTCTCATTATCTTATGAAAATGGTATAACCGTTAAGATGTTGGGGCCATTCACGAAGAGTTTATTCGACTTACATATTGGCGATAAATTATGGATTCGTGGCCCTTACGGCAATTCGTTCATAGACTTTGTCGGAGACTCCAAGAAATATTTGATAGCAGGCGGAACCGGTGCCGCGCCTTTAGCGTTTTTTGCCGAATGGCTGAACGAGAAACCTACAGTGATCTTAGGAGCAAGGTCAAAGGATGGTCTTGTATTCGCTGATAGATTCAGAAAAAAATCGAATCTGCTCATTACAACGAATGATGGCTCTTGCGGTAGCTGCGGATTTGTCACAGATTTGGTTAAAGATGACGATGCCCAGTTCTTCATCTGCGGTCCTGAAAAAATGATGCTTGCATGCGTACAGAAAATAAAAACGCCTGAGAATATAATACTCTCTCTTGAAAGGTATATGAAGTGTGGTTGTGGTATATGCGGCAACTGCGAACTGAGCGGATTGCGTGTTTGCAAAGACGGCCCGATATTCAGATACAGTGCTATCGTGAACTCGGATTTTGGTAGATCAAAGAGAAACGAAATCGGAAAAATGGTAAGTGTATGATTTACGACCTGGTTGTTTCTGGCAGAATCGTTGATATCAATGGTGTTTATGAATCAAATATCGGTATAGTTGGTGACAGAATCAAAAGAATATCTGACGGCAGGATAGCCGGAAAAAAATCCTTAGTCCTTGACGATTCATGCCTGATTTTCCCGGGTTTCATTGATTGTCACGTGCATTTGCGTGAAGACGCTTCAGGAAAATGGAACTACAAAGAAGACTTTGTTTCAGGTAGTAGGGCGGCCATACATGGCGGCGTTACCACCGTAGCGGATATGCCAAACACGCCATTACCAGCAATAAGCAAAGAGCAAGTGTTTGAAAGGCAGAAACTGGCAAAAAAATCGATGATTGATGTTTTATTCTACGGCGGCGTCACAACAGAAAATTTATCAGAAATAAAAAAAATGGCCAAGCTTGTTTGCGGTTATAAAATTTATTTCGCCGAAACGACGGGAAATCTGATTCTGGATAGAAGCAAGCTGGAACCGACGGTGAAAGCGATATCAAAAACAAAGAAGCCTGTTGTGTTTCATTGTCATCCTGAAGATTTAGAAACGATACTGAAAATATGCAAAAAATATAATGCAAGAACCCATATTGCTCATCTATCCAAGAAAGTGGAAATAGAAATAATAAAGAAATACAAAAATAAGGTGCAGTTGACATGCGAGACATGCCCTCATTATCTGTTCTTTACAAAGAATAATCGTAAAGATGTTAAACCTGAACCGGGTACAGAAGAAGACATGTCTGCCCTGTTGAATGCGTTAAAAGACGGGTCAATAGACATGCTTTCCACTGACCATGCTCCTCACACGTTAGAGGATAAGGAAAATGGTGCTTCTGGCTTTCCTGGACTGGATACATACGGAAATATTGTTTCGTGGTTATTGAACGAGATGAAACCAGAACAGATTGCTCAGTTGATAATGAATGCAGCCAGCTTTCTGGATATCGATGCTGGTCGAATAAAAGAAAATTTTATTGCAAACCTAACCATTCTAAATATGAAAAAAACAAAAATAAGAAAAGAGGATTTACAGACAAAATGTGGGTGGTCGCCGTTTGAAGGATACGTCTTTCCTGGAAAAGCAATTTACACGATTTATAACGGTAAGATATTGATGAAGAATGGTGATATCGTCATTTAGTTTTATAAAATTTCTTCATACCGGCTTCCAAAAAGTCTTCTTCCTTATAACCGAAGACCTGCAGTACCCGCAATGCGACCGATATTATCTGGTTATTCAGGTAGTAGTCGATGTCATAATCATTTATCGTGACTTTATCTATTGGCTCGGCTCGCTCGGATATTGAACCATGGCCTTTTGTGATGATGAAACTGATTAGCATGCCTTCACGAATTTCATGGCCTTCCTTTTCCAGTTTCTTTGCGACTGCGACGTGCGGTCCTATCGCCTTGTAATCGCTCAACGCCTTTCCTAGTTGCGTTGTGACCATCAGCTCGCTCAACGAGACTTTCCTTGCCTTGACTCTCTTTACCGCTTCTCTTACTTCCTTTATCGCTTTTTTCTCTTTGCCGGTAAGAACCAGCCTTATCACATCACGCTGCAAACTTCTTGCAATCTTGCACCAGTCACGCCGCACGGTCTCGAGACCGCGTATTGTTAGCGTTCCTTTCTTGTCGATTAAGGCGTATCTCTTCTTTGCAACGTAATTGCCTAGCCGCTGCGGAACGAACAAACCTTTCTCATAAATGCCTTGCATCTCAAGTTCGATCATACCTGGCAATGACTTGTTTATCTTCTCAAGGAATTTTTCAGATTCTCTTCCTACGTCTTTTCCTTTCATCTTTACAAAGAGCGAATCAGTATCGCCGTAGAGAACGTCAAAGCCAAATTTCTCCGCCTCGCTTATCGTTCTCTTGATGCTGTCGCGACCAAAAGCCGCAGCGCTTTCACTGCACTCGCGAGAATACCATCTTGAGCCTGGGTAAGCGAGATAGCCGTAAGTCGCATTAGCGATTATTTTCACTGCACGCTGCTGCTCGTCCAGAGATTTTATTTCTTCTTTACCCGCTTTTTTCATTCTTTCTTTTATCTCCTGGCGTTTCTCTATCAATTTCTTTACTTGTTTTGGTATGAAACCCTCGTTCCTCTTGCAGAAATAATAATCCATTCCTGGAACTTTGTATCTATTGCTTTTACAACAAGAACAGTTTAATGTCTCTGGCGATATGTTGAATGAAACGATTATGCTCGGATAAAGTGAGCGGAAGTCAAATATAGCAATGTTGTCGTGCAGGCCCTGCTTCGGTTCTATAACATAGCCGCCTTTGTACGGTTTTAGTTCTCGCCTTTTCTGTATCTCGTTCCAGTGCGGTTGATTAGGAGCAATAATGTTCATCTCATTTGCTTTCCTTATCAGATACCATTCGACGAGAAGACCATAAGTCAACCGTGAGCAATCAAAAGGTAGTTGACCACTTAGTTTTGCCAACTCGAAGATTTGCGGCAGGAGCATGTTCGCGAGTTTTAATGTCAGCCTTGAATCGTTCTGGCAATACTCTGCCAGTTTTTTGCTATTATTCTTCCATAGATTTATTATCTCTTCCAGCGACAGCTCTTCTTTGCCTTCGCCTACGAGCTCTCTTGAGACTTCGTTCAGCGTCAGTATCTCCGATTGCAGTTGCGGTGATAAGATATTGTAGACGAAGTTGAACAAGTCGATATGAACGCGGCCAAAAATCCGTGCAGAGTTCGCGTGCGCACGGCGGGCGAACTTGAAAGCTTCATCACCAAGCTTTAATTCTATCTTGTTATAATCTGCCCGCTCGCGAAGAACTTCGAAATCGAATTTGTCGCCGTTGTACGTAACAATAATATGTGGGTCTGTTTTCAGTATCGTTTCTTCAAATTCTTCAAGGATACTTTTCTCATCCTTTGATGTTATTACTTTTTCAAATCCGGTGTTATCGGCGATGCTTATCATCACGATTCTGTCATCTACCGTTTCTATGTCAAATGCAAGTATCTTCATCTTTGGATTATCATCCTTCTCTATTTTCTCCGTCTTATCCGTTATCCAGTCTAGTGGATAGAAATTTTTGTCTATCAGGTAGCGCTTGTAGAAATTTATCGAGTATTCGTAGCAATCCGCAATACGCTTTATCTCGTCGCGAACCCCCTGCAGATTTTGCGGTAAATCAACGAACACTTGCATAACGCTTTTTTCATCGCCGCCTATCTTTCTTTTAATGTATTTTATCTCTGTGACATTATCCATTGCTTTCAGCTTTTTTTCCAACAGCGCCTTGTTTTTAGGCAGGGCGTAGAAATAGGGCCTGAACTCGTCCTTGACTATAACCGCTTTTCCGCTCTCATCAACTCCAAATAAGCGTATTACCGGTTTCTCTCCTTCTATAATGTAGTCAGCGTCCAGCAGGCAGAACATAATAAACATTTCATCGGAAGACTATTAAATTATTTCCAGTAGGGCTTCGTTTTGACGAACATCTTCTCTGCGTCAAGTATGTCCTTGTAGAACCTCTCTTTTGTCGGCTGTTGCATTGCCAGAATACGTGCAGCCGTCTCAGGGCCAACGCCGTGCGCAGCCAAGCACTCGACTGCTTTTCTGCCGTATACGATTACAAGGTCTGCACTTCTTCTTATTGTCTGGAATTCTTTCAGCTCTTCGCTGCTCAATGGTTTTTTTCCTATCTTTTTCTTAACTATATTTATTGCATTTATCTGGCTCTTTCTTAAACAAGCAATCAACCGCGAGTTGCACTTCGGGCAATCAGGTTGCTCGTCGACCTCGCGAACCGTCCTAATGAGATTATAGTCACCACAATTTACGCATAGCAAACGGACTCTTGTCGCCAGCAGCCGACGCTTGAAGGCTCTGTATATCTCCTCTTTTGGCATCCTTGGCTTCATCACTTCCGCGAATTGATGCGTCAACCCTAGCTCGCCTAGAATACTAAGACCTTTCTGCAGTTTTATTTTTATCTCGCCCTTGCCTATTTTCTCCAGAATATTTGTTGCATTCTCTAAATCCATCTTTTCCAGGAATATCTCCTTGAGCGTTTCTTTATACGCAGGCGAGTCAGCATAAACTGATATCAGTTTATTCATGTTAATTCTGTCATACCTCGCATTCCGTGAGAGTATACCGAATCTTCTGGCAACCTGCAGAAATCGGTGCTTGAATAATTGCGAACGCTCTATCTCTGACCTCAGAACGCTTTCCAGATTCTTGGCGTCTTTCAACATCTTCTCGACCTTCTCGACCTTTGCAACTGTCTGGAGCATTATCCTGTATGGATCGATTTTCATGTTTACAGAGACACCCGTCTCAGACGTTATCAGCGCAGCAAGATATCTTCCAATCGTATCGTTTACAAGAGAGCCGCAGCATGAATGGATTATTATGAAGTCACTATAGTCTTCTATAAGAAAATTTGCATCGTCAGGCACCGTGTGGTTCTTTGCATGATTCTCAATCAGTTTTGTCATCTCATTTGCTGAATTGCGGTCAATCTTGTATTTCTTGGTCAATTCATCACGGTCCTTTGATATATTTCTCCTCAATCTGCCTACTTCCTGCCCAACATTATACGGTACGGGAATTAGCTCTCCTTCCCATGCTGGTATTGCTGACTCTATATCCTCTATAGGCTCAACTGTGACTTTGTTGCCGTCAACCTGGATTATCTTCCAAGCGCGACCTGAGCAGACGAATTTCTCGCCAGGCATGCCGTGCTCTGCGATGAATTCTTCGTCCAACAAACCGATAGGCTCGTTTTCTATTATTGATATAATACGGTATTGGATTGTGTCCGGGATGGTCGATAGATTTTCGAAATAGTACTGCCAAGATTTCCTTCTTCTCCTGACGCTATAGCCATTTTTAGTCGGGTTGAGCCACAAAAGCCTCAGGTCGTCCAAAAATTTCAGTATATCTGTTAACTCGCTTTTCTGGATGTTTCTGTAAGGATAGGCTCTTTTGATTATCTTGAATATCTTTTCGTCGCTGATATCGTATTCGTCCAACGCCAAGCCAACGATTTGCGTAGCCAGAACATCCAAAGCCATTTCGTGCATCTTTATACCCTCAAGTTTTTTTAACATAGCACGCTCGCCTATGACAACGGATTCGAACAAATCCTCGTCACCGGAAAGTATTATTCCTTTACTCACCTCGCTAATTTTATGTCCTGCACGGCCGACGCGTTGGATTAGTCTTGTCGCTTGCCTGGGTGATAGATACTGCACTACTAAATCTATCGACCCTATGTCTATCCCCAGCTCCAGAGAGCTAGTCGCAATCAGCGATCTCAGCGCCTGCTTCTTGAAGTCTTGTTCTCCCTTTATTCTCTTTTCCTTTGAAAGCGAACCGTGATGCACTGCCTGTTTTAGTTCTCTGTCCAGCCTTCGCAGTCGCGATGAAAGAACTTCTGCCGTTTCTCTTGTATTCGTGAAAATGAGAACGCTCTTGTGCGATTGTATCAGTTCATGAAGACGCCTTAGCCTTGCTGTGGTTGTCGCGCCTATCAGTAACTCATCTGCGATTGCGTTGTCGCTCTCCGCCGGTTTTACGGACTCAACGGTTATATCATATCTCTTCTCCTGCTCTGCGTGGATTATCTTCGCGTCTTCGCTCAGAAATTTTGCGACAGTCTCAGGCGAGCCTACGGTTGCAGACAATCCTATTCGCTGGAAATTTCCGGCAAGCTCGCGTAACCGCTCAAGCAGAATCGATAGCTGAATGCCGCGCTTTGATTCCACTAGTTCATGAATCTCGTCTATCACTACGTATTTGACGTTCTTCAGGTGTTCGCGCATGATTTTGCCAGTTAATATTGCTGCCAAAGTCTCTGGCGTAGTTATCAGCACGTGCGGCGGCAATTCACGCTGCACCGCACGTTCCTTAGCCGAAACGTCACCATGGCGGACAGATATGTCTAGGTCCAGCTTGTCCGCCCACCAAACTAGTCGGTCAAGGAGATCGCGACTCAGCGAACGCAGCGGATTTATATACAAAATTGATATCGGCTTGCTATTTTCTTTTGCTACCTTATCGAACAACGGAAGCATGCACGTTTCCGTCTTTCCAGTGCCCGTAGGCGCGATTATCAAAACGTCCTTTCCGTTCATTATTTCTGGTATCCCTATTCTCTGCGGTAACGTCGGCTCGAGAAATCCTTTATCCTTTATCAGTTTCTGCAGTTTTTCAGAAAATAGATTAAACACCATATCATTAAGGACGGACGAAAACCTTTAAAGTTATTTCCTGATTTTCAGGTCTTTCAGATATCCTAGGTCCGTGCCATCCAACAAGTATGCTTTTGCGAACTTAATCCTTTTCGCTATAGGCCCGAGCAGCGTCTGCTCGTTTACTATCGTCGCACCGCACAGCTTGTTGAATGCAGGCATCATTATCACTTCCCGCTCGCCAATTTTTCCCCTTACCCAGCATGGCTCAACGTAGGTTGCGCCTAATTTATCACGGAATTTTATGTGCGGGTGATTATGACCGATTATGATATTTTTATTCGTTCTGGCATTGCGATGACCATGCGTCAGAAGATAATCGCCGACTGCGAGTGATTTCTTTACTTTGGCGCTCACCAATCTTTCTATATTGCCGTCGTGGTTGCCCTTTACTATGACAATGTCTCTGAATTTCAATAAAGAGAAGAATTCCGGTATTTCCATTATTTCCTGATAGCTTACTCCAGGAACCTTGTGCTTTACGTCGCCAAGAATTACTAACCTACTAGTTTTTGTCTTCTTCTTTAATTTGTTTATCCTGTCGGCAATCGGTTTGGTCTGGCTCGGTATCTTCACTCCGTGCTCGTAAAGCTCTCTTGTTATCCCTATATGCAAATCTGCGACTATCAGCGTCTTGCCGAGCACTATTGCCGGTTCATCGGTAACGAACATGATAAAATAATCTTAAATAAATTTTAATGCGTTATATATTATGCGGCGGCTTTTGTTGCTCCTTGTTCTGCTCGTTTCATGCTGCGTTGAAACCGGCAACGTTGCCTTGGTAAATAATACAGGACTAAACAACGAAAGTAATAATACTATAAATAGAACTGTTATCTCAAACGAAACTATCAGTAATATACCAAGCACTGGCATGTTAACTGGTCAGATTTATAATCAGACGCCTGGAATAAACAATTCCCAGTTCAATCAAACTGCAAACCAGACGAAAAAAGCAGAATGCTGCGTAAACGTTACAATACCATATTTGGATGTAAGGGACGAATGGGTTATGATACGGAGCAATGGAATTGCCGTAAACCTTTCCGGCTGGACGCTAAAAGATAAGGCATCGCATGAGTACAAATTCAAGGACTTTATACTGAAACCTAACATGACGATAAGGGTGCACAGCGGCATTGGCAACGACACCGCATATGACTTGTACTGGGGCTACAAATCATCTGTGTGGAACGATGACGGCGATACGGCAACGCTAACCAATAGCAGCGGCAACGTTGTTTCTCAATACACATACTCGAAACCTACCACGACAACCACTACAACGACTGATTCGTGCAGCGGCGTTGTCTGCACCCAGGTTACAAGTACATGCCCTGACAGCTACGTTGCTAGCTGTACACCAACATGCAGCAGCGGCGCATGCGGCTCTTGCAATCCTGACTGCACTGGTCACAACGACCCTTGTGCAGGCATTACTTGTCCTGAATCAAGTGCAACGTGTCTCGACGGCTATGTTGCTGTATGTAATAACAGCTGCATAAGCGGCGTGTGCAGCAACTGCACGCCTAGTTGCGAAGGTCATTGCGTTGAGAGTTGGAATTGCAGCGCTTGGAGCGAATGCTTGAATATCCAGCAAAACCGGACTTGTTATGATGTGAATAACTGCGGAACGCTGTTGAACAAGCCGAACGAAACGCAAGAGTGTATAGAGAAGCAACAGCTTTACTTGACTATATACATTGAGAATACTACAATCGTCCGCGGAAATGATGTAAAAATAAATACAATCGTAACAAACGGCACTAACGCTGTAGAAAACGTTCTGGTCAACATAACCATGGTTTATGCAAGCGGTTATACCGACTATAATTATTCGTATACAAACTCGACCGGCGAATCGCTGTGGATAAAAACTATTTCTGGAAACGCAAACCCTGGCACGTTCACAATAAATGCAACAGCGTATAACGAAAGTTATAAAACAGCTTTTGCAACTACAGCGTTTGAAGTAATTGCAGCCAGTTGATTATTTATTTCTTATCAGCTTCATTAAATCAGACCTGCACACTATTCCCTTTATCTTACCGTTCTCTGCCACCAGAACAGACGGGTAGTAATCAAGAAGGTCTGCAAGAACCTCGACCGTGGTGTTTACGCTGACCAGAGGCAGAGAATCGCTCATTATATCCTTTACCAGCAATTTCTTCGGATTTCTGAGTATAGAGTGTGATATCTCCTTCTCGCTTATAGTTCCTATAACGTTGTTGTTGTCTATCACCGGCAACTGCGATATATTTCTTCTCTTCATTATTACTGCCGCTTTCGTTATGCTTTCGTTTGGGTGGATTTTCATCACACTTTTTTTCATAAAGTCCTTTGCAGTTAGCTTTGTTTTATTGTTCTTTGATTTTTCCAGAGCATCGAATATTTTTTCAACCTTGGAGAAGGACGTGTCCACTTTACCCGATTCTATCCTAGCTATCAGTGATTGGCTTACGCCCGATAGCTTGGCGAGATCGCTCTGCGTCAGGTCCATGCTCTTCCTCAATATTTTTATTTCGTCTACTTTCATAATGATCGATTATTATTCATGCTGTGAATACTTTATGCATTTATGCATATTATTAACAATAAATTATTTAAATGTGAATTTGAATATAAAAATGGTGATTTAATGAAAAATAGGTATTTGGTAACGTCGGAGAGTGTAACGGAAGGTCATCCGGATAAAATTTGTGACCAGATAAGTGATGCAATACTCGATAATCTTATAGTCCAGGACCCGTACTCACGCGTTGCTGTCGAGACATTAGTGACAACTGGCACTGTTCACGTTGCTGGTGAAGTGACTACACGCGGTTTTGCCGATATTCAGTATATCGCCAGGCGCGTTTTGAAAGAGATTGGTTATACTGATCCTAGATTTGGTATTGATTCTGAAGACGCAGGCGTATGGATTTCTATCCACGGTCAGAGCCCTGACATCTCGCAAGGCGTTACTGCTACCGACAACAAAGACCAGGGAGCAGGCGATCAGGGGATGATGTACGGCTATGCATGCAATGAAACTGATGAACTTATGCCGCTACCTATTATTCTTGCGCATAAGCTTACGAGAAGGCTCGCCGAAGTCAGAAAGCGCGATATTGTAAATAACATAGGTCCTGACGGCAAGTCACAGGTTACTGTTGAATACGTTGACGATAAGCCAACGAGAATTGAGGCAATCGTCATCGCACAGCAGCACAAGGACGATATATCAGAAGACGTGTTGAAGAAAGATATTCTGGAAAATGTCATAAAACCGATTTGCGGAACGCTTATGGACGAGAATACAAAAATACATATAAATGCAACCGGTCGGTTTGTAATCGGCGGCCCAGAGGGTGATACGGGCGTCACTGGCAGAAAGATTATCGTCGATACGTATGGCGGAGTCGGTCGTCATGGTGGCGGTTGTTTTTCAGGCAAAGATCCGTCTAAAGTCGACCGCTCTGGAGCATATATGGCGAGATACGTTGCAAAAAATATTGTTGCTGCTGGTTTAGCTGAAAGGTGCGAAGTCCAGATAGCGTATGCAATCGGTGTGGCTAAGCCCGTATCAGTGATGGTGAATACACTCGGCAGCGGTAAGGTGCCGGATGAAAAAATTTTAGAGTTGGTCACCAAGCACTTCGACATGAGGCCACGCGCAGTGATAGAAAACCTGAACCTGCTGAGACCGATATACAAAAAAACCGCCTGTTACGGTCATTTCGGCAGGGACGACCCTGATTTCACATGGGAAAAGACTGACAAGGCGAGCGCACTTAGAAAAGACGCTGGATTATAAAAAAGCTGAACTAGCATGAAAGCGTGTCGCCTGTTCCAGGCGATGTTGCTTTTATCGTTGAGCAACTGCTGATATCAGGTGTTGTTACCGTACAACTTACAACCTCATTCGGCACGACGGTAGTCGAACTCCATGTACACGTAGCAAGCGTGGTTCCGTCGACGTAAACGATTATTCTGGACGTTTCGATGCTTCTCGAGCCGTCGTTGCGGATATAAACTATATCGCTTGCCTTGTTTATGTTGTCTATCTTTACCTTCATCTGCATTTTCGATGTTTCAGTATCAGTCTGGTTAGCTATGGATTCTGTTGCCGAACCCATCACACGGTTGAACCATATGAATGCAAAGCCGACCATTGATATTGTCACAAGCAACAATAGAATTGTGGCTACAACAGGCGTTATTCCTTTCATGGTTTATAATTATTTTACCCAATATAAATATCTTTCGCGCACACGAAACTAGAATTTTTCAAGCGTTGACGTATCGCCTGTTGGCAGGCCAAGTTCTTTTGCCTTGAGGAATCTTCTGACTATCTTTCCGCTCTGCGTCTTTGGCAGCGAATCGACAAATTCTATCTCTCTGGGATAAGCGTGTCCAGCAAGACGCTTCTTTACAAACTCCTTTATGCTGCCTTCCAGCCTTTTTCCTGGTTTATACCCTTTGGCGAGAACAATGAATGCCTTTATTATCTCGCCACGAACAGGGTCAGGCTTGCCTATCACGCCTGACTCTACAACAGCAGGATGCTCTATCAATGCTGACTCGACTTCGAACGGGCCGACGCGCTCTCCGCTTGTTTTTATGACGTCATCTGCTCGGCCGATGAACCAGAAATAACCGTCTTTGTCCTTGTACGCCCTGTCCCCGGAAATATACCAGCCGTTATTGAAGTATTCACGATACTTCTTTGGCCTTTTCCATATCCTTTTCATCATGCTCGGCCAACCCGGCCTTATTGCGAGATTGCCCTCTTTTCCTGTTGGCAATTCTTTTCCGTTATCGTCGACTATGCCTGCGGTAACGCCCGGGATAGGTTTTCCCATAGAACCCGGTTTGATTGGCATTGATGGGTAGTTTGCTATGAGTATTCCGCCTGTTTCTGTCTGCCACCAGTTGTCATGGAACGGTTTCTTCAGAGTTTTAATCGACCATCTTATCGGCTCTGGATTGAGCGGTTCGCCAACGCTGCACAGATGCCTTAACGACGATAGATCATATTTTTTATGCACGTTGCCAGCAGCTGCGAGCATCCTTATCGCTGTTGGCGCAGTGTACCATATCGTGACGCGGTATTTTTCTATGGTGCTGTACCATTTTTCAGGGTCAAACTTGCCCTCGTAAACAACGGACGAAACGCCGTTTGATAACGAACCTATTATCTCATAGGCAATTCCTGTTACCCAACCCGGGTCAGCAGTGCACCAGTAGACGTCATCATCATGAAAATCCAGGACCCATTTTGCTGTCATATGCTCATGCAGAATCGCCTGATGGCAATGCACGACTCCCTTTGGCTTTCCTGTCGTTCCGCTCGTATACAGCATGAACGCCGGTTCGCCGCGCCTCATTTTAGCGATATTGAATTTTCTCGAGGTCTTGGCCATCGCTTTATGATAATCGATTTCTTTGCCCCTCCCGCCATCGACTATTATCATGTGCTTCAACTCTGTGTCCTTAATTATCTCATAAACGCGGCCCTTCAGATCGTTGTTTGTTATTAGAGCAGTTGCCCCGCTGTTCTGCAACCGATCCTTTAATGCGGTTGGCCCGAAAGCCGAGAAGAGCGTTCCTGCTATTGCACCTGTCTTCAGTATTCCCAGAAATGCAACATAGAGCTCAGGAACCCGTGGAAGGAATATGAATACCCGGTCGCCCTTCTTTATTTTTAACTTTTTCAGAACGTTCGCAAACTTGTTTGAGAGGTCGGATAGTTCCTGAAACGTGTATTTTTCTTCCCTGTCGTTGCCGTCCCAATATAAAGCAATTTTGTTTTTTCTCCACGTTTTTGCATGCCTGTCAACTGCGTTGTAAGCGACGTTTAGCTTTTTCCCAAAGAATTCTATCTCTTTTTCTGCGGATTTCCAATTAAATTTTTTATAACTAGAATCATAGTCCTCTAAATTAGGTTTTACTCTTGGCCTTTTCTTGATTATGTTTTTCATATTTCAATATTGCATTTACCTGTTTTTATTTTCGATTGGTTGAAAAATTCGCTCGTTGAATTAATTTTCGGGCAAATTCCGCAAAAACTATTTAAACTGGGTCGCACATAATAAAATTAATTATTAAAATGGTGATAAAAATGGCAAAGAAGAAAAAGAAGAAATAAATGATAAATAAAGATTAGCTTTTTTTATTTTTATTTTTCATAACAACTTTCCTTCTGTCAGAGACTTGTAATTTTTGCTTATTTTTTCTTTCAGCTTTTCCGTTTCCTTGAAATTATTATACCTTTTCTGCATGCCGAAATATCTTTCTATTGGCTCTAGTCTTGGCGTCTTGACGGTAACTTCAAGTTTTTTATTCTCGACCTCAAAGAGCGGCCAGAAACCTGTCTCAACCGCAATACGTGCAACCTCTGCCATGTTTGAAGCGTCAAATTCCCATTCTTTTGGACAGGGGCAAAATAGGTCTATGAACCTGAATCCTTCGTGTGAAATAGCCTTTTTCAGTTTTTTTATGTAGTCATCTGGATGCGAAACTGATGCCGTGGCAACGTAACTCGCTGGAACGCACTTTGTGAATCTTCTTTCCACGACCTGGTTGTTATTGCATATGTATAGAATGTTTTCATTTCTCTCTGCCATTGAAACAACGCCTTGCAGATTTGCGGCAGTGGCAACGTCGTCTGCAAAAACTATTACCTTCTTTGTGATACCGCTTGCAACAGACGGGTTTGCCATCTCTACGCTTGGCAGAGCCATATACTTTCTTATATCGCTCACGCAACCTGGCGTAATGACTAATACCGATTCGCCGAATGCTTGCAAAGCCAATTTCAATCCAAGGATAGCGCCGCAACCACGACAAAGGTTGTTGCCATTGAAAATATGCTTCCATGGAAGATTCTTTACCTCTTCAGGTATGACTATCTTCTTCTCCTGCATCTCTATCATCTCTTCTTCCATCAACCAATCGCCTTTACTATTTTTTCTTTCAACTCTTTATATTTGCTGAATAACTCGCTTACCTGCTCCTTGAGCGCTGTTTCCTGCCCAGTGATGTAATACCATGTTGAATAATCGCCGAATTTCCTTTTTAACACATGCCTCTTTATCGGCATTCCGCGTCTGGTCGCAACCAGGTATAGCTCGTTATGCTTCGGGAACTTTTCTTTCACATCAGTAACGGGTTTTGGTCCTTCCTTCAGAAAATCCTCGAATTCGTTGAGCTTGCCTATATCTGGTTTTCTCAGTCCCTTGACCCAGTGATAAACGCATGAATATGAAATCTTCATCTGCTCTGCAATCTCGCTTATCGTTAATCCGCTTTCATACAGTTCCACGACCTTGTCGTAATTCTTGACGTAGAACTCCCTTCCCATGCGCATCTAATCGACCCATAATCGCTCTTCTTTCTCTGCCTTTTTTAGCCTTGCAAAAATATCAAAGAAATCCTTTTCGTTCATGTATTTCATCGGTATGAAATCGCTGCAAAAGCCGCAGCTTTGCTTTACTTCCTGATAAAATACACCCAAATCACCTAAGGAAACGTTCTGCTCGACGACAGCTACCCTCTTTACATTTTTCAGTGCCGTTTTGACGTTCTCGTCTGGGAACGGCCTGAAGACGCGAAGCCGCAATAGCCCGACCTTTTCTCCTTGCTCTCTAAGCTTTTTTACAACACTCTTTGCAGTAGGGGCGTTGTAACCAGCAACTACAAACGCATACTCTGCATCATCTAGGAAGTATTTCTCTACAAGACCGTAGCTGCGCTTGAACTTTATCTTCCATTTCTCATCTATTTTTTCTATTAGTTTCAATGAACTTTTCATTGCCAGTTGTATTGCTATCTTGCTGTCTTTGGTCATGGGCAACGGATTCTTGAAATCCAACTTGCTTTGCAACCTCAGCTTTGGCAAAAACGCCTCGATAGCCTTTTTGTTCGGAACGATTATAGTTTCGCGAAAGCCAGGAGAATCCACATTAATTATAGCAGGCAAAAGGACCTTGCTATCCTCGCATATCCTGTACGCCTGTATGACTGTATCCAAAATCTCCTGATTAGACTCTGGTAAAAATATTATAAAGCCTGAATCGCGCAGAGCGAAAATTCTATGGCTTTTCATAACCGATACGATTGGCAAACGCATAGCTGACATGTCATAAAATTCCTGCATTGCTTCCAACGAGTTGGATGCGACAAACGTTCTTCTCTCGCAGGCCTCGCTGCCTATCGCTGCAGCTAGTGCAGACGACTGTGATTCAAATCCTGTTATTTTGCACGCTTCTTGCCCTGAATAACTGATTTTATTAGCTATCTCGCTTGCGAACGACGTAGGATATATCGGAATAAATCCAACGCTTGCTAGCATTGCTCCATATGCCGCAGCATCGTATCCGGAAAACAGCTCTTTTTTCATTCTCTCTCCTCAGTTATTGCGTTGAACGGGCACTCGCGAAGGCAGATAAGGCAGCCCTTGCATTTGTCATAGTTTATGCCTACGCTTCCGTCACGCGGTTCTATCGCGTTGTCAGGGCACATCACGACGCACATCATGCATCTGGTACATTTTCTTGATTCGATTTTCGGCTTGAATACACGTTTCGGCTTTTCTGATAGTGGGTATTCTATCTTTTTTGCATCGATTTTGATTTCTTCTTCTGTTTTCATCTTACCGCCCTGAACCCCTCTTCCAAACCGGTGATTTTGTCCTCCCCGCATTCTACTCTAATAGCTTCTCTCATGTTCTTCAGAGAGAGCTTGCTGAATACCTTGGTCAGCGCACCGAGCATAACTATAGACAAATCAGCGTTCGTCGTATTTGCAATCTTGTCTGCATCCAAATAATGGCACTTGACGCCTTTCTTGTACGCGATTTTCTGCACAGAATTCACTATAACTATACTCGGGTCTTTTGTCTTGATTGAAGCCTTTTTATCCGGAGCAAGTATTATATCCGGTTCTGGTATATCTTTAGATAATAAGGGTCCCTTGTCTATCTTGACATAGCCTATGCTGGCGTATAAGTCCTGTACTTCAAATCCTGATAAAGAACAAGCACGACCTAGTATTCGCCTCGCCAGGTCTGCACCCTCCCCATATATGTAAAATGTAATCATAACCACACTAGAAATATATATAAAAAGAAATTAATCTATTTCGTTTCTTCTTCAATGCCTTCTGAGTTGACTGCAGGCGGTGCCACATGCTTTATGATGACCACGTCGCCAACTGACTGGACCATTGCGTAAGGAATGATTACGCCCTTCTTGTCGCCTACTAACGACGCAAGAAACGAACCTTTTATAGCATCGATGACCAGTGAACGGACCTTGAATTTCTCCAAATCCAGCTCGATATCCGTGACCTTGCCGCAATACACTCCTTTGGTTGTGAAAACGTCCTTTCTCGTCATGTCAGAAAAACTCTTAACGTTTATTGTCATAAAAATCCTCCTATTTATCTTAGTCTATCAAAATATTTAAAATTGTTATTATTTATTGTTTAGTGTATTTAAAGGCACAAGAGAAATGACGCAGAAAGATGATAAAAGACCGTGTCTATAAGCGTTGCTGGGATAGCCAAGTCTGGTTTAAGGCGCAGGTTTGCTAAACCTGTTCCCGAAAGGGAGCGAGGGTTCAAAACAACCCTTTCTTGAAAAGCGGTAACGGAAAGAATTGGTTGGGAACTTCCCTCTCCCAGCGCTCGGGTCGGTGGTCTAGCGTTGACGGCTAAAGCCGTCTGCGGAAATTGGTATGACGCCACGCTTACAACGTGGAGGCCGGCAGTTCAATTCTGCCCCGACCCATATGCATGAATTCATCGGTTATGTAAACAAACTCAAGGATATTAAACGAACCGGTTGGGTTGAACGCGGTGTTAAAAATCCGGAAAGCAGCGCAGAGCATAGTTTCATGGCTGCAGTCTTGTCAATGTTGCTTGCAAAAAACGTGGATGAGAAAAAGGTGATAAAAATGGCGTTAATTCACGATTTGGCAGAATCAGTGGTTGGTGATATAATTACAAAGGAGAACTGGCCTAGCGGAGGAACTGTGACTGAAAAAGAAAAGATGGAAAAGGAGGAAAAGGCCGTCAAGAAAATGACATCATCTCTGAGCGCGAAAACCCGGAAAGAGGTTATCGCTTTATGGGAAGAGTACAACCAGCAGAAAACGCGGGAGTCTGTCTTTGTAAGAGACATTGATATAGCCGAGCGCCTGATTCAGGCAAAGATATACCATGACCGTGGTAATTACAAGAAACCCATTGAAGGTTTCTGGAAGGAAAGGAATATATCAATGATAAAAAATAAGGAAATAAGGACATTTGTAATAAAATATATTGGTGGTGAGTAAATGGGAACAATGGAAGAGCATGCAAAAAAGTCGGATATATCCGGCATGATGGTAACAGCAATGATAACAGCGCTGACGCTGGTCGTTGGTCTATTTTGGAACGACGTAGTAAAATCAGCTATAGAGGAGTTTATGCCTGAAGAGCAGAAAATATTAGCAAAGTTCATCGCAGCAATCATAGTGACTGTAGTCGTTGTGGTAGCGATATTCATACTCATAAAGACAGAAGAACTGAGCAAAAAGCATGGGAAGGAACTTGCACGCCAGGTGAATGACCTCAAGTTAACAATAAGGAAGCAGAGAGCCTTAATAGATAGGCAGAAAATGGTGTTTAAAAAAGGTTCCCGTTAGTTTTTATAGGCAAGCTCCGTTAGTCTAGCCCGGCCAACTACATAGAGCCGATAGGATGGTGGCCTTTCGAGCCGCTGACACGGGTTCAAATCCCGTACGGAGCATTATGAAGCGAGCAGTCGTTCTTCTCTTGATTATTTCAATCGCTCTTGCAACAGACGCGCCTAAGTCGATCGGTTACGTCAACGATTATGCCGGTATACTCGACAATAAAGATATATTAGAATCAATGCTTGTGGAAATGGAGCGGAATAGCAGCGTCGAGTTCGCGATAGTCACATTAACGGCTCTGCCAAGTGATGAGACGATGGAGACGTATGCCTACAAGATTTTAACAACGTGGGGCATAGGCAAAAAAGACGAGGATAATGGTTTGCTTCTTTTGATTATTGCCAATGGCACACCTGGTAATAGGATGCGAATCGAGCTTGGTTATGGCATGGAAGGTTATATAACAGATGCGACAGCTGGCAGAATACTGGACGACGCACTTCCTTATTACGAAAATGGTGATTACTCACAAGCAGCTTACATAATTGTTTCTGAAGTCATGAGTGTGCTTGAAGGTAAATACATACCGATTGATTCGGGTATGGGTTCGTGGGACGATGGTATAGTCTTTGATATAATAATCCTCATCACTAGCTTATTTCCATTTATTTTGTTCGGCATTTTTATGATAATCGCGATTATTTTTGCAAAGCCGAAATGCCCGACATGTGGTTCGAGAAAGCTTGAATCAAATGGAGATTACTACATATGCAAGTTCTGCAAGCGAAAATTCAAGAAAAAGAAGGCAAGAAAATCGTCTGTGTTCTTCGCAGGTTTTGGTGGTGGCGGGTTTGGCGGTTCTGGTGGCGGATTCGGCGGTGGCTCTGGCGGCGGGGGCGGCGCAGGTCGATAATATTTAAAGATTAATTTCAATTGATTGTTATGGCAAAGAAAACCGCGAACACAATGAACAAATGGCTATACATCGGCGCGATTGTCGCAATACTGTTTATACTTCTCATGTGGTACGTAGGAACGTACAATGCCTTGATATCTGCTGACCAGAACGTCAAGACCGCGTGGGGAAACGTGGAAGTCCAATATCAGAGACGTGTTGATTTGATACCGAATCTCGTTAACTCTGTCAAAGGGTACATGGCATTCGAAAAAGAAGTTCTTACAAAAGTGACGTCGCTCAGAAGCCAGTGGATGACTGCAACGGCGCCAGAAGAGCGTGTCGCTACTGCGAATGAAATCGAAGCTGCATTGAAAACCATATTCGCTACGTATGAAAACTACCCAGAACTCAAGGCGGATAAGACAGTTACAGCGTTAATGGATGAATTAGCAGGAACGGAAAACCGCGTTGCAGTATCGAGAACAAATTATAACGACGCTGTAAGGAATTACAATAATCTTGTCAAATTCATACCATCTAATATAGTGGCGGGTTGGATGGGTATGGTGGAGAAGACGATGTTTGAGGCAATAACGCCTGGAGCTGAAACCGCGCCTGTGGTAAATATAACGGCGTAACCTCTTGTTCTATGTATTGTCAAACGTGATTAAAATGCATATTACAATAGGCATATTCGGCGACAACGAACTGGCAAAGAAACTAGGCAAACCTGGGACTACAAACGACATAATGATATGCAATCATGCAGATTCTGCAGGCGTATTGACTTACGTGTGCCCTAATTCGGATAAAATACAGCCACTACTCCAATCGTTAGCAATGATAGATTTTCCTGTAATCGTTGTAAAGGAAATCACAAAAGAAATAGGCGAGATTATAATCGCGATCGATGAGATGGATTTTCAAAATGGATTTATTATAGGCGATAAAAATATGCTGGAACCGATTATAAGAAATACGGGTATGGGTAAATTCCCCTTCATAAGCGAAGATGAACTAATGGAAAATATATTGAAAGTCAATGTGCATAGAAGTAGCGAACCATTGCTTATACCTATTGATAACTATTTCGATGTGAAAAGCGTTGGCACGGTTATTCTCGGGATAATGAAAAGCGGTTCACTAAAAAAATACGACAAAGCTATTGTAGAACCATTAGGAAAGGAGGTTATTATAAAGGGCATACAGTCCCAAGATAATGATTTTAATGAAGCCAACGCCGGTATGCGTGTTGGTCTTAACCTGAAAGGCGTAGAAGCTGATGAATTAAAGCGTGGTTTTGTTATATGCAATAATATGAAAAAATCTGACCGTGTAACGGTAAAATTCAGAAAAAGTCGATTCTTCAGAAACGAACTGAAGTCTGGAATGCCTGTCTTCCTGTCATGCGGCCTTCAGGTAATAACGTCGGTTGTGGAATCATGCGGAGAAACTCTAGTCCTAAAGCTACAGCAGCCTGTTGCCTATACTGAAAACCAGCATTGCATAATCGCGTCGCAGAACGAAGCGCTGCCAAGGATTATCGGCAGCGGAACCATTCAGTGATTTAGATACATCGTCAATTCTTTTCTTCTACATGCAACCGTATGCCTTTTCCGCGTATTCCTTCATCATGCGCTCTGAAGTGAAGTGCGATGCATTTCTTGCTATCGCACCTGCCATAACTTCTGCCATCTCAAGACTGCCGGTCTTTGGCAAAGTAATGTCAAGCTTACGTAAAAGGTCTTCGGCATCCTTTCTATCATCTGATGTTGTTCCGCCTATCGACCACCCTATTACGCCTTCCGCGCCGCCTACGTTAGCCATTGCCTCGTACCACCAACCGTCTAAAGTACTGTGTTGCGGAACACCGTTAAGATCAGCGCACATACCACTCGTGCCAGATGCCTCGCACGGGACTCTGGGTGTATTAAGCCATATATCGCAGAAAGAAGTCAGCATAGCGCAGTCATTCATACCGTAGTTCGACCCATATCCTGCGTTTATTCCTTTTTCCCTTAGTTCTTTGAGCCTGCCATTGATATATCTGATCGTTAGTTTTGCTTTCCAATCGCTTGGATGCGCTTTCCCCCCATAGATGAGTTGTGCATCATATTTTTTCAGGGTATTTGTGAGTCTTTCCATATCGGAAAACAATAGCCATGGTCTTTTGTACTCATCAGCCGTGCATGTCATTCTTCTAGCCCAACCGATTATAGGACGATTTGGATCGAATCTTATTCCTAGTTTCTCTTCTGTATAGTCTGGTGCCATATCCTTTGCAGCCTGATGCGCGACAAGTATTTTTGACCTTTCTATTTTATGAGCATTCCTTAATTCTCCTGGATCGTCTCGCCATTGTGGTATTTCAGAATCATAAAGTTCTTGAAACGGTTTTGATACCCACGTATAGGCATGGGCGCCGTTAGTTATGTAATCGATACCGCATGTTTCTCCGTGTTTTTTTGAAACACCATTCACATATCTGCTTGAATTCATTGCAAATTTAGTCATGTCCAACCAACCGCGACCAGCTAAGTCTCCTATATTTACCGGCAGATCACCAATAACGTTTCTGACCGTACCGTAATCGTGGTGTTCGTGGCCGGCAACCGGCGAATGCGTTGTGAACACGCAAAGTTCTTTTACTTTTTCCAATGGCATTTTTTTCAATAGTTCAAGTACCAGAAATGCGGAGTGACTTTCGTTCATATGATACGTTCCGATGTCGTAACCAAGCTTTTCCAAAAGTCTGGCACCACCAATGCCTAAAACCGCCTCTTGTTTTATCCGGAGATCATCCCTATAAAGTCTTGACGTTATCTCTTCATCGCGCGGGTGGTTGCCGTTTCCGTTCGTATCAAGAAAGTAGACAGGCACGACCCCTCGTCTGCCTTTTACATCATAGCGCCATGCATGGACAGCAACATCACGTCCTTCTATTTTTACATAGATATGCTCTGGTATTTTTTGCATTTTTTCTTCTGGTTTCCATGGATCGTAATGTTCGACCTGATTTCCTTCCTTGTCGATCTCTTGTCTGAAATATCCACGATTGTAAAGATTCGTGACTACGGCAAACGGTAAACCGATGTCAGCAGCAGCTTTAGCCATACATCCACCAAGAACACCCATGCCACCGCTGTACGTTGGGATAGAACTATCAATGCCCAACTCCATCATGAACAGGGCTACTGCATTGCCATTACTATATCGGTTAATACTCGACCACCAGAATCAGCTTTAGCTTCATGTTTGTTTAGCCTTAGACTTTTTATAATATTGCCGTTATTCAATAATATACCTTTTGGTATGAAACGGCAAACGATACTTTAAGAATTTTCATACCAAGAGACAGTTAGAGCGGGGGTACCCAAGTGGCCAAAGGGGCAAGGTTGAGGACCTTGTGCGTTAGTGCATGACGCTTTATGCGTCTTAGCGACGAATCGCTCCGCGAGTTCAAATCTCGTCCCCCGCATTTCGATAATTATGAAACGCTGTCATATCTTCGTCTCCGGCCGCGTGCAGGGCGTCTTCTACCGCGACTTTACAAGAAGGAATGCATTAGAATTAGGATTGAGCGGCTGGGTAAAGAATCTGGATGATGGTCGCGTTGAATTAGTAGCAGAGGGTGGAGAAGATAAATTGAATGAGTTGATAACGCTGTTGAAGAAGGGTCCGATAAGTGCAAGAATCGGTAATCTCGAAATCGTTTGGGAAATGGTTAAAAATGAAGTTGGATTTGAAATACACTATTAGACCCACCTGATATTTGCAAGCGTATCAGCTATATCTTTTTGTGACCTGATCCAGTCTGGTACGTATTTAACATCTACAGGGTAGTTTCCATCCATACAAGCAAAACAGTGGTGAGGACCGAAAATATCGTATGTATCTTGTTTTCGTTGATAGCCCACACTAAACGGTATTTTTAAACCTGTGCCCATTTTTTCTCCTACTAATTTTTCTTGTGTTTCTTCCGGGAGGTGTGCCATGCCCTCGGCCGCCATCCTTTCTCTCAGATGATAAGGAGCGAACCCTCTTATGCATGGATAAGGCATTGGAGAATACGAGATTGCCATTAGAAGTGATGTAGCTCCTAGACGCTCAAATAATCCCAATACGCCTCTCTTCTTGCTGTAATAACCACCTACCCCGCCTTTAACAATACTGTCATCGCCTGTGAGAATCCTAAACGACTTTATAAACTCTGCGAAACCTGCGTTCTTCAAGTCGACTTCCATCTTCCTTAGTTCTTTATCTGATATCTGAAATGTTCTAGGTGCATACGTCTTAAATAAAGCATCATGTTCTTCTGGCAAACCGAGTACCCTCGATATACCGTGTGTGACCCCAGTTCCAGTATAAACTATTGGTATGGCTTTGTCAACTTCGTTCGCCAACTCTCGGTGCCTTTCAGCCCAACAAGCACCCAAGACGGCTCTTATCATATAATTACTTGGCGTTTCTTTGAATTCGGGATTAGCTGTCAATAATTTATGATATTTATCATATAGCTCATAGAATTTTGGACCCAACTCTGTTAATACCCTGTCATAAGGACTGCCAAAATATACCCTTTCAAATACACATGTTCTTATTGGTTTTTTGTATTGTTCATATACATTAGTATCAATACCGTTCTCTGATATCACTGTTACGCTTGCCCGCGGTACTTCTTTTATATCTCTGAGATTAATTCCTTCGTGCTCCATGGGGTACGTTCCTGAACTAAAGAAATACGTTTCATCTCTCTTCGCGCAGCAAAACGGCAATCCTGAATAAGGGTCTCTTATAGCCACCAATCTAACATCATTTTTGTCCTTTTCCTTAACAAGCATTACAACAGAATAAAATCCCTTTCCATCCATTCTATAGAAGAATTTTTCACCGGCATCTCTTATATTGCCATTTGTTCTTTCTAACTCATCTAAGAATACTCTACCAAAGACCTCTGCTCCTGTCATGGTTCTTTTCGGATTATATTCGAACCACGTGTTTATTTCATTCCATCCAACAAGCTTGCTATCAGCTGCCACAGCAGTTGCATATCGCTCGGTTTCAATTTTTATTGGCTGCGTATTTATGATACTCGGGTTTTCTTCTCTCGCGTATCTGGTGTGCCCCGCGACAACGTAAACTGATGGGTTACCTACCTTTAACAGAGTTTCTAGGGGTATAGCTATTCTGACAGGGCCCATATTCGTCTCTATTTTTATCTCTCCCCATTGATCGGCCATAGCGACTCCTGCGCCAGCCTCGCCCCTCGGTTGCTCTTGAACCTCGGCAGAAGATGTCCACTCAATAACATCATTTCCAGTAAATTTCCTGTCAGCAGAATAAACGGCATTGATACCAGACATTCTATATCAATCTGACTATCCCTAGAAAATATTTAAAAACGAATTAGAAATTATTTTGTAATTTCCATGTAATTGAAAATAATTTACTTATTTTTCCCCTTCAATTCGATTATCGCGTTGACGATGTCGTTGTTCAATTCCTCTAATTTCTTAACGACCGTTTCGCGGTCCTTGCCTGTTTTTTCCATGACCAAGGCGATATCCTTCTCGCTCATATTCGATGATTCTGATACTTCGCCTGTTATCTGGTAGACCTCTTTGCCTAGCATATCAGCTATCATTATCTCAGGTTTGGATATTATGATGTTCTTGTCCTTGCATCTTATGATAACTTCTTCAGCACGGACTTCTCGCACGTTCATGTTCATTTTCTTCAGGATTTCCTGCATTTTCTTTGGGTTTGTGTTTCCGAACATAAAATCAACTTATTTTAAAATTGTAATCCATTATTTAAATAAATGTTTTTCGAGCTGTTGGTGTTTGTATTCCTTGGTATGATTGCTGGTGTGGTGGTGGGGCTAATACCTGGCATCCACCCAAACCTCATCGTATTGGCAATACCTATACTACTCGCAATTGACGTCAATCCGCTCCTGCTCCTAGCGTTCATCGTTACGATGGCTGTATCAAATAGTATTATTGATTTCATACCTTCAATACTGCTTGGCGCGCCGGACGATGGCAATGAATTGTCCATCCTGCCTGGGCACAAAATGCTTCTGGCTGGCCACGGTTACGAAGCGGTTAAACTGACTGTTATCGGTGGAGTTGGTGCAACCGTGGTTTGTTCATTGATGCTGCCATTTTTACTTTTTTTAGTGCCGTTTCTTTACGGCATTGCAAAACCGTTCATCTACATGCTGCTCATTGTAATAGTTTTGATTATGGTTTTAACTGAAACCGGCAATAAAAAATTAATCGCATTGCTCGTGTTCTTTCTTGCCGGATTGATCGGACTTCTTGCAAACAAACTGCCAATAAACAATAGCCTTGTTCTTTTCCCGGTATTATCCGGTCTTTTCGGAGTCAGCATGCTTCTTCTGCAGATAAAAAGCAGGATAAAAATCCCAGAGCAGACAGGGGCAGAATTAAACGTATCAAGAAAAACCGTAAACCGCTCATTATTGTCCGGCTCGTTCGGCGGCATTTTCTCCGGCATTCTGCCTGGCGTGGGCTCGAGCGAAATTGCTTCGCTTGCGAGCGTTGAGAAAAACGACCATTCGTTTTTAGTCAGCATCGGCGCTATAACTACTGCAAACATATTGCTCTCGATGATATCATTGTATCTCATCGGAAAGGCGAGGAGCGGCGTTGCAGTCGTTATCGAGCAGACGATGAGTATCGGCTTTAATGAATTGCTCATGATTGTTTCCGTATCGCTCATAGCGTGCGGCGTGTCTGCGATATTAACATTACTGATGACAAAAAGATTTCTGGGCGTGATTGAGCAGATGAATTACTCCGTGATTAGTGTTTTTGTTTTATCGCTGATACTTCTGCTCACTTTCGTTTTCACATCCTTCTACGGATTGTTTTTGCTAGCGATTTGTTCGGTACTAGGTATTTTCACGAATATTGTAAAAATAAAGCGTGGTAACCTGATGGGTGTCCTGATTTTACCTACGATACTTTTCTACCTGCCTGTTTAGAGGGCTTTTTAAGCTTTGATTTAGAATTTCTTTAATTAAAAATAAGGTAGAGGTTATGAAAATGGAAGTATTGGTAGTGAAAAGTAAAGTAAAGGACTATGCATCAAAGAAGAAGATGCGCATGGGCGGCGACGCAATCGACGAACTGAATAAGGAAGTCGCAAGATTGCTCGATCGCGCAGTAGAGCGTGCCAAAAGTGACAAGAAAGGGACGATAAAATCAAGGCATGTGTAAATTTTATAATTTTTTTATTTTTCTTCAATTCGAGATAAATATTTCTATTTAATTCTGTTTTTAAGAAGAATCAGCCGATATAGCTATCATCCGGGAGGTTTATATCTTCTTGTTTGATTTTTTCCTTTTCTTCTACAATCTCTTGTTCCTGTATTCTCTTTTTTGCTTTTTCTACAGGGCCGATATACCTGCTTGTAACCTTCTTTCCCTTCCTCACAGACTCATAATAATACTGTTTTCCGTTTATTGTCTTGATGTGCATGACATTTTCTTATCATTTGGATTATATAAACTTTTATAGAACGAAAAATAGATTGCTGCTGCGGCTAAATCTTTATCTTGTTGCCAACAGAGCCGTGGTAGCTGAGCAAAAGTTCGCCGCCGCACTCGCAAAGACCTTGCAGCGGCATCCTTCTGTAGGATTTGTTGCATTTTTTGCAGACAAATCCTTCCCAACCTGCTAACTCATTGCTTGAGCTTTTTTTCCCGTTGACCATGTCGAATATGTTCATCTGTTTTCCGTTGCCAAGCATCTCGCTCCTCGTTATCCCGACGGCGTTCAATATTCTTTCGATCGGCGGAAATAGCTGCGACGACAGATAGTAATCAGAATCTATCTGTAATCTGTTTTTTTCCGCATATTTCGGGTCTTCTGCCCTCTTGGACAGCAGCTGATTGCCTTTTATTATAATATAACCAATCCTGTCGCCAACTTTTGGTACGTCGTGCGGGTTCCTGTTAGTGAGCTTTTTTGCCAGCTCGATGTGCGGCAGTATCCCTTCATATGAATCCACATGTTTCGTTATTTCCTTCACAACAGTAAGTTTTTCCATTGGTATTTCATTTCTCTTTATCTTTTCTACGACATCGCGCATGCGATTAAGCGCCTTCTGTACATCGCCCTCTTTCAGGATTATGTTGAGTATCTCGTTCATTGTTTCTGTAACCAGCGAGCACCAATCGCGTCTGACTGTCTCGATGCCGCGCATGTCTATGCTGTCAACCCATTTTCCATCTGAATAGTCAAACTTCCAACCGGCATATCTCTTCTTTGTCAGTATGAGGAACGAGCGGTATATCTTATCGAATTCCAACTCAAGGTAGCCTGGAAGGTTGTCGGTCACGAATTTTGATATTTTACTGCCTAGCTCATTCGCCTCGTCTATGCTCTTTACACTCACCTTCAGGAATATGGAATCAGTGTCGCCGTAGATGACATTCACTTTAAAGGTATCCTCTATCAGTTTTTTCGTCCTTTCGATATTTTCACGGCCATAACTCGTCACTGCATTAGCCACGTCTATCATATACAGCCTTGCACGTATGTAGCCTGTATAGCCGTAGAACGAGTTGGCCATGTCCTTTAACGCCAATTGTTTTGCATTGAGTATCTTTTTCTCTTCTTTGCCTACGGTTTTCATCGCCTTCTTTGCAATTCCCCTTGCTTCAAGCAGCTTTGTTAGAAGAAACGGGAAAACGCCCTCGCGAACTTCACGTTTCGCAAAAACCGCGCCTGACGGTGATTTAATACCATCGCTGCCATCAAGCAGTAGGCAGTCAGGCGAAATGCAATACGTCCTGATTATGTTCGGGTACAGGCTTTTGAAATCCAGTACGAGCACATAGTCAGAATAAAATCCTTTATTAGGTTCTAAAACTGTCGCGCCCTTCAATCCTTTCTTCTCCCGTTCTTTCAATCGTTTTGTAAGTTCAGAAGAAGTTGGCTTAGACGGCATCACGAAATTCCTTTTCTTGAATTCGTGCAGAATCATCGTTTCTACCCTCGTGGATTGGCCGCCGAACGTATCCTGTAAAAGCAATCCGGATACCTTCGCAAGCTCTATGAATTTGTCAAGCATCCTTCTCTCAAGAACTAAGCGTATTGATAGATCTGCATCTTTTCTCGCATATTCGATGAACCTGCTTAGTTCGTCCCGTGTGCCGTTCCAAAGCTCTGGCATTTCGCTGTACTCAACGTCCAATTTCGCTTCGCCCAGCAACTCCTTTGCAATCGTATTAAGGTCGTAACGTACGAATTTGAGCCACGGGTCTCTTTTCAACAGTTGGTATGGGTCAACTACTATTCTTCCGTTGATTGTGCATTCTTCTGTCATGCCGAATTTTTTTGAGTAGACGTACTTGTCGTTGCAGCGGCCGAAATTCGCTGGCAGATGGTTTTGTTTTAACCTCTCAAGCAGGTACGGCAGATCAAAAGAATTTATGTTATAACCCGTGATTATGTCCGGGTCGTACACCCTTATTATGTTCAGGAATTCCTCAAGCATCTCTTTCTCGCTTCTGAATCCTTTAGCATCGTTTTCATTCACCGGCTTTGCGACAAGAACGAGGTTTTTTTTGTTCCTGTAATCCGGGTAGAAAGTCAGCGCTATCATTATTATAGGGTCCATCTTTGCGTCTATTGACCGCTTAACGTCACTCGGCAGGCATTCAATATCAAACGACATGTATTTCAGCGGCGCGTTCGAATAGCTCTCGACTCTCTTTATGCTGCTTGCAACGTATGCAGGTATGTTAACCAGATTCGTGTGCGTTTTTCTTCCTTCGAATTCAATCCAGTCCATGCCGTGCAGACCATGGTCGATCATGAACCTGTATTTGAACAATATATCTGCTTCATAGCTCTCTACGCCGTCTGCGGCCAGCTGCTCTCTCACTACACCGACGTCCTGCGGATTGGTCAGAGTTACTTTCTGTAGCTTTATTGGTTTTTCATGATAACCTAGAGGCAGGAATTTCTCGACCTCTTCTATCTTTATCGCACCGGGCACGTCGGTTTTTTCTTTTATGTAGAAATAAGGCTGGAAATTCTCGCAGAATACGCATATTGAGTTGTCGTTTTCTGTCTTGCCGTATAATCTTACGACCGGTTTGTTTCCGTTCAAAAAATAGTCAACATCCAATAATTGAAATAACATAACCCCATTGATTGATTAAATTATTTAATTCTTTCCGCCATCATTAAATATATCTTATGAGTAGCAAATACGTCAGCAGATTTTCGCTTACCCTAATTGTATAATATCATAAATCGTGACCAATAAACACGCCTTTAAGCTATCTTTATCTGCTCAACTTCGCGCGTTGCGAAATCGATCACTACTGGCTTGAAATCCGTGAGCAATGAACCTGAATTGACCAGTGTGACTGATTTATAATTCGTGACTTGCGCCTCGTGATTGTGGCCGTAATGCACGATGTCCGGAACGTAATCGAGGACCAGATAATCTTCAGGCAGTATTATCTTCGATTTACCTAGGTATCTTTTCTTGAGCATATTCAAGTTAAGGCTGTGCACAAGCAGTATCTTTATGCCGTTTATCTCGACCATTGCAGGATTGGATAATGATGTTATATGCTTGCTTTCAAATTTTTCCGGCAAGCCTGGGTATTCGGCACCGCAACCTGGTGTCGAGAAAACCGATTTGCCTATACAGTATTCGTTGACGAGTTTTTCAAATTTTTCCCTGTCACCAACGTCACCGGCGACAAAAAGGTATTTTATCGCCTGGTTTGAAAACCATTTGAAAAAGTCTTCGGCACCGCTCAATGGCGCTTCTTCCAGATGCATGTCAGAGATAAAGCACGCCTTGTCCATCCCTTTAACCGGTTCGCGAAGCGGTATGTCAGGATAAAAAATACCCTTGCCGTATAAAACATTACCGGCGCTTATTGCCTTTATTGCAACAACATCGTCCAGTTCCAGATCTGATATATCGTCGAATATTATAGGTTTCGTTGCCGTTAGGTCCTCAAATTCGACGATTTTCTTGTCGCCATTCTCTTTTATCTCTCTGGCGATACCGAGAACGAAGACCTCGTTCCTGAAATTATCCAATTTATTTAATGATACGAAATCCTTCTTCATCCTGCTCAGTATTATCTCACGCATTCGCTCGTATTTCGATTTGTAGAATTTTACAAAATCGTCTGTTGTTATCTCATTGAGCTTTTCCGTCAAATTTTTTAGTATCTTGACATCGTGAACAAAAAAATCCCGTTCCTCCAGAACAAGTGATACGTACTCCTTCCCCAAGAAATCGTCTAGGTTTTTGCCGTGGATTGCTTCCAGCGCAGCCTGTGTCAGAAGCTTTTTTTTATCCAGAAATTTTTTAACTATCTCGTCCCTGTTCATAAAAATCTTTCCCAGAGGGTCGCCTTTACCTTGTCCTTTAATTCATCCGCCATTGCCAACGATATCTCCCTCGTTCTGCCGTATCTTCCCTTGGAAATAACCTTCGCAGTGATTACGCCGAGCATATCTAATTCACCTATCAGGTCGCTTATCCTTCTTTGTGTCAAGGCGCGCAAACCGTTGTTCTTGACTATCTCCTTATATTTCAAGAAAACATTGCCTGTGAGCAACCGCGAATCGCTCCATTTGCCATTGCTTTGTTTTTCCAACGCCATTATCGCGCACAGAACCGCCTGTGACTGTTTCGGCTGGGCCTTTATCGTCTCGACGACACGGTCAAGGTCAATCTTCTTCTCCGCCAAATCAACATGCGTATCAGTTATTTCTGTATCGCCCATGCGCTCTGCAAGCTCGCCTGCTGTTCTTAACATATCAAGTGCACGCCTTGCATCGCCATGCTCCTGCGCAGCCAATGCGGCACATCTGCCCAAGACATCCTCGGAAACGACGTTCTCGCAAAACCCTTCAGCTATTCTTTCTGAAAGTATGTTTTTCAGTTGTATGGCGTTGTAGGGCTTGAATAAAATTTCCTCTTCGCCCAAAGAAGAGCGTATCCTTACATCCAGGCCCTCCCGGAAAGAAAGGTTGTTGGTTATCCCAACTATGCTTATGTGCGCGTTTTTCAGCTCGTTGTTTATCCTTATCAGGTTGTAAAGGAATTCGTCGCCTACTTTGTTGAATAGCGTATCAATTTCATCAAGCACGATTAGGACTATATGCTGTTTTGAGTCAACCTTCTCAAAAAATCTTCTGTAAAGAACGTCTGTAGGCAGGCCTGTATCCGGCACTGTAACACCGAGTTCGCGCAGCAGACACGCCAGCAAGCGGTATTCTGTATCTGCAACGCGCTTCATTTTGCAGTTGACGTAAACTGTTTTGATGTTATTCTTGCCTAAAGCCTCGAGTTGGTTAAGGACGTATTTGACAACCACGGTCTTGCCAGTTCCGCACGTGCCATAGATGAATATGTTGTTTGGCTTATAGTTCCTCAGGGCCGGAGAAAGTACCGAAACCGCCTGTTCAATCTCAACGTCTCTGAATGATATTTTTGGCGGTATGAACGTAGAGTTCAATATATTTTTATTCTTAAACAACGAGGGTTTGTTTATATGTTGGGAAAAAATATTACTGGCTATTGCTTCCATCACACCACCAAGAATATACCTACTTTTCTCTTGGAGTATATATAAACATATCTCTACTGGAAAATAGGGTTGGTGGTATATCTTTTTTTGTTTTGAATTAACACCACCACAACACACCCCCTCGTTTCAAATGGAGATATTATAAAAAACAATTAAAATAACAATGTTATAGGAAAGTAAGGTAGTGTTTTTTTCATAAAATTCTCAAATTTTCAATAAAAACAAAACTCCAAACGAAAACACCGGGTACCTTCTACTCTACAGGCACGAATTTATAACCATAATGGATTAGTCCGTCTTTACCGTCTTCGTAAATCTCCCTAAAAACCGCCTTTACTTTAGTGCCAATATGAATATCGCCGATTAGCCCTGTGGTTATTCTTGGCCCTTCTTCTAATTCCACAATACCAACCTTATAGGGTGTGGCTGCCTCGAAACCACTTGGCGCTGCAGTGATTGTAGTATAAGAAACAACCGTACCGAAACCAGACAAATACACGGTTTTTGTACGTTCCTTGCATTCGCACTCGTTTCTAGGCGGAAAGTAGAATTTCTTACATTTCTCGCAGTAGCTGCCGACAAGCCGATACCGTACGCCCTTCAGCCTCCAGACAAGCGGTATAGAAGATTTGTGTGGCATTATCTCACCTCTTTTCCGAGTATTGTCAGCAATGCAGTCGCTCCGCTTCCACCAACATTAAGAGCAAGCCCAAGGTCGCCTTTAACCTGGTTGTAGCATTCGCCGCGCAACTGCCGGGTTATATCAACCAATTGACGGACGCCAGTCGCGCCTACGGGGTGGCCGATCGCCTTTAATCCACCCGTGGTGTTTATAGGTATAGATCCTTTCAGTTTTATCTCGCCGCTTTCAACAAGCTCGCCGCCGCGCCCTTTCTCACAAAAACCAAGATCCTCTATTGCCAATATTTCGTTTATTGAAAAGCAATCATGAACCTCGGCAAAATCTATATCACTAGGCGTTATTCTCAGTTTTTCATAGGCAGTTTTGGCCGCATGTTTTGTTGCAAGCATCTCTGTCAACGACTTGCGGTCGTGCAGCGCTATCGTATCAGAAGCCTGCTCGCTCGCAAGTATCCACACTGGACTCTTGAACCGCTTCGCCGCGTTTTCTGATGCTATTATCAACGCAGCAGCGCCGTCTGTTATCGGCGAGCAGTCTAAAAGATGCAACGGCTCAGCTACCATTGCCGACTTAAGCACGTCTGCAACGCTTATTTCATACTGGAATTGCGCATACTTATTGCCAATAGCATTTCTGTGGTTTATTACCGAAACCATCGCTAGCTGCTCGCTCGTTGTGCCGTAGGCATTCATGTGCGCCCTAGCTATCAATGCGTACAAACCAGCGAATGTTATGCCCGAAGACGCCTCTGTTTCCTGGTCACCTGCTGTTATTAATGCAGACGTTGCGTCACCTGTCTTCAAGTCGGTCATCTTCTCGGCGCCCACAACCATAACCACGTCATGGCGACCGGACATCACTGATAAATAAGCCTGGCGGAATGCTAATGCACCAGATGCGCACGCAGCCTCGCATCTTGTCGCCGGCTTATGAAGCAAACGTGAATGATCTGCTATGAGGGCAGAAAGGTGCTCCTGGCCGATAAACCGGCCAGCGCCCATGTTTCCGATATAAAGTGCTTCAACGTCTTCTGTGCCTATGTCTGCCTCAAGCATGGCAGACCTTATCGCTCCGGTAGCAATGTCTCTTAGCGATTCATTCCAGTTCTCTCCGAACTTTACCTGGCCGATGCCCACGATTGCAACGTTTTTCATAGTTTAAGTTTACCCCGCATTTTAATATAAGTCCCGTAATCAATGTAGCGTTTCCTTTTTTCGTCGTTAACGTAGTAATCAACACGGCCAAAGCGCCTCTTCTCTATAGCGTCGGTGACTAAAAATGAAAATGAATCGCTGCCCGCGCCCGAGCCAAAGCTCGTCAGCAGGATTCGTTCGCCTGGCTTTGCGATGTCAAGTATTTTGCACAAACCCATTAAAGAAGAACCCGAATAGCTGTTGCCGACTTTCTCGACGACGAGAGATGGTAATAATTTTTTCTCGTCGAAACCAAGAGACTTGCAAGCTTCGCGCGGAAACTTTCCGTTCGGCATATGGAAGATAACGTAATCAAAATCATCGTTCTTCAACGAAAGTTTGCTCATCAACCCTTTAGTCGCCTCGGTTATATGATGGAAGTATGCAGGCTTGCCGGTAAAGCGTGCGCCATGAGTGGGATACGATTGCCCTTCCCTGCGCCAGAAATCTGGTGTATCTGTTGTATAGGAGTAGCTTCCTTCTATTTCTGCAAGCGGCTCTTTGCCGACAATGAACGCCGCTGCTCCTGCTGCGGCCGTATACTCTAGTGCATCACCAGGTCGACCTTGTGCACAGTCGCTGCCTATTGCAATGCCGTATTCAATATCGCCCGCTCGCACCATCGCTGAGCAAACTTGTATCGCTGCTGTGCCAGCCTTGCATGCGAATTCGAAATCAGCAAGCATAAGATTGCGCGGCAAACCGAGCGCTTCAGCAACGACGGTGCCGGATGGCTTGACAACATAAGGGTGACTTTCGCTGCCGATAAATAACGCACCGACCTTGTCAGGATTAATGCCGGAAAGAAATGCGTTTCGTCCTGCTTCAACAGCAAGCGTTATAGTATCCTCGTCGATATCAGGGACGCTCTTTTCTTCAATACCTAAGCCTTTTTTTATCGCATTCGGGTCCTGACCCCACACCTTGGCGATCTCCTCGACCTTTATCCTGTAAACAGGAATATAACAGCCATAACCAGCTATGCCGACTCTCATCTTCAGAACACCACGTTGCATCGAATTGAGATGCCATGCAATTATCTATATGCATCTCATCTTTTTATCTTCTAGGAAAATTCTTAAATAGCTATATGAAAATCAGTAATCGAGCATTTAGCATATTCTTTTAATCGTACTTGGGTGATCCGTCAGTGGAAAATATCCGATAAAATGAGGCAGCACAACCCCTTCCGTAATTATCCTGGAGCATATTTAAAGACTACCAATAACCGGTTTTGATTATATTCATCATCTCTTCTGAAGAGAGATTTTCATTAAAAGTGCTATTACGCGTTTTATAATTAGGCAGTTTAAGAACACGATTCATAATGGACCGGACAACATCTCTCCTTACTTCTGCAACGTTTATCATTTCATCAGGGTCATTTTTTATATCATAAAGTTCAGTCCAATCACCATGTCTATAAAGCTTCCAGTCTTTAGACCTTATAGTATAATCTTCACCGAAGCTTGCATAAACATACTCCTTTGCCATCGTTCGATTTAAAGTTAGCAAAAGACTCTTTCCCTGAGCCACATGATTAACAGGTATCCCCAAAACATCAAGAATCGTTGGCATGATGTCAACGCTTTCAGCAAGACCCTCAACAACAATTTTATTTTTTATATCAGGCGTTTTTACAATCAGAGGAATATGCAAAACCTCATCATATAGTTGCGTATGTGACATTTCTCCATGATCAAACAACGCTTCCCCATGGTCAGCAGTTATGATAATTATCGTCTTTTTAGTCAAGTTAAGCTCATCAATCTTTTCGAATATCCTATTCAAAAATTGATCTACCAGGTATATTTTTGTGTCGTAAAGACTCTTTATACATACATGATCTTCCTTGAAAATTTCACGAAATACCTCAACATGAAAGAACTTCTTAAGTTTTCTCTGTTGAGGATTTTCTAAAATTATTTCCCACCTTTCTTCATAAGTATAATTTTTTATTGAGGAGAGGTTTAATCCATCTATAAAATTTCTATCAAAATATTCAAAAAACCTTTCGCTGTCGTTATAGTAGTAATCAATAAGTTTATCCCTTGAAATGTTATAAACGTACTTAAAGGTCCCCCCTATTTCGCTGTTACAGTCTCTGGTATAAATTTTTAAATCATCATCATTTGTTACGAGATATGGCGCGTGAATGTTATACGTGTGATAATAAAGAAAAAACTTTTCTTCTGAATTATTTTCTAACCAGTCGAATATATAATTATCTTCAAATTCGTAGTAAGGAACCAACCTATGACCCTCATCAAAATCAGCTAAAATATGATTAGTATATGGATCATCCGAAGGTGAGAATGCGGCTGTTTTATAATCATAATTTTTCAGTATTCTCGGTAATGTCGGGATATCGCGGTTCAAGGTATCCTTATATACATAATATACACCATGCGAAGAAGGATATGTGGATGTAAATAATGACGTAACACTTGGTAATGTGTTGAACGACTGGCTGAAGGCGTTTTCAAATACAATGCCCTTATCAGCAAATTTATCAATATTCGTTGTCGTATTCCTATAATATCCGTACAAGCTCATATGATCTGTACGTAAAGCATCCAGAACAAAAACAATTACATTACAATCCTCGCATTTTCCAATCTCTACGCTACGTTGCTGTGAAACAAAAATAACCACTATTATAATCAAAGCTAAGATAAAAATTATGAAAAATTTTTTCATTAAATCATTTACATTGCGTTGAATATACGGGTGAGCATCCCAGATTATATGAATATTGTATTTTATTCCCCCGCATCCAGCTGAATAATTTTTGCTCAAGCTCATAAGCAATTCTTGGCTCCATTTCAATAAGGTTATCTTCTTCATGAGGATCGTTTTTTAAATTATACAGTTCTTTTATCATTTTTTTATCTGGATACTCGGCAAATGTATAGATGAATTTCCACCCATCATAAGTTCTTACAGATTTCTTATGAGTATACAACCTATAATCGGTTTCAGAGTACGCATCAATGGCCATATTATCGCCAACCATTAAAGGCACGAGACTTGTACCCCTCATCTGGTTTTCAACTGTGCTATTATAATTTATATCAAGTAGATCCAAGATAGTCGGCATTACGTCAATAGAACTGACTTGGTTTTCAATACTCAAGCCAGTTTTACCTGGAAGGATTATAATCAATGGCACGTGTATCAGTTCGTCGTATAAAGAAAAGCCGTGGTCAACTCTACCATGCTCATAAAATTCAGTCCCGTGGTCAGATGTTAGAATGAATATGGTCTTGTTCATCAACCCAAGTTTTTCATATTCGATAATAAAATTCTTGAACTTCTCATCAGCTCTAGAGATTTTTTCATCATATATTGCGCGCCAGAATTTTACGTCATCTTCACTTAGATTTATATAACCGTTTTCTAAGCCATCTTCCCTGAGTTTTGCCTGTTGTTCTCTGCTACCGTTGTAAAATCCGTTATAATCGTCAACAAAACGGTAGTCAAACCCATCAGGCGGCTCATATTGTCCATGAAAATCGTAACCATGAAGAAATAAAAAGAATCTTTTATCTTTGTTATTTTTTAACCATTCTATAGCCTTAGGTACACTTACCTCCATACCAGAAAACTGCGTTGTATTGTCAAAATATAAGTCAAAGCCTTTATCATAACCAAAAACACCATTAACGCCCGCGTCGCCAGTAAAACCTGCTGTAGTATAACCGTTCTGTTTAAACAATTCAGCAAGTGTTATTATTTCAGGCGATAATAACTTTAGATTTGAAATGGTTTTGTTTTTTTCAGTATATACAGAAAATTTATTTACAACCTTATGTTGGGATGGATAAACGCCAGTAAACCATGACATACTCGAAGGAACGGTCCACGATGAAACGCTTATGGCATTTTTAAAATTAAACCCGCTATCAGCCAGTTCATCGATTGTTGGCGTTATATTCCTGTAATAGCCAAGATTATGAACATGGTTTGCCTGAAGAGCGTCAAAGGAAACAAAAACGAGATTATAATCTTTATATTTCAGCTCAGGGTTTTTATTCAATCCCGTATACATAAAGAATGAAACTAATATTAATAAGACGATAGTTAGAAAAACATATTTAATGTAGTTGTTTTTGGACATAGTAAAATGTATTTTAGTTTGTATTTAAATTATTAATTGAGAAATACTTGAAATGAAAATAGACGTATTATCTATACTAATATTAACGGTATTAATAAGCGGTTGTGTGAGCGATAGTACCATGTACAAAGATATCAGTACAGCCCAGGCAAGAGAATTGATACAAAACAGGCCAGATATAAATATTATAGACGTTCGCACAGCAGGCGAATATGCGAACGGCCGTATAGAGAAAGCCATAAATCTAGATTATTATTCAAAAAACTTTCGGGAGGACATTGATCGTTTTGACAGGAACAAAGCATATCTAGTCTATTGCGCAACAGGCTCGCGCAGCAAAGTTGCAATGACGACAATGAAAGAACTCGGGTTCGTGGAAGTCTACAACATGTACGAAGGGTTTGTTAAATGGTAATAATTTCGGTAAAAATCATTCCAAATTCCAAAAAACTAGAGATAACAAAAGTTGATGAGAATAACTATAGAATAAAACTAAACGCACCCACGATAGAAGGAAAAGCGAATTCAAGATTAATCGAAGTGTTATCTGACCACTTTAACGTCAAGAAATCATCAATAAAGATAGTTAGCGGCAGCAGGAGTAGGAACAAGCGCATCGAAATCAGATAAAAACAGATATATACCGCCTGCGGCAATTATATTCATGGTTCTAGAATCAATAATGAACCCTAGAAATGCCGAGGACAAGCCATGGCACGTATTTATCCTGGCGTTCTTTTACTCTTTCGTTGCAATATTTTTTGCACACCAGCTTTTTCCGTCACAGTCGTCAATACTGGCGATATCGCTGATAACAATAATTTTCGTACCGTTCTTCCAGCGCCTTTTTGAAATTGAGGAGAAGAAAGAATGTTTTGCGGCAAGGAACAAGTTTGGAAATTTATTCACGCGTCATGCAAAAATCATCTACACATTTTCTGCGTTCTTCATGGGAATAATTCTTGCAATGAATCTGACGTACATATTCTTCGGTTTTGAAGACGTCTTTGTTCTACAGAAGGAATGGTTCGCTGGTCAAGGTATCACAGGTAATGCGACAGGCAATACAAGCTTCACGCTGTACTTCATCAACAACAGCCAGGTGATGATACTGATGTTCATACTCTCGACGATGTTTGGAGCAGGGGCAATCTTCATCCTCGCCTGGAATGCATCGGTGATATCCGTATACCTGGGGTTGATATATCATTCATTTGTCAATCAGGGCATGAACATAGGCACAGCATACTTTTATGGCATTCCCGCAGGTCTCGGAGCTATAGCGCTGCATGGCATACCGGAAATACTTGCCTATTTTATCGCAGGGCTCGCAGGCGGGATATTATCAGTCGGTATAATCCGCGAAAAAATAATCAGCAAAGAATTCAAGAAAGTATTTATGGACTCGGTCATGTTCTTAGTAATAGCAGAAGCATTGATTTTTGTTGCCGCTTATCTAGAAGCTTACGTCTAGTATCAGCGTTTGTCAAGATAACTGTTAAATAAATGCATCTCGCAATAACAATAGCACGCCGGTATTGCGCTTGCTATCAATGAAAGCGTTATACCAATATCGGTAATTTTGCCATCTCCGAATTTATTATGGTATTCTTTTGCAATTTCTTCGCGGCTTATCGGCGTTCTTTCACCATCAAGTGCCCTAGACGCGCCTCTAAACGGACTTTCTAGCATATAAAAGAAAGGCCGTACAACAAGTTTCTCAAAAGTTTTGTTCATTTAATCACCTTATCACAAATCTTCTAAAAGTTCTTTCGCCCTGTTCACAGAGATATTTTTTTCCTCAATAATCTTCTCTGCTATTTTGTGTATAAATTCGCCTTCCGCGCCGGCCGCAATGGCAATATTTTTTGCGTGAAGCTTCATATGACCTTTTTGTATCCCTTCAACTACCATTGCCCGCATTGCTGCAAAATTATTTGCAAGGCCGACGCAGGCCATTATTTCCGCCAGTTCATTAGCGCTCTTCACGCCTAAAATCTTTGCAGCAATTTTTGCAATCGGGTTCGTTTTTATCGCACCGCCGATTAAGCCGACAGCCAATGGCAATTCAATGATGCCGACTAAATTTCCGTCTCTATCTTTTTCATATTTTGTCAATGAGCGATAACCGTCCAATGCGGCGTAAGCATGCGCTCCTGCCTCTAATGCTCGAAAATCCTGACCGGTCGCTATCGCTACGGCATCAATGCCGTTCATTATACCTTTATTGTGGGTCGCGCAACGGTAGCGGTCATTTTCTGCGAACTCGTAAGCATCTAAAATCCCATCAATGACATCCGCGTCTATTACTTCCTCCTTCCATACAGCTTTTGCCCGAACCAGTCGCTTTGTTGCAAGATTAGAAATAATTTTTAATCGAACTCTACCACCAGTCATTTCGGCAAGCATAGGTGCAATCGCCTCTATCATCGTATTTACGGCGTTGGCGCCCATCGCGTCGCGCACATCTACGATAAGATGAACGATAAGCATAGAGCCACGTTTAGTCTTTATAATCCGTGCCTCGACGTCTTTTGCCCCACCACCGAAACTAACAAGCACCGAATCCCGTTGATTGGCAATTTCAATCAGTTTATCCATGTTCTTCAAAACAGTTTTCTTTGCTTTTTCGCAATCATCAATATTGACGAGTTGGCACTGGCCTATCATTAACGGCGGGTCGCTACTCGTAGTGAAACCTTCTGGTCTAGCAAGCTTAGCAGCGTAACTTGCTGCCGCGACCACGCTTGGTTCTTCAAGTGCCATCGGTACAAGATAATCTTTTCCGTTAATCAAGAAATTGGTAGCAATGCCCAGCGGTATCTGTATCGTTCCGACAACGTTCTCAATCATCATGTCCGCCGTCTTCATACCGAGAGCGTTCTCTTTCTTCAGTGACGCAATTTCATCTTCACTAAGACTAGCGAATTCCTTCAGTATCCGCAGCCGTTCGTCTACGCTCTTCTCATGAAAACCGGAAATCGCTGAATCCATAACATCACTCAGATAAATTTGTCAGAACGATATTTAATGCTTTCTTTTAATTCTTGCTCACAATGTATAAGCCCTCAGCTTCGGTCATGTATTGCTTCAGCGCTTCAGTCGCTGCCTTATGGAATTTCACGTCCAGTATGGCTTTTGCTTTTTGTTCCATCAGGTTCGGGTCGATATTGGAAAAAATGCAGGTAGGGTAGTAAAAACGGAATTCCTTTATCTCCGCGGTTGCGCCGTCTTCTGATATAGCGAAAAAATCAATGCTCAGAGGAACTTCGAATAAGTAGCCGTTCAGGCCAATATACGTCTTCACGTTCAAGCGTGTGCTAATTTCATCAACCATATTTGTCCATTCCCATAGAATCAACCAAAAAAATAAATACTTATCTTCTACAGTTTCTTTAATTCTTTCATTAACTCATCGACGCTTCCTATATTTTTGGACTTGCATCTGCGAACCTCAAAAAATATATCATCGGTTATGTGCTGCATTATGAACAGTTCGCCGCCTATCTTGTAGACATATATGTCGCCAGCGCCAACACCGGTGTAAGTCATTCCCATTTTACTCATCTCAAGCGTTGTGTATGCCCCGCTCATCAATTACAGAATCAGAAAATGCATATAAAACAGGTGAATCTCATGATCATTAAATATCGTCAATGCCGATTGCCTTTTCTTCTATGAACTTTTTTCCCACGTTGCCGTTATTTGCCACAACGTCATTCAAGTGCAGGAAGAACCAGCCCTTTCTCGCAACTTTCCATACTACGTATGCTTTCGCACAAGCTTTTTCCTCCCATTGTTTTAATTCGTCTAACTGTTCCATGGGTATTTTGAAGCCTTTCGCTCGCGATTTACATTCAATGACTATCAACCGACCACCCTTCGCAGCGATTATATCAGGGCTCGCTAATGAAATTCTGCCGCTCCTGGGCGCACGAATCACCATGTACCCACGATCAGAAAGAAGATGAACCAGCTGCCATTCGGCGAAATATCCCTTAAAGTATTTCTTGACCATATCACTAAAAGGAGTAAAAACCTTTTTAAGTTAGTAGCCCAATAAAATTAGTGATATTATGAAGTTGCGCGCGCTCGTAAAGGATGTGATGAACAAGAATGTCCGCACAATAGGGTTGGACGATTCTGTGGAAAATGCAGCAAAGATAATGAAAAAATATGACGTAGGCTCAGTTCTCGTAATCGGCGAAAAAAACGTCAAGGGAATAATAACAACTAAAGATGTCGTATACAAGTGTGTTGCAGACAAGTGCGGCTCTACGGCAAAGGAAATAATGACCAAGGACGTGATTACAATCTCACCGAACACTACGATAGAAGACGCGGCAAAATTAATGGTTGAGAGAAACATCGAGAAACTACCGGTTCTTGACAATAATCGAATAGTCGGTATAATAACGAATAACGACATATTGCGGGTAGAACCCGCATTATTTGAAATACTACTCGAGCGAATGAAGATTGGGTTAAAGAGACCAACGGACGATGACCTTGAGTTTGAAGAGTGCGAAGTATGCGGTAATTACTCGGACGATATAGAAGAAGTTAATGGCGTTGCCACATGCGCTGAGTGCAGGGATTAACTAAAGATAAGTCTGCTTCTTTTGCATTACTAACTCAAACTTTAAATCTAGGGAATCTAATTTTAATATATGAGGATAATAGATACGTTCTTAACAAAATCCGTCTCAATAAAAACAAACGATGTATACTCAACTGCTTTGGAAATACTTGCCGTAATCTCAAAATACGGAAAACTGATAGAGAGAAAAAATATTTACGGAACAGACGGACCAAGGAAGATGCTTGAGATGGTTTATGAGATAATAAAGACGGTAGATAGCAAATCAAAATTGAAATTCTCTTTCAATCTCATGGGCGAGTCGCACGGTTCAGGCTTCCTTGAATTGAAAATAACATGCAAGTTTAGAATGGTTTCGAAGGAAAATGGATTCGCCTCCGAGACATTTACTGATTATTATACACAGAACGTATTTCCTTCTGTAAAGAACCGTGCAGAGGATGACGCAAAAAAAATCATAGGAGAAATAGAAAAGCAAATCAAGGAGAATTTTGTAGTGGCATGATAGGTTTAAAAACGTTTCTTCCATTATTCTTATCACAGAAGTAGGAAGTCAATAATATTCATCAAGTGAATTTTATGAACGGTTTTATTTTGCGAATGTGTGACTAGACCTATTTCTGCAAATTTAAAAATGAGGTGAATCATATGGCTAAATTAGCACAGGATTTTGCTAAGTATCTTATACATGCAAGGCTTGACGCCAGCGGCGTCGTTGAGAGGCCTGATGTGATAGGAGCGATATTCGGTCAGACCGAAGGCCTTTTAGGCCAGGATTTAGATTTGCGCGAGCTGCAGCGAACAGGCCGCATAGGAAGAATAGATGTAGAAATAAAGACATCAAAGGGAAAGGCCTACGCAGAGATATTGATTCCGTCCAGTTTAGACGCAAGCGAAACGGCATTGATTGCCGCTTCTCTGGAAACAATAGACAAAGTGGGTCCTTGCGAAGCGACTATAGAGACGGTTAAAGTAGAAGATGTTCGCAGTCAGAAAAGAAAATACGTTGTCGACCGCGCCAAAGAAATATTGAGGGCAACGATAGACGAGGGAATACCGGATTCGCAAAAGCTTTCCGAAATTATTAAGGAAGCAGTTAGAAGCTACGAGGTCATGAACTACAATGGTCTGAGTTGTGGCCCAGGAATACGCGATTCGGATGAGATAGTCGTTGTTGAAGGTCGTGCAGACGTGATAAACCTGCTAAAGAACGGCATACGAAACGCAATAGCAGTTGAAGGCTCGAAAGTCCCGGAAGCAATAGCGGCACTTACAAAAGAAAAAATAACGACCGCGTTTCTGGATAATGACCGCGGAGGCGATTTGATACTGAAAAAACTGCTTTCAGTAGCGGATATAGAGTTCGTTGCAAGAAGCGAGAAAGGAAAGGAAGTTGAGGAATTGACAAAAAAGCAGATATTCAAAGCTCTTCGCGACCGCGTGCCAGTCGACCAGCGCGATAAATTGAATGACATTCCTGTAGAAGAAGCTGTCAAGGAAGAATACGAGGAAGAAAAGATTGATGTAGAGACGATGAATTTCCTTTCTTCGACACTTGAAGAGCTAATCGGAACAAGAGCAGCGTATCTGATAGACAGGAATCGTGAAGTCCTGACGAAAGTGCCTCTAAACGAACTGAGCAGCGTCATAGATGATTTCGACGTTCATGCGATTGTTTTTGACGGAAAGATAAACCAGGCAATCGTCGACCTAGCTTTGAAGAAAAAAGTTTCATATCTGGTTGGGATGGACTACAAAGAACGTGTCAATCCAGGATCGCTTAAGATTCTGACAATCGAAGATTTCAAGTAAGATAGAAAGAGAGGTCTCTACGTATTTCTTGTAGTGACCTCAGTCATCTATCAAAACAGGCTTCTGAGCGTCGCTATACTTCTTGATGTAGACAGTGTCTCCGCATTTATCACACTGGACTTCTACAAAACGCCCAAGTTCCATGTTAATTTTCATTTTTTTCCCGCAACAAACGGGTATTTTTATCATACAATCACCATTTTTGTATTTTTTATATTTTTTTCATTTTTCCCATGTAATTTTTGAATATATTGGTCATCTGTTAGTTTTGAGAACGAAACAGAATCATCCCAAATCAGCAATATACGGCCTTAGGGAAGAGACAAGATGTCCTATTCAAATTAATGCCAAAATACCACATGCCATTATTCATTTTTTCAGACATCTTTTTCACTAATAATACTATTATCAATAGATATTTAAATTCTTTTTGGGAAAAAATTCCCACTTAAAAAATGGAAAATTTTTCCATTTTTAAATTAATAGCAATTTTTATAAGATTTTCAGGAAAAGCACGGTTTTCCTTTATCTAATATCATCTTTTTCTTCCCGCTCTGATATATTGCTTCTAAATTAACACCTTTATTGGTTATAAAGTCCCAGTGCAGGCAGGATTCGCTCTTTCCACCAGGGAATCTCTTATTCTCGCCTAAGGCAACGTGTATCGTGCCGCCTATCTTTTCATCAGTGAGCAGATAACCGATGATTTGATCTATAACTGGATTCAGGCCGATGCCTAATTCTGCAATGTTCGTTGTTCTGACTACCTTATGCATTTTTTTATCAATGTTTATGCAGCTCTTTAGCGTAGTCTTCAATGCCTTTTCATTCTTTTCAGCTTTTGTCTTCTTTATATTCAACTTTCCATTTTCAAAAACAAGTGTTATGTTCTCAATCATCTTGCCCGTGAATGAATCAGCACGCTTTGGCGACACAAGAATGCCTTCAGCATACGTTTCTACTGGCGCAAGGAATATTTCGCCGCACGGTAGGTTGCCGTGCAGGTCTTTGTTCTTTATATCCTCATCACCTATCAATCCGTCGTCGAGAAGCGGCCTTCTCCCCTTAACCAATATTTTCAAATCCGTTCCGTACTCATCATAGGCGTGCGCATACTTCGCGCCTTTCAAACAATTTCTGATAAAGTCTGCCTTTTTCGTCAGGTCATTATGTTTTATCAGCATGCCATTGAGTATGAATTTTTTTAATAAAGAGAATTTGACGCCAAGCTTTTCCGCCATCTCTTCAGTCGGATATCCGACAAAGCATGTCTTGATGTTATATTTCTCTATGAGCTTGCTTACAGGCTCAGCTGATTCGCGCACAGCTGCAATCTTTTTAGGCGGAAAGCTTTCTGCAACTCTCGGATCCTTTAGTCTCTCTATAGCAACATGATTGTTCAGCGCCTCCACAATCTTCATTGATAGTTTTGACGTTTTCCTTAACTTCTCGGTCGGCACTTCAGAATAAACGCGCTTTGAAAGGTTGTCAGAGCCCAACGCAGTGGTTACGTCTATGCCTTGCTTCATCGCAAGTATTATCATCTCTTCTACGAGTTCCTGTTCATGAAGACCGGCGCTTATACGTAGCGATTCGCCGCGTTTCATGTTCATTGACCATACAATTTTCTTTGCAACGTCCTTCATGAGTTTTTCCATAAGCAACACCATTATTTTGTTTCATATATATAGTTTATTTGCTTGCGTATGCTCTAGCTTCTGCCAATGTCTTTTTATCACCGATGTCAAACCAGTGGTCCTCGAAAACAAATGCAAAAACGTTTCTCTTTTTACAAAGCCATTTAAGGAAGAAACCAGGGGCGTCTTTTGGATTTTTTTGATTGAGGTATTTTGAAAAAAGAGGCAGTATGTTTTTTGGGAATAAATAGCAGCAAGTGCTTGCCAACGTCGTCGGCGGGTTTTCTGGCTTCTCAAGAAAATCTATTATTTTATTTTTCTGATTGGTCTTTACGATGCCGTAGAGCTTTGCTTTTTCCATAGATTTTACGTCAAATACTGCAACAGTAGGCGCTTTTTTGTTTTTATAAAATTCAATAAACTCTTCCATGCTAAAGCTGAGCAGGTTGTCGCCACCCACTATAATACAGTCGTCTTTGAGATTTTCCTTTTTGATGAGAAAATTTATACCGCCTATCGCGCCAAGTTTCTCCTTCTCGCTGTGCGTTTTCTCGATAACAATTTTTATCTTCTTGAATCCGTATTTCTTGAGCCATTTTTTGTAATCGTCCTTGAATTTTTCGTTTGTGGAAATGTAGATTTTATCAACGTCGACCGTCTCTAATTTCCTTATTACATAATTTATAACAGGCTCTTTGCCGACAAGAAGCAGCGGTTTTGACACATGTTTTGTTATAGGCCAGAGCCGCTTCGCGTAACCGCCTGCAAGTACAATAGCTTTCATAAAAACCACTAATCATATCTTAGTTTGATATCATTAATTAAGATTTCTAATTCGCCCTTGTAGAGCTCGATCTTACCTGTAAGGATTATCTTGTCGCCTAGCTTTAGCTGCATCGCTTTCTCTTTTGCGTTTCTGTCCAGCGCGACTGCGTTTATACTGAGGTTGTCGCTAACCTCGACAAATATAGCATCCTTTACCGTTATCGAATCGACAATGCAATTAATCATAACGTTCTGCCCGGCCATGCTTTCATTTATCTCGCTGATTTTTACCTGCCGTGGCTCTATAAACTGAACGATAATAAAGAGAGCAGCAATGCCGATTAACGATATTGCCAGGCACAATGTCATCAATTTCTTGTCAGAGATCATACCCTCAACTCAAAAACCCTTATATCCTCGTATATAGGCCCGCTTGGCGTTAGCGTTGACTTCTTTAGTTTGATTTTGTCAACGAGCATCTGGCCAATATCTATGTCTTTATGCTTTTCTATGAAAGCCTTAAGTGCTTCCTTGTCCTTCACTGAGCGTACACGAGCTATCGTTAGATGAGGCGTCGCTTCTTTTGGATTAACAGCGCTTTGTAGGTTAGAAAGCTCTTCTGCACCCAGCCAGACGACACGGATATAATTCATATCAGGAAATACGCCGATCCCTCTTATGTTAATTATAAATGGCTCAAATTCACCTGCTATTTTAGCCAGACGTTCTTCTATCACTGATGCATTGCTTATTTCACCTAGGAACTCAAGCGTGAAATGCAGGTTTTCTGGCTCCACGAGCTTGACATCGCCCGGTATCTGATTTTGCAGGTTGATTGCTGCTTCTTTTAACCTACTATCAACGTCGATTGAAACAAAGCAGCGCATGGCATTACTTGCATTGTAAAAAATTTAAAATTTATATAGATTTTTACGTGAAAATGTGTGAATACAATATGAAGTAAGGATGAAGTTGGAATGTATAAATCGCTACGTATAAAACCAGTAATTATGCAATTTATGTGAGTTTTTAGCTGGTTTTAATAGAAAGTACGGTTTTTTTCGTTATGCAGGTTCAATAAAGCTTTATATTTACACGTGTTCATTTTATTAGGCGTGGGAAGGAAAAAGGGCTTTGATGATAGGAAGATTTCATCTATTGTAAGGGCTTTGCGGGCTAATCCAGACGGCATCTGGTTGAGACGGTTATCCGAAGAGCTAGGAATGGCTCCGGCTACTGTGGCTAAATACGTAGAAGGGATTCTTAAGCCGCTTGTCGATGATTCCAGTTTGGGCAACGGCAAACCGATAATCCGTGTCATAAAATTAAAGCCGTTCGTCCTCGAGAGACTTCAGGAAGGTAAGGACATAACCGAGATCATGAAACTCCTTCGTGTTTTGAACAAAATTTAGCAATAATTACACTAATATTGTGTTATTTTCAGTCTAAAAAGGAAATATTTTAGGTTTTCAGCTTTTATTGTCAATATTTTGAATTTAAATTTTAAAATTTTATTATTTCAATCTCACGAAAATGGCTTTATTTCTCACAATTTTACCCACATTCATAACAGGCTTCGTGAACATTTCGTGAAGATTACGTGAAGTTGCGTGAAGTTATATGAAGTTAAAATGAACATCTATGAATATTCCATGAAGCTAAATGAACATAATATGAATACTCTTACCAAACCTTGGAGAAATTATATGAAAAACTCACATTTATGCATTTATTACAACTAAAATACGTAATAAATATTCACAAAACCCTTCACAAAACCTTCATCTTACTTCACGAAATTAAAAAAGATCTTCATGAACTTCACGTGAATTCATTGTGAAATTTGATGAAGTTCATTAAAGTCTATAAAACTTTAGTGAACTTGTTTAAAATTTGATGAACTTCACGAAGAAAAATATGAAGTTGAACACGAAAATCTTTTAATAAAACAGCTGTACATAATAGGCATATGGTTGATGAGAATACAGTTAGCGACGAGAGCAGCAAAAATACAGCTCCAAGCGTGGCAGTTATCCCTAACATAGAAAAGCCAATAGAAGAGAAGAGAGAAGCTAGAGTAGAAAAAGAAGAGAAAAAATACGAAAAAACCCATAAAACTGCCAGATTAGAACCTAAAATAGTCAAAAAATGGCTCAACGATGTTGGTTGGTCTGCTAACCCGTTCACGTTCAGAATAACGCCTTCTATATCAGTCGGCTACAGTGAGCAACGGGATGAGATACTATCATTGCTGGAAGAAAAGCATAAGATAATACTAGTTACAGGTCCAACGGGATCTGGAAAGACAACCTTGCTAAAATGGGTTTCTAACAATCTTCCCCTAGGTTATGAACATATTTACATCGCAAAACCACCTTACAAGCCGGATGAATTTGTGAGGATATTTAAAGAAAAATTCAGGATTTCATGGTTTTTAAGGCCATTTAACCCTAACATAAAAAATACGTATGATATTTCCGGTTTTCTGAACAAAAAATTGAGAAATAAATACCTGATTATAATGTTTGACGAATCGCATGAAGCGGATATCGATATTCTGGAATGGCTCCGCGTTCTGAGCGACCAGGTGGAAAACATGTCTATTATTTTATCAGGTTTGCCTATATTCGAGGACCATATAAAAGACAAACTCGAAACGTTAAGAAAAAGAATCGTGGCCAGAATAGAGCTTTTATCCCTAACAAAAGAAGAAACGTTTGAGTTGATTAGAAAGAGGATAGCGAGCGTTGGCGGCAATGATATAGAGCCGTTCCTGCCGGAAACAATAGATATGATATACGAGAGGACAGGCGGCTTTCCGCGCGAAGTTTTAAGATTATCAAACGAGCTAGTTAATTTAGCAATTAAGGAGGAAAGAAGAAGAATAACACCCGACCTTTTGCGCGAAGATATAGAAGAGAAGCCAACGACGATGAAGATTCTTGACAGACTGACAAACATGCAGAAAGAGGTCATAAATTTCTTGAGCAAAAAATCGCTTTCGCCAGGCGACATTGCCGACATGCTCGATCTGGAAAAATACAAGTCAAGGCAGCATGCTGTGCGGTCGTTAAACAACGTATTGAAAATACTGCTTCAGGAAAATCTCGTTGAAAGGGAAAAGCGTGACAAGACGTTCATTTACAGGCTTTCCCCGCGGATAAAAACGCTTGTTGTAAAGTCGTAATTATCCCTAACATAAAAATAACGATATCAAAAACAAATATTTAAATCTGCGATGGGAATATAATTAGGTGATTGGATGATAAAGAATAGAGGACGCGACCTGATAGGGAAGATACTTGTTTCAGAAGAGACAGGAAGAAAGTTTGGCGTCGTTGGCGATATAAACTTTGTTTCTGAATCAGGCGAGTTATTGAATATCGTGCTGGTGGAACCTACAAAATATTCAAGTGATTTGAGCCTTGAGAAGGATGAAGTCAATAGACTGCTCGTGCCGTTCTCTTCCGTCAAGTCCGTTGGAGACTTTGTGATAGTTTCTGAAAAAGAGATTTCTTAAATTTTATTTTATAAAATTTTTGATATTTATATCTAACATAAGAAATTAGTCTTCAATACCTTTCTCGGTGACTGAAAAAATCGCTTCGCCCTCGGGTAGCGATGGCGAATCGATTAATCTTGCTATTCTCTTCGTTTGTTTGCTCTTCCTGAAATATAATCTGAAAGTGGATGCATGACCAAGAACATGACCGCCTATTGCAGCCGTAGGATCGCCAAACAGCATATCCGGACGTGCCATTACCTGGTTTGTTATGTAAATTGCAATGTTATAAATATCAGCAATCTTCTGCAATTCATGTAGATGGCGATTAAGCTTTTGCTGTCGCGGAGCTAATTCCCCTCGTCCCGTGTAATCAGAACGGAAATGTGACATCATGGAATCTATTATTATAAGTTTTATGTTGTTCTCCCTTATCATGTCTTTCGCTTTCTCGACTAAAACTATTTGATGGTCCGAGTTGTAGGCGCGCGCAACAAATATGTTTTTCAAAACCTTTTTCGGGTCTAGTCCCATCGCAGTCGCGACCTGTTCTATTCGCTCAGGACGGAAGGTAGATTCTGTGTCTATAAGAAGACAGCGGCCGTTTAACCCGCCTTTCTCTTTCGGTAATTGCACGCTTATCGCTAGCTGAAAACCTAGTTGCGTTTTTCCAGAGCCAAAAGCGCCGTACGCTTCTGTTATCGCCTGCGTTTCAACACCACCGCCCAGTAAATCATTTAATGTCTTGCTGCCTGTCGTTATTCTTCCTATCTCCTTTCTTTTTTCAAGAAAGTCAGAAGCGGTCTTGAACCCCATATCCAGTTTATCGCGCGCCGCTTCTATGATTTTTTCTGCTGTTGCCTCGCCTATTTCACAAACGTTTGCGAGCTCTTTTGATGACGCTGCAGCTATTGACATTAAATCCTCGAAACCAGCGTCTTTCAGTTTTTTTGCGCCCTTTGGTCCAACACCAGGCAAATCCTCAAGTGTAAATGCCTCATTCATACTCGCTTTAATCGATTCTTCCTTAGTAGTGCTCTCTTTTACTTCTTCCTTAGGCATTCAGCATCATCTCTATCTCATCCTTAACATCAACATTTTTAATGCTATTGACTATAAACTCAAGCCTGTCGAATAACATATTTTTCTTGACCCTGCCAGCAAATATAAACTCCACCCCTAATTCTATTTTATCTATCAATGCAGGAACGCCTCTGCCGAAAACGACCTTCTTCGCGTCATTCTTTGCCATGCCCAATACCTTCTCGGCGTTGTCGCGGAAAAATACCGCCCTTATCGAGTCTGAGCCATCGTCTATTATGCCCGTCAAGACCAGTTCATACTCCGGCTCCACAACGCCATGTTCTGGACATTTATCATCCTTCAACCGCGAACCGCACTTTGAGCAGACGCTGTAAAACGGATTTGACTCGAATACGCTTATTAAGCAAGCTCGAATTTCGCAATATTGGTTCTCTTTCATCTCGTATATTGCAATTCTCTCTGTTCTTCTCTCAAATCCGCCTAGATTTTTTAACTCAGGCATCTCATGTGTTATTTTTTCGATTGAGCCGTACCTGCCTAGACGTATCTCTGGCTCGCCGAGGTTATCCTTTACGTAACCCTTTATCTGGATGACATCGCCGACGCTGAACTCGCTTATTTTGTCGGTTTCGCTGTCCCATAGCGATAATCTTATAGGTCCGGTCTCGTCTGCAACAAAGATGCTGGCTACTCTGCCCTTCTTTTCATTGCCAAACTCGCGAGCAGGGAAGATTTTTATTATCCTGCCAATTATATCCACGTTCTGCATCCCAGGAATAACGTTCTTTATGTTGAGTCTCTTGCATTCACGTATCAGCTTTACGCCAAGCTCTCGAGCAATTATATGGCATGCGCCTTCTTCGGACACTAGACCAGAAAGTTCCCTCTGTTTTTCAGCTATCTTGATCCGTATGTTTTCTTCGTTAAGACCAGAAGCAGCAGAAACCGTTTTGACTAGCTCGTCAAGCATGGTGATAATAACACGGAAAAATGTTTAAAGTTGTTACTCTTCCAGAATCTTTTTTGCGAGTTTTACATCCCTTTTCAATATCGTTCTGCGACCGCTGTGTTCCGACACTTTTTTTGCCTCCAGAAGCATCGAACTAGCCTTTGTTTCAACTATTTTGCCCAATTCTATGGCAGCCTTGTCAGAAACACGCTTTGCGCCAGCTTTTTTGAACAATCTCCGCATCGACTGCAACGTCATTTCCATAGCATTACCTTCCTTATATATTTTTAAATGGTCTTAAAAAATATTTAAACCTCGAAAACATATATTAAAGTAAATATGTCGGAGATGGAGGAATTGTTTCTCAGAAGAAAGCCGGTAAGACTACTTCTCAATATAAAAAACAAGGGCGACGCTTACGTATCCATCCTTGCAAAAGAAACAGATTGCACGTATTCGCACACGGTGAAACTACTAGACATATTCATGACCCTGGGTCTTGTTGAGTTCGAGAAAGAGGGTAGGATAAAGTTCGTAAAATTAACGCAGGACGGACTTGATTTGGCAGGCGATTTCGAGAACGTCCTAAGGAAATTCTCGAAACTGAAGAAGAAGAAATAGGCAACTATATATACCCACGTTTTTCCCACTAGATTTAAGAGTTTTTCTTCTATAGCTGAACTATGTCAATAACTACCGAATTCAATGAGAAAAAAAGCACCTTAGACGTCAAAATAAACAGCTTTGATGATATAGTCAAAGACGGAGAGTTGACAGACGATTTCATGGAAAACCTCTACAAAGGATACAAGGAAGCTGAGGACCTTGAGAGAACGAGGCGCATGAACGAACTAAAGCCTGTAAGAAGGTTGATGAGACATGTGAGAGAAAAAATTGGAAGGGAGAAAAAGGAATACGAACTTCCTGTGAAAGAAATCCATTTATATCCATCATCTAGGTCAAGCCTCAAGACAGCAGATATCATCAATGTTACCAATAAATCAGTTGGTTCTGAAGCAGATTACAGCAGGGCTATGGCAGACAGATGGGAGTTGGTTGGAGATGTTGCAGTTGGTACGGATTTACTAATAGACCTGTCTGCGCTTGGAACAGGAATATATCAGGGTGTTAGCACAGGTCAGGTAGAAAAAGGTATAGAGGGTTTTGGTTATCTTGCTGCCTGTGGCATGGCTCTTTTGGTCGGATACTTCATTGCAAGGATAGTGGGAGAAGAACCATACAAGAGAAAAAACAGGTATTTAACACATATCCTGGAGACGCCTGTGACTTTGCATAGGTCAGGCGGACAAAAAATAAGATTCTACCCTAATTCTGAAAAAAACGGACACATCTCAGATAGTCAGATATGAAAAACCTGCTTACTCCAATTCTTGACCATAATTTCTATCATAAGTAGTGAAAACCAAAAAGTCCATGGACAAGGACGTCTGCTATGTAACCAAGGTTACATACCAAACATATGAAAAACCGAGCACTTTAAAAACTTACTCTTGCCTAATTATGAATGTGATAAAATGACTAATTTTTTGTCTGGAATATTATTGCACGAAATTCCTGATGGTTTTTGCCGCTCAGTTGGCGGTTGTTATGGCCAAAAATTGCAAATTACTGACCACTTGCTGTGTATATATTCAGCCAATACCATACCCTCCAGCGAAAAAAGCAGCGTAAAAAATAGCAATTCATAAGATGATTTTATGAAAAAAAAGTTATCTGATATGGTTTTTCAAAGAATAAGCCCGCCTGACCATAAGACGGATTTGAGTTTAGAAGACCTATCCCGTGTTTTGGTAAAGCGTCTTGGACTGAAAAGGAAAGAGAGTAAGGCAAGGCATGCGGAACTACTTCTGGAATTGCTAAAGATGAAAAAGGATAACATCCCGTTGTCGATAGAAAAGATATCGCAGATATTGCAGGTTTCGCAATCGCAAACTTACGAAGAACTTAGAAAGTGGCGTTCTATCGGCCTCATAGAGTTCGTGAAAATACCAGCCGGCAGCGGCTTTATCAAGGGTTACATGCTTCCGGCTAATACAGTTAATCGCCTAATGGACCGCGTTGAGTCGTCGATGAAGTCTTTCATGCGAAAAACCAGAAGAATAGCCAAGGATTTCGATGACCTACTCATGCTAGGTATAGCAAGGAAGGAAAAGGTAGATGCAAAAACCGATGAAAATGTAGAACCGCAGGAGATATCAGAAGAAAGCGAAGAAGGCGTTAATGAAGTAAATGAAAATGTCGTCGATGAATAGTCTTTTATGTGAGGGATAACAAGCAATTTTTAATATTTTTAACCTACATATCAATATTATATACTATAAAATATCTGTTATAGTACATATATCATCTCCAATTTAATGAATATTGTTAAAAATATATTTTATTTAATAGATGTTACAGAAGAAATTATAAAAACTAAAAAAATGCATGAATCGAAAAGTTCAGATTACCTCTTCTTCTTATCGCACTTCATGCAGCATTTTGCACAGCCTACGAACAGGAATGCAACGAAATATCTGGCAAGAACGTTTGCAAGTGCTGAATAATCTGCCAGAAGCGAGCCTGCTTTCGCCTGATATAGAAAACCGCTGACAAGCAATGTTATAAAACCTGTCATGCATACTGCTGTGCAAATTCCTTTAGCGTATATATTTTTTAGGCACATGATTATACTTCTTTTTTCCGAATAAAAAGATTTTTTGGAGCATAAATATTTTTATCCATATTCTAGTATCATGACTGAAATAACCGAAGAACTAACGAGCGACGAGAGAAGAGAAATATTGCTGGATGATTTGAAAAATAATGTTGATTCGATCATTAAAAAGTTAGATGAACACACTGGAATTGATTTGTTAAAAATAGAGATAGATGAAATTAATGTAAAAATAAATTTGTTAACAGAAAGACTAGAACAGTTGCAAAAAAGATTTGAGAATATATACGGTGCGGTTATCGACTAGCCGATGTATTCGTCGCTGTCCTTGAACTCGAATTTTGGAAATTCTATCGGAGGTGGCAGCATGAAATAATTCGCTATGCCGACAGCATTCGATAGGAATGTTCTGAAAATCCTGTCATAAATTTCAGCGGTAATATTATTTTCTAATTTCTTTTCTTTTTTCCATCTGTTCAATACGTTCTTTGTATCGTTTGTTTGATATAGGAAATCACCATTAAACACAATTTCACCTATCTTCTCCCCTTTCTTCTCATCAGTTTTCAGTTCGTAGCTTATTTCGAATTTGAAAATGATTTTTATGATGTTGTCAGTGTTAAAATTAGGGATATCAGCAAGCTTTTTGTCGAAACTCTCAACGTTCACGACTTCAGGCGTTATCTTGGTGTTTATTTTTCTAACTGACGTTTTGTCATCCTTTTTTTCGTCTAACTTGGTCATCTTGGCTGTTATTGATTTAATATTGAGTCCAACTATGGGCATCGAACCACCTCTAATTAATCCATTGTCAACGCTTTTATATCTATCGTCTTTTGAAAAAACTTTACGAAACTTTATATAGAAATAACGAATATTATTAGATTTAGTATGAAGGCTCTGGTAATTTTGGCTAATGGTTTTGAAGAAATCGAGTCATTTGCAGTAGTCGATATACTGCGCAGGGCAAAGATAGACGTAACGGTCGCAGGTCTAATTTCCACTATAGTTGAAAGTTCACATGCCGTCCGCGTGATGGCCGATAAAAGGCTGGGTGATATCAATACGAACGATTATGATATTTTAATACTACCAGGCGGTAACCCAGGCTACAAGAATCTTGCAAACAGCCAAATCGTTATCAATCTGGTAAAGAATTTTGAGAAGAAGAAAAAATTGATAGCAGCCATATGCGGTGCGCCTTCTGTGCTCGCAAAGGCAGGGATAATGGAGGACAGAATAGGAACGATAGCTACCGGTTTGGAAAAAGAATTGCCCAGAGTGCGTGATGCAAAGGTTATCGTTGATAAAAATGTTATAACATCCAAGGGTCCAGGAACGGCAATAGAGTTCGCGTTGAAAATAGTTGAAATAATTTCTGGCAAGGGCGTTGAAAAAAAGCTAAGAGAACAAATGGCAGTTGATTAAAATGAGTCTGACAAAAATCGAGGAAAAATTGCTGAGGAAGATAGGAGAGTCCAGCCTAGTGACAAAGAACGAGTTGAAAAAAATCATCAAAGACGATGGCAATGCGGGGAAGGATTTGAACGTGATAATAGATTCGGCGACCCGCGGCCTCATAGAGAAGAATCTCGTCACGACGATAAATCCTATTGGCTCCACCTGCTACATAATAACAAAAAACGGCAGCAGGGCCCTGCAGGATATGGAAAGATGATTTTAATCCTTTCCTCTCTTTAATTCTTATTGATAGCCCTGTAGTCTAGTGGTCAAGGATGCGAGGCTCTGGTCTAAACTTCGTAACAAAATGACACAAAACAGAGAGAAACCTTGAGACCCAGGTTCGAAGCAGCCCTTTCTTAAAAGAAAGCGTTGAAGGAAAGAAATGGTTGAGAAAATCCTGGCAGGGCTATTAATATTCATCCCATGCCTTTATCTTCAGGTCATTTAGGCTTTTTTTGGTTATTGTTTTAATGAACAATTCAGATAATTCCATATTAGTTAATAGAGGAATAGCATAGTCTACCGAATGCCTTCTTATTATATATTCATCTTCCAGCTCCTGTTTTGTGAAATCTTTTGGAATATTTATTACAAGGTCTATTTTTTTATTTTTCAGTAAATTTATAATGTTTAATTCAGAAAAGTCTTCGCTGACTTTCTGTACCATAATATTTTTTATTCCATACTCACTTAAAAATTCTGACGTTTTTTCTGTTGCATATATCTCAAATCCTAAGTACTCTAAGGTCTTAATACTATCCAAGAGTTTGTATTTATTTTTATAACCGCCTACGCTAACAAGAACACTCTTACTCGGAGGATAAAATCCAGTAGAAATTATTGATTTGAGAAAAGCTTCATTTAGATCATCCCCCAGACAAGCCACCTCGCCTGTTGATGTCATCTCCACAGTCAATATAGGATCTGCGCCTTTCAATCTTGAGAAAGAGAATTGAGGAGCTTTAACACCAACACAATTAACACTCATCGCGTCTTTTTTCCCTATTTTTTGGCCCATTATAACCTTCGTTGCTAGATCACTGAAATTTATTTTTGATACCTTAGAAACAAAAGGGAAACTTCTTGACGCCCTGAGATTGCATTCAATAACCTTTATTTCATTCTCCTTTGCAAGAAATTGAATGTTGAACGGTCCGGTTATCTCTAACGCCTCTGCAATTTTTTTAGTTATATCCAGTATCCTTTTCATCGTTTCTACATAAACATTTTGGGGAGGGAATACCATTGTGGCATCTCCTGAATGAATGCCAGCATTCTCAACATGCTCATTGATAGCATACGTAATTAATTCACCCTTGTCCGCAACAGCGTCTATTTCTATCTCCTTTGCACCTGTTATAAATTTGCTAATGACAACCGGATGTTCCTTACTGACATCAGATGCCTTTTTGAGATAGAATTCTAAATCTTTTTCGTTGAATACAATGCTCATCGCAGAGCCACTCAGTACATAGGAAGGTCGTACCAAGACAGGATATCCAACCCTTTTAGAAAATTCTCCTGCATCGACAAAATTTGTTAACTCTTTCCACTCAGGTTGATCGACACCCAACGAATCTAATAGACTAGAAAATTTATGCCGATTCTCTGCATTGTCTATGTTTACAGGATTCGTGCCAAGTATATTAACTCTATTATTATATAGAGGTAAGACCAAGTTATTTGGTATTTGCCCGCCCATCGATATGATGATACCGATAGGATTCTCCTTTTCGTATATATCAAGAATCCTTTCAAGTGTCAATTCTTCAAAATACAGACGATCACATATATCATAGTCAGTGCTCACGGTTTCAGGGTTGCAGTTTACCATCACGGTTCTATAATTCAAATTCCTCAACGTTAAAACAGCATTAACGCAGCACCAGTCAAATTCAACAGAAGACCCTATTCTATAAGCGCCGCCGCCTAAAACAATCACCTGATCCTTCTCTTCGAAATCAATATCATCTTTATTTCCATTGTATGTGAAATACAAATAATTTGTTTTTGCCGGAAACTCGCCTGCAAGCGTATCGATTTGTTTCACTACAGGAATTATTTTTAATTCCTTCCTCCTTTTTCTGACAACCGATTCATCAGAATTGAGACATACTGCAATTTGCAAATCAGAGAAACCAAGCATTTTTGCGCACAACAATACATCATGAGGTATGTCATCAATATTATATTCATGTAGTTTCTTTTCCATCTCTACAATATTTTTCATCCTATGTAAGAACCATTCATCTATTTTTGATAATTCATGTATTTTATCTATACTGTACCCACGTTTCATTGCCTCTACAACTGCGAATGTTCTCCTGTCAGTCGGGTTCTTAAGCTCCTCTTCTATATTATTATTGAAATTTATTTTATTGCAGACAATACCATTCATGTCTATGCCAAGCATTCTAATGGCTTTCTGTAAGACTTCTTCATACGTCCTTCCAATTGCCATGACTTCGCCAACGGATTTCATCTCAGAACCAATTACATCAATTACGCCGCGAAATTTCTGTAAATCCCATCTAGGAACTTTGAGAACAACATAGTCAAGGGATGGCTCGAAACAGGCAGAAGTATCCTTGGTTATTGCGTTCTGAACTTCAATCAAACCATAACCCAGAGCGAGTTTCGTTGCTATGAACGCCAATGGATAACCAGTTGCCTTGCTTGCCAATGCGGATGAGCGAGATAATCTTGCATTGACTTCTATTATTCTATAATCCTCCGAATTTGGATCCAAAGCGAATTGTATATTACATTCACCGACTATACCAAGATGTCTTATTACACGTATTGAAATTTCCCTTAGTTTATGATATTCAGTATTTGTCAAAGTCTGGCTTGGTGCAACAACAATACTTTCGCCTGTATGGATACCCATCGGGTCGATATTTTCCATATTACAAACAGTTATGCAATTATCATATGAATCTCTGACGACTTCATACTCTATTTCTTTCCAACCGTCAAGGTATTCTTCTACCAAAATCTGTTTCGTAAATGAGAACGCCCTTTTTATGATATCAAATAATTGCCCCTTATCGTAGGCAACACCGCTTCCAAGACCACCCAATGCATATGCAATCCTACACATTACAGGATATCCAACATCTTCAGCTGCATCAATGGCTTCTTCTACAGAATTAACTGCCTTGCTCTTCGGAACCTTTAGATTAATTTCACCTAATTTCTTAACAAATAAATCACGATCTTCTGTATTCCTTATCGCCTCGACAGGAGTTCCCAAGACTTCAATATTGTATTTTTCAAAAACACCCATATCTGATAATTCGATACCAGTGTTAAGACCAGTTTGCCCGCCAAACCCTAACAATATACCATCAGGTCTTTCCTTATCTATAATCTTCTCGACAAAATAAGCATCTGTCGGTAAAAAATATATTTTATCAGCTAGGTGTTCAGATGTCTGAATAGTAGCGATATTCGGGTTAACTAAGATAGTTTCTATTTCCTCCTCCTTCAAGGCCTTGATGCACTGTGAACCGGAATAATCGAATTCTCCCGCCTGACCTATCCTTATGGCCCCTGACCCGATTATTAAAACCTTTTTTAATTTCTTCATTTTGAAAACACCATAGGTATTATTACTTTCAAAATATAGTGGTTTCCATATCTCATTTTATCTCACTCAGAAACATTTCAAATAAAGATTTTGTGTCGCTTGGTCCTGGACCCGCTTCTGGATGAAACTGCGTCCCAAAGAACGGCTTTATCGTATGTTTTATCCCTTCATTTGTCTTATCATTGTTATTATAGAACCACTCCTTCCAATCATTTGGTAATGTTTTTGTATCAATAGCATAACCATGATTTTGTGTTGTTATGTAACATCTCTTAGTTCCATACTCAACAGCCGGTTGATTCTGACCGCGATGACCATATTTTAATTTATATGTGTCCGCACCGGCTGCTAGACCAAGAATTTGATTTCCTAAACAAATACCAAGCATAGGCTTTTCATCTTTCATAATTTTCTTTACAATCGCGATAGTCTCTTTACATATTTTAGGGTCCCCAGGACCGTTGGATATCAGAACACCATCAAATTTCATATCAGAAAAATCATAGTTCCACGGAACCCTTATGACAGTTATATTCCTACTAAGCAATGCCCTTATTATATTATTTTTTACTCCGCAATCAATAACGACAACACTTTTTTTACCACGTTCATAAATTATCGGTTTTTTAACACTAACTTCTGAAACCAGATTCCTCTCATTCGGATTTTCAAATTCAACATCTCCATCAACTATTATCTTACCAAGCATAGTTCCATTTTCTCTGATTTTCTTTGTCAACACCCTAGTATCTATACCATAAATACCAGGAACACCATTTTCCTTTAGCCATTCTGATAACGATTTCTTGGCGTTCCAATGACTGTATTCATCGATATAACTAGAAACAATTAACCCACGAACATGAATCTTATCAGATTCAAAATGTTTTGCCAACCCATTTTCCAAATCATTGGACGGTACACCGTAATTTACTATAAGAGGATAAGTTAAAACCAATAGTTGGCCGTGGTATGATGGGTCTGTCAATGATTCCGGATAACCAACCATGCCTGTATTGAAAACAACTTCACCAGAAACTGATATCTCGCTACCAAATGACTGTCCATAGAATGTAGTTCCGTCTTCAAGAATAAGCATAATTTTTTTAGGCATCAAACCCTCCACTAGTTACTTTACAAGATATTTAAAATAATACGAAATGATTTTTAATATTAAAATACATACGGCATTTTAAAGCGTTTAAATTTTCTTTATATAAACGCAGAAATTCATATAAATTTCTGGGATGGTAATGTGGAATTCATGGATATAGTAAATGAAAAAGATGAGGTTATCGGTAAAGCCACTGAAGAAGAGATGTACGAGAAAAAGCTGACCCACAGGATAGTTCATGTCTTCGTGTTCAATGATAAAGGCGAGCTCGCTCTTCAGCTGAGAAGCAAATGCATGTCCATGTGCCCTAATCACTGGAGCCCGTCTGCCAGTGGTCATGTCCGTTCAGGAGAGAGCTACCATGAAGCGGCGTTGCGCGAGTCTAAGGAGGAGATAGGTAAAAAACTGGAAATGGAATTTTTATTCAAGGATGTCTACAAAAAAGACAATCTTAAAAAAATATTGGTTACATTCAAGACGGTGTACAACGGCCCGTTTAAAATAAATCCAAAGGAGGTCGAGAAAATAGGGTTCTTCAGCCTGAACAAGATTAAAAAAATGATTGATGCCGGTAAAAAATTTCACCCAGAACTATTGTTTTTGCTCAGAAGGCATTTCGGTTTCAAATGAACGGTAAAAAGTTTAAAGCCTTATGCGAAAATAGTTCTTCATAGTGGTTATGATGAGAAGCAAATACGACCTGATAATAGTTGGCGCAGGCCCTGCTGGTCTCACAGCCGGGATTTTCGCAAAGCGTCAGGGATTGCATGTCATGATATTCGACAATCCTGAACAGCCTTCAAATCTAGCAGTTTCTCATGTAGTCGAAAATTATCCAGGGTTTGAAAAAATAATCGGCGCTGAATTGTTGGAAAAGATGAGAAGACAGGTCGAGAATCTTGACGTTGAGATAAAATATGAGAAAGTCATTTCTTTATCAAAAGACGGTTTATTCGTTGTTTGTACAACGAATGAAAAATACAAGGCAAAAACGTTAATACTTGCGACCGGGCTAAAGCACAGAAAAGCGAATATTCCAGGCGAAGAGAAATTCTTTGGCAGAGGCGTCAGCTACTGTGCGACATGCGATGGTCCTCTGTTCAGAGGAAAGAACATCGCAGTAATCGGTGGTGGCGATTCAGCTGTAAAGGCTGTAATAGCATTGAAGGATTTACGGGTAAAAAAGATATATCTGATTCATAGACGCGAACAGTTGAGAGCAGATGCTTATTCTGGTGAAAAGTTAAGGAAAACAAACGTTGAGATAATATGGAATTCGATCGTCGAAGAGATAGCAGGAAAAAATTTTGTTGAATCCATAACAATAAAAAACGTAAAGAATAATAAATCTGAAAAAATAAAGGTCGACGGCGTTTTTGTTGAGGTCGGTTCTATTCCTGCCGCTGAACTGGCAAAAGGAATCGGCGTGAAATTCGATAAAGAGGGTTTTATAATAACTAACGATAAAAAAGAAACAAACATCCAAGGCGTCTTCGCTGCCGGCGACATAAGTACAAACCAATGGAAACAGGACGTAACGGCTGTGGCAGACGGCGCAGTAGCAGCATTATCCGCTTACCGGTACATAAAGTGATATAAATGAAAAAAATAACGAAGCAGAGAATAATGGTCCTTTTCATAGTTTTTATCTTCAGTGCATCAACGATTGCGTATGTGATGACGGGTACTGACAAAGGCAGTGAACAGTTAAAGCCGCTGGATAAATTTGTTGTCGACGGAGAATTAAATCAGAACCAGGAGTACCTGCAGTTGAGTATGGGTTTTACAATACTGAAACTTTATTCGCAGAGCGATTTTTTTGAAGCAGACCAATTACCTGATATTTTCAAGACGAATAATGGCCAAGTGCAATTGATAGTCGAAAAAATAAATGCAAATGAAACTCATGTTAAAATTACAGGGCCAAACAACGAGGAAGAATTTGCCAATGTAACAAAAGAAAAGATTTACAACGCTCTCTGCAGAACGCTGTACGACCCACCAGCAGTAGAGTGCGGCCTGATAAATATAACAATCTAGTCTTTTGTTTCATTCATCTTAGTTTTAAAAATTAAACATTATATAATTTCTTCATGAAGGCTGTAGAATTAAAGAAAAGATACATAAGATTTTTTGAGAAGAAGAATCATAAATTCATACCTTCATCTTCACTCATCCCTGAAAACGATCCGACAGTGTTGTTCACTACAGCAGGCATGCACCCCCTTGTGCCATTCTTGCTCGGCCAGAAGCATCCATCTGGAAAAAGAATTGTAGATGTGCAGAAATGCCTGCGAACCGATGACATAAATGACGTTGGCGACTCATTCCACAACACATTCTTCGAGATGCTTGGCAACTGGAGCCTTGGCGATTATTTCAAGAAAGAGGCAATTGAATGGAGTTTCGAATTCATGACGAGCAAGAAATGGCTCGGAATCGACAAAGAAAAAATAAGCGTGACGGTTTTTTCTGGTGATAGTAATGCGTCGCGCGACGATGAATCAGCTAAAATATGGATTAGCTTAGGAATACCGAAAGAACGAATACACTATCTTTCAAAAAAAGACAACTGGTGGGGACCGTCAGGATCAACAGGTCCGTGCGGTCCGTGCACAGAGATGTTTTTCAATACAGGAAAGAAAAAATGCTCTAAGGATTGTAAGCCTGGCTGTAACTGCGGCAAATATTGCGAGATATGGAACGACGTTTTCATGGAATATAACAAAACAAAGAACGGAAGATACGAATTGCTGAAGCAAAAAAACGTTGATACAGGGATGGGTCTTGAACGTACGACTGCGGTTTTGCAGGGAAAAGAAAACGTATACGAAACAGAATTATTTTTGCCGATATTAAGAAAAATAAGAGAGCTGTCCAAAAGTCATGATGTTAAATCAGAAAGAATAATTGCTGACCATATTCGTGCAGTCGTTTTTGTTCTCGGTGACAACAGAGCAATAACGCCTTCGAATCTAGGTCACGGTTACATAGTTAGAAGGTTGCTGAGAAGAGCAATAAGGCATTCAATGCAGTTGCAGATGAAAGATAATGTGATGAATGAAATAGCAGGCACCATTATTGATATTTATTCTAGGGATTATGATGAATTGAAGAAAAACAGAAACTTCATAATTGACGAAATAAACAAGGAAGAGGAGCGTTTCAAAAAAACAATTGACATTGGAATGAAACATTTCAGCAGGATAGAAACAAAGAATAAAACCGTGAGCGGTAAGGATGCATTCCTTTTGTTTCAATCATACGGTTTTCCAATAGAGATGACAGAGGAATTGGCAGCTGAAAAAGGCTGGAAAGTTGACATGAGCGGATTTGAAAATGAATTCGAAAAGCATCAGGAACTCAGCAGAAAGAGCATGGAGGGCGTTTTCAAGAGTGGTTTGGCTGACCACAGCGATATCTCTGTAAAATACCACACGGCAACGCATCTGTTGCATCAAGCGCTGCGCACGGTTTTAGGCGATCATGTTAAACAAAAAGGAAGCAACATAACTGCCGAACGTCTGCGTTTTGATTTTTCTCATACAGAAAAGATGACCCAAGAGCAAATAAAGAAAGTGGAAGATATAGTTAATCAAAAAATTGGTGAGGGGTTAATTATTCATCGCGTAGAAATGTCGCCAAACGAGGCAAAGAAAAGAGGAGCACTCGGATTTTTCGAATCGAAATACGGCGAGAGTGTTTCTGTTTACATAATTGGCGGTTTCTCCAAAGAGATATGCGCAGGACCTCATGTGAAAAATACGAAAGAGCTTAGGAGATTCAAGATAGTCAAAGAGGAATCAGTGTCCGCAGGCGTTAGAAGGATAAAAGCTATTCTAGAGTAAAGAGAATTGGTTGAAATAAAAATAAAAAATCAACCAAACAACGCAGATAACCCTTCAGCTGCTTCTTCTGCTTTCTTCTCTTTTTCCTTTTCATCCACTTCTTCTTTCTTCTCTGCTACTGCTGGAGTTGCTGCTGCGACTGCTGTAGCAACAGGCATTGCAGCCTTGCTTATTGCTTCATCTATGTTAACGCCTTCCAATGCTGTGATAAGCGCTTTTATCTGTGCGTCGTCAATCTTTTCACCAGTCGATTCGATGACCTTTTTCATTTCATCTTCTGTTACCTTTTTTCCTACAGAGTGCAAAAGAAGTGCACCGTATATCAGGTTCATTTTTTTCACCTCATCTTTCAATATACATATTTTTCATTTTAACGCGCTTTCCAAAGACTTTGCCTCCGCAACAGCCTTTGCGAGCAAATCGCCTATGAATTCTCTTTCAATGATATTCGCCTCGATAGCGAGTGATTTTGCCTCCATGAAGGCTTTCCTTATCGCAAGCTCAGCTGTCTCTGAAACAAGATAATTCGCATTCAACGAAAGGTTTATCATCCCTTGGACTGCCTGAGTGATGCGATTCTTGTAATCTTCTACATCTATATCCAAAATCTTTTTATCATACACGAATCCGCTTTCCCATACCGATATCATATTCAGGCCGACTTCCATCGGTTCAATTTTTAATAAGTTAAGGACATTGACAACATCAGCATTTATCACTTCACCGGCTTTTGTTGCTACTTTATCGCTCATAACAAATATTTTACCCTGTTGGACTGAAGTCTTCAGTCCGACTTTTTGCAGCGTTGATATTGCGGGCCCTGGCGGTATTTCTGTGGTACCCTTCGGAATTATTATATCATTTACTGCAATGTCGCCGATTTTTGCCTTTGTTTTAACGCGACTATCCTTCAATACCTTAAACAACTTGAACGGATTTTCGTTCGACAGTATCAATGCAGGCTCTTCCTTGATGTTTTCTATGAGTTTTTTTACATCCTTACCAGAACTGTCTAGAGCCATTTTTATCAAGTTCTTCCTGCTCATCCTTATCACAGCCTTGCCGCGCAGACCATCCTTGATTTTATGCAGCTGCTTCGATGGCAGTTTATGCATGTTTAGTATCCCTACGGCCGAATGCTCCTCTATAAGTTTTTTCAGTTTCTCAACTTCCTGCGGTTTTTCATCCTTCAGCATAGTATCACACATCGATTTTTACAGGCTTGCTCATCGTTAGTTTTAAATAAACATCCTTTATCTTCGCCTTTACTGGAAGCGATTTTTTAATCTCTTCCACGACCTTTTCAACGTTATCCTTTATCTGGCTGGTTTCAAAATTCTCTGAGCCTACCATCAGATAGATAACAGGAGAATCGCGAACAATTACTCTTACAGAACTCTTAAGCTCTTCTATCATTTCCTTCGGGTCCTTTCCAGGCAAGAGCAGCTTTGGCATCTTTCCCTTCGGTCCCAGATACCTTCCAAGCACCTTACCAACCAGAGCCATTAAAGGAGCTTCGCATATGAAGAACTCGTTTTTCTTTACGAACGCCTTCAGTTTTTTCTTGTCACGCCCCATCTCTTCCAAGTCAGTTTTGTTGGTTGCGTTAGGAGCATTGTCAGAGATTATACCGACAGAAATATCCTTTCTTATCTCATGCGGCAGAACTACATCTTTCGAGAACTTGTTTTCCGGCTTCTTTAAATCAATGTTCTTTAGATTGACAACTAAATCAAATTTCTGAATGAAGTTCCTTTTCCTGCTATTCGCCTTTAGATGATTAACTGCTTCTTCTATCTTCATAAGATCCCTCCTACAAAAAGAATTACCTCTCTTGTAGTAAAAACGGGTTTAACTATTATAACGGCAATGTATAAAAACCTATTCTTTCTCCTCTATCTGCTCAACGCGTTCATCCAATGAGCCAAAGGCTGCACCCAACGTTTTCTTTACGCTGTTAAGCTTGTTTTCAATGTCAAACATTTTTCTTGCAAGCTCCCTGTAATTTCTCTCATTTTCAGCTTTTTGGTTGTTCCTGAGTTCAGATATACGGTTTTCTATCATTACCATGTCACGGTTCATGTCCAATCGCAAGCTTTCAATCCTCTCTGAAAAAATATCTATTCTTTCTGATATGATATCAATCAGCTGGTTCCTTTTCTTTTTCATATCGTCTATTGCTTTTTCAAAATTAATCCTTTGCACTATTATTATTATCAGAATCAGCATCAACGTGACCGCAAAGCCCCATATCTTGAAAAATTCGACCAGGATTACAGCCAATGTTATCACGTATAGGATCAGCAATAGCTTGTTGTAGTCCATTATCACCACTTTTAAGTTATAATTTCGAAAAGCTTTTAAAGGTGACCAGGATAATAGAATTATGAGTGATATAACCCCCAATGACCCTCATGTGTATTGTCAAAAACATAGGCTTCCTATAGTTTATAAGAGTTCAAAAATCGAATTAGTTAATGACGTTAAAATGGCACGTGGTTATTGTCCGCTCTCTGGTTGTAGTTATAGACCACTTGTACCGCTGAATGAGGCTGAACGTATAACAGAAGAAAGAAAAGCCTGGGGGAGAGAAATAGAAAGGCACGTGCTAAAAACAACTTAGTCCCTCTTCTTCTTTTCGTGGATTCGGACGGAATTTGTTGATATCGTCACAGGAATTGGTATGGCTGCTTCCAGGAATTCGACTGTGATTTCGTTTTTCATTTCATCGACTCGGACAACATTGCCTTTCTCGCCCTTGAAAGGACCGCCGATTATCTCCACGATGTCGCCGACCTCGATTTTTATCTCACTTTTTTCTGCTATCAGGAATCTTTCTATCTGCTCGTATGGGACGTCTTTATTTATAAGACCGCGGATATGTGGTATGCTCTTTATTGTGAATTCTATATCATTCGATTCGCCTTCTATGAACACGTAGCCACGAAGTTCTTCTGGATGGAATATTGACTTTATCGGAATTTTTTTGCTGTTAATCCTTGACAATATTGATTCTATCACTACGTTTTCCCTGCCTGTAGTCGTTCTTATCGTTGCTATCATTATAGACCACCTATAAGCATTGCTATCAGAAATATCACGAACCCAACAAGACCTACGAGTATAATGCCGAGCCCTGTTATTTTCATGGATTGCTTGAACTCCTCTTTATCAGGTTTGCTCGAGACTAGTAGCACTCGCCTTATTCGTTCGATGAAATTTTTGATATCCATAGTTTTAATTATTAAAAACAAAGGTTTAAAAAGAAACAATTCATTCAACAAAATCTATGCCGAGGACCCGTTCTATCTCCTTTTTTTTCTCTTTCTGGAATGTTTTCTGCGGACCGAAAATCTGCGGCGAGCTTACGCCTGTCACTATCAATAACGTCCTTATAGAGTCGCCGAGTTCTTTCATCAGCTGAGCTCCCCATATTATCTTTGCGTCAGGGTTCAGTTTTGTGGCGACAGTTTCTACAATCTCTTGACACTCCTTTATTGTTACGTCCATGCCGCCTGAAACGTTAATTAATGCGCCTTTCGCGCCTTCTATATCAACGTCCAGTAGCGGGTTTCTCAACGCCCTTTCTACTGCTTCCACTGCGCGATTCTCGCTATCCGAGTCGCCCATACCTATCATAGCCAATCCGCCATTATTCATTACAGCGCGCACGTCTGCAAAGTCAAGGTTGACCAGACCAGGTCTTGTTATCAATTCCGTTACTCCTTTAACTGCATTGACAAGTATTTCGTCGGCGACTTTGAATGCTGTAGTTAATGAAACGTCTGGCACGATTTCAAGAAGCTTGTCGTTTGGTATAACTATTAATGTATCGACGACTTTCTCCAGTTTTTCCAGTCCCTGCCTTGCGCTGGCCATCCTCTGCTTTCCTTCCATAGTGAACGGCAGTGTAACTATTCCCACGGTCAATGCGCCGATTTTTTTTGATATCTCAGCGACAACAGGCAGAGAACCTGTACCCGTGCCACCACCCAAACCACATGTAACAAAAACAAGATCAGAACCTTCCATAATTTTTTTGATATCATTTTTACTTTCCTTTGCGGATTCCTCACCAACCTTTGGATCAGCGCCTGCGCCCAAACCACCGGTCAGTTCTTTACCGATTAATATCTTTACGTCAGCATCTGTATAGAGAAGGTCTTGTGCATCGGTATTCAACGCGATCGATTCGCCGCCGACGACACCTATCTGCATCAATCTAGAAATGGTATTTCCGCCAGCGCCACCGGCACCAACGATTTTGACAACAGCTTTTCGCGATTCAAGCAATTTTTTTAGCTCCTCATCCATCGAACCTTTTCCAATATCTTTGGTTTCTAGAACTCCCATGTATTCACCTGCTTAAATATCACTTAAAAAATATTTAAAGATGTTTTCCGACGTAAAACATAATTTTAAATAGTAGTAGTAATATAAATAGTAGTATGAGATTAAGGTGCAGCCACTGTGGCCACGTATGGGATACTAGAAAAGAGACGCCACCGGTACTATGTCCGTACTGCAAGTTCAGCCTGTATTATCACAAGCCTACAGTGATAAGAAAATAGAACGGACTTACTTACTATAAGTCTCTATGAAACAGACCTTTTCTATCTTTGCGTCAGATTTTACATGTTCTATTATCAGGGAGCTTATCCGCTCTTTCAATTCCCTAGGCAATTTGACATTCTTTACCTCGACCGTGTCGCCGCTTATGCTTATTTCAGTGTTTTCAACTCCAAGGAACTCGAATATAGCTCCGACCTGCTGCTCTGGCTTATCTATCCTCTCCGTTATTTCGATTTCATAGCTCAATTTCTTTCCTGCCAACGGGTTATTGAAATCAACCATCACTCGGCCGGCGGAAACAGATTGTATTCTGCCTTTGATGCCAGAGAAATCAATCACCATACCCTGTTTTGGCTCCATGTCTTTGAAAGTGCTCTTAGGAACGACCCTCACCAGCTTCGGGTCACGGTTGCCGAATGCGTCCTTAGGTTCAATGATTATCGTCTTCTTTTCGCCTAAAGTCATCCCCAATAATGCAGTTTCCAGTCCAGGTATTACGAATTTCGCACCGATTATGATAGGTACATGCTTGTATTTTATTTTCGGGTTGTAGATGCCACTCTCCTTTGCTGTTTCCTCATCCGTCAAATCGAATATCTCCCCGTTCTCTAACCTGCCGATGTACCATATCTTTATGAAGTCGCCATTTTCCATATAATCACGTTTTACAATTCTTTGTATAGGTATCTTTTAATTATTGCCTATATTTCAAACAAATTACTAACGCACTGCACTTTTCATGTTGTAGAAAACCTTTTAAAGATTTACTACTTAGTAGTTTCGATAAATATGATGTTCAAGATGGAAAAGGACTGGAAGCAGCTTCTGGCGAATGAAGATGAAGCGAGAATGAATGAAATACTCAGAAAAGTCGCAAAATATCGTGGCGCTTATCGTAATGCTGACGATATCAGAGCCGCTCAGTTATGGTGCGCTGTGCTTGAACTGCAAAAGGAGATACTTTCTCTGAACAAAAGGCTGATTAAATTGGAAGACCTGCTTGACGGAATGCTTGACAGAGTAAGGAAGCAGGAAGACGAGAAGAGAAAGATAGTGGAAAGCCTCGAGATGTTCTGATTTTAAGAAATGAGAATTTTTACTCCAGTAGTATTCCCGGCTTCTGTGGCGTGGATAATTTCGCTTTTGGTGCATCACTCTTTTCCGCGTTGATTATATCTATCTTGCATTTAATCTCTTTTGCTAGGAATTCTTTCGCTTCTTCAAGAATCTCAAATTGCTTTTTTCTTTCTATCACTGGTTGAATCTCGTTGATTTTTTTATACAGCGACTGGACGAAGGCTATTGTCGTCTTTTCATTACCTTCTTCCATTATCTCCTTTGTTATCTCGTTTATCGGCTTATCTTTATTCGTCAGTATCTTGTTGTATACGTCAAATTTCCACTTTTCCGCGACAAATATGGAAACGCTTTTTGGTTTTAAATTATGCATCTTCTTGATGTTCTCAACGTCCTCGATTACCCTCGCAACTAAGTCTTCGCATTTTTCAGATTCAGCGTTTATCAGTTTTTCGTTCTGGGATGGCCATGCTTCAAGCGATACAAATTGCCTATTGCCCAACAACTTCCACAATTCCTCGCACGAATGCGGTATTACAGGCGTGAGTAATTTTACTACGGTCGCCAATGAGTCTGACAATATCTTTTTATTTGCATTTTTTATGCCACCGCTTCTTGATAAATACCACTTCAACGCGTTTGTTGAGCCGAACATTGCGGATTGAATCGCTGAACGGAATTTCGTTGCATCATAGTTTTCGCTCGCGTTCTTTACGCACTTCTGGATTCTGCTCTGCAAGAACAAATCCGCGTTTCCAACCGACTTCCTTCTTGCCTTTTTCATGTTTTTTGCAACGTCGAAGAGAAACTCTATCCTCGCACGATAGCCCTTTATATTCTCCGCACGCCAGTCGGCATCGTTCATGTCCTCGCTTGATGCAACTATATTAATTCTCGCTAGGTCCGCACCGAATTGCTTGATTATGTCTGATATCGGTATTACGTTGCCGCGCGATTTGCTCATCTTCTCGCCTTCAACGTTTACGAAGCCGTTTACGCCTATCGACACTGGCCATTTGTTATCAGGCCACAATGCAGTATGGTGGAATAAAAAGAACGTCAGGTGATTCTGTATGAGTTCCTTGGCTGAGTTCCTGAAATCCACAGGATAGAAGTAATCAAATTCATTTTTCATCCCATCTATTATGCTCTTTTTCAACCTGCTCTTTTTCGCAATCGTCTTCAAATCCCCTTTACCGAGAAACACGTAATTGAAAACGTCGTCGTTGAGATTATCAGCGCTTATCTTTTTCTCATTCATCATTCTCGCAATCGTGTAGTATGCCATGTAAATCGTAGAATCGCTCAGCGTTTCTATTATCCACGAATTGTCCCATGGTAGTTTTGTTCCCAATCCCGTCTTTCTTGTGCACGCCTTATCCCTTAACCAGTCAACTGTGTTTATGAAATTAGCCTTAGCTTCGACTGGGCATATCTCCATCCTTTCTACGCATCTCTTTACCTTCTTTTTCCAGTTTCCGTCTGAGTATTTCAGGAACCACTGATTCTCAAGTATTTTTACACGGCATTTTGTTGTGCAGCGGCATACGACCGCTTTGCAGTCCCACAGAACGTCTGCAATCCCCCTTTCTATGAATTCGATTGATAATTTTTCTTTGCATTCAGAGACTCGTAAACCCGAATATTCGCCGCAGTTGTCGTTCAGGACGCCTAGATGGAATTCTTTCTTGTAAACCACATTCGTTGCTTCATCTAATTTCTCGATTTCTTTCGATGAATTTATCCCCATCCTTTTGCAAATTTCGATGGCAGGATGCTCGCCAAAACCAGGAGTTGATATTAGCGATATAGGTTCGAGCTCGTCTTTTGATATCCCATATCGTTCCATATTGCAGTCCATCACCTCCTTTATGCCAATCCAATCGTATGGCGCGTGACTTGGCACAGACATCACAATGCCAGTCGCCGAAGACGGGTCAACGAATCCGGCAGGAAGTATTGGAATCTTCTTGTTGCTTATAGGGTCTGTGCAATGCTTTCCAACTAATTTCTCCCCTTTTATACGGCCTGTTATTTTTACATCCTTCAGCTGGTCGACAAGCTTTTCCGCTGCCTCCTCGCTTATTATCCACACCTCGTTGCCGACGTTTGCTTTTACATAATCTACATTCGGGTTTACCCACATGTTTGTCACGCCATAAATCGTCTCAGGCCTTAACGTAGCCGCAGGTAGAACATAGCCATCAAAACCGAATTTTATCAGAATGTAGTCGACAGGCGATTCGCCCTCTCCTTCTAATCGGTCGTGATCGCCGGTCGGGCTTAGGCATTTCGGGCACCAGATAACAGGATGCGTTCCCTGAACAACGTAGCCTTTTTTCCTCAGCGTGTTGTACTGCCATTCTATAAACTTCGAGTATCGGTCGTCTATTGCTGTTACAAAGCTTCTGCGCCAATCTATCGAACCACCAACACTCTTCATGCTTTCTATGAATCTTTTCATCCAGAACCTTGCTGCATATTCAGGGTTCTTTATGAATTTTTTTAGCTCGCTTTTCGATGCGCCGAATGATTTGAACGTTTCTATCTGTACCTTGTCGCCTGCTTTTACCCTTTCTATTGCTCCTAACAAAGGTTCGCCCGTGGCGTGAAAGCCCTGCGGAAACAAAACATTGAAGCCAAGCATTCTTTTGTATCTTGCGTATACGTCGCAACGTAGAAAGGAATAGCTATGGCCGATGTGCATCGAGCCGTTCAGGTATGGGTATGGAAATGTTACAAAGAACTTTTTCTTTTTTGATACATCTGCTTGGAATATCCGCTCCTTTTCCCACGCCTTCTGCCACTTCTTTTCTATACTTCTGAAATCCATATAATCACTATGGGATTTTATACAATTTAAATATCTGTTATAATAGATTTTTTAAAAGGGGTGTGTAGCTCAGCTTGGATAGAGCACCTGCCTTCTAAACGCCTTTCTTAGAAAGAAAGCGTGCATGGAAAGAAGTCAGCAGGGGGTCGCGGGTTCGAATCCCGTCGCGCCCATTCAAATGATTATCAGTGTGATGGCATATGTCGTTGCGCGTAGTTAGATGTATTGTATTCGCAATCCGCACTGACCATAATTCAAGCATAAGAAATCATTAAATATTTAGTAAAATAAGTCTTATATTATGACCCGCATAATCGCTTGTGTTTCTGGAAAAGGTGGCGCTGGAAAGACAACAATCGCAGCAAATCTTGGAGCCGCATTGACGGAATTCGGCAAGGATGTCGTTGTTCTTGACGCGAATCTCACGACGCCAAATCTTGGGTTGCATCTCGGCGTTCCGCTCTATCCAACGACGTTACACGATGTCCTTAAAGGCAAAGCTAAAATACAGGACGCGATTTATGAACATTCATCCGGACTGAAGATAATTCCTGCCGGAATCGCGCTGAAAGATTTAAAGGGCGTTGACGTCCGTGGTTTATCATCGGCAATTCTGGACCTTCTTGGCAACGTTGATATTGTAATAATAGATGCAGCAGCCGGCCTTGGCCGCGAGGCGTTAGCCGCAATGGAATGCGCAGATGAATTGCTGCTCATAACGAATCCCGAGCTAACGGCTGTTACCGATGCGCTGAAAGCCGCAAAATTAGCCGAGCAGATGGGAACAAAGATATCAGGCGTTGTCGTAAACAGGGTCACCGGCAGGAAGCATGAACTAAACAGGCGTGATATTCTCAGGTTGCTAGGTGACGTAGAATTGCTTGCCGAGGTGCCGGAAGACGTTGCCGTGCAGGAGGCAATAGCAATCAGAACACCGATTGTTCATCACAAGCCGTCCAGCATTTCAAGCCGCGAGATTAGAAATCTTGCAAGCCGTCTCATAGGACGCGAGGTAAAGGCCGAGATATGGTATCGAAAATTCTTCCCATTCATCCGATAGTTATGAAAAAGAAGAAAAAGCGCGACGATGAGCGCGATATTAAACCAATCAAATGGAGACTCGAAGGAAGAAAATAATTTCGGTTGCAAGCTTTTTATAAAAGGCATGACTAATAGTTTTCATGGAAGATATAATGATGTGGAAGGTTGTCAGCATCGCCATCACGCTCGTCGTTCTTTTATTCTCCCTCGCTTTTCTTGCAGGGTACATAGGCAAACCAATTGTCGCAGCTCCGATTCTTTTAAAGCGCAAAGGCACGATACCGTACAATCCCGTAGTGTCGATCATTCTTGGAATAATCGCAGGAGTGGTCATATTCGCGTTATGGGCGGTTTTCTCGCCATCAATCGTTAAATTTGCAAGTGAAATAGTTACTTCAGTATTAGGTTGATTGTCATGGAGATGCAGGAGGTAGTAGTCCTTATCGTAATCGCATTAGTATGCCTTGCTGTTGCGATGTCTATTTTTGGCGGCAGGATATCCGCAGATGAGCTAAAGCCATCGCCGTTGGTAAACGTGGTTGTTGTAGGCAAGCCTGATATAGATGTTTCTGACAAGAAAATCGATGACAAATACAACTATGCTGTAAAATTTTCAGGCATCGTTAAATATTCAGGCGAATTGAAGGATACGATTGATGTGATACCGCTCTTCAGCTTCAAAGGTGTCGACGAGAAGGCGATTAGCGATGGCAATAGATTCACGTTAACTCCCGAAAAACCATCGTTTGATGGACTGATCTCTGCAGAAATTTTGAGCAGCTCGCCGAGAATAATGAAAAAGGGCGATTATTACAAAGGCCGTATGAAATTGCACGATTCATTCCTTTTTTCAGCTGATGGTAATTTTACAGTCACACTTGAAAAGAAAGACGGCTGCAAAGCGAAATTCATTGTTGAATGCATGTCGGATTATAGGTTATTCGAACTGGAAGAGTGCAAGGAAACAAATTATGATAAATGCGAGCGCTACTTGGACATATGCAAAGGGACGGTTCACGTGAAAATGTTCAGCTGCGAAGAAGTCGAGATAAGTGTCAAAGGCGGCGAGTATTACGAAGCTGGAGACGCATTAGATATAAGCTTCTGGAAGAAGACGAAGTGCACTGAAAAAGAGGATGAATACAAATACCTGCGGTCTATGTGCGGTAGAGATTTTCTTGGCCTGCACACTTTTATGATTGTGCCAAAAGCATGACAACCAAGCTTTGCATAAAAAGTGAACGCGCAATTACATCGATGGTAAGACTATCATAGCAAAGATGATAGCCTAGTTTTTGTGCAAAGCTTTACAACTATTTATTTAATCCAAAACATAATCTATCCATGAAAGGACTGGAGATGCAAACGGTTTTCTGGATATTCGTCATGATAGTAGTCCTGACGGTCATTATTATATTTCTTACGAAACCGACTCCTGTCGGTATTGATGAGCATTCATTCACGACTGAAGGCGTAGAGAATGCAAAGGCGTCATGCGAAAAAACAGGCAACGACTATGTCTATACAATCAAGGTAAGCAACCTGAATTTTGTCTACGAACAGGAAAAAGAGTTGAAATTCTATGTTATCGGAGACATAAATGAAAAGCTGATGTGGGACGGAAAGGTGATAAACTACCCGAAGGAGAAAAGCGCGTCTCCAGAATTAAAGCTCAGGACGAGAACTGCGTTGAAAGACACGGAATTCCTTCATCTGTCATTCTTTGCAGAAAGCGAATGCGTAACTGATTACATGAAAAGCTCGAAGCAGTCAAAACAGTGGAGCTGGTACTGCTGCAATGCCGGAAAGACAGGAACCTGTTATATCCAAGAAACAGACAAGACAATAACTATAAACAAGGCTGAAACACGGATTGATTTTACGAAAGCCGATTGCGAGCCATTGGGAGGGATAAAAAATAATTATGAATGCTTCGGTACGCCTTTGCAGCAATGCCAGCCGTTATGGGAGGACGGAAAATATCAAAGGCAATTTGGAAATTGCGTTACCAAGTGTCGCGATTTGGGCGGCGACACAGTACGATTCGAGACTCAGGTCTCGTCCGGTTCTGAATTATCGCTAGAAGGCTCTGGCGTCTATTCCGAGCTTATAAAAAAATGCCCGGCTTACTACATCGGTTTTGCAAGCATTGGTTTCAAGACAGAATGTGCTGCTTCAGTTGCCGAGAAAAATGCATTGTTCATTAAAATCGACCCTGCCGATTCGGTAGAGGTATGGAATTTTGATTTCACGACTGACAGGAAGCAGGATGCAGGGGAATTCAAGTTCGCACTCGATGATTTCAAGTACAAGGATGGTGCTTCATGTGCGATTCTCGCTGTCAATGAAGAATCTATCATAAAGGATAAGGCGAGTGTCTGGTACATCAAACCTGGTGCAGTGATAAAGAAGAATAGCGAGAAATTATGGGATGATATCAAAAGTTATATGATCGATTTCAACTGTCAGGAACTGTTGACATCGCAAGGCGAATGTGACTTCTGTATTACGTCTGACAAGGGTCATGACTACTGCATAGAATATGAAAAATCCGGGCCTGACCCGTCAAAGAAAGATGAGACAATAGGCGGAGCGAAATATACAGATAAATCAGTTGACAAATGTGGTGACTGCCGTCTTTTGGAAAGAAACGACAAGGGGCATTACTGGAAGCCAAAATACGACCTTCTGTGCAGCAGTAGCGGTTGGATAGCATGTGATGAGATATCAGAAAATGATATTATAACAGTTGATAATAAGGATTATATGTGCAAGGGCAGCGAGTGGAAGTGATTCTATGGTCAACGTCTTTGAGCACGGATACTGGATTATTCTGCTCGTAATAGTGATAGTAGTTGTGGGAGTTCTGATGACACTTTCATTACAGGGGGGAATAATGCAAAACCTGCTGAAGATATTAGGAATAATGAGATGATTGAATGAGAATGGAATATGTTGTCGTAAGCTTGGTTTTGTTGTTTGTTGTGCTCTTGGCAGTGCTCAGTCTTTTCCTAGGCGTCATACCAGGGCTTGACAAATTTTTGGCCAACATTACCGGTGGATAGATGTCATACACAATAGAGGTAAAGCTCGACCTAATCGTGTCGTTGGGAATAATGTTCCTTGGTCTAGGCCTGTTGATCGTAATAATTCTTGCCGCAGTACAGACAACGTATGAGCAGACCGCGTTGTCTAGCTTTTCGCGTTTAGGTAGCGCCATAGACGAAGCCTGCTTCAAGGAACTCAGCAAAGATAATGCAATAGAGATGAATGTTGAGCTGCCGCAAAACGTGTGGTTCGCTCACGCGCCGCTAATAGGACCGATATCCGAGAGCCTTGTCGGAAGATTCGTCATAAAAGCAATCGGCGAGCCTAGATATATCTTATATTATGAGATGTTTCCTGTCGGCGAAGCAGTCGCGTGGGAGATGTATCACGACATGGACCAGAGAATAGTATCGCAGCTTGACGAAAAGAACAACGATATAGAAAAATTGATAAGCGCTGCAAAGGATAAGCGCTCCAGCAAAAATGAAAAACTCGAGGGAGCATTTGTGAATAACATATTGCTGGGCAATATAGACCCTACGACTGGAACGAAGATGAAAGAGCCGTTGGGAAAATGGGAGAGCGGAAAATTCACGTTCACAAACCCACCGATTGATTCATACAATAAGACAATGTCAAAATACCTTTCCTGCGGCGACAATACATTATGCCTAAAAACATCGAAGGCAGTCAATACATATCCGCTGAAATATTGCAAGAATATGGATTACATCCAGTTCGTTTATGACTCCCCTGATGAGCACATGAGGTATTCTGATTTCTATCTGGCAAGCCCGTGCAAGATCAAGGCCAAGATATTCGTTGACGACTGTGCGGACGGGCATAGAACAACGTTTTTAGATAGCCTCGGCGGCTGTGAAAATAATATTACGTACCCCATTTACAGCTATAACGAAAAAGGCGAAAGCAAGATAATAGGTAGTCATACATCGTGCCTGGATTTCATAGCTGTAAAAAAAGAGGCAGCAAAACCAGAGCATCTCCCATGCGTGCGAATAGTGCTTTCCAACGAAGATGGCTTCTGCTTCACTAACAATCCAAAAACATCATGGCTGAAGTGGGCAGGAATTACAGTCGGCGCCGCAGCTGGCGTAGCGCTCGTCGTTGTTGCAGCTGTCGGAGCAGCACCAATCACTGTCGCTGGCTTTGGCACAGTCGGCGCGGTATTGACAGCAACAGAAGCAACTGCAATAGGCACAGCCGGAGCGCTCGGCATATCAGCTAGTACAGCCGCTGCTGTGATAAATTACATGACGCCGGTAACCTATGCGACAGAATATGTGAACAACATGTTCCTCCTTAAAATGGCGCCGTCGACTCCAAACGCTTTCATAGAGACATTGAAACCGGACGAGAACTGGATATGGCCTTGATTTGTTAAAAAATTATTTTATTAAACGTAGATACAATTATAGATATGAGCGAGAAGTTACAGAAGAGTTTTATTTCTATTGCGATAGCTCTGTTAATTGTCGTGGCAGCATTTAACCCGCTTTCTGCCCAGGCCGATACGATAGTCAAAAACGACGTCAAGTATCAGGCGTCAGAAATCTCTGGTATTATAAACATACTTGCTGTTTCACCGAATGTTACAACGTTCATATACGAATTGCCCGGTACTGACTGCGTGATAAAAATCGATTCAGCCGTTACTGTAACAATGAAGGATGCGAGCTATTCCGTTAATCTGATAAAATCAATCGAGCCAGCGAAAATAGAATGCAATGCCAGGAAAATCCGTTTTGTTAATGATGGAGCGGTAAGGATAGAAGTGGTAAAATGAATATAGTTGAGGCTTTGTTCGAGATATTCCGAGTGCTTCCCGTATTGCTGTTAGTCTTTTTTATCTCGTCGCTATCAACGATTTCTGTGAGCAACATGGATAAAAAGGATACCGATCGATTTGCGATAGAGCTGTCAGAGAATATAATAAACAGCAAACTCACCGTGGAGCGAACGATATTCAATCACAGCGAGCTTGAAAAATATCATAACACGAAAACAGAGCCGTACGTCAGGCACTGTCAATTCGCTTATCACCTGTTGATAGAAGACTTGGAAAACAATAAGATATTCCAATTCGGTTATTCCACGGCAAATAAGGAGAATGCCGCAGTGATAGAAGCGCCGGTTTCTCTATATTATAACGACAAAACCGTTCCAGCGAAAATGACGCTTGTTGTTTATGATTCTTGGCTGGCGAGAATAACATGTCTGATAGAAAACGCATATAAATCAAAAAAAGCGCAGGAAATTGCTATACCATGGAAAAATGTTATGCCTGTGAGAAACAAAGACGACGATGCAGCGACGAATCAAGTATGCTTCTACGGAAAGACGCTTGATAAAAAGATATATGACAGCGACTGCAGGTATCTTCCAGATTCGCCGGAAATCCATTTTATCTCTCCAAGTAAAGTAAACAAGGCAGAAGTCGTGTTAAAGGCCGTACCAATCCGAACCGGTGTCTCATTGCCAAATGATGGTAAATGCAGCGACATAAGTGATAGTTGGATTTCTGAAAAAAGCGAAACTATTATCGCATTGTGTGTGGATGATGTAAAATGAGAGGCATGCTTCCCGGAATATTCTGGACAGTGATACTGTGGGTGATATTTGTTTTCGTAATAATCTTCATACTCTTTGTGAGCATATTAACGCAAAACTTTGGAAAAGGCTCGCAGAGCTATTCCATAGCATTCGTTGAATATACGAACGAGCCGTATCTGGTTGCGCAGGCCCTGAGTCAATGGAAGGATTCATCGCTATTCGAGCAATCGATTGAAACAATCGCGATCGGCAGGGCAGACATAGAAATAAAAAATTCATTTGAGGAGTTTTTGAAAGAATACGATATTAATTACAAAATCACCCTGAAGGATACAAAGACATACATGTCAGTCGGCAAAGAAAGAGGCTTTGAATTCACGATTCCGTTGTTCTACAAAGATAAAATCGGTTATTTGGTGATATCATGAAGGCAGATGCAACATTTACGTCAATAATATTCATCATTCTGATGATAGCCCTTGCATCCGGCTTTACGCTGATGAATACAAGAGCTGCGCATGCCGAGGAAAAGATATCATTCGAGAAGGCAGAATTAATCAAGGCAGAAAACACGTTCTATATTATCGATAAATCACTTGGCGAGACATGGTTTCTATCTGCTGTGCAGGCGATATTCAAGTCCGGTAATCTGGGCGAGGAGTATTGGTACAGGGACGGACAGTCTTTGGTAAAGAATGACGATGACATAGCAAAAAGTTTGGCAGAATCCATGAATGATTATCTGAAAATACAGAAGAGCATCAAGGTGAATGGCGTTGATGTGAAGATAAGCGACATCAAGGCGAAATTTTCGGTTAAGGACGATGAGATAGTTTCAGAAGTGACCCAGAAATTAGACATGTCTTTTGGTAATACTGAGATTTCTGCAAAAACCACGAACGTCAACAAAATAAAGACCAAGTTCAAAAAGCTCGTTTCTGCGGCCAACGAGCTAGTGAAATCTGCAATGGCATTCAGCGGCAATGCAGACAGTTACTTTGATAACGAGGCAAAGCGGATTGCCAATCAATTCGGCGTGAAGTACAAGCTTGAAAAAAATATTGCTGGTAGTCGCTATGATATAAAAGCGACATTCCTAGACAGCTACGAATATTACCGCGATTCCGGCGATAAATTCGAAAAAGTTCCGGTGTTTCTGGCTATAAAACTGAAAGGATAATATCTAATTAATTTTATATCTGCTGCAAGGAATAGATATCTATGAAGGGTATAAGCTTGCCGATAGAGACGGTTGTAATACTGATGCTCGCCGGAATCGTTTTAGTCGCACTTCTGCTCTTTTTCATGCCGGTTTTCAAGCAGACAGATATAGTAAAATTGGAGCAGGAAAGAGCAATAAAATGCCACGAGTACGTTCAGACGGATAAAGACTGCAACAATCCGTCAGGCGCTAACGACGACACAAAAAAGAGTCTTGAGAACGTATGCAAAGGACTGAAACTATGTTCTTCGCTCGATAGAGAGTGCTTATTGAGATGCTGCGAAGGCTACTGCCCACAAGTCGCTTGCGTTGACTTGAAAGGCGAATGCAAACCCGTTTGCAGTAGCGGTGAAAAAGAGATACCAGGCACTTGTTCTTTTGGTAGTCACTGCTGCAGATAGGAATAATACTGCTAACTCAACAAGCAATAGCATCTGTTAATGCTATTGCTTCAATCTGGGTATTAACTGCAAAGCATGTTAATACCCATTGAGTTAGCAGTATAGAAAGGGTTAAAAACTTTTTGAATATATTAACGACAGCTAACATCACAGTGTAGCATATAACATGACGAGGTGTGAACAATGACAGAAAAGACAAGGGAAATGAGAGACAACGTTGTTTTCATCGGAAAGAAACCGAACATGGCCTATGTGCTGGCAGTCGTAACTCAGTTCGGCGCTGGTCAGACAGAAATCCATCTGAAGGCTCGTGGACGCGCGATAAGCAAGGTAGTCGACGTTGCAGAGATTGTTAAGAACAAGTTCGTTCCAGAAGCAAAAGTTGACAAGATAGAAATAGGAACAGAAGTAATAGAAGATGAAAACAAGGAAAAACTTAACGTTTCAACGATAGAACTGATCTTGAAGAAATAAATCCATTTCGATTTTTTATCTTTTATTTTTTTATTTGAGCTATGAATTTATCGTAATTAGATATTATTATGCACGATATTACGTAGGATATTGGCACCGTGATTATCCAAAAGCATACAAGCGCTATGAATAAAAAAATATCAACACCAAAAAAAGAGTTGTACGTTATTAATAGCCAGATAATCACAGACAGTATGCCCTTCTTTCTGTTGTATTTGAATGTCGGCATCTTCCATATTTCTGAGTTTGGACCGAAAGCGTATTGCATCAGAATAAATGAGATTATGAATACGGTCAGATTAACAAAGATGTATTGAATCATCCGCTCACTTGGTATTTAGCCATTCCAGCCATTTGCTGTATATAATCTTGCTGTCCAATTTCCCTAGCTCCTCCTTTACCTCGTTGCTTATCAGGTGGAATGCGGAATTCGATTCTATCACAGTCGGAGCTTCCAGAAGCTCTGGTTTATTCTTTGATTTTGCATAATTCACCAATGTTTGCAATATGTTTTCCCTGAGCTTGATATTATCCCAAATTGCATCCCATCTGCCGCGCCACTCCCTCACGCGGTTTGCTATCTCATTCAACACGACCGACTCGCCCATGATCAGTGTTTTTGACGGTTTCAGCATATCATCCAGAGCCGAGTACTCTAACAAATTTACAAAACCGCCCTCTTCCAGAGGATCGTTCTTCCAATGCTTTCTGACCTCGGTTAATTCAACAACGCGTCTGAATGAGTGCAATCCGTCAGGTGATCGTAGGACGTTGCAGACAAGGACAATGTCGGTCGCCTTGAAGCTGGTTGGCGGAACGCCCAAGTCATTGACGACACGATCAAAAACGCCGTAAGCGCTGTCGACGTGTATCGTACCTGCTACAACGTTAGCCAATGCGCCAATTCTCATTGCCTCGTACAAAGCTAGCGCCTCGCGAGAGCGGACTTCGCCTATTATTAAACACGAATCGCCAAGACGCAGCGCGGTTCTTAGCGCCTCTTCTGCCGGCAATTCTGTTTCCACATGTGTTATGACTGAACGTGATTTCAACCTTTCTATATTATAACCAAGCTCGCGTAGCTGCTCTATCGGCAGTTCAAGCGTATCTTCAACCGAGACTATCCTCAGTTTCGGCATTATCTGAACCATGCAAGCGCCTAAAAAACTGGATTTTCCGCTGCCCCTTGTTCCGGCAATTAGAAGCGTTCTGGAACCGTCAATCAAAAACCAGACCAGCGCTGCTGAAAACGAATCTATCATCTTTGTTTTGATGAACAGCGGGAATGTCCATGGCTTGTCTCTATGACGTCGAAGCGCGAAGCCTAATCCGTCAGGTGAAAGGCTTCTTGTTATTGCCGCGACTCTCGCGCGTCCGCCTGGAACAGTGATGTCTGTATCGAGAACAGGATTCGCCTCGTCTAATGGTCGGCCTGAACGCAATCTAAATCTGGTTGCCCATGAATCCGCGTCCTCCATGGTCGGAACCATGTTAGTCTCGCAGTCATAGTAGTTTTCATGAAATATGTATATCGGTGCCAGCCCGACAGGAGAATTTATCATTATATCCTGGATTTTTTCATCCTGCAGAAGCAATTCTAGTATACCCAACCCTGCCGTATATCTCGTGAGTATGTTTGCAAGTCTTCTTAGTCCAACCTCAGTTATATTTATCCTCATGCTCCTTGAGATATCAGTCAGCAGGTCGATGCTTATCCTGAATATATTTTCCCTGACTTTGTCCGGTTCTGCCATCTCCATGCCGCGTGGCTCGTGCCTGCCTATATAATTTCTCGCCGCGTCTAGCAGCGTATATTCATCATCGCTCAGTCTGAATTCCGGCGGTACTATGTGGTAGAGCTTTCTCGTCTTGCCGGCTATCTGATAGATTTCAACGTCGCTGTCGCCAACCTTGTAGCGCTCGATTAATTCAGCGTTTGTCGGCGGCGTTGTAACGTATCTCGTATACATGAAGTTTGGCCTTACAGTCGGATGAAATATCTTTCTATATAATGCACGGTCTTTGTGTTCTGTTAACTCATCTTTTACCATATCGATTAATCTGCAGGACTCGATTATTCTCTGCATTGGCAGTAGCGCATTGTTCATGTAGTGCTCCAAGCAACTCTTTTCTATTCCGCTATACTTTTCAATGTTGACATTCGCGTGCCTTATCTCCCTGAGAAGTTTTTTGTAGGCGTCGATCGGATCATGCCGCAGCTCGTAGAGAATGCCCTGTAAAAAACTGTATCTTCCAGGCGCATCTTTTTCGCACCCCTTTATGGAGGTATTCCTTATTGAAATTACCTTCTCCCTTGTTATCTTTTCTATGGCGTTGGCTATTTCCAATAGCAACCGTACTTCGGAGAAGTCGTATTCATGCTCACGCCTTTCAGCTAATACGACACGAACAACCTTTTTCAATTCAAGCAGCTTGTCTATGACCGCTGCCATGCATACGTCAGAATCCTCGATATTCGAACTGTATATGCATCCAAGACAGTTAACGCGCATCTTCTGCGTCTCTTCGTCGTATTCGTAGTTGCAGACCATTATTATCTATAATAATTGTCCAATCTATTAATATTTTCGATTAGTTTCAGAAAACTTTTGCACCTAAAGTGATGGAGTCTTTTTGACATCCATCAACGGTAAGCTATTGACATTGTTTACAAGTCAATAGCTTTCTTTAGGTGCAAACTTTCAGAGGAATTAGCTTAATATACAAGAAAAAATAATAGGTAAATATGCCTGTGACCGACAAGACTGACATCATTCTCCAGGAACTTGTTAAAAGGACAAACGACATCAATAGAAGAGTGCGAAGCCTTGAAGACAAGATACAAATACAGGAAAACCGGACGAAGTCGTTGGAGGAGACGAGCCTGGAGAAGATAAGGAAAATTAACAGCAAGTTCACAGAGGCTGATGCTATTTTAAAAAGCCTTAGCGACGATGTTACAAAGATAAAAAACAACATGGATAAGATGAATAAACAAGCAGTGCGCTATGCGATGAAGAAAGACGTCAAGGAATTGGAAACGATGCTTGACCTGTTGAACCCTGATAACGCTATGCAAAAGGATAATAATACGAGTGAATAATAATAATTTGGTGAAAGCATGTTTTTCAAGAAAAAAAAGGATGTAAGGCCCATATCAGTGGAGGAAGTTCAGATGTTGACGGCTAAGGGCATGGCTGACAAGGATATAATCAAGCAGCTAAAGTCAGAAGGCCACTCATACGATGAGATTGAGTCCGCAATGCTTCAGGCAGTTAAAGCAGGCGTTGAGGATGAACCGAAAGGTGCTGAACGCCCAACATCAGCATCTGAGACGGTCGAGATAGAAGGTCTATCTGACTTGGAGCAACCGGAGTTGGAGATGCCGGACATCGAATTTGATGATAGGGTTTCACCCGACATGATTGTCGAAGAGTTAGTTGAAGGAATAGTCGAAGATAAGTGGAAAAAATTTGAAGACAGGATTGCGGAAGTCAAGAAAGAGATGAGCGAGTTGAGGTTATCGCGGCAGGAAGGCGGACTAATTGTTCCTGTCGAAAACAAAGAATTAGAAACAAGCATTAGCGAAATTAATGACCGCCTGGACAATCTGGAAGCGCGCGTCGGCGGCCTGGAAAAGGCGTTCAAGCAATTCCTGCCATCGTTGACGAGAAACATTGAATCGTTGTCCGCAATGATACATGAAATGAAGTCGCGAAGGGAAGAGAAGGTTTACCAGTAGGTCACATAAATGGTATGGCAAGACATAATTTTATCTGCTGGTTCTTGGATTTTTTTCATAGCGCTTATACCTAGTATCAGAAGCAGGGATAAGCCGCCGTTTTCAACAAGTATGCTTACAGGAGGGGTTCTCGCTGTATTTGCTCTGACATATTCTACACTGGAATTATGGCTCAGCGTAATTTCAAGTTCTTTAGTTTCTATTGCATGGTTCACATTAGCTGTTCAAAAATATTTCAAGAATAGAAAACGATGATTGTTTAATTAAAATAAATTAATTTATTTCCCACCGGTTATGAACATTATCGCGACTGCCATTATTATCACAACGAAGATCGCGCTTATGATTTCGTTGTTCACCCCTATACCCAAATTTCCAACTGTCAGCACGAATACGATTATGCCGATTCCTGCTATCAACGCAAGCACTGCCTTGCTCTCAACGAGTTTCGATATATCACCGCCAGCCATTCCGACGAACAATACGATTACAAGAATGCCGCCAATTACGACAACTGCAACGCCGAAAAGCTTCTGGAAAAATAAGCCAAGAGCGAGTCCGCCATATCCGATAACAAAGAATGATAGAACAAGCGATACGACGCCGACTATCTTGACGTCTTCTCCAAGCACTTTTGACTTAACCAGCAAACCGTATGATACTGCAAATGTCAAAAGCCATGGCAGCAAGAATCCAAAGAACCCCATCTGATTGAGGTTACTGACAAGAAGCTCGAACGGGTTCATAAAATCACAATAAAATTTTAACCAGTAGGTTTCTGACCTGTTGTTGCGCTACCTTTCTTTTCTCCACCTGTAACGAACCATATGGCAAATAGAATTACCACAATAATGAATATCATTGTTATCAGATCATCATTCAATACAACACCGCTTATGTTCCCTGTTGCCGCCAAGAAGACTATAATGCCAATTATTATTAGGAGCAGAATAACTATTTTTACACTCATTTTATTGATGTCAGTCAACGCGTCTAGTTTGAATCCTGCCATAGCGAGCAGCAGAACAATGACAAGAATGCCTGCTAGTATAATTGTTGCGCCGCCAAACAGGTTGGTAAAGAAAGCGGCCATCATCGGTCCAGCAAAGCTAACAGCGAAAAACGCTGCTATGAATGCTATCAGCGCAGATATGCGGTTGTTCTGTTCGCCAAAGAGCTTTACCGTAGATAAAAGCCCGTATACGACTGCGAAAACGAACAGCCATGGCAACAGAAAAGTATAGAATCCCATCGCATTTAGATTGTGCACCAGCGTCGTGAACGGGTCAGCCATAGTATTCTATTACCTCCGCCCTCTTATATATTTATCGAAGCAAAATCCAAAAATTACAATTCAATTACAGGTTACTTCTTTTCGTCGGGCTTATGTGAATAAACGGCAAAAAGCAAAATAATTACTATTGCTAGACCGATTATCCAGAGCATGTTCTCTGACGATATCGAACCGATGCTGAAGCCCAGGCGATTCCATAATATACCCAGAACAGTCAGCATCACCGCTAATGATACCGCTATTGGTAGCGAGTCTTTTCCGCCGCCGTCGAGCATCAGTTTTTTTATGAACACCACAAAAAACAGTATTACCAGAATTATCGCTGCGATTGGCATGAATTCATAGAATATGTTGACCAGCGGCGAATACATAATCGCAAAGAATGCGATTATCAGTGCTATCAGCACGGATACCCGGTTATTCTGTTCGCCAAAGAGCTTCACGCTTGATAGAAGTCCGTAGATTACTGCGAATACGAATAGAAATGACGCGATTTGCGGAAGGAAATCTTCTATAATCATAATCCGTACCTGTTTCTCATTGCCTTAATCTGGGCTTCAACTCCGTGACCTAATCTCTGCCTTTTAACAGCCATTTCTAGACTGTTCAATTCCCTCTTTATATGATTTACAGTGTCGCTCTGGACGGCTAATTCTCTATCCAGTGCAGGATTTGTCTTGCTCAGCTCCCTGAGCCTGTCACGTTCTAGTTTCGCGTCTTGGTAAGTCCTGGCAAGCTTTTCAAATTGCATTACAAGTTCACCTTCTGTTGTTCCAGTTGCAAGTGCAGCAGCAGGCATTCCGCCGCCACCCTCTTCCCTCCTTCGCAAACCGAAGTGGCCGAAAAAGAACATTACAAGTCCCATGAATATTAGCATTATCAGGAAATACGGTCCTGCAAGGTATGCGAACATCTTGTAGTAGCCGCCGAAGATTATGAACAAATAAAAAGTTATGCTGAGTAGCAGGTCTAGCTTTGCATTGTCGGTAATCCTCCCTACTAACGTGTATATAATTACTATTATAAAGACAGAAGGCACGAGCAAGAACATTACTAAATCATTTATGATGTTTCCAGTGAAAGGCGCGCCAGGATACTCGTTCATTTTCAGTATCTCGCGGAATATGATTTCGCCGATATCTAGAATAGCCATACTAACTATATATCGCTTCAGAATTAAAAAGTTTTATAGGAAAAAAATAACTAAATAATGACTCTTACATTCCCCCGTTCAGTGCCATAGATTCCTGACGCAAGGTTTCTGTTCACTCTCCAAGTGCTATACTCCATATTTCCAGTGTTTTTTACATACTCAGAAAAGTCTTTTGTCATAGTGTCATACGCTTCTGTGCCGACTTCTACGAACTGCCCGTTTAATCTCGTGTGCAACTTTGGAACATTTATTTTAGCAGATTTTTTGTTATTTTTGCCATACCATGTGTTGTAGAGCCTATCGATATGACCTTCTCTGAGCGCTTCCATTCTATTTTTTTCGCTCAACCCCTGATAAACAATCATACTGTTTTCCTTTGAAACGAGCCATTTTACCATGTCAGAGAAATACTTCAAAACTTCTACATCTTCACCACTTTTTTTATTTTTGTATGGTCCCAAAAGCTTATCCCAATCAACTCCACTAGTTCCTGCTTTGGATTGAGGTACCTGTCCCACGGACGGCTGTGCCTGAGAGGCTTCTTGCTTCCCATTGTCTTTATTTTTATCGTCATCTTTCTTTTTTCCTATACCCCATATAGGCATCTTCCTTCTCTTGGAGATAGGAGTTATACCTTCGGCTGTATCAAACATTTCATTCCCAACAAAACTCAAAACCCCTGTAAATTCAATCTTAGTATTCTTTCCTTTATTTTCTTCTGCCATTCTTATCACCATTACATTCTTTCATTAATTGCTACTGCCTGCGCAAATGCAGGTGCGTATCCTAGTGCTGAAAAAAGATCAATCGCGCCCTTCTGCGCTTCTTTGTCGGATTTCTCGTGGTTAAATCCAGCCATATATTCGTGGCCTACTATTGCCATCATTTCGTCTTCCTTAAGTTTTCTTCCGTTTTTGTCCGTAGCCACATAAATCTTGTTTCCCTGTCTCCACCCGACATAATCACCACCAAATGTTTTTTTCAAATGAGCATGCGGTACTTCGAATATCTCTATACCCTGGTCTTCAATAAAACCGTAAAACTCGCCTATTCTGCTTCTATACTTCGGATTCTTAGTAGCATTAGAATCGAACAAAGATTTAATTAAATCAGCAGGCTTCATACTCTTAATGTTTTCGTATATGCCTTTCATTCGTCACACCCAAACTTATTATAATTCTGCGGTATTTAAAGATTTAGTTACTGAACAGTAGTTATAATCTACACGTAGTTGCCGCTGCCCAGCTTTGGAGCATCTTCATCGATTAGTCTGTACATACTTTCATGTAAATTTATGACGCCGTCACTGCCTATTCTGTAACCAAGCTTCCTGAACTTATTATCTTCATTTTTCATATGCCATTCGGCGAATTTTTGAAAAGCATAAAAAGTCGACCACGCAAAAAGCGCTCCTCCACCAAATCTTCCCAATA
>JAZDNV010000024.1:0-7355 GCA_043799385.1 Candidatus Aenigmatarchaeota archaeon | reverse complement strand
AATCCTCTGTATTCTGGCGGATTAATACGTATTCTTTGATGATATATATAACATTTAAATTTTAGTGGATTTTTTTTAATCATCAATTGTTTATTTTCTTTAGTCTCATCATAAGAAAACTTATAAATTTTGTAGTCATCGCCTTTATTTTTTATTTCTTCATCCATGGGGAATAAAACTGGTTTTTTAAGTTCTAGACCATCAACAAGAACTCTAAAATTAGCATCAATAAGTCTTTTTTTAATATCTGTTATTACTATTTCATTTTTAACTGGACCACTCTCTACGTATCTTACAGGTGACAATAATGAAAGTTCCCAAAGCATCCTATTATATTCGCTTAAATCTCTTATTTTTCCATGTTTTCTTATCCAGTCTATAAACTTTTCAAATGATTTCGGGTCTTCCTTAATTAATTTGAATTCTTCTGGAGGTAAAATATTGTCTGGGCTAGTCTCTTCTAAAAGTCTTTTTCTAAAACCATCATCCATATTTTCTAAAATAATAGAAGTATAACTTTTATCCCTCTCCTCTGGCAAATCGTCATAAATGTAATATTCACCAATGTTAATTTTTTCATCGGGTGAGTTTAATTTTTTTTTATATATATCATCTTTTAAGAATTGATTCAAATTAATAACTGCTTCAAATTTTTTCCCGTTACCCATAGAAGAAATTATTTTAAACTCTCTACATATTTGTGTTACAGCTAAGAGACCTATTCCTATTTTTCCTATTTTAAGTCTACCACTTCTTGTTTTATCACCACCTTCAATGCGCTTTGAACTTCCACCTATACTAGACATTACTTTTATAAATTTTGTAACATCCATTCCTTCGCCATCATCACTACATGTAAATTTATTGAATTTTGGATAATCCGTATTAATTATTACTAATTTTGCATCTGCATCCCAAGAATTACTGACCAATTCCTTTAATGCGTTAGCAGGTGTTCTATACATACCTATACTTATGTCGGCAATAACTTTTGCAGAAACGTCTATATTTCTTTTTTTAGGCTCTGACATAAGAGGTATTATCAAATCAACCTATTTAAAAATATATTTAGATATTTCCGTTATGAAGAAAACAACTGTAAAGAAAGCTGCTCCTAAAGTAAAAGAAATCAAGCTGAAGAAGCAGACGATTGAGATTCCGGATAAAGTTGAAGAGCCGCAACCGCAGGGCGATTTGAAATTAGGCGAGTTCAAGCTTCGCGATACTGAAGTTCTGGTCATCAAGAAGACGAACTACAACGGCATTGACCGCATTGATTTCCGCGTGTGGATGAACTCGGACCGATACATGGGGCCAACGAAAAAGGGGTTCGTCCTGACTATGGACAAGATTGACGATTTCATAGCAATGGTCGAAGGGATGAAAGCGAAATTAGCAGAAGCGAAGAAGTGATTCTACTTTTTCACCATGAACGCCCGTACTCGCCTTTCTTGAACTCATTCCATTGCTCTATTATTATATCTGAGAAATGCTCGATTACCTGCAATCCTTGCTCGTTGAAAGGAAGCGTGGAATGCGTAACCCTCAGCCTCGCTCCTGAAAATGGGAAATTCTCTTTTATTTCTGAGCAGTATGCAACACTGTAAAGGTTGTCAGCCTCCTTGTGTGCGCTGATTATCTGGTCAGGAAAGATGCCAGGCGGATAATCGTTGCGGCATTCGCCAAGCCTGTGATACCACAACTGCATCGGCAACAGTATCGACAGACCCGGGTCCCTGTAGCGGTTTCCGTCGTTCCTGAATATATGTTTGCGCGTATGCATGTAGAACGTATTATTAGGAGCGGCAAGCTTCTCGAAAACGCGGATTGTTCTTTCTATCTGGTCATTTCTAGGTTGAAATATAACTCCCATCTATACCACTTTCTATACGATTTCGAAAATCTTCTTAAGGTATTGGACGTTGCTTTTTGTCCAACTTTTCAGGCTCGATTCCCAATCCGCTGTCAGCGATTCCTCGCATCAATGCTTCCAAGCCTTCGGGCCTTGCCAGAGCGAGTTTAAACCAAGTTGAATCGCATCTTCCGACGTATTCCCTGACAGCATCGGCCGGGCCGAGACGCGATGCATCTTCATATCCTCTTTTATTTAACAGCAATCTCGTGTCGCTGTCCATGAAATATAATGCTGTGCTCAAGGAAGTCGGCACCCCGCTTATCATATCAGGAATCTCGTCGATTGTCGGGTCAACACGCACCCGCCTCATCCCCGCAGATGGCCTGCATCCGATTTCATCCCATTCATAGACGAACAGGTCTTTTTCTGGGTCTCTTTCTAAAGATTTGTCCGTCAGTTCAGCGACAACGCTGTAGTTGTTGTGCTTCCCTCTGCTGACTTTCAATACGCGGGCCAAATATTCGTCTCCGATATGCCTGAATTTTGTATTTTTTACGATAGCAAGGCAGCCGTAAATCCCTCCCTTTGGATAAACCGGACTGCTTACCGCGTCTCTTGCGTCACTGTCGCTGCGCCCTGTGAGCATTACGTTCTTGATGTCATTCTCCCTGATGAAGCATCCCTTGTTTTCTAGTAAAGTAGCCTCTGCACTATGTTCTCTAACGTTATCGATCCTCACTTCGACGCCTTCACCTGGGAAGCACTTGCCGGAAAATTCTCTATAGATTAGAACGCGAACTCTCTTTATCCAGCCATAGCGCTCTCCGCCTCTGCCAGTGCCTACAACATGCATATAATATCTTTCCCCTTTCTCAATAGGCATTGGACCCCTATCTGTCTGATTAGGATACATAATTGCTCAACCAATACGATTTCCATAATCTTCTTAAAATCAGGGCTGGGAATTGATAATATAAAAACCTTTCTCACCAATGAAAAATAAAAAATCGAGGTGTTTCTATGAACGTTCATTGCGCGCACATATTGGTGAAAACGGAAAACGAGGCAAAGGATTTATTGAATCAGCTGAACAAGGGCGCGAGTTTTTCCAAACTGGCTGCTGAAAAGTCTTTGTGCCCGTCAGGCAAGAAGGGCGGCGATTTAGGCACTTTTGGTAGGGGAATGATGGTCCGCGAATTCGAACTAGCAGCGTTCGCTCTCGATAAGGGCAAAATCTCTGCTCCTGTGAAGACTGAGTTCGGCTGGCACATAATAAAGAGATTGGAGTAGAATCAGTAGGTAATCTCATAAGCTCCTTTGACGTGCCATTCCTTGTTTTTCAACAGGTTCTTTGCATTGCTTTGAGTAAGCCCGTGCTGAACCCTGTATACGACTTGGTTGTGGTGGCTTTTTTGAGAATCTTTAGGCAGGGCCCTGTAGCCGAAACCTTCAACGACAATCACCTGTCCTGGCTCGATTCTGCCTGAATCAAGCATCTTCTTGTACGGCGCGAATCCGTTGAAATTTTCCATGCTAAAACGATGTCTGAAACTTTCTTAAAATTAGCCTAGGCGCTGCCGAATACCGCGCTCACGCCCCATATGAGCAGGACTCCGAAAAGGAACAATATCAATTGCAACGCAGATTTGCTTATATTCTCCTCTTTGTGCAGTTCCGGTACGAGATCAGCCATTGACATGTAGATGAACGTGCCTGCGGCGAAAGCTACCAGAAGCGCATTATAATTGACTATTCCGAACCTGAATAGGTATACGAACGCTGCGCCTATCAGCGCGGTTAACGCTGAGAGAAAATTATAAAATAACGCCTTCTTTTTCGAGAAGCCACCATAAAGGAGGATTCCGAAATCTCCTATCTCCTGCGGTATCTCGTGAGCGATTATCGCTATTGTCGCTGTTATACCAAGCGGAAAGCTTATCAGGTAACTCGCTGCGATTGCCATGCCATCGATTAAGTTGTGCAACCCGTCACCTATGAGGTTAAGATACGTCACCCTGTGGACTTTGCAGTGACCTTTGTGGCAATGATACCAATGAAGGAAATTCTCGAGTATGAAAAATGCTATGATTCCAAGCAGCACGAAGAACGGAATGCTCTGACTCGAGCCGGTTTCTATCGCCTCTGGCAGTAGGACAAGAAATGACGCTCCTGCCATCGAACCTGCGGCGAAACTGACGATAATCCTCAGTATTTTGTCGATGCTCTTCCTTGTTGCAAGCGTGACTATCCCTATCAGCGACACCACGCTTACTACCATGACAGAAATAACGATTGCGCCCAGCGTCTCAAACATGCTATCAGTATTATTTACCACCCTGGTATATTAATGCTTTGTCGCGATGGAGCGTAATTCTTGCGTAATTGATTTGTAATTTCTGTATTCGGTCCTATCAATTTTATAAAGATTTTAAACAGAGATGGTACAAAGCATTTTAATTCAGTGATTGAATGAAACCAGCAGAAGTAAAAGCGCTTTCAGCTGCAAAGGCTTTGTTGTATGCAGATGGTTACAGCAGCAGTCACATTGGAAGACCGTTTGTAGGCATTATTTATTCTCATAATGATATATGCCCTGGACACCTGACGTCAGAGAAACTGGCAAGTTATGTTGCAAGAGGCGTGGGAGAAGCAGGCGGAACTCCTGTCAGGATGAATGCAGGAGTCGGGATCTGCGACGGCATTGCAATGGGCCATGACGGGATGAAATATTCGCTGCCGTCAAGAGAACTTAATGCTGACGCTGTTGAGGATATAGTAAGGGCGCACGGCGTTTTTGATGGACTTGTTCTTATCGGCGCCTGTGATAAGCATATTCCTGGGTATCTGATGGCTGCAGCACGACTGGATTTGCCGACAATATTCGTCACGCCAGGACCGATGAAACCGGGATATCATAATAGAGAGAAAATTGACGTTGTCACGACGTTTGCTGCAGAGGCACAGTATAAGCGCGGGGCATTATCAAAAGATGAATATGATGAAATAATAGAAAATGCATGCCCTGGACCTGGTTCATGCGCTGGATTGTTTACAGCAAACAGCATGCAATGCCTTACAGAAGCAATGGGTTTATCATTGCCTGGCATGGCAGCTGCGCACGCAACAAGCAGGAAGAAATACAGACTGGCAGAAGAGAGTGGAAGAACGGTAATGGATCTGATAAAAGCTGGTTTCACTGCAAGAGATATCATGACAGAGGCTGCATTTTATAATGCATTCGTAGTTGACATGGCGATGGGCGGTTCGACAAACACGGTCCTGCATATACCTGCTATTGCCAAGGAAGCCGGATATGATTTCGGTCTTGAGAAGATAAATAACATAAGCGGTGCTACTCCAAATCTCGTAAGGTTATCTCCTGCGTCCAAATACAGGATGGATGACTTCGAGAGAGCCGGTGGCGTGCCTGTTCTCATGAAAAGGCTTGATTATCTTTTATGTGATAATAAAACTGTGGACGGCTCTATAGGAGGGAGGCTTTCGGAAACGGATATATTTCCACTTAGTGAAAAAGATTATGATATAATCAGGCCTGCCGATAACGCATATTCTTCTACAGGCGGTATTGCCATTCTATGGGGCAATCTTGCGCCTGAAGGCGCAGTTATAAAGGTCAGCGGAATAGACCCGAAAGTACCGAAAGTATTTACAGGCAGAGCAAAGGTTTTCAACAGCGAAGAACAGACGACAGAATTCATACACTCTGGAAAATTAGAGAAAGGTCAAGTTCTATTCATAAGGTATGAAGGTCCTGCTGGCGGTCCGGGCATGAGGGAGATGCTGTATCCGACTTCTGCTATAAACGGACTCGGCATGGGTGCAAACGTTGCATTGATTACTGATGGACGCTTTTCAGGAGGCACAGCAGGCATCTGCGTCGGTCATGTCGCGCCAGAAGCTTATAATAAAGGACCGATATCCCTTGTCAGAGATGGTGATATCATAGAAATAGATTTACACGAAAGGACTGTAAAAGATTTCAGTTTTAATGATAGCGTAGATTTTAGAACAAGAGAAAGAGAATTTCAGAGAGTGGAGAAAGATGTCCCTGAAGGAATATTAAGAAGATATCGAGACGCTTTCACGAAATTTTGAGTGATTGAATACCAAGTTATAAAATACGTGTATCCTAATAAGTGATTAAGAAGATTTCTGAATTGTGTTAGATATGTCATACACAGATGATGCGGCGAAATTTGTAAGCGGGGTGTTTAGATATTGCAATGCCCGTGGAATAGACTACAGGCCTACGGTAAGTGTTTTCAAGACTGCTTATGAGAAGGATGATTTTCCAGACGACGTGCGACTGGAACTGAAGAAGCTTGCTGCAATGGGAGAACTGGGCGTCACCGAAGAGATGCTTATGAAGTGAATTTGCACTGACTCTTCAACGGGCAATCATCGCATAACGGCTTCTTTTTGCAGTGCTCTTTTGCCAACTTTACGATTAATGCGTGGAACTCCTTGTATATTTCCACGTCTTTAGGCAGTCTCGATTCGAAAAAGTTTCTTATTTCTTCGTAGCCTTCGTCGCCTTTTAGCATTCCTAACCGCGAGAATATCCTCTTCGTGTACGCATCGACAACGAAATAACGTTTGCCGAAGGCGTAGAGCAGAATCGAATCCGCGGTCTCAGGACCGATGCCCCATATGCCGAGCAGATTTTCTCTATTCATCTCTCCTGAAAAATTGACGAATGCTTTTAGCTTCTTTGCCTTCTGCCTGTAGTAGCCGGAAGAGCGGATTAGCGACGATAGTTTATTTATCGGTGCTTTTTTTATCGCTTCTTTCGATAGCATCTTGTTTTTTATCAGATTGCTGATTGCCTTTTCCACGTTGCTCCAGCTCGTGTTCTGCGTCAATATCGCGCCTATGCAGACTTCGAATCTACTGCCCGTGCGACTTGGCCACCAATGCTGCCTGCCGTACGCAGCGAGCAGCGTGTTGTAGATGCCAATCATCTTTATCGCATCGATTTTCTTATTTTAGAAGCCAACGCTGCAAGCGTTTTGTCATCTGCCCTTGGACCGAGCTGGGTAGTTATAAAACCGTTGTACTTCTTCATGTAGACTTTCTTCTTCGCCCACATCTCTACGAATTTCTTATCAATCCCGTGCAGCGGATAGAGCTTTACGTGGACGTGGTTTATTCCCATGCCTTCCATCACTATTGCTGTTCTTTTTACTTTCAATGCCCTGTCAAGACCTTTGATGACCTTTCTCACTGCTTTGAACAACTCCTGATAGTCTTTTTGCGGCATGTCGAAGATGTAGCTGTCGAAATGCTTCTTCGTTATTACGATAGCCATGCCCTCGGTGTTCGGGTTTATATCCAGGAATGCGATATGCTTCCTGTCCTCGTAAATCCTGTGGCACTTTATTTCGCCGCTTACTATCTGGCAGAATACACATTTTTTCATATTATCACCGATGAGCAGCTTTGCACAAAAAGTGATGGACATCTGTATGATGTCCATCGA
>JAZDNV010000023.1:0-30274 GCA_043799385.1 Candidatus Aenigmatarchaeota archaeon | reverse complement strand
AAAGAATTAGTCTGTGCACCAATAAACTCGCCTGAGGGGCAAAAGTATTTATCAGCAGTCAATTGTGCAATAAACTACGCTTTCGCTAACCGCCAGGTCATTGTGCATCTGATCAGAAAAGGATTCAAGAAGATTCTCCCTGATTCAAAACTGGACATGCTATATAATATTGGTCATAACACAGTGAAGAAAGAGAAGCACATCATAGACGGAAAGATGAAAGAAGTGTATGTCCATCGAAAAGGCGCCACGCGTGCTTTTGGTCCGAATAGAAAGGAATTACCAAAAGTCTATCAGGGTGTCGGCCAGCCGGTGATAATAGGCGGGACAATGGGCACTGCGTCTTATATTCTTGTCGGCACAGAACATGGCGAAGAGAAAGCGTTCGGTTCAACGTGCCACGGTTCTGGTCGAACGATGAGCAGGATCGCAGCAAAGAAGAGATGGCGCGGCGATACGCTTGTTAAAGAACTGGAAGCAAAAGGAATCTATATCAAGGCGCATTCATTCCCAGGTCTTGCCGAAGAAGCACCTGATTCCTACAAGCCTGTCGAGGAAGTTGTAAATGCCGTGCATAGCGCAGGCCTGTCAAAGAAAGTCGTGCGTCTGCGTCCGCTTGGCTGCATAAAGGGGTAGTTAAAATGATTTTTCTTGGATTTAATTTTATATTCCATGAGATGCAAATATTTTCATGATTGACAGGAAACGATTGATAAGAGAGCTTTCAAAAAAGAGAGCTACTCATGCGAGATTCCAAAATAATGTTATTTCTCTTGTATACGACAATACGCATCTCAGAAATAAGGTTATCAGAAGAAAGGAAAAATATGTGGCAAACTGGTCCCGCGTCGGAAAGAATATCTACTTAGATAAAATAGTTAAAGATGAAGACATCTTACCGCTGCTCGTGCACGAAGCTGTGGAGAAATATATAACTGAAAGGTATAAATTGAACGTCGATAAAGAATCGCACAGAATCGCTCAGGTGGTTGAAAGGAATTTTGTCAGGGATAAAAAAGACTGGCACTTGCATGAAGAAAGGGTAGAATACGTCTGGAAGAAGGAGAATAAGAAAATATAGAATCATATCATAATCTTTGATATGTGCTGGTCCTTGTACAGCTTTATTACATTATCGACAAATGTGTCGACCTTAGGATCATGGGAAACGATGATTATCTGCTTCATATTAAGCTCGCTTATGACGTCCTTTATGCGATCCAACTGGTCACTGCTGAAACCATCCATGGGCTCATCTAAGATAAGCAGGTCTTTCGTCTTTATCGTTTCTATCAGCGTGTTGATTACGCGGTTCAGAGCAAGCCGATAGGCTAGTGCAACCGCAGTCTTCTCGCCTCCGGAAAGATTCTGGTATTCAGTCTCGTATCCGTTCTGCTCTATTATTGGCATGAAGTTGTCGTCTATCTTTACTGTTAGAATTTCGTCTTGCATTATCATGCTGAACCATTCCCTGAATAAGTTATTGAATTCTTGCTGTATCGTCAGCATTACGTTCTTTTCTATTGATTCCACCAGATTTACGAATTGCACGTCGATCCATGCTACGAACTCATTCAATTTGGACGTCTTTTCCCTGCCATTCGTCTTTTCATCAATTTCTTTTGTTAGCGATACAATCAGCTTTTTCGTGTCGTCTAATTGCTGATCGAGCCGTGATTTTATTCTAACTTCGTTGAATCTTTCCTGCTGGATGTCGTGGGATTCCTTGTCGAGCACGTCATACCTTTCCCTCACGCCTGCTAGACGGTCTATTTTTGTTTTTATTAAATCGATGTCGCTTTTGAGATTTGTTATATCGTCAACCAGGGTTCTGTTCTCTTCTTCAAGGCTGGATTTATTAGTGGCCAGCGCCGCTATATTATATTCCAAGTTTTTCTTCTTTTCCGCTTCCATCATGTATTTGTTGGTCTCTATCTGCACGTTTCTCAGCCTTTTGATTTCATTAGTGACGCCTTCTATATGCAGCTTTAGTGCTGACAGTGATGACGCTTTTTCATTCATGTTGTTTTCAAACGCTTTCGGGTCAGAAACCTTCTGGCCGCACGTTTTGCAGATGCCGTTTTTGAATATCTCGCTGAGTTTCTTTACGTCCTCATCGATTATTGCGGTCTTTGATACCAGCGAATACTTTTCATTTTCTAAAGCAGAAATACTGTTTTTTATTTCGTTTTCATCAGCCGGCGGCTTTTCCGTTATTTTATAATTTTCAAGATCCTTCCCCATTTTTTCCATGCGGCTGTTTATGTCCGTCATGTCTGCGCTGATTTTCAATCGTCTTCTCTCCCTGCTACCCATGTCAGTTTCTTTATGTATCAGCTCTCCATTTATTCTGTTCAGTTCTTCGATTTCTGACTTGATTTTTTCTATATCATTTCTTTTTTCTTCCAGCCGCTTGTTGATGGAATCCAGTCTTCCATTGACGCTCGTGAGTTCTGTCGTTATATCGTTCTCGCTCTTGGATTTTTCATTCCTATCTCTTATCTTTTCTTCCAGGTCGCGCGTATACGACTCAAGCTCCCTTTTCATCGCCCTGAGTTCTGTTATCATCATCCTTGAGTTTTCCTTTATCCTGCCATATTTGTCTATATTGAATATTTTTCTTAGCGTATCGAGTCGGTCCTCTGCGTGCAGCAGTATGTGTTTCATCTCCTCCTGCGGCGTGTATACCGTATATCGGAAAATCGGTATGTTCCTCTTAAGCAAATCTTTTGGATAACCGAGCAATTCCAGAACCCGTGCCTTCATCTCAGACGAAGTAAATTCTTCTGTAGTGCCGTTTATCCCAAGAGCGCACGAGTCCTTGACAGTCGTGCGGTCCCGTTTCAACTCTCTCCTTATTTTTACATCATTGTCGCCTATCATCAGGTCAAGCTCGACGAATCCGGAATTTTTGCCGTGCCTCAACAAATCGCCTCCTGACAACTCGCCACGCCTTATCCCAAAGAGCGCGTAGTCTATTGCCAGTAAAATTGTGGATTTGCCCGAGCCGACATCGCCCGATAGCAGCAACGAGCCAAGCGGAAAATCTATTTTCTCATCTATGTAAGAGCGTATGTTTCCAAGCCGCAGAGATTTTATTATCATATCCCAAGAACCTTCTTGACATTACTTTTTATCCTGTCGTCGTATGTATGGCTTGTTTCGTCCTCTAGCTTCTCTTCCTGTAGGACGTTCATTAGCGCGAAAATAAAATCTTCGCCATACGGTTTTCCGTGGTTTTTGATTATCTCCTTCTCGATTTCTTCTATTGCGACGCTCTTGACTGCGACCTCTTCAAATTCTTTTGACGTCAGTTTGCTTGTGTTTTTCTTCACTGTTAATGCATCAGCAGCCAGCGACGTTATGTTCTTGAAATCTATATCGCTTGGCTTTCCGTTCTCTAAACACCCTTCTACTTTCAGCAGCAGGATAGCGTTTTTGATATCCTCTTTTTCCGTTTTTTCAACTATCTCATTTTCCACCTGCATAGGCGATTTGCCGTTTGCATTCACCTTTACCAATACAACATCATTCAGTCGTATCTCCACCCGCTTTATTTCAATACTGTCATTGACTTCAACTATGTAGAAACCCGAATCATATTTCTCCAACTCCTGGAAATTCGTTGGGAACAGAACGCCTGGAAAAACTACTTTCTTTCCGTTGAAGTCGTTGACAGAATAGTCGTGTACGTGTCCAGACGCATAGTAATCAAAACCTTTTGGAAGCAGCGTTAATGGCAATGCCGTTGTGTCTTCGAATCCACGAAACTCTTTTACAGCTGAATGAAACATGAATATCTTGAACCCATCTTCGCTGCTCTCTTCTAGGTTTTCAAAATAGTCCTTCTCCAGGGCACCTTTCCTGCCGACAATACCGGCAATCTTTGCGCCTGTCGCATCTTTTATAAAATTTAGTTTCACTTTTCCATTTTCTTCAAACTTCACGTTTTCAATCAGACCCGCATCTTCTAAAACGCTCAGAAACGTCTTACCCGTGGGCGAGAAATCATGCGATCCTGCAACCGTATATATTGCTATTCCGTTATCCTTGCATTGTTTCAGTTTTATGACTGCACGCCTGAGGACATCGATACCTGGTAGGGCGTTGTCGAAAAGGTCACCTGAAATGAGAATAAAATCCACTCGCTCGGCGATGCAGCGATCAATCGCCTTCTCGAACGCCTGAGCCGGCAGCTCTTTCAAATCTGGGTGGCTGCTCCACGCTCCTAGATGGCAGTCAGAAAGATGCGCGAATCTCATATCTAACTGAAATACAGCAAAACTTTTATAGCTTGGAAATTACTTTTTGGCTCCGGTTAACCTTCCAAAGAATTCGGATACTATATCTATAATAGATTTATTGGTGCCTTCCTTCACGATGCACAGACCGTCAACGCATCTCGATTCCATTCCTATGCATTTTTCACCAGGCCTGCACTTTATCTGCGGACAGTCAGAATCTATTTTACATAGCTGCTCTTTTGTGACACATTCGTTGTTCATGCACCTGGATATCAAACCCTTGCAGTCTTTTCCAGCAGAGCAGTCGGTCTGCGGGCAGTCATTGTCGTCTTTACACTGTACTCTCTTCCTCATGCAGCAGCAGGTTTTGCCTACGCCGACAATTCTCTCCTCTATTCCGGTACTTGTTATCTTTGTCGTGCAGTCAGACGTTTCATCGATGCTTAACTCACCTGCAAGGCAGCCAGCCTCTTTCAAACCTTCTGGCGTCACAGGCCACGTCCGGCACTTTCCTGATTCATAACCAGAAGCTCTGCATTTCTGTTCGCACGTTTCATCCTTCTTCACGCATACACCGCCTGCATCAGGCCAGTTTCCTTCATACTTGCATGTTAATCCGTCACAGCAGATGATTCCTGCAATACCGCCGCATGCACTGCCTTTTTTAGGGCACGAGCCTCCAATGCTGATGTATCCGTCGCTTTCATCAGAATAGTATATGTCAGGTGGGTTCTTTGGCAATAAGAACTCGTTTTCAACCGTTAATTCATCTACAGTATAAATAGAACTCTCTATCCGTATCCGGTATTTTTTACCAGGGTTGATTTTTGGTGGTACTGTCCATGAATATTTCTTGTCAGCTATCAGTACATTTGATGCGATTGGATAGACAGCAGGACCATGCTCACACTTGCATTCCCAGCCTTTGCACACGCACGGTTTGCCGATGAAGCCATAGCGATAATCCACGAGCTGAATGTTAATAGAATCGGTTGCTATGCCTGAGGAATACCATGTTATATCATACGTCTTTTCATTCTCCCAGCTCTCGCCGCCGTTCGGAGAAGTTATGTAAAGATCCTCTTTTTCTTCATCGCCGCCACAATTTTCGTATTTTATCAGAGAACCGCTGCATGAGCTGTACCAGCCTTCGCTTCGCGAACCGATGGCCTTGCACTCAGCAGTGCAGACAAGGTTCTCATAGTTAATCAGGGCGTTTGTGCAGGAATCGTACCAGCCTATCTTGGAATCTTTTATTTTGAATTCCGGTTTGCAGGAAGTTGTTTTGCAGTCAGCAGGACAGTTGCATTTGTCTTCTCCTTTGCCGCAGACGCCGTCTCCGCAGTTCGTGCAGACTCCAGACGGTCCGCCTGCTATTTCAATACGGTTGCAATCCTTATCATAACTTCCGGAATACGTTATGGATTTCAGATTTCTGCAGCATTCAGTTGCCATGTGGTCTCTGTAATCAGGAGAGATTGCGCCAGGCGTTGTTTCACCCTCTTTTACGCAGCCGACATCAACGCATGCAGAATTCTCACATTTCATTTTAACAGGGCAGTCAAGACTTTCATTGCAGCCAGCAGGACACCCGATTTCTGGCGAATTTACGCAAATCCATTCTCCGTTCGCACATTCGCACCAGTCTACATAACTTCCATCCGTGCATTGGTATTTTTTTATTCCCCCTCTTTTACATACAGTCGCATTTTCTTCGCAAACCCATTTAGGAAAGCAGTTTTCGTCGCAGCCTTTAAAGGATGGCGTGGTTCCAGTAGCGCACACCGCGTCTGATATAGAGCAGACATTTCCTAAACAGCATGAACTCCCGACTTCTTTGCACTCTTCCTGGCATTTGAATTCAGCATACTCATTCTTACCATCCATCGTCGTGTACGCATATCCGCCGCAGGTGCTCTTCCATGTTATCTTACTTCCTTCAGCTCCTTTGATCTCAACCGAGCAGCTTATCTTTTCTCCAGCGCACTTCGTCCCTTCCATGCATCTCGTTAGTTTTGCGGTGCACTCCCCTTTGTCGGAATAGCATTTCTGCTCCGCTGTTGCGTTAGTGAATATGCACTTGACCTCTTCTTTTACCTCTTCTATGCACGCGCCATCTTCGCAGTTGTTAGGGCATAAGAATGTAGTTGATTGTATGTCGCCGTTTTCGCAGTAGTATTCATCCACTGCGCCGCACGTGGGGTTGCATGGTAATCCCGGCATGCAGGCGCCTGTACAGTAGTTGCATTGGTCGGTTTTGCTTGTTGCACCAAACGTTACAGTGCCTTTTGTGTAATATTCTTTTCCGTTGTCAGAATCAGCACAAGACTGGGCTACTGCAAACTGCACGGTTGCCAGCAGTAAAAACATCACAAAAACTCGTTTCATATTAAAAACATGGATTAATCGGTAAATAAAGCTTACTCTTAGAATGGCTTTGTTGAAAAAGTTGTGGACATATGACTGGTGTCCACCAACGGATAACCTATTGTTGGCAGACAATAGGTTTCTTTTTCAACAAAGCTGCTTAGAGTAAAACAAATTACTATTGCACTTACAGTCAGAACAACCTTCCCTGGAAGTAACCGCTCATGACAATAAATGGTTTAATAATTTCTTAAGCAATCTCACTCATGAACAGGAAAGAAAAGATGAGAATACTTCTGAAATTCATCAAAAAGCGCTACAACACGGAGAATTATTTTGCTAGAAACAAGTTCCGTCTGCTCGTTTCGACGATATTATCTCAGCGCACAAGGGATGAGAACACGGCTGTCGCCGCAGAACGTTTGTTCAGAAGAGCAAAAACGCCAACTGACATCATTAAATTAAAAAATAAAGAGCTTGAGCAACTGGTTTATTCCTCGGGATTCTATAAACAGAAGGCCAGAAGGATAAAGGTCGTCTGCAGTATACTGATAGAAAGATATGATGGAAAAGTTCCAAAAAAGCGCGAGGAACTACTGTCTTTGCCTGGCGTCGGCTACAAAACTGCTGACATAGTCCTGTCCTACGGTTATCGCGTACCGACAATAGCTGTTGATACACACGTCAACCGAATACCGAAAAGGATCGGTCTTATTGATGAAAAAGCAAACGTCGAAGAAGTCAGAAAAGAGTTGGAAGAATTAACGGAAAAAGCGGATCGGTTTATCGTGAACCTCGGTTTAATCCAGTTTGGCCGCGAGTTCTGCAAGCCAGTGAAGCCGAGTTGCAACTTATGCCCAATAAGCCGCATTTGCAGTTATTATAAAATATTTAAGCAGGCCAACCATATTTATTGATATGAAAGGAGTTTCACCAGTTATTGCTACAATACTTCTTTTACTGATAACAATTTCACTAATAGGGTTTGTTTTCATGTACATGGAAAGAAGCGTTACAACAACAGGCGAGCAGACCGAGGAGCAACTGAAGGAGCAGATAGCCAAGTTTTCAAAGGGTATATGGATAGACAATGCCGCTGCTGCCAGCGTAGTCGTAAGGAACATCGGCTCGCAGGTCGTAAATGCCACGGAAATCCGTTTATACGTCAACGATGCTGCAGCGACTTGCTCGTGGAGTTCTGGCACAATAGCGCCCAGCAGCGTGGCAACGTGCACATTATCAGAATCGTGCAGCGGAAAAAACGTGAAAGCAACCGGCCCGTCGAACGATGCAAAAAAGAGCTGCGCGTAATTCTTTTAGATGTTTTATTTAAATATTTGGCGATATAGGATAAAGAAAAGAGTTAATCGTATATGGAAAAGAGATTCACTGAAATAAAAAATCTGAAGCCTGGCGGATTCGTTCTTATAGATGAAATTCCATGCAAGGTCGATACTGTCCAGCATTCAAAACCAGGAAAGCACGGCGGCGCGAAAGCGCGGCTGACTGCTATCGGCCTTTTTGACAACCAGAAACGCATAATAGTCAAGCCTGCTGATTCAAAAATTGACGTACCAATAATAGAAAAAAGAGCCATGCAGGTAATCGCAATAATCGGCGATAACGTGCAATTGATGAATCCTGAGGATTATTCTATAAGAGAAGTACCTATTCCAGACGAGTTGAAAGGACAATTGATCGAAGGCGAAGAAGTCCTCGTGTGGACATTCGGAGATTACCTAATGATGAAGGGTAAGAAATCATAGATAATTCTGTTTTCAATCACTTAATCCATTCTATCTCAACTTCATCCGTTCTCCAGCGCTGATGGAAGTCGCCACTGCACGTTTTCTGCCTATGACTGTATGCAAGCAACCCGTTCCATGCAATCATCGCGCCGTTGTCGCCTGCGAACTCGCGAGGACAGACAAAAAATTTTGCGTTTCGTTCCTCGCACATTATTCTCAGCATCTCTTGCAATCGTTGCGATGCAGCGACGCCGCCAGTGAGCAAACATTCTTTTTTCGCCGTGTGGGCCATCGCTCTTTCAGTAACTTCAGTTAGCATCGAGTAGCACGTTTCCTGGAAAGAGTAACACAAATCCTCAATTTTCGCGCCCTGCTTGTGCTTCTGCAGCGCTGCGGTCATTATTCCAGAGAAAGATAAATCCATGCCCTTAACTACGTAAGGCAGCTCGATGTATTTTCCACCCTTTGCTAATCGTTCCATAACCGGACCGCCAGAGCCTGCGTTGCCAGTCGCTTCACGAATAAAAGTATCAATAGCATTGCCAATGGATATATCCTGCGTCTCGCCGAAGACGCGGTAACGCTGCGAAGCATAACCGATTATCTGGGTGTTGCCGCCAGATACATATATAGTTATAGGGTCCACAGCGCTTGTCATCAATTTTCCTATTTCAATGTGGCTGATGCAATGGTTGACTTCGATTAGCGGTTTCTTTGTATTCTTTGCAAGTTCAGAGGCGAATTCTGCAACTACCTTGAGGCACGGCGGAAGGCCAGGTCCAGCAGAATAAGCTATTAAGTCGACGTCATCAATGGAAATATTTGCTTTGCTCAACGCCTCTTCCAGTATCTTTTCTTTTACAGCATGATGATGATTTTTCGCCTCGATTGGATGGATTCCGCCTTTCGCTGGCACGTAAACATCCTTGGCATTGGACAGTATTTTCTTTCCATCCACAATTCCTACGCCAAGCGTGTGCGCTGTTCCTTCGATACCGAGGCATATCATAAGCTAGTTATGGAGTATAAGAATAAAAAATTTCAGTGCTTAATTATTAGCAAGATTCTGAATGGCAAGAAATAGATATAATAAACAAGACGTAGAAGAAACTACAGACTGGCCGAATAAATTTGAGAGTTTTTTCGGTTCACTGCCGAACCGAGGAGAGTTGTCAGATATCTATAAACTTTTAGCAGACCGTATGGACAGGAACGGGCTCCACGGAGAACACTTATGCATGCAACTGCTGGTTTCGAGCCATCTTCTCGGAATGGGTTGTGAAGAGATATCAGTAGAGCACCGTTTTGACAAGGAATCAAATCCGCTCGGACTGGTGATAGACGTTTATGGCAAGTCTGGCTCAAAAAGCGTCGGCGTTGAAGTGGAGACCAGGGATAAATCTGATTTTGATATAAAGGTTGCTGCGAGAACCATAGCAAAGATAACCAGGTACTCTCCCATGGTTACGTATTTTTCACTGGCAGTGCAGCCAATATACAAGCCGCCTGTGCCTGCATTTTTCCTGAATCACTCGAGAGAGTCCAAAGAACTCGAAATTGCAAAGAAAATAACAGACACACGGTATACGAGCCCACGCTTCATGCCAGGCGATTTCTATGATGCAAAACTATCTTCGCTTATTATCGTTGATTTAAACGGCGGCGACGTTTTTAATATAAGGTCTGGAAGTAAGCATATATCTAAACGTCTGAACGTGATAACTCCTGATAATTATGCCGAACTTTGTTATCCAGATACATCGGGCAAAGAAGCTGCACTGGGACTTTCGTATTGAATTAGACGGCGTCCTGAAGAGCTGGGCAGTGCCAAAAGAGCCTCCGAAAGAAAAAGGAATAAAACGCCTAGCGATAATGGTCGAGGACCACGACTTGTCCTATGCAAATTTCGAAGGAACAATACCAGAAGGCTCCTACGGCGCTGGCACGGTCAAGATTTGGGATAGCGGAAGTTATGAACTAAAGGAAAGGAAGAAGAGCGAATTGATTTTTGTTCTTCACGGCAAGAAGCTGAATGGCGAATACGTTCTGCTGAAATTAAAACCAAGCACGAAATTCAAGGGAAAGAATAACTGGCTGTTCTTCAGGAAACGAATTTAAAAACATTTGTTGTCAATGAGCAGATATGTACCATCCAGGAATCGTGCTTGAATTGATTTCACCGAGCGACAAGAACGTTGCAGCCGTAGACAACACGATGCAAGCCATGTTAAGGATGTGGGATGAAAACCTGATAACGATTCTCGTGGACCCGAAATTCGCAAAGAGCATAAAGAAAAAAGACCTCGTTCTTGTCGATTACCGTCCTATAACGAACACAAGCGTGCCGAAGCTGGTCGTTGTCAAAATCTTGAAAGGAGCACTTGCAAAAAAAATATGGGAGGAGTATCGCAGTCATTTCAAGAGGTTCAGGATAAAGGTAGGAAAAACGCAGACGCCTCAGGCGCCGCAGGAGCAGTACGTCGGTTAATCAATGAATTTCAAGACTTCTCGCAAATCTTTCTTCTCGACGATGAACAGATTTTTGCAGTCAATCTTCTTTTTCAACTCGTCGTCTGTAAAAATCTCTGCTTGCGTGAGCATGTTCGGGCAGAAAAGAACTCCTTTTTCAACGATTTTCAGTATCGGCAGATCTGTTAACCCGTCGCCGATATAAAAGATGTCCTTCAACTCTATTTCGTACAATTCTTCCAGAACGTCGACTATTCCAGTCTTTTCCGTTTCGATGACATCGCCGGTTATCGTTCCATCCAGTTCGCCGTTCACTACGCCAAGTCTCGATGCATAGATGTGGTCGACATACTTCATCAGATCGTGCTTTTTCATGAAATTTTCTATTATGTTCTTGTCATCTGCGCTGATTATCACAATTTTATACCCTCTCTTTTTAAGTTCGCTGAACGTTTCCTCAACGCCTTCCATCAGATTAAATGACAACACAATATTCTCAACATCACTGAACGTTATGCCCTTTCCAAGCGCAATGATTTTTTTTATGACAGAATAAAATTTTTTCGGGTTCTTGTTGCTTTCTAAAAACTCGACTATGTCCACGAGCTCTGAAAATTTGTCAGGAAAATCTTTCCCTATTTTATATAGAGGATTGCCGTCGCAGATGACATCGTCGAAGTCAAAGCAGACTATCATAGAAATAAATGCACGCTATAATTTTAATAATTAATTTTCTATCTGGCTCCAGCCGCACTTGCCGCAATACTTTCGGTTCTTGTATTGCGCGAGGAACGTTCCTTCGCCGCATCGCGGACAATTCTCTCTTTTCCTTTTCACGCCTTCTTTCGTGTCGTAGAGCTTCCATACCTGCACTTTCGTATGCTTCTTCTTCGATTTGGGCCGCTCTTTCTGTGATTTCTTCTCTTTTTTCTTCTCCTCTTTCACTGGAGCAGGCGCTGCCTCAACAGGCGCGACCGCTTTTCCTTTGCCCTGCATTTTTGCAGGTGCAGCCTTAGTCGGAGCAGGCGCTGCTGGCGTCACTGGCGCCCTTTTCTCCTTCTTTTCGTCTCTTGCCATAATCATCACTTCTATTCTTTAATATCTTCCTTTGTTTTTGGTGTATCTTCTTTTTTTTCTACTTCAGCTTCCTTCGTTTCCTCTTTCACAACTTTGCTCAAATCCTTGGCCCTTTTCGTTTCCCAGACAAACACAGATGATTTTGATTTCGCTTTTCCGTGACTTGAAAAGATATTCTTCACGTCTATGTGCTCGACCTCTTTTTTCAATTCTTTTGACAAAAATATCTGTAATGCGGCTTTCGCTGGGGTTGATTCGCTCGCGTGCTCTATTTCTACCACCAATTCGTTTCTCTTCATTATCGGGTTGTTTCTCTCATTAACGATTGAAATCTTCATATAATTACACCCTTATCGCATAAGTTCCTGGCACAGTTATGCCGAGCTTTTTTGCAATCTCAGACTCTGCGTCTAATATAACGACAACGCCCTGAAAGTTGGTCGTGGCTTCTCCTTTACACTCACTACATATCTTGCCTTTAACGATTCTCTTGCATGTCCGACACGCATACTTTGGCATATCTATCACCTGTTGATTATCACTTCTTCTCTTCCTTCTTAGCCTTCTTTTTATCCCTTTCAATCCATTCTATCGCGCCCAAACCTGGCTGGCGCATTGTCAGCGAAATCTTGTTCCTACCTTTGCCGAGCGAAACGCCGACTATTCTCGCACGCACAATATCTCCTTCCTCTAGTTTATAGCTGGTTTTCTTTCCTGTGAATACCGCGTTCTTTGAATCATAACTTATTTTATCGTCCATTATCTGGCTTACGTGAACTAGGGCGTCGAATGGGCCGATTCTTGTGAACGCGCCGAACTCGGTTATGTCTACGACCTCGCCCATTACTATCTCATTAAGCTCAGGCATGTACATCAATATCTTGTATTCGACTGGGTAGAATATTGCGCCGTCTTCTGGCACGATTTTTCCCTCGCCGATGCTCAATATCTCTGTAACTGCGAGGAATACGCCTATGTCAGGCTCCATTTTACCTTCTATTGTTTCCTGTAGGCTTTCTATAACTGCCTTGTTTAAATCCAGGTCAAACTTGGTTGGCGGCACACGGACCTCGTTTTTTACTGTTGCTATCTTGAACATACTATCACATTAATCGATGTTAGGTTTTAAAAGATTATTTATTAGCCTTGCTTTGTTTAAAAACCAGGCTATCGGCCTGCGATTAGCGCTGATAGCCTTCCATCGATGGTTGCGAGAACCACTTTTTAAACAAAGCCCTATCAGCTAAAAAATCGCAAAAGCCACGATTAACTGTATAAATATAATTGCAATCGTGTTCATTACCTTTATTAGCGGGTTTATCGCAGGTCCTGCAGTGTCTTTGCACGGGTCGCCTACCGTGTCGCCTACGACAGCTGCTTTATGCGTGTCCGTGCCTTTTCCCTTATTCTTTTCTATTGACTTCTTCGCGTTGTCCCACGCCGCTCCGCCAGTAGTGAGCATAAGCGCAAGCAGCAGTCCGCTTATTATAGAACCTAGCAGCAATCCACCGAGCGCCTTCGGCCCGAGCAAAAACCCGACGAGCAATGGCGATATCACTGCCAGCAACGCTGGCATCGTCATCTCCTTTATCGCTGACTTAGTTACGATGTCGACGCACCTGCCGTAATTAGGCTTTGCCTTGCCCTTGAATATGCCTTTAAATTGCGCGCGGACTTCCTCGACGACCTTGAACGCAGTTTTGCCGACCGCTTGCATGCACAGCGAACTAAACAAAAACGGAATCAGCGCGCCGATGAAAAGACCAACAAGCACTAGCGGATCGCCGATGCTGAAAACCAATTGCGCGCCTTTTGCTATCTCCACTTCCTTGACGTAAGCAGCGAATAATGTTAACGCTGCCAGCGCCGCCGAGCCGATTGCAAATGATTTCGTCACCGCTTTCGTAGTATTTCCGACTGCATCCATCCTGTCAGTGACGTTCCTTATTCTTTTGTTAAGGTTAGACATCTCCGCAATACCACCGGCGTTGTCAGTTATCGGCCCGTAACTATCCAATGCAATAATCATTCCGGTCAGCGACAGCATGGCCATTGCGGCTATCGCGATGCCGTAAACGTTAGCAAGATAATATGATGCGAGTATGCCTGCTGATATAACCAATACGGGAAGAACAGTTGATTGCATGCCGACTGCAAGCCCTGTTATTATATTAGTCCCGGCGCCAGTTTTCGACGCCTCGACGATGCTCTTGACAGGCGCGAACTTATCTGTCGTATAGTATTCTGTTATTACGAACAATAATATTGCAATTATTATACCAATCAGCGAGCAGTAGAACAGGGCCATGTTTATCGCAACGAAATAGAACAAAACAGCGGATATGATTCCGGTTGCAATAACTCCCTTGTATAATGCGTTCATTATATTCTCTTTTACACGGACAAAGAAGATGCCGATGACCGATGCGAATATCGCAACTGCGCCAAGCATTAGCGGATAAACGATACCAGCGTTGCCTAAAACCAGAGAACCGAGCAGCATCGCGCCTACCGCAGTGACTGCATACGTTTCGAATAAATCTGCGCCCATTCCTGCACAGTCGCCCACATTGTCGCCGACCTGATCGGCAATAACAGCCGGATTGCGCGGATCGTCTTCAGGTATTCCTGCCTCTACTTTTCCGACTAGGTCTGCGCCTACGTCCGCCGCTTTCGTATATATTCCGCCGCCGATTCTGGCGAAAAGCGAAATCAGGCATGCGCCAAATCCGAAACCGACTATCAGCAACGGCTCACCATAAATATCATAGAATACGGTCAGACCGAGCAGCGCCAGGCCGACAACGAATAATCCAGTGACCGCCCCGCCCTTGAACGCTATTCCCAAAGCCGAGCTAAGCCCTTTCTTCGCCGCCTCGGCCGTGCGTACGTTCGCGCGGATAGAGATATTCATTCCAACATAACCAGCCAACGCGGACGATAATGCACCAAAAACGAATGTAACAGCAGTAGGAACGTTTATTGAAATAGCAATAACAACAGCGAGAATTATTGCTATCACTGCAACCGTTTTATACTGCCTGTTGAGATAAGACATCGAGCCTTCCTTTATGGCTTCGTGTATCTCAATCATCTTGCCCGAGCCCTTTGCCTGCTTCAGCAAATATATAATAAGTATACAGGCAGAGACCAGCGCAAAAACACTAGCGATTAACGGTATCATCAGCATTCAATTACACCATTGTCAAAAACTTCTTTTGCCTAAGTCTTATAACTTTTATTTCTTTATTTTTTAATGCTTTAATAAGTTTCACATCATTTGTCGCAATCGTGCAACCGAGCTTTTTAGCGCAATCCATGAGCGCGAAATCTGCTCTTTTCTTATACGACTTCAGGATTTTCAGATTATTTTTCTTTACCAGCAGAAGTGCGACTTTTGCCTCATTGCCGATATTGCCTTTCTTTTTCGATAGTTTTTTCAGCTCGTTGATGCATACGTCGAGCGTGACCGGCTCACCAAAATTCTTCATCTCTTCAAAAACATCGACTTTGAACTGAGCAGGCGCAAGCAGGAAGTTGGTATCAAGCAATATCTTTGTTTTCATATCATTTCCTCTTTGATATTATTCTCGTTTTTCCTTTTTTCAGGTTCGTTTCCTTTATCTCAATAAGATTCGCTTCCTTTAATTTCTTCAGCGTTCTGTACAATCCTGAATAGCTCATCTTATTTTTCAACGAATCATAAAGTTCTCCGGATTTCATCGGTCCCTTTGCCAGTGAATTCAATATTGCTTCTTCATCATTGCTGCGTTCTGCTCTCAATGGCATCATTGCTTTTAGCGCATTATCCACATCAATGATTCCAATCTTTCTTGATGAGTTCTTTTCTGCAGTCATAGCCGATTGCTTTAACAATTCGATTCCAAATCGTGAATCATTCTTCCTAAAAGCAATCGTTGCTATCTTTCTTATAATGTCATCAGAAATAACGTTTGGATAAAAGCCGATTTCTGCTCTGCCTTTTAGTATGTCGAATATCTCGCCCGCATTGTATAGCGGAAAGCTTATCTGCTGCGGCTGAAAGACCGATCGCACGCGTCCGTCTAATTTATGCATAGCATTCTCAGGCATCACGGCAAAAACTGCTGCCTTTGCTTTCGGGAATGCTTCATGCGCTCTGATAATATTATAGAGAATCTCATCGCCTCCGCTGAGATCATCCAATGCAACGATAAGCGTCTTGCCCTCTTTCGACAACTTCTGAAAAATTTTGTCATAAACGTTCGAAAAAGGCACACCCGTCTCCGGCGGCAGATAGCCGAACATCTTTTTATGAATTTCCGAAAACACGCGGAACGGCGAGGAATAAATCTGGCAATTCACGTGTACGGCGACCGCTCTGTCCGTTTCTTCCTCCAGCTGCTGAAAAACTGTCTTGATTGCAGTCGTCTTGCCGGTCGCTGGCGGTCCGTATAATAATGCGTTCAGCGGCTTAGCTCCGCGCATTGCCGGCTTTATGCACATCGCCAGCGACTTAAGTTGCGCGTCTCGATGCGTGAACTGCTCAGGAAGGTAGCTGAAATCAAAAACGTTTTCATCCTTGAACAGCGTCTCGTCAGAAAGCAGCATCTTCATAGAGATAGATTGTAGGCAATATTAATATAAATTCCATGTCACTGTTCACTTTTCATGCGCTCTTGGGAAAATCAGATAATGGGAAGAAAACAATTGATGTATAGAGCCCAAGCGGATGGCGATATGCTCCAAGACCTGATCCGCGCAAGCCCCTTTCGGCCCGGCTCGAATGAAGGTGAAGGTGGTCGTCCTATGTCAAGAAAGAAAAAAGAAGAACCATCAGTATAGTTTCGATGGCGCATCGTGTTTTGCCGAGCGGGTCCCAGTCGGGACCCGGCCATTGCCTTTTTCTTTTTTTGCAGATGACGGGTGAAGTTTGAGGTGTTTGAAAATGAAAAAGAAACATTATTGCGGTGACGGTTTTCGCGGCGAGATAATCAAAGCTCATGGCATTGTTTTCTGCGGTTTCTGCGGAAAAGAATTTAGAAACTAGCCTATGGAAAGATTATTAAATAATCTTAAATCAATATTTATTATGAGAAAATTATTTTTTATAACCCCTTTGTTAATTTTGATTCTTATAATTATTTTTATCAGTGGTTGTGTCGAAAAATCAGAAGCGCCAACAAATGATACAGATGTAGAAGAACTCCCGACAGAAGAATCTCAAACAGACGTCAATACCACGCTAGATGAGAAAGAAGCAATTGACGACGCGTTGAAGAATGCAAAGCGCGTTGAGAACACTTCTATATCTGGCAAGTTCCACGAAAATCAGCTATGGAGCGGTGAAATCTTGATTACAGGCGACACGCACATCGATGGTGACCTGACTATTCTACCAGGAACAGTTGTCAGGTTTGTCGTTGGAGATGATGTTGGCTGGGGCAACGAGGTTCCGCCAGACGGCTATAACGACCTTGACCCCACGCGGCTGAAAAGCTACGAGATAACGCATTCTGACTTGGTCGTCAATGGAAAACTAAAGGCGATTGGAACGCCAGACAAAAGAATAATCTTTACCTCTGAGGCTTCCAAACCGAATTACGCTGATTGGGTTGGAATCCATGTAGGTGCTGACAGAAGCATCATGGAGTACTGTGTAGTCGAGTGGTCAAGACACGGCATCGCTTTGGGACCCAATACTCCGAACACAGTCATCAAAAACAATATAATAAACTATACATTCTGGGGCTCGATATCTTCAGGTTTCTCTTCCTCGCAGATTTATGGCAACGAGATATGGGAGTCAGGCCATGAGGGCATAGATGTCCAGGGAGGAAACCCTGTCATAGAAAATAACAAGATTTATAACGTCCATACTGGAATTGTCATATTGAGCGGCTCTGCCATTGTAAAAAATAACACAATGGTGAACGTTGGCGATGGGATACACGTGGCAGGCGCCACACCAACTCTGGAAAATAACAACATTGGACTGGCTCCCAGTGATTCAAAACTGGAGTGGAGCTACGGAAACTTTGCTTATCTGATGTTCGGCAATCCTGTGATCAGGGGATAAAAACAAAATCCATGCCTGATGCAGAGCAGTCTCATCTTGGTTTGCTGACAGCGATTAACGGTAATCAATAGTAATCGTGTCCCCGATTCTAATGTTGTATCTGTCAGTGAAGCCGCCGTTTACTTCCAGAACGTACCTGGCAGATGAATTGGGATAATAAGATATACAACTATCGTTGCAAGGAATCGCATGTTCTATATGAATCACGTGATTGTTGTTGATCCATATGATATCAAGCGGTATGTAGGTATTTTTCATCCAAAAACTGTAGTAGCCGTTGCTTTCAAATATGAAGAGCATGCCGTTGTCTTCATCTAAACTTTTACGAAACATCAAACCCTGCGTTCGTTCCGCTGGCGTATCGGCGATTTCAGCATTGACAGAGTTATTAGAAAAATGGACAATAGCTACAGATTTGTTGCTTATGATAAGACTATACCCTTTCAATACAACATCAGGATTGACGTTAAATATCATAATAATTGAGAATATTATGGTAATTATTACAGCGATAATAAAAACTTTATCCGATTTCATATCAAACAATTCAAACAGCTACGCAGTCGTCTGACGACAGGACGCACTCCTTTTTCGTGTCGCACCAGTACCCGTCCGGGCAGTTGCGCTTGTATTTGTCCACGTCTATATCGACTGGCTTATCTTCGCCTATCGTGCATTTCTCTTCCCAAGAACGCAGGCATTTCTTTTTGGCTTCGCACCAACTATACCCTGCAGAGCCAATGCAGCCGTGCTCGTCCTTGTCGCCGCCGACTATCGGAGGCTCGTTTGTTTTTCCGGGAATGAACGTGGAAAGAACGTAGGTTGCTATAAACAGCCCGATAATCAGTATCAGGAATTTTTTGTTAAGGTACATATTTTGCGCCTAATAATCTTTTATTAACCTCTGTATTTAAAATAAGAATATGGAAATATTCGGTAAAGCGATTCGTGAGTACCTATGGCCGATAAGATACTACGTTATTGCATCGCTAGTAGTCGTGGTATCACAATACTATATTGCACTGCCGTTATCTGCGCAGTATCCTTTCGTCCTGAACGTGACGCAGGCTCTGTGGGCTTTGTTCGTAGCATTATCCGTGGTGAAGCTAGTCAAGAATTGCAGCTTCAACATGAAGAATGTCCTGTTTCTCGGCGTTCTATATTCATTTATAATTCACGGCACAAAGGCGTTCTTCTTCCGCGTGTTTTTGTTTCCATACTCCGGAACCTTTGAAGAGATTGCCGAAAAAATAATCTGGAAATTCGTTTATGGCAGTTTTCTTGTCTTTGCGATTGTAGTAATCATTGGCATTGTTTTCATATATTCCAAGAAGAAGGGCCTCCTATGATAGCATGGGCCGATTTCGAAAAATAAATGAAATATAAAAATAAAAGAAAAAAAATGAAGAATCTAGAAAGTGTCTTCCTTGTCTTCGTCAACATCCTTGAATTTCAGTTTCTCTTCAACCTCAGGTAATTCATCTTCTTCCTTGCCTTCGTCTGATTCCTCTTTAACGTCTGCAGAACCTACTTTTTCGGCTATCGCGAATTTTCTTGCAACTTCCTTTATCTTTATCTTGCAGTTCTCTCCTTTCTTCACGTTTGGGACAAAGATGATGAAATTCTCTACTTTGCAAATGCCATCACCTTTTGCTCCAACGTCTGTTATCTTTACATCGTATTCTTCCCCGATTTTAACGGGCTTTGGCTGGTCAAACCTGTCGAAACTGCTATGACCAAAACCTCTCCTTTCCATTCAAAACACCTCTTATTTTATTTTGGTCAGATTAAATGAAGAAAAAGCCTTCACTTACCTTACCTGTTATAATAATCTGTCAAAAAAGTATTTAAATTATTTTATTTGAATATCTCTCCTGTCTCCTCGGACCAGAAGAGCAGATCCAGATGCGATAGCGGAATATCGACTTTTTTCGAAAATTCTTTCATTTTCTACTCGATTTCAAGATATCTCTTCTTTGTCAGTGTTTTCGGTATCTCGTCTATCACTTTGTACCTGAGAAGATTCTTCAGTATGTGGCGGTCAAGTATTGCAAAATCATCGAAGCCGATGTTGCGAAGGAAGTGCGAAGCTTCTTTGTAGCCGTAACCATTTATGTTCTTCACCAAGTAATCGCGCAGTTCGTATGGGTTAGAATTTCTTCTCGCCCTGATTTCGTTCACCAATCTTCTCGCCAAAGGTATTCGTTTTGCCTTTGTGTTCGCAAATCGCACGCCGGTCATGTATTTCCTTATCTCTCCTGGGTCGTCAGAAAAAAGCAGGCGATTCTTCTTTAAATTTTCGATAGCAGACCAGCACGTTTTTGCTCGTGATTGCGGCGTCAATAAGCAGAACGCAAGCTCGTGAAAAATCTCCTCGTCCTTGCGATTCTTGAATTCGTTGAGCCTTTTTTCGATAGCAGGCTTTTTCGCCTTGTAAGAGTTCTTCAGCTGTGCAAGCATGACTATGAATTGCTTGGAAAGAATTAAAGCCTGAATATCGTCTGCTCCCGTTCAGGACCGACTGAAACGATTGATACTGGCGCCTGCATCATATCTTCTATTCTTGATATGTATTTCTTTGCGTTTTCCGGTAAATCTTTGTAGCTTCTTGCTTTTTTCGTATCCTGCTGCCAACCGTTGCATGCCTCATAGACAGGCTCGCATTTTTCCAATACGTCCGAGCGCGATGGGAATCTTGACGTGCATTCTTCTCCGATGACATAACCAACGCCAACCTTGATACGTTTGAATCCATCAAGGACGTCCAATTTGGTCATTGCAATTTCGTCAAAGCCGTTCAGCTCTCTTGCATACCATCCTGCAACGCCGTCAAACCAGCCGCATCTCCTCGGCCTTCCAGTCGTCGTTCCGTATTCATTGCCGGTTATGCGCATGTATTTTGCAGCAGCAACGTCGTTGCTTTCCTTTGCTTCAACATCTTCCGGCGTTAATATTTCTTCGCCTTTCTTCAGCCCTTCCAAATCATTTTCGCATCCGAGTTCTGTCGGGAAAGGTCCGCCTCCGACTCGCGTGCAATAAGCTTTCGGCACGCCGATTACCCTGTCTATTTTAACGCTGATGCCGCTACCCGTGTATGCTTCTCCTATAGTCGGATTGGATGATGTTGTATACGGACAGGTTCCATGATCAACACTGAGCATGGCTCCCTGCGCACCCTCGAATATTATATCATTTCTTACGCCGTCCAGCGGATAATGAAAAACATACGGCCTGATCAATCTTGCGTATTCAAGATAATTGTTGCAGATTTCATCAAAAGATAGTGGCGGTCTTCCGTAGACTTTTTCAAGAATCTTGTTTTTCTTTTTCAATTCTTCTGCCAATCTCTCTTTGAATCGCTTTTCATCGACTTTGCATCCGTATACCAAATCGCAAACCCTTATCCCGTTTCTTGCAGCCTTGTCAGCGTAGCATGGTCCGATGCCGCGGCCGGTCGTTCCTATTTTTCCGCCCTCTATTCCGTCAAGAACCTTATGATACGGCATTATCAAATGCGCTCGTTCGTTTATCCTCAGGTTCTTCGGCCAGTCTAATTTCTCCAGTTCGGATATAAGCACCGCAGGGTCGATGACGACGCCGTTGCCGATAACGTTAGTTACGTCTGGATGTAGTATACCAGAAGGAAGCAGATGGAATGCGTAAGATTTGTTGCCGACCTTGACGGTATGGCCGGCGTTATTGCCGCCGTTGAAGCGGACAACGTATTTTATCCCTTCCCTGTCGATGAGGCAATCGACTATCTTGCCTTTTCCCTCATCGCCCCACTGCATCCCTATTACTGCTATGTTCATTTTTTATCAACCATTAGAAATACCGGTTGCCTTGTTCGGGACATTCATATTTATGTCGTGCGGACGGCCTTCCTCCAATGCGCCTTCAGATATAGGTATCAATACCCCGTTTTCATGGGCATCAGGTATTGTTCCGCACCCGCCTTTTCTCATGCCGTCTTTAACTGTGAATACTAATCTTTCCGTATAAGGCGTGAAAGGCCCAACGTATTCAACCCATCCTTCAACCCCTTCTTCAAAAACATCATGACCATACCTGTCTTTTACTCCTTCTTCCCACAACCTTGCCCTTTTCGAGCCTTCGCCCCAGTAAGGCTTTGACGGCGGAGACATTTTATAATTTACTTCAGTAGGGCTCTCAGACGTTCCAGCGAACGCTCGTCCAGCCATTATTCCGTCAGCACCTGCAACGTAACCAACAACGAAGTGGCGCGGTTTTGAAAACCCGCCGTCGCCCCATATCGGTATGTATGTTCCAGTTTCTTTGTAATATATGTCCCTTGCTTTTGCAACATTAAGAATGGCAGTCAGCTGGGCGTCACCCACGCCTATCTGTTCTCGGGTTATGCATATAGAGCCAGGTCCCATGCCGATGCCAACGCACGTTGCCCCGTTCTCTACTAGAAATCTGAAACCTTCTTCTGTTACTATATTTCCTGCTCCTACAGGAATACCAGGAAATTCTTTCTGCACGAATCTGAGAGTTTCCGCAACGTATTCCGAATATGCCTGCGATGTCGTTATGTATAAAAATTTTGAGCCGGCTTCAATCAGGGCAGGAACGCGTTCTTTATAGTCCCTGGTATTTATCGCGTCGCCTCCGATGTACCTTTTCTGCTCGTCAACGAGTGCATTAGGATTTTTTTTGTGCTCTTCTATATCCCTTTTGAAAACCATGTAAACGATTGTCTCGTCTTTTTTCCTGACGAACGGAAACCATTTCACGATTGGTTCGCCTCTTTTCCTCAGTATTGGCATGCTTCCGTGGTGGCCGTCTCTCAATATGCTGTCCGCTTTTTGCGGGTCCTCGCCGATGTCTTCGTAGTAAGAAACGACGACATCCTCTCTCGGTATCATCCTGTCCTTTACCCTCTTGCTTTTGTGCAATTCATAATCATAGTCGTTTGCTGTTATGTACCCGACCATCGCCGTCTTCAGAGTCCCGTCCTTTGTCACAGGAAACGTTGAGTACCCCTTTTCTATAGATAAATTGAATAAATCGCCTATCAGCATCCCAGGATTAACGACATCTGGAGTGACGAATCCGGCTTTGCGGTTTCGCACTTCTCTCCTCTGTTTTGCCTGGGTTTCTATAGGCTGGCTGCAATGCGATATCGCCAGTATTCCCATCTTTGCTGCTTCCACGTTGAGTTCAGGGCTGTAAACCGCCTGCATCGGCGCAGTTATAATAGAATAATGCAATTTTAATTTCGGCTCTTCGCCAATTTCGTATCTTGTTGCAGGAGCTGATAAATCGACTTCTTCACTTGAAAACCCCTTGGGTATATATCCAGGTTGCAACAATAATTCAGGAACAGTATACTCACTGATAGATTTTGAAGGCACGCTTCTTATCTCTTTAGCCATGCCTTACCTATTTCAAAAAGATTTTTAAAGGCATTTCAGAAATCTTTAAGCCAAAAAATCAGTACCGCATCTTGACGAAAGCGACGCTGCATATCTCGTTCGCTTTCAGCGACTGGCCCTTCCACTCGCGGAACACGTCTTCTATCTTTCCGTTCAGCGAAGCGTCTGCATAATTACCTTGGCTCGCCTTGTAGCAGGCGCACGTCAGCATCTCGGTTATCGCGTTGTGCTGCATCTTGTACGGCTCTGCCATGCACGGCTCGCTGCTTGGGCAAAGTTCAGAATTGACTGTCGTCGCCACTATGTTCCAGCAAGCGCTAGAACAACCCTCAATTTTTACAGGCGAGCACTGCTTGCCGAGAAAGCCTCCAAGATAGTACAGGATTATGAACGCCATCACTATAATCAGCAGTATCTTATAGTGCCTCTTCAGCTTCATGATTAATTTTTGTATTCGCGGAATAAAAAGGTTTTTACATGGTGCCTATAGATTGTGTTGAATATTCGTATGATGTGACCGTAGGTGCATCGTTCCCACGTTTCCCACTTTGTTCCCAAGGAACTCTTTAATCCTTTAAAAAAGACTAATGTTGAAATACATAGCTATAATTATGAATAGGGTGTGGTTATGGAAGACGAGAAATTCCGAGTACTCTTTAACACATTAAAGTCGATGGAAAACGACGACCTGGCTCATTCTGAGATAGAAAATTCGATATCAAAGGTGATAGACGAGTTTGAAAAAGAATTTACAGAAGAGCAGCGGGAAAAAATACTGCACGATTTCTTCCGCTACGGAAAAATAAAGAACAACGAGGAAAAAAAGAAGAAAATAATCGAGGACGAAAACTACAACCTCAGCCTTTCAGCAAGCGGAAAGGAGTTCGGGTACTAGATTTTGCCGATGATTAACTATTTCTTCTGCTGGTAGCTTTGCACAAAAGTGATTCTCACATCCATCGACCGTAGGCTATCAGCGCTATTTGCAGGCTGATAGCCTGTTTTTATGCAAAGCTACTGCTGGTAGGTTAGAAAGTAGGTTAGAAACCGCCTCAGTTTTCTAATCTGGTTGAAATTGCATGATTTTTGAAAATATACTCTGCATAACGAATAATTATTTAAGTAGAAAATGAAAGTAAGATTTGAGTTCGTTGGCGCGAACCCAAAGAAGACTAGGATTGTGTTTGTTCTTAGATTGGAAAACATAGGAAGCCACGCTTTTAAGCATTTTGGTTGTGCAGAATATGTTTCGTAAAAAAATAGAGGTTGTACATATGGACGACATCGAAAACTTCCAGTTCGAACAAGCCAGGATAATGGTTGTCGGCTGTGGCGGCGGTGGTTGTAATACTGTAAACAGGCTCACAGAAATGGGCATTGCAGGAGCAGAGACAATAGCAGCTAACACGGACGCCAGACATCTGGCTGCAATAAAAGCCCAAAAGAAAATCCTGATTGGCCGTGATTTGACCCGTGGCTTGGGTGCAGGCGGCTACCCTGACGTAGGAATGAAGGCTGCTCAGGAAGCCAAAGGAGAACTAAGAGACGCGCTTAAAGACTGCGACTTGCTGTTTGTCACAGCAGGTTTAGGCGGTGGCACAGGCACTGGCGCAGCTCCAGTCGTCTCGCATATAGCGAAAGAGCTAGGCTCAATCGTTATCGCAGCTGTGACGCTACCGTTCAAGATAGAAGGCGCAAGAATCGTCAAGGCCGAAGAAGGCCTGGCAAAGCTTCGCGAGGTCTGCGACACGGTAATCGTGATAGAGAACCAGAAGCTTGTTGAGCTAGCCGGTAATCGGCCGCTAAAAGAGGCGTTCGGCGTGGCCGACGGCTTGATAGCAACGATGATAAAAGGGATAACAGAAACGATATCGCAGCCGTCATTAGTTAACCTAGACTATGCAGACGTCAGGACGATAATGAAGGCAGGCGGCGTAGCAACAATAGGCGTCGGCGAGAGCGAAAACGATTCATGCCGTGCAAAAGAAGCGATCAGCAAAGCGCTCGCCCATCCGCTACTGGACGTAGACTACTCTGGAGCAACAGGCGCCATGATACAGATCATAGGCGGCGAAGACATGAGGCTGGACGAAATAAATGACATAGGCGAAACCGTATCCAGAAACATGGACCCGTCGGCAATGGTCATGTGGGGCGCGAGAGTCATACCAGAGTACCAGGGAAAGATACAGGTGATAACGATAATAACAGGAGTAAAGTCACCGTACATCCTTGGCAAATCAGCAGGCGGCTACGCGAAAGCAAAGAGCAGGGAGAGCGATCTTGGCATTGAGGTAATCATATAACGGTGACTGCCTCGTAAATTTTTTGTTTTGTTTTTTTCTTTTTCATTTGGTTTCCGTGATGGTGGATCGGATGGTATACATGACAGTCGAATTTCCAAAGAAGGTCGGAGATGATGCAGCTGTGGCGATTTTAGGGAGGTACCCTGTTTTCTGCATGGAAAAAAGGAGTGGCGCAACCCGTCTGGTTAGTGATAATCTCGGTACATTCGACAGCAAGTCAGCTGCAGACAACATAACCGGGTTGCTGAATTGCGTTAAGGGCTATCTGAAATCTGCGTGCGACTGTGCCAGCGTATTGCTGGTGCCCGAATATCCACTGGACACATCACGATACTATCGACCATCAGGTGTTTGTTGATATGCTGCAAAAAATAGAGTATAATTACACGAAAAAGATAAACGATGACATCGTAATCCTGAAAGTCAAGCTCATAAACATCAGGGTCGGCGACGTCGATTACTGGAATTGCATGGCGTCTGTGCATATGTTTTCCGCAGCAGGAGAAGAGATAACGATAAAGTGCGTTGCGTGATTCTTACCTGATGAATTGCTTTATCTCGTCCCTTACGATTGCAGAAGCTCCATACTCCTTAAGTACGCGCAATGCCAGCGGGTATTTCTCCCTGAGTATCAGTATATTGACTGCAGTGTAGCTTTCGCCCCTTAATGATGTCGTAGGCTCGTCCGAGCACAGTCCTGCTACAATCAGTTGCTCTTTCAGAATTTCCAGGTTGCTGTTCGGGACATTGAATTTTACGTCGAACTGCTGTTTTCCGGCCTGCGCACCGTAAAGCTGAGTATAAATCTCTTCTGATTTCCTCTTCTTCCAGTCAACACAGCTAGGCCCTGCGTATAGTCCTGCGCAAGTTTCCATCAGCTGCCCAATCTCCTTTAATCCGTATTCTTTCAACGTTAAGCCGCTCTGCGTATTATCAATTATTATATCGGCGCCCTTTGCTATGTAGCCTTCTGTTACGCCATCAGAACTTATAATCTGGACCTTTTGATTTTGAGATTGGACGATTCCTCTTACACGAACGTAAGGAGCTTTGTCACCAAAAGCGCTCCTGTATCCAGGATTTTCCATGAAGAATTTTCTTGTCAGGTTGACATATTCGGTAAAGCATCTTATAGGCTTTTTCCTGTGCCGTTTTTTCATGAAAAAATCAGTGAGCGATTCATATTTCTTTTCTTCAGGAATTGCTGCCACAAGCCGGGTTTGTCCATAATCCAGGTTACCGACTTTTGTTACGCTGACGTTAAGACCAGCCTCTTCCAGAACCCAGTCCTCGCCTACGACTGCAATGTCCAATAGGCCCAGGCTCAATTCTATCGGAGCGCTCTGCGGTCTTGTCAGGAAGAGCTCTATTTCAGGGTCGTTTGCTATCCTCAGATGTCTATCCGATTCATTGCTAGGCGTATATCCCTCGATGTCATAGCCTGCGTTGAGAAACAACTCGTGCGTATTGCCCCTGCCCGGCGTATTCAGGCTTCCCTTCGGAAGGCCGAGCCTTATACGGTTTGCCTTGTTCATAGGATATGCTATATCCCTATAACGTATTTAAATCTTACAAATTTCACTACTTGTAGGTTACTATTGATTCCCAGCTTTAGTATATTTAATTCAATTATACCAATAAGCAAACAGGTGATATAATGGCTAAGAAGCATTTCACTGCTGGCGAGGCAAAGAATATCGGCGAAAAGCTCGGAATCAAATGGGACAAGTTCGACGTTGATCAGTTCCGCAGAGGAATGGACGTAGAGCTTGAACATGGTACAATCGACAAGAACACGAATGTCACGAACGACGACCCGATAATGACAGGAAAAATCGCGCTCGCGCACCTCAACGAATTCCCTGACTACTACGACCGATTAGAGAAAATGGAAAAGGAAGCAGAAGCATTCTGGGAAGATAGGTAGCTTTTTGTCTTTTTAAGTGCTTCTACAAAGTGGTATATATGAAAGTCGACGATGCATTGACGTATGAATGGCAGACCGCTGAAGAGCTGATGAAGAAGACCAAGTCGGATAAGCCTCCTGTCATATCGCGCCTGAACAAGCTCTTCAACAACTGGCAGGCGATAGAGAAGATGCGCAAGGATGGAATCATGTATTACAGGCTCATAAAGAAATAAAACTATTTTTCAGATTCGCATTGAATTATCATGCAACAAGAATAAGATGATTATTTCACGACCTTTTTAGTTTTGCCACATACAACGCATCGATAGCGCTGAATGAATTTTCCGTTGCCAACGCTGTCCAGACCCATGAACTTATCGTATTTATGCATGCCGAGAATGCACTTCCACGATTTCATAATTATTACTAGTTTCGTGTTGTTTTAAGTTTTGTGCAAAGCTCATTCCCACGCTTTTATGAAACTGTCGACCACATCGTCAACAAAGCTGGTCTTGTACGCAATAAGGCACAGGATAATCTTCTTTTTGTCATAAACAGAGTAATACCGAAAGCGCCCGACCTTTTTTTGCAATATTATGTTTTTTTCAGCGAGCTTTTTCAGGTACCACGAAAGGCTTGACGGTGATATTGCCAGGTCGTTGGCTATTTTCAATGCATTCGGCCTTTTATTTTGAATGATATGAATCAAGATATGCCTTATCTTTTCCTGCCTCAGCAGATTAAGGAGTTCCTTTTCCTTTTCATCAAAGGCTTGGTCGGCCGGGTAATACCGAACGAATCTGCTGGTTTTTTCCGTCCTTATTAGGCCGTGCCTGTGCAGAAAGTGAAGATGATAATCAATAGAGCCGGTTGCCAATTTTGTCCGCCTCTGCAATTCTCTGAAATGAAGGCCAGGCGACTTTTTTATGGAATCATATATATCCTTTCTGGCTGCTAGGTCAAGATAACTTTTGTTTTCTTCGAGCATTATTATCGGGTCTGGTTCTATTTTTATTCATGATATTCTTGTATCCTGCGTAAAGCAATATTATGAAAGACAGGAATATCAGAAGCTCCAGCATCTTGTCCATGTTGTCTATGTATATGAATTCGCCTGGAAAGAAGTTCTCGAATGCAGACAGGAATTCCTTTACGCTGAAGAAGAAGAAGGCTAAAGCCAGGATAAGCATTTTTATGTCGTTTGTCCTTTTGAAAGCAAGGATTGAAATCACCAGCAGGGATAACGAAACCGCAACGGCGAGAATTATCATAAGGTCTATAAGACTTATTGCGTTGTCCCGACCGCCCATGCAGAAGTTCAGGTTTCGTGCCCCGAAATGCTGAAAAAACCCGAAATATACTATCGAAGCTATTATGACAACTGAATAAACCATAATCAAGATATGGTAGTTTTTCATAAGATCACTGTCAATAATTTAAATTAAACAAATTAAAATGCATGCTCATCCAGAATATTTTATTATCTTTTGAACTCGTGCCCACAAAAGCCGCAGAAGATTATGCCCTTGGCTTTTATTACCTCGCCTTTGAACCCGTCTCCGCAGTAATGCACGTTCTTCATACCAACACCCCAATTTTATATTTATATCAAAATCTGCTATACCTTTTTGTATAGTCTATGTCCCCGCATATGCCGCATTGGACTTCCAAGAAACGTCCGAGCTCCATGTTGATTTTCATTCTTTTTCCGCAGCATACGGGCATTTCCATCTCGCCGCCATCCAACTTTTTACAGGCATTTGATGGCATTGCCTATCGCCTCGTCTCTTGATTCATAGACTCCGCTCTTCACCATACCATTCAGCCTTCTGAGTTGCTGTGTGCTCAATTTAACCCTAAAAGTCGTCATAGAAATCCACCTCGTGATAGTGTTTATTACAGAAGGCCACGCCAACGTCGCCGATGCTTTTCATAAAATTCGTTTCTTCTCCGCATACCATACAGTTCATACAATCACCGATAACAACTACACGACGTTTATAATATGACTTTTGGTACAAACCTTGAAAATTAGTGCAAACTTTGAAATATCGCTAAATCAGAATAAAATGCATAATTAGGACAGAAATGAATTATCGTTTTTTATTTTCTTTTTTCCATTTCTTGCGAAGGTCGTATATCCATCCGTAACCCTCGTTTCTTATTTCTTTTTCAGTTTCTGGATTGGTCTCTCCTTTCATCCATGTGATTACATTCTTCAGGTCGGTTCTTGCTAACGCTTCTTTGTTATTGTCACCGTCCAACCAAGACATCAAAAGCTTCTTTGTTATGTTCATAACTATAATATGTGTCCATAACTCCTTAAAGTCACGGCAATCGTCAGACTAAACAAATAATTGATTATGATATTTTGCATATGGTAAAATCTTAAGCGAGTTTTTTCTTCGGCTGGCACTTCAGGCACAATGGAAATGCTACTTCTACCTTTCCTTTTGCCCCATGCCTGATTTCCTTTATGACCTCTCTAGGTTTTCGGTTTTTTTTCGTTGCAAAAAATTTTCCACATTTCCCGCAGATGTATAGCGTCATATCTATATATGGCAGGATGAGTTTAAGAGGCATAAGTTAATCGATTTCCAAGTAAAAATGCCGATGACGCAGCATTTCGTATGTACATCTATTTGTTATGCTTCTCTCGTAAGTCAGAACTGTGTTTTAAATTTTTTCATGGCAAGT
>JAZDNV010000019.1:0-2550 GCA_043799385.1 Candidatus Aenigmatarchaeota archaeon | reverse complement strand
AAACAGTACCATGATTATATGAAAAGTTTGAGAATAAAAAATAACTAGAAAATTATTTCTTGCTTATGAGCCCTATCTGAGCGAGCAAGGCTTCTAATTGGATTCGAGGATTGCTGCCCTCCGTGAGGCGGAACTCATATTCGCCGACCTTTTCTATGAGTTGTATTTTCTTCTCGTCGCTGATTTCAAAATTTAGGATTTGATTATGAATCTCCTTTATTATGTCCTCGCCGGCGATTCCCCGTTCCAATAACAAAACCAGCAACTGGGTTCTGGCTTCCTTGAATCTTCCTTCCACGGCAAGCATGAGCATCTTCTTCACTGCGAGCGGGTCTGCTTTGCTAGTAACGGAGTATATTGTCTCTTCGTCTATCTTCTTCTTGAGTATAGATGCAGTTTGCAGGATATTTATCGCCTTTCGCATGTCGCCTTCTGCAAGATATACGATTGCGTCCAGCGCGCTTTGATCAACGACAACGCCCTCTTTTTTCGCAATGCTTTTTAGCGATTTCTCTACATCATCCTTCGTCAATTGCGAGAAGCGAAATACTGCGGTCCTGCTCTGTATGGGCGGTATGATTTTGTTCGAGTAGTTGCAGGATAGGATGAAGCGAGCTATCGATGCGTATCGCTCCATCGTCCTTCGCAAAGCGTGCTGCGCATCGCTCGTTAGAGAATCTGCTTCATCTAGGTATATTATCTTGAATAATCCCTCAAGCGGCATCGTTCTGGCGAAGTCCTTGACCTTCACGCGTATCGTGTCGATGCCACGTTCATCCGAGGCGTTCAGCTCGAGAAAATTGCTCTTCCAGTTATTGCCGAAGAGCTCTGTAGCAATGCACAACGCTGCTGTCGTTTTTCCGCAGCCAGCCGGTCCTGTGAAGAGGCAGTGCGGAAGCGAGCGGCTCTTGACGAACGCTTCAAGGCGGTCGATTATGTTCTTCTGACCGGTCATCTCAGCTAAACGCTTTGGTCTATGCTTCTCGGTCCATATCTCTTCTGCCAACGTCATAACAGAATTAATGACAAAAAAGTTTTAATGCGTGCGTTTGTCATGCTTTTATTCGTTCATATTAATTAATCTTATGAAATATTTGCCGCTGCTGATTTTGCTGTTGATTGGGATTTCCAATGCGATTTATCCGTCGACAGTAGATAGCATTGAGTTAAAGGTCATATATTCTGGTTCATTAATCACGAATAACGTCGAGTCCGTTAATCTCTCGATATACATACCGCAGGAAGGTGTGCAACGAGTGGACGTAAACGCGAACTATCGCTACATATTCGATGAGTTCGGCAATCGGTTAGTTCTTCTCGAGTGGAGCAAGCCGAAAGGCACGATAGATTACAATATCGAGGTAGTCGTTAGGAACAACGCAAAACAGCTCGACGGCGATAAGAAGATAGGCGATGACTCCCGATACCTGAAAGAAACCAATACCGTGGTAATCAATGACGAGATAAGGCGATTGGCATACCCATACGAGAAATCATTGCAGAAAGCGGCGGAAATGACTATACTGACAAATAATCTTGTAAAATACGACATCTCGCTCAGCGGACAGCGTAAGCCAAGTGATTGGGTTCTTGTGAACCGCAGAGGCGTGTGCGCCGAGTATTCATCGCTGCTTTTATCGCTGCTTCGCGCGTCTGGTATTCCTGCTCGCTACGTAGCCGGTTACGCCTATTCAGGAGAGAGCAAGAAATTCATCGGCCACGCCTGGGTCGAAGTCCTTACGGATGGCGGATGGATTCCGTTCGATGCAACGTGGCTCCAGGCAGGTTATCTTGACGCGACTCATATAAAGACTTCATCGCTCATTGACGGCAACCAGACTGATAAAATCGTGCACCGCGGCGGAAGCATAGACTGGAAAAGGAATGACGAAAAATTCGAGATAATCAATTATCAGGAAAAGAACATTACGGACATCAGCATCTCGTCAGAAAGTTTTTCAATAAACGGTTACGGCTATATTGCAGCATCGGTACAGGGAGGTTGCTCAATCGCACACATAACTGTGAAATCGTGCACCAGCGAAGGCGACGACATGCTTAATATATATGACAGTGACCGCAAATTTTGGTTCTGCGGAAAAAACGTTCTTTACTGGTTCTTTTCCTCAAATGATTTGGAAAAAGATTTTGTTTACACGTGCCCGGTCGCGGTGTTCGACCAGATAAGGACGAAATCAATAGCCGTAGAGTTAACAGGAATAAAAAAGCTGCCTGACGTGTTCATCTCTGGTCCAAGCACTGCAGGAATAAACGAGCCATTCAAATTAGAAGCTAGCGCTGACGGCATATTCTATTCGCCGAATTTCACCCTGAACAATGGAAAAACATGGGACTTGAAAATCGCCAAGCCCGGTGTCTACAAGTTCTATCTTTACTTCGATGGTGCGGTGGCAGAGAAAAGCGTAAGCATAATCGAGAGGAAAGAGTTTTCATTGTCCGTTGTGTTGCCAATCAATGCAACAGAGAGCTTTTTCGCAAACATCACTGCCAACAATTTACTTAGTGACAGAAACGCAAAGCTGCGCGTCG
>JAZDNV010000031.1:0-57910 GCA_043799385.1 Candidatus Aenigmatarchaeota archaeon | reverse complement strand
GAGGACGTTTCAAAGCTGAGCGACAACGAATTAGCCGATGTTCGTGGGGACAAAATCGGGTTTATCTTCCAGTTCTTTTATTTGCTCCCTTCGCTGACAACGTACAAAAACGTCCTTCTACCTATGATATTCCGCGGAAGTGTCGATAAGGAGAGGGCAGGGCATCTCTTGGATATCGTCGGGCTCAAGGAAAGAAAAAATCATCGTCCTTCGCAGCTATCAGGCGGCGAGATGCAGCGAGTAGCGATTGCCCGTGCATTGGCAAATAATCCTAAAATAATACTTGCGGACGAGCCGACTGGTAACCTTGATTCTAAAACAGGGCAGGAAATCATAAATATTTTAATGGATTTGAATAAAAAGGGGTTAACCGTCGTTATGGTTACTCACGACATGAACATTGCAAAAAAGGCTGACAGAATTGTTCATTTAAAGGATGGAAAGATAATACGGGGGTGTAAAAATGGCAGAAGAAAAGGATGAAATAACATGTGTGAGAAAAAGGTATAACACTAATAATAATACGAAACTCTTCGGTTACACACTCATCACTAGAAATTATCCAAAATCTATCTATCCTTTCGTTCATATTGACTGGTTGAAACGATTGGTTGACAATCCTAAGGAAGCTCCGTCATATTATACCAGTATACTGTTGAAATATCTGGAAAAACACCCCGAACACATGCCAGAACTTTTTGCATTGATGTTGATTATGGTGTTCCCGGCATCCGCTCCAATCGCAAAAAAGTTTTTAATACTTAACTAGAAAAGGTAGAAATATGCGCATTAAAAAATCTACATTTTTGATTTCAGCCATTTTATTGTCTATATTATTATATACAGCCAGTGCTTTAACTTATATACTGCAGGTAGACGCATCAACGTCACCTGCTACGGTAGCATCAGGGAACGATGGTTATATAACGCTGACGCTTACGAACGCAGGAACGACATCAATAGACAGCATAAAAGTTAGGTCCATAAAAATTGACTCCCCTATTGCACTAAAGACAACGTCATACCTTGAAAATCTTGGTGGTCTTGGAGTGAGCAAGGCGATGTCTGTGGTGTATAAGTTCAACGTGCCTCTGAATGCGCCATCTGGTTTCTACACAGTGGAGTTTCTGATAGACGCCTGCACGACGACAGGCACGTGCGACAGCTATGTCAAGAACGCACTGATAAAAGTCCAGTCGCCGACTTCGCTGGAGATAGTTGATGTAAGCCCGTCTTCATTGAAAGCCGGTGAGAGCACAAAAATAACATTTACCCTGAAAAATTCTGGCAAGACAACTGTCAACAATGTAAAGATATCATGGGACGACCCGGCTGATACAATCCTGCCGCTAGGCTCGGACAACAAGAAATTCGTATCAAGCATAGCTGAAAACGTAGAGGCAGCAGTTCCGATAGACATCATAACCAAACCAGGTTCATCTCCGGGCATATACTCTCTTGTCGTAAGTATTGAATACGACGACCAGACCGGCACGAAGCAGAGCATAAACTCTACAGTGGGGTTGAAGGTAGTCGGTGACTTTGATTTCATAGTTTCTCTTGATTCACAGGATATTGTCGCTCCTGGAATGGAAGGCAAAGCTGATATAAAAATCGCAAATGCCGGAACACAGGAGGCGTTATTTCTGACCGTAAACGTTCTGAGTTCGGATGTTATAACGAATATAAAACCGAGCGAGATCTACGTTGGAAATATCAAGTCAGACGATTACGACACAGAAACATTAACGTTCAGCGTCGCTAACGTGGCCACTGGCGATTACCCGATAGACATCGAGATTTCATATAAAGATGTCTATGGCAACCCGTATTCCGAAAAACATGATATTGATATAACCGTAAGCACCAAGGATGAGGCCGCACAAGGCGGAAGTTCAAATTTATTCTTGTACATAGTAATACTTGCAATAGTTGCATATCTGCTTTATAGAAAAATCATAAAAAAGAAGAAATGAATTCTTATTCAAGGAATAAAAGCATTTCTCAATGATTATAATTGATTGTAATGATTAGCGAACTTCTCTCGATGTCCTACAACAGCATGAGGCGCAGGAAACTTAGGACCGCATTAACATTACTTGGAATAATCATCGGCGTCTCAGCGGTCGTGGCGTTAATATCCGTCGGACAGGGAATGCAGATGAGCATCAACAAGATGTTTGAAAGCATGGGCTCTGACAAGTTGATAATATCACCTGGCGGCGGGTTTAGTTCTGGGATAACTCCTGCCACTTCCGGTCTTTCTGCGTCCAAATTGTATGAGCATGATGTGGATATCATTAATGGTGTTTCCGGGATCGAGTATGCATTTGGTATGGTCACTGATACTGCAAAATTAAAATTCGGCGGTGAAACCAAATATCTGAGCGTTTATGGCGTTCCCGCAGACAGCAAAACAAAAGCGATGACAGAAAATATAGAGATGTTCAAGATCCAGCAGGGCAGAAGTATTGAAGAAAACGACCGTTACAAAGTTGTTATAGGCAACAGAATTGCTGACAGTGTTTTCGATAAAGACGTCAAAGTCGGTGATGATATACTCATAGATGACGTCGAATTCACGGTTGTTGGCATATTCAAAAAAAGCGGCTCGCCTATTTACGATAGGATGGTTGCCATAAATATTGATGCAGCTCGGGAACTATTCAATAAGTCAGAAGAGGTCGGTACGATTTTTGCCCAGGTAAAGAACGGGCTCTCACCGAGCAAGGTCGCTCTTGACGTAGAGAAGGATATGAGAAATGATAGGAATCTTGAAAAAGGCAAAGAAGATTTTACTGTTTCTTCATCCGAGCAGATAATCTCAGGCGTTAATGCAATATTAGGCGCGGTTCAAGCCGTGCTTATAGGAATAGCGGCGATATCGCTGCTCGTTGGCGGCGTCGGCATAATGAACACAATGTATACTTCTGTCATGGAACAGACTAGTAACATTGGCCTGATGAAAGCAGTAGGCGCAAGAAGCCATGACATAATGATTTTATTCATACTAGAATCAGGTTTGGTCGGCTTGATTGGTGGCATTGTAGGCGTCTGCTTTGGTGCTGTATTAGGAAAGATAGTCGAGATAGTCGCTGTGGGCGCTGGAGTTGATATATTCAAGGCAATCGTGACACCAGAATTGGTTGCAGGGGCTTTAGCTTTTTCATTTATTATCGGCACAATATCAGGCTTGCTTCCTGCACGTCATGCATCTAAACTTGATCCAGTCGAGGCGTTGAGGTATAGATAACATGGGAATGTTTGCAGAATATATAAAATTGACAACAAGCAATCTTGCCAAGAGAAAGAAACGAAGCCTCTTGACAATCATAGCGATAGTAATAGGCGTCTCTGCCGTTGTCGCCCTTATCTCGTTGGGGTACGGATTGCAGGACACGATAAACGAGCAGTTCGAGATGATGGGAACTGATAAATTAATGATAATGCCCAGCGGCTCTATGTTCGGCATAGGCGGTAGTTCAGGATTAACAGAACATGATATAGATGTTATACAGGGTGTTAATGGCGTCAAACTGGCAGGCGGCATGGTTTACAAGGTTTCGAGAGTAGAATTCAGGAACGAAGACAAATACACTTTCGTTAGCGGCATACCTACTGACGAAACAGCAGAAATAATCGACAGCATGCAGAGCTTCAAAATAATAGATGGTAGGAACCTTAAAGATGGCGATGGAAACGTTGCTGTTGTCGGATATCTGATTGGCACAGGAGATTTTTTTGGCAAAAAGGCTTATGTCGGCGACAAGATAACCGTAGAAGGAACTAAGTTCAACATAATCGGTATCATGGACAAGATAGGCAACAGCCAGGACGACAGCCAGCTGCTGATTCCGCTCGACAGCGCAAGAAAGCTATTCGAAGAGCCTGATGCATTAGATGCAATCATTGCGCAGTCAAAGGCCGAGTATAATACAAGCAAGGTTGCTGATGACATCGAGAAGGCGATGAGGAAGGATCGCGGCATTAAGGAGGGTGAGGAAGATTTCACTGTCCAAACGTCAGAGCAATTACTTGCAATGTTTTCCACGATATTTGCTTTAGTATTCACAGTAGTTGTTGGTATAGCAGGAATATCATTGATAGTTGGTGGCGTTGGCATCATGAACACTATGTACATGTCTATTCTCGAGCGCACGCGCGAGATAGGCGTGATGAAGGCAATAGGCGCTTCTGACCGTGAGGTATCACTAATATTTCTGATAGAAAGCGGTCTTCTCGGATTATTTGGCGGTGCAATCGGTTGCAGTCTGGGTATAGCGATGGCCAAGGGTGTTGAAATTGCCGTGCAGAAAGATTTTGCCATATTGAAAGCGTCTGTAACTCCAGAGTTGATTATAGGAGCTCTACTATTTTCATTTATCATCGGCCTTGTTTCCGGTTATCTTCCTTCAAGGCGAGCTGCGAAATTGCAACCCGTGGAGGCGCTGAGGTACGAATAAAAATCGTAATTTTAAATATCTGACGCACGACTAATCATGAAGCGATAGTATGGACGCGATAAAAATTGAGAACCTGACAAAAAAATTCAATGGTTTCACAGCCGTTGATAGTGTATCCTTTGACGTGAAGCAGGGCGAGCTATTCGGTCTTCTCGGACCTAACGGCGCTGGAAAGACGACAACCATCTCAATGCTCTCCACTATATTGAAACCTACAGCCGGGACAGCCAAATTATGCGATTATGATGTTATGAAGAATCAGGGTGACGTGAGGAAATGTATAGGGATTGTTTTTCAAACATCGACATTGGATGACGAGTTGACTGGAAAAGAAAACCTGGATATGCATGGTCGGCTGTATCATATAGATAGGGTTGAAAGAGAAGGAAGAATAACTCTTGTTCTAAAGCTTGTCGATCTGACTGATAAAGCGGATGTGCAGGTAAAAAAATATTCAGGTGGAATGAAACGTAGATTAGAAATAGCTCGCGGATTAATGCACAAACCTAGAGTTCTGTTTCTTGACGAACCGACCTTGGGACTGGACCCGCAAACGAGAAGGAATATCTGGGACTTCATCAAAAAGCTGAAAGAGGATGGAGTAACTATAATATTGACAACTCACTACATGGAGGAGGCAGATTATCTTTGCGACAGGATAGCAATAATAGACCATGGAAAGATAATCGCACTCGATACGCCGAAAAACCTAAAAAGAAAGAGGAAAGCGAAAAGTCTTGAGGATGTTTTCCTTTACTACACCGGAAGGCGCATAAGGGATGAGGAAGCAAATCCTATTGACAGGATGAAAATGAGGTTTGGACACTAGGTGTTATGATGATAAACGACATTTTTACCATATGGCTTAGGGAAGTGATAAGATTCTGGCGCGCAAAGTCGCGGGTCATCGGCAGTCTAGCCATGCCGTTCTTCTGGCTTGCCATAATGGGATCAGGATTCAGCAGCATTGTTCCGAACGTTGGCGGAACAAATTATCTGACATTTATGATGCCAGGGATAATTGGAATGACTTTGCTTTTTTCTTCGATGTTCTCCGGCCTTTCTGTTCTCGTAGACAAACAATTTGGCTTCATGAAAGAGATAATGGTTGCGCCCATCTCACGATTATCGATAATGCTCGGTAAAACCTTGGGCGGTTCGACCTCTTCGATGATGAATGGGATAATAATGCTAATCCTTGGTTTGGCAATAGGGATAAAAATTATCAGTTTCTTCGGAATACTGTTTTCATTGGCATTCATGCTTTTGATAACGATGAGCTTCGTTTCGCTTGGCGTCGCAATATCATCGAGGATGACCGACACGAGCGGTTTTCATATGATAATGAACTTCCTTATAATGCCTATGTTCTTATTATCCGGAGCGCTATTCCCGATAGAAAATACTCCCGTCTGGATGCAGTCGATTGCGCACATTGATCCGTTGTTCTACGGTGTTGACGGTTTACGCGGCTCTCTCATCGGAATATCGACCTACCCGATTTTTGTCGATTTTTCAGTGCTTTTGGCTTTCTGCACAGCTATGATATTTTTAGGAACTTACCTGTTCGAAAAAAGCGAAGCATAAAAAGTGAAAAGATAATAGTTATAGATATGTCCAAAATCAAGCGCTTGTACCGCTCTGGAAAGGATAAAATACTTGGCGGCGTTTGCGGCGGTGTCGCAGAATATCTGAATGTCGACCCTGTGGTAATCCGGCTTTTATGGATCCTGTTGTCGCTCGCTTGGGGATTCGGAATCCTTCTATATATAATAGCCTGGATAATCGTGCCTAGGAACCCCAAGCATGCGTGGGATTGAAATGCCGTACAAATTCAACTTTGATTTATCCAGAGTATCGAAATCATTTTTCATGGACGTAGCCAAATTTTCAGACAGGAACAAGGTGCACAGGAAAATAGGCAACATATCAAGGAATCTTGTCCAAAAATTCAGAGTGCATGATTTGACCGGATTGCCTGTATCCGATGCGATAACAATTGTCGAGGATTTGATGGACATATACATCAAAAATCTTTCCAACAGAGAATCGTTCATTAAAACAAAGAAGCGGGCGCTGTTTCTGCAGCACTGCTCAAGAAAAAATATGGACGAAAAATGCAAAGCCAGCTTCAACAAAAAAATTTCTTCTTATGTTTGCGCTCACTGCTCAAAAGATTGCTTAATCAACAGGGCGACGAAAATCGCAGAAGAAAAAAATTACGATGTCTACGTTTTGCCAGGCGGATCATGCGTCCGAAAGATATTGAGCAAGAGGCGTTATGAAGGCATCGTCGGCATCGCATGCTGCGATGAAATAAAAATGGCGAACAATTATCTGAGCGAGATTGGAATACCATACCAGGGCATGCCTCTCTTAAGGAACGGCTGCGCCAACACGAAGTTCAGCATCGCAGACTTAGGGATGATTTTATAATTCAGTATTTTTTCTTTTTAAATAGTATTTTCCTTTTCCAGTACAATATCCCAGCCACAACTAAAATCGCAATAACTGTTCCGCCGACTGCCAAATCTGTTGGCGACAGTGCCGCGAATCCTGTTGGCGATACTGTGCGAATTACTTCTGTTGTGTTTTTCTCTGTCACAATCTCTGTAATATTTTTTGTCAGGTTTTTCGTCTGTTCGGTTGACGGTTTTTCAACGACACATGATTGATTCTCAGCTGGTTTATTTTTCATTGTTCCGCATTTGTTATTGTCTATGCATGTTCTTGACTGATTGCCATCAATGCATATTGACCAGTCATTACAAGTCCAGTTCTCTTTGCACGCTTGCAGAAAACCGCCGCCTCCGCCGCCTCCGCCACCACCTGTTTGCTGAACAGGGCAAGAACCACAATCATTTGAGCAAGAAGAGCAGGTTTCTCCATTATTACAAGAACCATCGCCGCAACTAGGGGAGCATGTTCCGCAATCTTGCGAACATAAAGAACAGGTTTCTCCGGAATCACAGATGCCGTCGCCACAGTATTTTTGTTGTATAGAGAAATATGAGAAGTGTGTCAGGTTCGCCCAGACATAACCTTCAGTTTCGTTTACCGTGCTATTTATAACTGCCTGCCACTGACCGATTGATTCGTTAAACCAATACAACCTCAAGTCAGATTCATTGACAGTGATATCACTCTTATTATAATAAATTTTTATTAACATCCAATCCAAGTTTTCTCTAACACTTTGTGTCGGGAAGATTTCATAATAATAATTTAAATTATATGAAAAATTTACTTGAGTTGGGTTATTTGTTAAGAAAATTACCGTAATATACGGATTCAAAACACTTGAATTTAATTTAATTTTTATAAAAATATTCGTTTTTGTTGAATTGATTACAACTGTGTCATTGTCAAACTGATAGTATTCCATCTGTTTAATGTCAGACCAATTCCATATTTTAGTTAGTATATTCTCAGTTACTTCACTATACTTGTCCTTTATTTTTATTGTAATGTTGAATTCTTTATTTAGAGATATGTTATGTTCAAATAGAAATGAAGATAAATTGAAATTCACTTTAGTTTTCTCTATATCTTCCGACGTGCATCCCGAACCAACGGGCAATGGATGACACCCCCCATAACATCGTAATGCTCCGGTGTCATATATAGGCGGGTTACTGAAATTGACAAATGTCACACCGTTGATAGTGACATTTACGTCATTCACATCAACACTGCCTTCAATGCAAATTTTAGGATTTATTGTAAAAGTCTCTGTATCGGATGCATTTAGAAATATCATGTAATAAGTAGAATACGCACTAGATAAATCAAAATAATATATTTCTGGCTCTCTGAGCAAAGCAGTGAAATTATAAATCTCTGACGTATTTGTATTGTTCAGAGAATTCTTTATGGTGATAAAGAATGAATAATTGCCAGGGTCGAGCGGCGTGTAATGATCACATTCGCTGGATGAGCAGTTGACTGTAATATTTGCTGCATCTGGCAAGATTATCGTTGCATACGCTTCGGTGATATTTTTTGATTTGAACCCTATAACCTGCGTTTCATTGTACATACAGAGTGACGCTTTGTAATTTACATCCACGATGAACGTGGTCGAGCTCTCTGTAAACGCTCTCCTGTCTGTAGCATTCACGCTTCCATAGGAATCATTTACGTAAACCCTGAAAGTATAATTCAATCCATCTGTCGTATTCTTTGTACTGTAGCAATAACCCGTTGCTTTTATCATCGACTCATTCATTCCGTTCCATTCGAGTGTGCAGGAAGCTATTCCACTCGCATCGATTACGCTGACGTTAATCGTTTCTTTGTTGTTTATTGTTACTGAATTGTTTTCTGGTGTTGGTGCACCAAAACTGATTATCGGCGGAATTGTGTCAGGGCAGCCTTTATAATAAGCAATTCCTAGTGTGAAGGGGCATGCATCGTTATCAGCAGTGATGCTGTCGTTGTCGTCATCGTCGTCGCAGACATCGCCTAATCCATCATTGTCGTTATCTTCTTGCCATGAATTGGCGTTATTCGGGCAGTTGTCGTTTTCATTGCCTAAACCATCACCATCTATGTCTGTGTCACATACGTTGCCGATCCTGTCACCATCGTTGTCTGTTTGGTCAGCATTAGCAGTGTACGGACAGTTATCACTCTCATCAGCAACGTTGTCATTATCGATGTCCGTACTAGTAACTGCATAACTTTCATCCAAGAACAATGTCCTGAAGTCGTTTGGGTCATTGAGCCATGCATTATAATCAAAAACGTTTTCTGAATAGGCGATTCTAAAGAATCCGGATTCGCCCCAATTGATGCCCCAGCTGTTTTTGCAAATCCAGTATTCTTCTGCATCGTTGTATCCTACGATTGAAATGGCGTGCGTTCCCTCATAATCGCCCCATACCGAGGTATATGTGCCATTATTATAAAAGTAGAAATCAGTAAAAACTGCCATGTACGCTGTCACAGGACCGTAATCGCTTACCGCCTGCTTTATTGCATCTGCTGATGCAGGGATAGCGTTGTAGTCAAGAACCTTAACCAACTGGCCGTTAGAGCATTTGTCAGAGCAAGAACTGTCGGCAGCAGCGTAAGGAAAACAAGTTTCTATTACAGTGCCGCTTGATTTCATGTACGACAGGGCGTTGCCTTCAAGACCGCCGGAACAGCTTCCTGTGCCACTGCATGAAACAACGTCCTGCTCAGATAGATCGATATCGTAATCCGGATTGTTCAGGGCTATGTTAATTCTCGATTCGACAACGCCAACAGCAGAAAAAGCCCAGCAGCTTCCGCAGCCGTCCTGGTCTTTTACAGGTGTCACCCAGTTTTTGCCGTCCTTGTTTCTCCAGTCGAGCGAGGAAGGATAAGACTCTCTTATAAATTCAAGCGGACTTGCCGTGCTCTTATCAGTTTGCCGTATTGGAACAAGCCTGGCTCTTCTCTCTTCTTTTGACAGATTGGACATGCTCGTCTTGCCGGCAATCCAGTCAAGGCTTTTTTCAGAAATAATCTCATTTATATGGTTTATTGTGTTTTCTACGGATATATCTGAATTATCATCATAAATAACCTCTGTGTCGTCCTGTGCAAAAGCAACCGTGGTGAATACAATAATTAAAATCAAGGCGGCTGATACTAGTCTCATTTATTATCTCCTGGCTTGCACTCGCTCCTGAAGTATTTCCATTCTTCGCACTCGCTGCCGTCTGGGAATACGCATACGCCGTATTGGCCTCCAGAAGAATCTGTCCTGATATCTAATGTGTAGCCTTGCTCAATGCAGTAAGCAGAAGCCGGGTTTGCTATCTGCACATCAGAACCCGTTGCATTAGTTTTCGTGTCTGATATGCAACCACATGCAAACACGACAATTCCTAGAACAGCGATCAACAAAATAGATTTGCCGTTCCACATAGATGCCATTATAATTACTATTCAGGAAAATCTTTTAAGTTACACATTACTCAAAAACTTCCTGTACATCCGCTCTACTTTTTCCCTTGTAACGTATTGAGAATGGTTCCTGAAGCCGCCTCCAAAACTTTTTGGTATGTGCATTAATTCGTGGATTATCGTCTTGTCCTGTTCCTCTCCCGAAAGCTTGTCGAACTTTTCTGCGATGACTTCGACTACGTAAACTGCTCTCGTGCCTAACGCCAATTGCATTATCCGCGGAAGCGCATGGCACCGTGCCAGCGTTCTTCTCGCTGATGAGCCGTGGCTGCGCACGCACACGACTCTTGACAGGTCATGCTTCATTCCAAGTTTGTTGGCAATGGTTACCATTCTTTGATTTATGTCATCAGCCTTTTCGTAGCGTATCATCTGGCATCACTTAAATATTATCTGGCTCATTATTTATTTTAATGAAAGAACGGTTTTGGGAAATAGATTTTCTTCGCGGTCTTGCGGTTTTATTGATGATAACATACCACGTTGTTTTTACTCTGAATTACTTTGGAAATTATACTGTTGACGGTTTCCGTTTATTCGGATTTTTGGCTGCTATAATGTTCATCCTTCTTGTCGGCATATCCCTGAGTCTCAGCTACTCAAGAGCGCATGCAGATTTTAGCAAATATCTCAAGAGGGGTCTGAAAATATTTTCATACGGATTGGTGATAACAGCTGTTACGTTTATTTTTTTGAAATCAGGTTTCGTCGTTTTTGGCGTACTTCATCTGATAGGATTATCAATAATTCTGTCTTATTTCTTCTTCAGGCGACGACTGAATATTCTGATAGGCATATTTCTGATAATTATTGGATTGTATATACAAAACGTTGAACTTGATTTTCCATATTTGTTGTGGCTCGGGTTTGAGCCGCGCTTCTACACGCTCGACTACTTCCCGCTACTGCCATGGTTCGGTCTGGTTTTAATCGGAATATTCTTTGGCGATATGCTGTATCCAAACCATAGAAGAAGAATAAACGTTCCTGAAATAAAATTTTATCCAATAAAGCTGCTTAGCCTGTTGGGAAGACATTCTTTATTTATTTATTTTATGCATTTGCCGATAATAATTACGCTTCTGTACGTTTTTGGCTTTATCGGCTTCCCTAGCGTCTTCTAAATCTTTGTCTGTGCGGTTGCTCACGGGATCGCCAGCGGGAAAATCTTCCCCGCTCTCGTTCTTCTTTAAAGAACTTGACAGGTTTCGGCTCAAATCCCAGGATTGCCTTCTCTACCTCCACGTACCTCATTATCTTCTGGAAAGCAGGATGATCTTCCCTGCTAAGAAGCGTTATCGCTTTTCCCTTCTCGCCTAATCTTGCAGTCCTGCCCGTTCTGTGCGTATAATCATCAGGCGTTTTTGGCACATCGAAATTGAAGATGTGCGAAACGTTTTTTATGTCCAGCCCGCGTGCAGCGACATCTGTCGCGACAAGTATGTGCGGACGACCGCGGTGAAAACCTTCAAGAATATGCGTTCTTTCGTATTGCGTTATGCCGCCGTGTATAGCCTTTGATTCGATATTTTCATTTCTGAGATACCTGTCAACGGTCATCGTCGCTCCTCTTGTAGAGCAGAAGACTATCGCCAGTGATGGTTTTTCCCTTTCAATCACTCCTGCCAGCGCTGAAAGTTTTTTGTCATGCTGAACATCATAATAGTAATGCTTTAGCAGGTGCTTGCTAATCTGCGTCTGCGTCTTGATGCGTACTGGATCTTTCATGTATTTTTTCGCGATATATACGATTTCCTCTGGCATCGTCGCGGAAAAGAGCATGGTCTGCCTGCTCAGTGGCAATGCTGATATTATTTTCCTTATGTCGTCGATGAATCCCATATCGAGCATGCGGTCAGCTTCGTCGAGAACAAGTATCTTTATGTTTCTGAATTTCAGCGTTCCTCGCTGCATATGGTCCAGAAGACGGCCAGGTGTTCCTACGACGACTTCAGCGTAGCGCAGCTTTTTCATCTGTGGCTCTATTGAAACGCCACCGTAAACCGCGGCAACGTTCAGCGAAGAGTACTTTGAAAACTTAGTTATCTCTTCAGCCACCTGGCAGGCAAGCTCTCTCGTTGGCGTAACAACTAACGCCTGTATTCCGTTTTTTTGCTCGGTTCTCTGGACAATTGAAATGCCAAACACGGCAGTCTTTCCAGAACCTGTCATCGCCTGTGCGATTAGGTCCTTACCTTCTAATGCGACTGTCAGCGATTTCTCCTGTATGTCAGTCATCTCGCTGAACCCAATATCGGCTAATGATTTTACAATCCATTTATCAATATTTAGTTCTGAAAACTTCATGTCAATCCGTTATCATATGCACAATAATGCTTAAGAATGATTATCAATTTCTTCTCTTCTTCTTGTATTTTCTTGAGCCTGTACCCCAAAGCACCATGTTTTCACCTTTACTTTTGTATGGTTTCATTACTTAATAAAACCATCAATTATAACCATCAATTGTTGCATATCTTTAGCCGAGTAAAAAAATAAAAATCCCCTGGCTGAGATTTGAACTCAGAACCTCTCGGTTTCCGAACACTTGCTGAATTACAATACGGCTTTTTGAAAGCAGTACTGGGCTACAGCCGAGCGCTCTGCCGTTGAGCTATCAGGGGTTGTCAAATACTTTATCTAGCTTGAATTTAAATCCTTTTTAAATTTAGTTTTAGCATGTTTGAGTTCGAGCTAGGCAACAAAGAGAAACCGAAAGGCCACGCGATAATCTACTGGCAGGAGTCAGGCAAATACTACATGACGTATTTTGCATTGTCTCCGACGGGAAGATTAATAGGAGATTACATTTCAAAGCCCTGTTTCATACAGTCACCTGTCCCTGTCGTTGATTTCGAAAACCTAAAAACAACGGCAAAGTTACGCGGAGATGACATGCTCAGATTATTATCTTTTTCTCAGCATTACATGACCGAGTCCTTGCTTGATTATACCGAAAAATACATGGCTTACGTTTCTACGTCTGGTCGTGAATCTATAAAGATTGATATTGACGAGCTATTGTTGAGCGTCAGCAGCGAAAAAGAGAGACTGCATCATCTGACAGGTCTTGTTGGCAGAATGAGCGACGCCGTTAACACCGGCGAAAAAAAATTTGTCGAACAGTGTGAAAGCGCTGTTTTGAACATGAGTAATTATCTAGACACCAGCAAGTACAGGCTAAATGAAATAGCAGAAGCTGTTAAAATGAATGGCGATGCTGGCAAAGAGTTGACTCGCTTGTATCTGGAGAGGTGCTTCATGATTTGCAACGAAAGATACGAGGAAATAAGAAAGATTGATGAAGCAATAGAAAAACTTCGATGATTACTTCTTCTTGCCGAATATGTCTTCTAGCGTCGTTTCCTTTATCCGCTTTATGCCGACTTTTGTCACAGCTGATTTGTTTTCCAGCTCCTTGCCATTGCTCACGAACTTCACGCTCGCCGTAGGCAGAAATATGTGTCCGGATACGCCGAATATGGGCACTATTTTATATGTGAATATCCTCTCTTCCTTGTTGACCAAATCATTCAACTTCCACGTCAATTCCGTTCCGTGTTCTGATTTCTTTTTCTCGGGCTTAGGTCCGGCAGTATCAGTCCTGACCTCGAACACAGACGGCACGAAGTCTTTGACAACGACATGCTCGGCCTTCGACCCTGTGCCGTTATTCAGGTTGATTCCGACCGTGTATTCCTCGTCCTTCTCTATGGTTTTTTTCTGCATTATGTATTTCTTCATCCGCACTGTGTTGACCCGGTAGAATGCAATCCAAGACGCCAGTAGCATGACAATGAGGAACGATATCATGAGGGAGTAGTCTATTTTATATGATATTACTGCAGTGTCGCCTGGGTTCAGCCTCACATCCCAGCCGAACACATCTTCTGTATGGTCGGGTTTTGTGCCGTAGTAGAACAAAGACTCGAGCCCGGAGATATCCTCACTTATCAAGAGTTTATCTTCCTTGTTACCATAATTGAATATCTTTATAGTCTTTTCATAGCCAAGTAGCGATTGCACGACCTTGACGTCCTGGTCCCATACAGCAATGCTTGGGACAACGAACTTCTGCTGCATCGTCTTCCCGTCAACGCTCGCCGATACTGTATATTCGCCAGCGCCAGCGTATTTCTTTAGGGTAAATGACTTTTCTACAGTCTCGTCCCTGCCCGGGTCAAGCTTTCCTATAACATCTTTCTCCTCGTAGACTGCATCGGTCTTCGTAAATACAGTGATGTCGACAATTATGTTCTGCTTTGTCACGTCGCCGTAGTTTTTCACGTCTGCCTGTATGGTTATGTCGCCGTTGGGCTCAAGATTGCCTGTGACAACAAGCTTGTCAAAATCAATGCCTTCTGACTTCACGACCGAGATGTATATGGTCTTTTCTACCTTTTCGCCGGTGTTTGACTTCGCGCTAAGTGTTATCTGTTTGTTCATCACTATAGTTTCCTTCGGTTCGAGATAGAGCGTGGTTTTTTTCGTCTCGCCAGCGTTTATTGCCAGCTGCGACTCAGCGAGAAGCATCCATGACTCCGCGCCGATAATGCTGAATGTTATCTTTTCACTGACTGGGCTGTAGACGCTTACGTCAATCGTCCTACTGCTCTTTATCGGAACGTTTATCGCCTCCTTGGAAACATTCACTGTAAAGGCAAGGCTAACATTTGCTAGCATGAGAAACATCAGAATAATTGATAGCCTCATCGTATCAATTAAATTATTTTCCAGCCTACTATATAAAACTATGTTTTTTTGAGTAATGCACGACAATTACATTCATCGATGTTGTATTTGTTGAGCTTTGTTGAAAAACTAGGCTATCATCATGCTGACGTGCCTACCACAGATGGATATTACAGATATCCATCACTTTTTCAACAAAGTTTTGCTGCAAAGATATTAAACTATGAACATCATAATTGACAATGATGCCCCGATGGCTCAGTACATCCCTTTCTTAGAAGAAAGGGCTTGTGAGATTGGTAGAGCGTCACCTTGGTAAGGTGAAGGTCCCGAGTTCAATCCTCGGTCGGGGCTTGATTCAATGGATGCGATTGCATTGTATCTGGCTGCGGCAGTCTTTGGGTTTGTTATCCAGACGGTTATTCACGGTCAATTGAGGATGATTCTTGACATAGCCATCGGCATGGTTGCTGGTGCGTCCATTAGCCTTTCATTCTTTTTGCCAGCTGTCGTTTGCCTTGGCGTTGCCCTGAAGATAGTTGCCGGCAGGCACTTGCACTGCCTGATCCTGATGGCTGTGTACATGACCATAGGTTTCCTGCTGGGTAACTATATCTTTTGAGCTCCTTGCTGCTTCTAGCTTTGTTTAAAAAGTAATGGGCATCTATATGATGCCCATTGACGGATAGGCTATCATCGCTAGAAGCAGATGATAGCCGACTTTTTAAATAAAGCTGCTGCTTCTTCAAGCTTTTTATAGAATCGCGGCAAATATTCACCTATGGAGATAAAGGTAACTGAAGCGCCAAAATGCGCTAGCTGCAAGCAGGCTTTTGTTCCTGTGGCGACCATAGAAGAGAAGGAGATGAACAACACGATATTCTATATAACCTGGAAATGCCCATGCGGCAAGAAGATCCAGGAGACGCGCAAGGAGCTGATACCGCCTCCGCACCTCTGACGCTGTTTCTGAAGGTTTTAAGACGGTTTTGACTATAGTGTGCGTATGCCGGACTATTGTATTATAGGAAAAAGTGGTGACCCTGAGGTAAGAGCGTACTTGAAGGGCATAATACCAAAAACTATAGGCACTACGGTTGATTTTGTCTTTGACGATGCAACGCGTACCACCCCTTCTTTTGAGGTAGCGTACACTGAAGGCAGCGACAACAAAGCGTACTTCGGCTTTGAGCTCAAGACAAAAGGCAACGGAAAGGACGTTGAAATCCACAATTTTCTGAAGGGCGTTGTCGATGCCTCGTTAATGCTTATGAAAAAGGACACAGGAAAGTCCTGCGAACTGGTTATCGAACCGAGAGCATAAAGCGTAGTAAATAATAAAATAAAAGAAAAAAAAGTCAGAAAGAGTTTATTTCTTGCTAGCCATTGCCATTACTTGCTTGACTGCTACAATAACTGCAGCAGGTGCGACAAGTATTGCAAGATTCTTCACAATCGCTGTTATCATCGTTCCTATAGGTGATAAGACTGCGTCGATTGCTGTGAAAGCTGCTGTGCCTGCGATTCCCAGCGCGATAGCCGCAACCAGGAATGCTGTGAACTCTTTCTCAGTAACGTTCAGAAAACCTACGACAATACCTATCAATACTAGCAATGCTACAATCCAAGCTCCTGTAGCGCCTACGACATAACTGGATCCCAATCCTGTAAGTACTGCTACTATTGCTCCTAGTAAGAATAGGTATTCTCCTATCTTTGTCATTTCCATTTTTATTCACCTAAACTAACTATAGAAATCCCTGTATTTAAGGTTTTCGCCACTTTGAAAGACTTAAATACAGCTCCTGGCGGGCTTCTGCCGAACTAGCTGCCAAGGCCTAACTCGCGCAGCAGCTGACCTTAGTTAGGGTAGTTTTACTTGCTCTTCTCCAGAAGCTTTCGGTAATCTTGCTTCCACGTCTCAAGCATCTCTACCTTGGGTAAGCCATCAGGCATTTCAGAGCCAGGGATGAAAAATGTATGCTCTCCCCACCTCCTTGTTGAGTCATCTACCTCCATCACAGGGTCTCCGATATTGGCAAACATATTGTCTGTCAGCCGCACAGGGGAGAACTCTGACTTATCTGTAAGCACCCAGCGGGAGATTACAGGCGGCATGTCAGCCCTTATTATGGGCCGGTATATTACATTGCCGTTCTGATAGGTCCTGCAAACAGTTTCCCAGCGTGTTCCCCTTCCCTCAAATGCATATCCAACCTCCTTGAATCCGCGCTGTTCGAGATTCGGCCTAAGGTAATCGTTTACAAGGCTCCTTTGCGCCTTTACCCACCTGTTTTTAGCAGCGACCTTTTCCTGCTTGATTCTTATTTTCTTGAATCTTGATAACGGTGCTACAAAAATCATCTTGCCCCTTTCTATTTTACTCACGTATGCCTGATTGTAATTTTCTCTCCTGTCCATCTCCCTGTAATCAATGTCGTTCATATCCTCTCCGAGAACATACTTCCTGTAGGCAACCTCCATTGACTTTAGGGAGCTTATTACAAACGGTGTCGGTTTGCCGAGTTTAAAAGCCAGCTCTGCATTATGAAAGCATACTATCATGTTTTCAGCATCGTGCTTGCAGCCAGTGGAACCGCACCATGCAAACTTACCGTATCTATGCTTCACATCCCATCTCTTGAGTACGTCAGACCCACGGCCAGAGCGCCTTGAAGGCACCTTGCCTTCTGCCTTATAGTCGTCTGCCTCTCCTTCGACATCCCTTGCAGCGTACCAAAGCTTTGTCGTGCCTTCCTGTGTCTTGGTTTTCGTGGCCTCTTTGATTCCTTCAAGCATTTGGTACTGCAAAAAGAACGGAAAAGGGATTTGAAACTGCGCTTTCAGCTCTCCTTTTTCAAGCAGAGAGACCAGATGCTGCTGGAATTGCGGTAGCATCTTCTCCTTTTCTTTTGGTGGTATGGTAGCGAAAAGCCCTTCTGCGTACCTGCTGAACGAGTAAACGGGTCGCAACCCTTCTCCTGCAGGCGTTATTCCATACGTCCTGCTAAGCGGCTGTGCTGTTTTCAGACCTACGTATCCTCTTTTGTCAGCCATGCAGAAACTATCTCCGAAAAGAATAAAGCCTTTTAATTTCTAACCCTGTATTTATCTATACAACGGGGCCATGGTGTAGTGGTATCACGGCGCGCTCCAGTCCCAAGCCCTTTCTTAAGAAGAAAGGTCTAGGGTTTACCCCAAAGAACTGGAGACTTGAGCCTTTAGTAGGCGATGAAAAAGTAGAAAAGGGAAATGAGATTAGAAAGAGAGAAACCGTAGGTTTCTACTCTTCTGAAGAAACGCGTTGACGGGGGTTCGAATCCTCCTGGCCCCATATCATAAATTCTTTAAATAACGCCTTGCATAATTATTCTCATGAACATAAAGAAAGCGCTGATATCCGCAGTTATCTTGTATGCGCTGATTTTCTTGTGGGCGAGCATACTGATGTTCGTCGCGAAGATGACCGGCGATGCGTTCAGCGTAGCGATGCTGGTGTCAGGAGCATTGCTGACCTTCATCGTGGCAAAGTACTACTATTTCAAGTCGATGAAAATCGTTAAGCCGATAAACGAGGGCTTGATGCTTGGCGTCGTTTTTGCGGTAGTGACCTTTGTGATTGAAGTGCCAGTAATGGTCTACGGCTTCGCTAGCACGCAGGGGTGGAACTATTTCACGTCCTGGTCGATAATGCTCAGCTACCTGCTGGCGTTGGTCGTTCCTATAGCAGCCGCGTACAAGAAGAAGTAAAGTTTATTTAAAAACTGCGGTGACAATTAGATTTATGCAGATGTATCTTCTATTCGCAGTCATCGTTTACGTGGCTTTTTTGATGGTCGACGCTGCATACTTTATAGTTCCTGCGATAAGCTTTGGTTTGTACACAAACCCGTTTTTCTTTCTCATCCTGGCTCTGATTCTGTTGCCATTAGTATTGTTGTTCATTTCACTGCGCTTCAAAAAATATGAAAGAATTCTTAGTCTCGTCACGGCAATCTTTATAACCATTGCCCTGATTATATCCATAACCATGATATTATCAGTGGCGATAGCATGAATGACTGCATATTTTGCAAGATTGTGAAAGGCGAGATTCCCTCAAAAAAGGTTTATGAAGATAACTCGGTTCTGGCGTTCCTGGACATAAATCCCGCGAATCCGGGCCACGTACTGGTGATACCAAAGAAGCATAGCGATGCAATTTTTGACGTCAGCGAAAAAGAGCTGCAGGACATGATAGTGGTCGTGAAGAAGATAGCAGAGCACGTCAGGATAAAGATGGGTACCGATAGCATGAACATAATACAAAACAACGGCCGCATTTCCGGCCAAATAGTCAACCACATACATTTCCACATAATACCCAGATTTGAAAATGACAAAGTAATCTTTTCCTACAGGCGAGTCGAGCTCAGCGAAAAGGACCTAAATGAAATACATGAAAAGCTTAGGGAGGAAAAGAAAGATTACGGAAGGCCTTGGTAATGCAGCATAAGGAAGTTCTCAAAAAACTGGAATCTCTTTCTAACCCTAAGAACGTCGAGGGCATGGCTCGATTCGGCATCAAACCTAAAAATGCGTACGGAATATCGATGCCGATTTTGCGGAAGATGGCCAAAGAGCTTGGAAAAGACCATGCTCTTGCTCAACGATTATGGTCATCCGGAATACACGAAGCGCGAATTCTTGCAGGAATGATTGATGACACTGCATTAGTAACGGAGAAGCAGATGGATTCGTGGATAAGGGATTTCGATTCCTGGGATGTCTGCGACCAGGTATGCATGAACCTCTTTGACAAGACAGCTTTTGCGTACGACAAGGCAGTTGAATGGTCGTCAAGAACCGAGGAGTTTGAAAAACGCGCAGGCTTTGCGCTCATGGCATGCCTAGCCGTGCATGACAAAAAAGCAGGGAATGAAAAATTCCTGAAGTTCCTGCCTATAATAAAAATATGTTCGACTGATGAAAGAAACTTCGTAAAGAAAGCCGTCAACTGGTCTCTACGACAGATTGGCAAACGGAATGCGAAACTGAAAAAAGCGGCTATAAAAACTGCAAAAGAGATTCAGAAAATCAATTCAAAATCAGCGAAATGGGTTGCAAACGACGCGTTGAGGGAATTGAAATGGAAATAGAACTCTTCATCTTTGACTGGAGCGGAACTATCAGCGACGACAGGAAACCAGTTTATGAAACAAACATCAGGCTGATGAAGCATTTTAACAAACCCGTGCTTTCTTTTGAAGAGTGGCTGCCGAAAGTGAAGATGACCATTCTGGACTTTTTTGACAGCATTGGCATCGACAAAAACCATGATGAACTGTTTTTGCTGTATGAAAAACTCTACACAGAAGTCCATGACTCAGGCATCGCTCCACAGGTTTATCCTGACGCACATGAAATTCTTCAGAATCTGAAAAACAAAGGAAAGAAAATTGCGATATTGAGCAGCCATCCTGCAAAAAACGTCAGGAGAGAAGCCGAGCACTACAATTTAATCCAGCTGATAGATTTCATCTCCGGCAGTTCCAGAAACAAGGTGGAAGGCCTTTTGAATGTCTGCAGGCATTTTCGCATTGATTCCGCTTCTGCATTATACGTAGGCGACATGATTTATGACATCAGGTCCGCTAAATTAGCAGGAGTGAAATCAGCTGCAGTTTGCACTGGCTATCATGCAAAAGCGATTCTTGAAAAAGAAAACCCGGAGTTGATTTTAAATTCATTGTCAGAATTGGGGAAGATAATCTAAATGCCAGCAATATCCTTCGACAAACCCTTTCTCTCGCGGATTTTCATCACTACGTTGTTCTTCAACTCCTCAGGAATCCTTTCAAACGTCACATCGATTAGCGAGTAGAAACCGCGTCCGCCTGTTGCAGACTTGAGTATTGCTTCAAAGCCAAACATCTCGGCGACCGGCAATTTAGCAAGGACTTTTGCAGTGCCTAATTCGACTTCAGTATTAATTATTTGACCGCGCCTGTTCTGTATTACGTTCATAGCATCGCTTATTAATTCCTCTGGCGCGTCTATGCGTATTGTTTGTATCGGTTCGAGCAATGTCGGTCTTGCGTGGAACATCGCAGATTTGATTGCATCGTTTATTGCAGGCAATACCTGTGCCGGCCCGCGATGAATCGCGTCTTCGTGCAGCTTTGCGTCTGTCAATTTGACCTTTATCGATGTGCACGGCTCACCACATAGAGGTCCGGAATCCATTACGTTTCTGAAACCCTCTGTAACTAGTTCAATCGTTTCGTTCAGATATTGCGCTCCTTTAGAAACGTCCAGAAGCATATTCCTATTATGGATATCTACCAACTTCTTTGCTTCGTCTCTGCTCATGCCGTACTCAACTAGTTTTTGTATGACCTGCTTCAAAACCTTCCTTATGTTATTTTCCTCTATCTTTCCTTCGGCAAATGCCTGAAAAACGCTTTGCTCCAGAGGCTCGACCTTGATGAAGAAGCGGTTGTGCTTGTTGGACGATTTTCCTTCGACTTCCGGACTTAGCGACTGCACGGTCTCGCGGTAGATGACGAGCGGTTGGGACGTTCTGATTTCTATTCCCTTATCGCGAAGCGGACGCTCGATTTTTGCGTCTATGTGCAACTCGCCTAATCCTGAAATCAGGTATTCACCGGTTTCCTCGTTTATTTTGATGTTGAACGTAGGGTCTTCCCTTGCTATCTGCTTCAAAAACATTATCATCTTTGGTAAATCATTCGGTGGGCATTCAACGCTTTTCGTGACGACCGGCTCGAAAAGATGTTTTATCGCCTCGAACGGCTCTATATCTTTCTCTGATATCGTCTCTCCGGAAAATGCGTCTGGCAAGCCGACGATACCTACAATATTTCCTGCTGGTATTTCTTCCATGGTAATTCTTTGCGGTCCTTTATAAATCGATACCTGTTGTATGCGTGCAGTCCGGTGCTGGCCTATCATCTTTATCTCCTGGCCCCTCTTTATGACGCCAGAAAATAGACGAGCGGTCGCGACCAACCCTGCATGCGGATCAGGGATAACCTTTGTTATTATCGCAATCATCGGTCCGTTCTCATTCATGTTAATCATGTCTTTTGCATCAGCTGATTCCATGTCTCCGTGCCAGATTTTAGGTATCCTGTATTTCTGCGACTCCGCAGGACTCGGCAGATGATGCGTAACCATATTCAGAAGCACTTTGTGCAAAGGAACGCGCTTTGATAATTCTTTGTCGCGTTCCGTAGAGCAGTAATCGATGATATCCTTGAAGGATATCTTCTCCTTTTTCATGTATGCGGCAGAAATAGCCCATTTCCTGTATGCTGAGCCAAAAGCGACCGAACCGTTCTCCACGTTCACCAGCCATTTTTCAGCAAACTCCTTCTCCGCGTATTTTTGTATCAGCCTGTTGACATGGGTTATTATCTTGAAAAATCTCTCCTGCATCTGCTCCGGCGTGAACTTCAATTCCCTTATCAAACGGTCAACCTTATTTATGAATAGAACCGGCTTGACTCGCTCGTGCAACGCCTGCCTTATCACTGTCTCTGTCTGAGGCATGACGCCCTCGACTGCGCATGCAACGATAACCGCGCCGTCAACTGCGCGCATTGCGCGCGTGACGTCGCCACCGAAATCGACGTGACCTGGCGTATCAATCAGGTTGACGAGATAGTCTTTTCCGTCAACGTTGTGGACCATGCTCGCATTGGCAGAGAATATCGTTATTCCTCGTTCCTGCTCCTGCTTGTCGGAATCCATGAAAAGCTGCGTACCAGCAAGCTCTTCGGAAGTCATGCCTGCACCTGCAAGCAGGTTGTCGGAAAGCGTGGTCTTGCCATGGTCGATATGCGCAGCTATGCCCATATTGCGAATATGGTCAGGCTTGTGCATGAGTTCCTGAATCAATTCCATTTTTTCTTTTGCCATACTATCATCTTATTTTTTTGAATATATTAAATATTCGGATAAGAAGATTAACGAGAGCCGGTCGCTTCTCTCTCTATCCTTTCCTTCTCCTTTATCGCGAAGCTGTCAGCAGAATTGTGAGACGCTGCAATCAGCTCTTCTGCGATTACGTCTGAAAGCGTCTTGTTCTTTTTGAACGTCCTCCTGTAGATGCCACGGGCAAAGTTTTCAAGCGTCTTGTCAATTCTTCTTTGCGGGGATGATATAACCGCATCTCGGGCTGTTATGCTGCCGATCTGATATGACATCACTTCCTCCCTTACCGCGGCGTTTTCTATCGCCCTCACCAAGACTTCAACAGGCGATTTCTTTTCTTTCGCTTCGATTACGTCAAAGGCACTCTCGATATTTTTCATAATCTTGGCGACATTTCCAGCCATGTGACCAGACGTCAATCTATGCTTTTTGCCCATGTGTCCGGGAACAAGCATGTGCAACGCAAACCTTTCAACTATATGCATTTTTGATTTGTGGAACCTCTTTCTGAAAATGCCGGCAGAACGCGGTAGTATTCTTGGCTTCAGATTAATATATTTTTTTAGACCGGCGTCGTTAACATCAACGCTGCTGTCCCACTTGCCGAATAACTTTATCGGCGGCAGCACAACATCTTTTTTTATCGTCGGCTTCTTCTCCTTCTGCAACTTCTTCTCCTTCTTGACTTTGACGGCTGCTTTTTCTTCAGTTGCGGTGATTTTTTCTTCTGCCATGCTACTTCACTGGTTTTTGTTTTTTGCCTATCCTTACCTGCTCTAGCGCGACGTCATTGACTTTCGAGACCCTCCATTTGACGCCGGATATCGAGCCGACAGCACCGCCCTGCGAGCCGCCCAACCCTTCGACGACAACACGGTCATGTTCAGCAATGCAATCAATTGCCTTTGTTTTCGGGACAAAAGCTGTTATCTGCTTGCCGTTTTTCACTAGACGTACACGAACGCATTTGATAAGCCCGGAATGCGGCTGCTTTTGCTCGACAACACGCTTCTCTAGGACGATTCCTCGTGCCTGCGGCGCTCCGCCAAGCGGGTCTTTCTTCTCCTTTAGGTGCAATTTCCTTATGCGATATTTTGATTTTTTCCACCTAAACTTTTGCCTATCCTTCTTCAATTTCCTTGCTCCAAATTCTCCTGCCATAAGTATCCTTGCCTATTTATTTGATTACTTTTTTAAACTCATTAAAGCAAAAGATTTCGCTCTAATCAGACTTAAATCATGTAATTAAAATATTAAATACCTTTTGTATTTAATATTAAAATCATCTGAAATGATTTTAAAATATTAAATAGTTTTTCTTTGGGCGGTTTATGAAATTATTTAAGCTTATCAAATTATTTAATTAGTATTCTCGGTGATGATTGTGGAAATAGCTCCTCCAATGAAACAAATGGGTTATGATCGTGCGATGATCGTTTTCTCTCCTGAAGGAAGGATGTATCAAATCGAATATGCCAGAAAAGCCGTGGAAAAGGCGACTACAGCAGTAGGTATTGTGTTTGCAAACGGCGTCGCTCTGGTCGCGACAAGGTCAATGCAGAAATTGCTCGTGCCTGAGAGCATCGAGAAAGTTTCGAAAATTGACGAGCACATCGGCTCTGCGACTTGCGGCATTCTCGCTGACTGCCGCGTTTTAGTCGATTACGCCAGGACCCGTTGCCAAGTCAACCGTATAACGTACAACGAGCCGATAGAAATTTCCGCTCTGGTGAAGGATATCTGCGATCGCGAGCAGCGATTTACGCAGATGGGCGGCTTGCGGCCTTACGGCGTAGGAATGCTGATAGCAGGCGTGAATGAGGGTCCGCATCTGTTCGAAACCGATCCATCAGGAACGTTGCGCGAATGGAAGGCGCACGCAATTGGCCGCGGCTCAAAAGACGCACGCAAAGTGTTGATAGATGAATACAAAGAAGGCATGTCAAAGGACAGGGCGATTGATTTAGCGCTAAAGTCGTTAAAGTCTGGCGAGAAAAAGCTGGCATCTAGGTCAGTCGAAATAGGCATAATCGAGAACGGAAAATTCAGCATAATCGACAGGAACACGACAAAGGAGTTAACGAAGAAGTACGTGTGATTTCTAGAAGAATTCGTATCGTTTTCTCTGATTGCAGCATCCACCAGAGCATTGCACGGTCGATATGTGCGCGTAATGGGAACTGACCGAATAGCTGTTTGTAGAAACAATCTCACCATATCGACTAATTTTTTCGTACTGTTTTTTGAAACCGTTCGCGTAGTCCATATCTCTGCCTGTTAAATATATGATCCAAACCTTGTTCTATACTCTTGCCAGAAAATACCCTCTTTTTCTGATTTAGGCTTTGGATAACCGTACTGTGTTATTCTTTGTTGAAGTCTTTCCAGCTTTTCATGATGATCCTCAGCCGTTTCTGACAGAACTGCTTCAGCCGCGCATCTTGCAATAAATCTGCTGATAAAATTCACGGATTTCACCTGAATGTTGATTATCCCGAAATCCATTTAAAAACATTTCTGTTCATAATAAGTAAAGTAAATTTGGAGTTACGGAAAACCCCTTGTTTACCGTTTTTACATTACGAGAAGGGGTTGGTTACTGGTGAGAAAATGGTTACAGTCGATGAAGCGATAATAGCTAAGTTTGACAGGGACGGAAAACATTTTGAAGTTCTTGTTGACCCTGACCTAGCTTATGACCTGAAGGAAGGAAAGATTATTTCTCTCAGTAGGATGTTAGCAGCGAATATAATATTCACAGACGCAAAGAAAGGGACGAAATCAAGCGAAGCTGACTTGCAGAAAGGATTCGACTCGTATGATATTGAAAAGATTGCAGAAACAATTGTGAAGAAGGGCGAAATTCAGCTGACGACCGAGTTCAGAAGAAAGAAGGTCGAGGAGAAGAAAAAACAGATTGCAACGTTTATATCAAGGAATGCGATAAACCCGCAGACGCGATTGCCGCACCCTCCGGACAGAATACTTTCTGCGCTCGAGAATGCAAAAGTGTCTATCGACCCTTTCAAACCAGCTGAGCAGCAAGTAGAGAACGTTGTAAAAGCGCTGAAGGAGATAATGCCGATATCCTTCGACGAATTGACGTTCAACGTCGAGATTCCTGCAGCTTATTCGTCACGCTGCTACGGCGTGATGAAAGAGTTCAATGCAAAATCGCAGTATCTGTCAGACGGCTCGCTGAGCGCGAGCGTGAGGATACCGGCCGGCATGAAGGAAAATCTTTTCAGGAAATTGAATGCAATCTGCGAAGGCAATGCAAGAATAGAAGAGGTGAAATAATGGAAGATAAAAGAAGAGTCGTGATACCGGGCGAGCTTTTAGGCGAAGGTCACTCCGGTCATGGCACGTTCGAGGAGGACGGAAAGATAATCTCAAAGGTAGTCGGCCTTGCTGAAGAAAAGGAAGGGTTACATTTTGTAATACCTTTGAGCGGGATATACAATCCTAAGCGCGGCGACGGAGTTATCGGCCGCATAGAAGATGTCATATTCTCGAAATGGATTGTCGACATAAACTCGCCATATCAGGCTGTGTTGCCGCTGAGCGAAGCGACTGATGAGTTCATAGACATGACGAAAGTCGAGCTTACGAAATATTTCGATTACGAGGACCTGATATTTGCAGAGATATCTACGGTAACTAAAACAAAAAACGTGCAGTTATCCATGAGGAACAGGAAATGCAGAAAGCTCAAGGGCGGTCGCCTGATAAGGGTTACGCCGGCAAAAGTACCGAGAATAATAGGAAAAGGTGGAAGCATGGTGGAGATGATAAAAGATTTGACCGGCACCCAGATAGTCGTGGGCCAGAACGGCTTGGTGTGGGTCAAAGGCGACAACGAGGGCATCGCTGCCGAAGCAGTATTGATAATAGAGGAAAAATCGCACATATCCGGCCTGACAGAACACATCAAATCAGTGCTGGAGGAAAAAATGGGAGGGAAGTGATTGTATGATAAAAAAACAATTGATAAAGAACGGGATAAGAATCGACGGACGCAAGTTGGATGAATTAAGGCCGATAGAAGCTAAAGTCGGCGTCTTGAAAAAGGCAGACGGCTCTGCGTTATTCAGAATTGGCAATACTACTGCAATAGCAGGCGTATACGGGCCAAGAAAGGTCTTTCCAAAACATGAGGAAAAAGCGGAACGGGCGATACTCAGGACAAAATACAACATGGCGCCGTTTTCCACGGAAACACGCAACCGTCCAGGCGTCAACCGTAGAAGCATTGAGATATCGTATGTGACAAGGCAGTCATTGGAATCAGTCATACTTCTTGACGAATTCCCAAAAACTGCGATTGACGTGCATATTGAAGTATTGCAAGCAGATGCATCAACGCGATGCACAGGAATAAACGCAGCGGCTCTTGCTTTAGCGGACGCAGGAATACCGATGAAAGATTTAATTGCCAGCTGCTCTGCAGGAATCGTCGAAGGCAACATCGTCCTTGACATAGCTGGCAAAGAGGATACGACCGGCGACTTGGACCTGCCAATCGCTTACTATCCGAGAAAGAGGCAGATAACGCTTCTGCAGATGGACGGCTTGGCGAAAAGCGAGAATGTGAAAAAGATAATCGCGCTCGCAGTGAAGGGCGCTGAAGAGGTATATGAAAAGCAGAAGGATGCTTTGAAGAAGAAATATATGATTGAGGAAATGGAGGAGTGATAAAAATGATAACAATAGATTCTGACCTTATAAGAGAGATGGCCGAAAAGGGCGTAAGGATTGATAACCGTAAGTTCGATTTATACAGGAAAATAAAGATAGAGAAAGGCGTAATATCGTCAGCCGAAGGCTCGGCAAGAGTTGAGATAGGCAACACAAAAGTTATCGCCGGAATAAAGATGGACATAGGCGAACCGTATTCTGATACGCCTGACGAGGGAGTTATGTCCGTCGGTGCAGAATTTGTGCCACTAGCGTCACCGGAATTTGAGTCCGGTCCGCCAGGCGCAGCAGCGATTGAATTAGCGCGAGTAGTTGACCGCGCAATACGCGAATCAAAATGCATAGACTTCAAGAAACTTGCAATCGACAAGGAGCACGTATGGATGGTTTTTGTTGACATAGACATCCTTGACGATGATGGCAACCTTATTGATGCATCAGGGCTAGCCGCAATAGCCGCGTTGATGAATGCGAGAATACCTGAAATCGGCGAGGAGTTTAAAATAAATTATGAGAAGAAAACAAAACCGCTGCCGATAGAAGGCATACCAGTGTCAACAACAGTTGCAAAGATAGACGGCAAGCTTTTAGTCGATCCTTGTCTTGTAGAATTCGAGGCATTGGATTCGCGCCTGACAGTGGGAACAGTCGAAAAGAAAGACGGCGTTTATATGTGCTCGATGCAGAAGGGCGGCTCAACGGGATTAACGCTGGAAGAGATAGACGAAATGATTGCCCTTGCGATTGAAAAGGGCAACGAACTTCGTGAATTGTTGAAGTAGTCCTGATCGGCAATGATAACGGAGGTATTTCTTTCTTTTATTGCAATAGCGCTAGCAGAATTAGGCGACAAGACGCAGCTGGCGATACTTCTTATTTCATCAAAAACAAAGAAGCATCTGCAACTTCTGCTTGGAATAATAATCGCATACGTTATAGTTGACGGCATAGCAATTTTAGCCGGATCATGGTTTGCGGAAATTATGCCAATGCAGATAATCAGAACGGTCTCAGGCGCATTGTTCATAGCCTTCGGCTTGATGATACTCCTCGACAAGAGGGAAAAAGACGAGGGAAAACTGTATTCAAAAAACTCGTTTCTGTCGGGGTTTATGCTCATATTTATCGCTGAGATGGGTGACAAAACTCAAATCGCTTCCGGTTTATTGGCGACTCAGTACGATGCATTATCAGTGCTCATTGGCGCAATCGTTGCACTAGCGATTCTTTCAGCATTGGCAATCTATCTTGGAAAAATTATTTCCGAAAGGATCGACAAGAAATTAATCTCAAAAGTTGCGGGAATAATTTTTATATTGATAGGTTTATCGTTCTTCTTGCTGTGATTTATTTCAGCAGCTTATCCGCGATATCCTGTGGATTGAACTCTTTCAGGTCGTCATAGTTCTGGCCGACGCCAAGATAGAGAATCGGCTTCTTTATTGTATAAGAAGCTGATAGCGCCGCTCCGCCTTTTTCGTATACGTCGGCTTTCGTGAGTATTATTCCATCAACGCCTACAGCGTCGTTGAATAAACGCGACTGCTCGTAGATATCGTTGCCAGTCAGCGAATCAAGGACCAGAATCTTCATATCGGGGTTGTTGACTTTGCATATCTTCTTTAGCTCGTCCATCAGGTTTGCGTTGGCATGGCTTCTTCCGGCTGTATCGGCAAGAACGATTCCTGCTCCGACCGCTTCCGCGTGCTTCTTTGCGTCGAATATCACGGCTGCGGAATCAGAACCATACTTATGTTTGACTAAATCGACTTTTAGCCGTGATGCATGCTCCTCCAGTTGCTCGATGCTCGCTGCACGGAACGTGTCAGCAGCGGCGATTACCGGCTTGTGTTTCTTGAACTTGTGCGCAAGCTTTGCCATCGTTGTCGTCTTTCCAGTTCCATTAAAGCCGAGAAATATTATAGTGAACGGCTGCTTTTTTTCAATCATCTTCTCCAAATCTATTTTTTCCTGACTCATGACATCGAGCATTGCGCTATGAAGCGACGCTTTAATTATCTCCTCAACGCTGCCGCGCTTCACGGATTTATCGACTAAATCGCTTTTCACGTCGTTGCATATCTTCTCGGCTACGGCAAATGCAACGTCATTTTCAAGCAACGCAGTTTTTAGTTCGTTCAATATCGTATCAACATCGCCGACCGAAAGCTTTTTTTCAGTGACTTTCTTGACAATGCCCGGAAGCAGACGGGAGAACAAGCCTTTTTTCTCTTTCTTTTCTTCGCGAATCTCAACTTTAATCTCTTCTTCCCGTTCTTTCTTGCCAATCGGCTCCTCTTTTAGTTCTTTCTCGAATTCCAACTTTGGCTTCAGAACCGCCAATTCTGCCTCAACTATTTCTATATTTTTTTCTTTCTCTATTCCTACATCATCTTCCAGCTCAGCCAATTCCTTCTTTATCTTGGGTATCTCTTCTTCGATTTCTTTCTCCTTTGCCGCAAACTCTTCTGGCAGTTCCTCTTTCACGACCTCCTTCTCAACTTCCGCTATAAGGTCATCATCTTTTTCTTCAGTTGCGGTGATTTCTTCTTTCCCTTCAACTTCCTCGAATTCTTTTACACGCTCTTCCTTCTCTTCAATCTCTTTGTATTTTTCAACTTTTTCCTCGATTGCCTCTTCCTTTATCTCCTTTTTTTCTTCTCTAATCTCTTCCGGCTTTTCAACAATCGCAGTCGCCTTTTTGAAAACTTCTTTTAGCCGTTTCTTTAGAGAATCAAACATAATAATCTTCTACTTTTTTTCAGCAAGCTGTTGTATCTCTGACTCAAGTTCATAAACTTCTTTTGAGAGTTTGTTTATCTCCGCGACCATATCGCTGTCTATTTTCATGAGCTCATCTACGCGGCTTTTTAGTATTTCCATTGTTTTTTCCTTTGTTTCGCTGACAACAACGCCCGCGCCTATGCTGACCAAAACATTTTCAGTATCCTTTATACCGCTTCTTACGAACGCTCCGGAACCGAGCGAAGACCAAATCTCCTCTCCCTGTTTTATCTTTCCAAGCTTGCTTATCGCGTCTATCGTAATAAAGAGCTCTGACATACGCTCATCTATCATCGCCTTTTCCTCAGCCATAGCGTTCAATTGCTGCTTGAATAGCTGCAACTGAAGATATTTTCTCTGGAGCTCTTTTTCCATAGACAATCACACAATACATTTTATTAGAAAGATATTAAAGAATGAGATGTTTTGAAAATGTCATCTAACATGACTTTTCAAAGACATCATAGATAAGTCTATGATATGTTTTGAAAATCACAAAAAACCCAATGCCTCGTTTATCCGTCCCAGTTCGGGCCCGGACGATGTGTCAGATGCCAGAAAACCGTTTGAATTTGCGATTATCCCTGACTTAACGAACTGGGTGCCAAAGCTCACCGTTCCTATATCTATCGGAACTCGTAGCGTCTCTTCAAGAATTTTTTTCTCGGTTTCTGTTATCTTTGGAGCAGTCAGGCATCCTTTATTTGTCGCAATCGCAAGGCTGCCGACCATGTTCATCCCAGCAATGGTCGTTATTCTGCACGGAATCTTGAAAAAATTCTCTATCTGTGGTTTCTTGTTCCTCAGCAGCGGAGATAATATTATCCCGCTGTCGTTCATCAGGATTAAATTGCCTAACGCGGTGTATCTGCTCTCTAACTTGACTACATCGACGTCTATCGCCTTGAGCTCATATTCTTCAAGAATCTTTGGAAGAACGATACCGCGTGAGTTGCCGGTAACGAATATTCCTGCTAAGTACGTATCAAGTATCGTTGAGCTGAAAACCTTCACGCGAAGGATTTTGGATATCTTTTTAGTGAGCTTTGATTTGAAGCCGAGAAAGCAGTATTCGTCAGTCGCAAAGCCGTATAAACCAAGATTCCTGTCTCCAAAAAAATTTGTTGTCATTAATTCCATAGCAATCAAGACTTCATTAGATGCGTCTCGCGGCCATAGAGCCTTTTCATTATCTCCATGCCGGGGATACTCTTTTCTTTCTTCTTCTCCTCGGTGAAGGTTATCTCGACTTCGTCTCCGTCTTTCAGAGACATTTTCTCCTTTAATTTATCTTTTGACACGATTTCGATTGTATCGCTGCTGTAGATTGTTTCGTGCCGCATCGCCCAACAGATGTGGCTCTGTCCTTTGAACGACAGTATAACTGGCGCGAGATAGGCATCCACTTTTTTTGTACCGTCTAGAAGCACCTGTTCTATTGCCTTCGTTGAATATGGTCTGATGTCTATCGGCTTTTCCATCTTTATGTCCAGCGTTCCCTTGAACGGCTCAAAACCGAGTATTCCTGTCAAGCGGAGATGGTATATCCTTATCAGCGGCTTGCCGCGGTGAACGCCAGAAACAACCTCGCCCTTCAATTTCATAAATATAATATAATAACAAAGGTATAAAAACAGTGCTGTAAACTTTCGTTAAGAATTTAAATTAAAGGAATCAAGGTAGAAGAAAGTGATAAGATGAACCTAATTATAATAGGACCACAGGGCTCTGGAAAAGGAACCTATGCTTCCAGGCTTGCTCCAAAGCTAAACATTGCCCATATATCTACCGGAGATATACTGAGGGAAGAAATAGCAAAAAAGACTGAGATTGGAGAAAAAGTTGAATCAACAATAAACGCAGGGATTCTTGTATCAGACGAAATTATCATGAAATTAATCAAGATTAGGCTGAAAAAACCTGATTGTAAAAAAGGTTTTATTTTTGACGGCTTTCCAAGAACATTAGCCCAGGCAGAAGCGCTGGAAAATATATCCGGTTTGGATGCTGTGATAAATCTGAAAGTTCCGGAATGGATTTTACTGGAAAGATTGTCTACCAGAATTACTTGCAGCAAATGCAAAACCATCTACAACACAAAGACCCTGAAGCCGAAAAAAGCCGGAATTTGCGACAAGTGCGGCGGTGAATTGATTCAAAGAGACGATGAAACGCATGAAGGAGTTAAGAAAAGGTTGGAAGAATATTATAAAAACACGTCTCCGTTGATAGATTTCTACAAGAAAAAAGGCCTTGTTGTTGACATCGAATGCACTCAGATTGATATACCGCCAGAAATAATGGTAAATAAGATATCGGAAAAATTGAAGGAACTCAAGCTTGTAAAATAAACTATAGTAACAACAAAACCGAATATCTTGCTATTTTTAATCTCTTAACTCAATCTCGATGTTGACGTCCCGCGGAATGCGGATTCGTGTAATCTGCCTTAAAACGCGCTCGTTAGCGCCGACGTCCAGAATTCGTTTGTGAATGCGCATCTCCCATCTTTCCCAGCCACCGCCGCCTCCGCCGCGGTGCATGCCGTCCCCGCAAGGCGTCTTCATCACAGGTATCTTCAACTTCTTTGTCGGCAGCGGTATCGGACCATTCACTGCAACGCCCAATTTCTCGGACATGTCCTTGATTTCACTGCATAAATCATCCAGCTGCCTCGGGTCCTTGCCCGCCAGTTTTATTCTTGCGATTTGCATAAATACCACTCAAACACTATTCCTATTAAATTAATGATTAAGTATTAAAACGTTTTCAGAAATCTAGCTTTGTTTAAAAAGTGATGGACATCTGTATGATGTCCATCGATGGATAGGCTATCATCGCTAATAGCAGGATGATAGCCTAGTTTTTAAACAAAGCTCAGAAATCTCCGATTATCGATTTCAATTCGTCTCGCTTCTTTTTCGGTATGCCGTCCCTTACGTACAGCGTGACGCCACGATAGACCTGGTGTACGTCTCCACGCTTGCCTTTGTATACATCTGTAAGGCCGGCAAAGCTCACGCCTGTCACAAAAACTAGGTGCTTTTTCGCCTTCCTGTCATAGTTCCTGCTGATGAACGTGTGCAGCTTTACCCACTCGTCCAGAAAGATTTCCTTTACCTCGATTTCCATAAAATTATTGCAATGGCTAAATATTAAAAATGAGATTTCTGTATGTCCAGACATCTCAATTCAAAACAACATTATAGCTTTAGCTAAGATGTTTTGAAATTAATAGAAAAACAAAAACAAGAACAAAAAATTTATTCAGGAACCGTATCTATGCATATTCCTGCTGCCACTGTCTGGCCCATGTCCCTAATAGCAAATCTTGCCATCTCTGGTATTTCTGACTGCTTCTCTATTATCAGAGGCTTTGTTGGTTTAACTTTTATGATGGCTGCGTCTCCTGTTTTTATGAAATCAGGATGTTCCTGCGAAACAGCACCTGTCTTTGGGTCGATTTTCTTCACAATCTCTATGACCGTGCAGGCAATTTGTGCAGTGTGGACATGGAAAACTGGCGTATAACCCTTGCTTATGACGCTCGGGTGGTTCAGCACGATTATCTGTGCTGTGAACTCTTTAACCGGTTTTGCCGGCTTGTCCGCATGACAAACTATGTCGCCCCTCTTGATTGACTTCTTCTCGACACCACGGACGTTGAACCCGATGTTGTCACCGGGCTTTGCCTCCTGATACTGTTCATGATGCATCTCTATTGACTTGACCTCGCCTACTGCGTTGGAAGGCATGAAAACAATCTTGTCGTTTATTCTCAAGATGCCTGTTTCCACTCTTCCGACCGGTACAGTACCGACGCCTGTAATAGAATACACATCCTGGACAGGCAATCTCAACGGCTTGTCGACCGGGTGTTCCGGAACCTTGAAGCCATCCAATGCCTCCACAAGTGTCGGACCTTTATACCATTGCATCTTGTCGGATTTCTTGACTATGTTGTCGCCAATGTAACCTGACAACGCAATGAAAGGTATCTCTTCTACCTTGAACCCGACACCCTTCAGCAGCTTCTCTGCATTTTCCTTTGTCTCTGTGTATTTCTTCTCGTCGTAATTCACTGCATCCATCTTGTTTATCGCTACAATCATCTGATTGACTCCAAGAACCTTTGCAAGGTATGCGTGCTCTTTTGTCTGGTCCTGAACGCCTTCTTTCGCAGAAACAACCAGAATTGCTCCGTCTGCCTGGCTTGTACCAGTGATCATGTTTTTGACAAAATCTCTGTGGCCTGGGCAGTCAATAATGGTGAAATAGAATTTCTGCGTGTCGAACCTCTGGTGCATTATATCTATCGTTACACCACGTTCTCTCTCTTCCTTCAGTCTGTCCATGACAAAAGCGAACTCGAACGTTTCCTTTTTCAGCTCCTTTGCCAAGTCCTTTAGTTTTCTCAGTGCATCGTCTCTGATTGCTCCTGTGTCGTAGAGCAGTCTTCCTACTAGGGTAGACTTTCCATGGTCTACGTGGCCTATTGTTACTAAGTTAAGATGTGGTTTCTTTTCTGCCATTTTTAACACCTTCTAAGAGAATAATCTCTCATCATTTTCATACTTTAAAATCTTTTTAAAGGTTTGGATTTCTGCCAGCAAAATCAAACATTACTGTTTTGCTGATATGCTATAACATTGCAGGCAGTTTGTTACTCCTTTTACACATTGTATTGAAGTTTTTAAAGCATTGACACCGTCGATACCGTATGCTTTTCCTGTTGCAATAAAATCATATGGCCCTGTCACCGGATCTACTGTTACGATTCCATCAACTTTTCTGACCATATTTAAAATATCCTCAATCTCCTTTCTCATTGTCGGGTCGATTCCTCCAAAATAGAACCCTTTTAATTCTCCATTTATTCCTCCGCTCATTTTTTCACCTCGTTTTTATATTTGTTCGATTCTTTCGATTATCAGCAAATAACTAATTCAGAAAACGGCTACCTTGCAATCCTCACGTTTCTCGGAGTGACAATCAGCCACTCGTCGCCTGCACCGGCGATATCGCCATCAAAATTCACAGTCGCTGTCTTTATCTTGGATATGGCATGCTTCAGCTCTTCGGCATTCTCCTCTTTCAGCTGCTTTATCCTTGCAATCACTATGTTTCCCTCGCGGACGTTTCTTATTATCCTGTCGATGCTCATGTAATCGTCGACCTTGTCTATGATTATCTTAAGCTTCTCCAATTCCTCTCCCTCGAGCGGAAGCTCTGTGTATTCCTCTACTGTTCCTTCGACTTCTTTCTTCTTGCCGAAAAATGGGAATTTCATGTTATCTATTAATGATACTAAACTTAAAAAGTTTTCAAACATAAGAAAAACTAAAGAAGGCTTAAATAGTGATTGCATGGCGCTGGTTGAGGGACGATTGACGAGAAACAAATGCATAATGTGCGGCTCAAACATCGAACGAGCTAATCTCGGAAATATGTGCAACATATGCAAGGACAAGCTTGCTATACGCAAGAAGAAAAAAACCATTAAGCACTAAGCATCTTTATTTTATAGTAAATTCTGTTGAAAAAGTTGATTATGATTTTCTCTACATTCTCAAAGCGGAATGTGTAGACGGTGTGCGTTATGCTCCTCACGGGTTCGATGGCGATTGAACGGTATAAAAAGTATTCGACCGGCTTTTTCTCGACGCCTGGCATCTTTGTTATGAACGCAAGCGAAGCAACGCGCAATACGAACGATAACAGGAATATCAGCTGCAAGCCGTGCCAGAAAAGGAAGCTTGAGTTCTTCAGCGATTCGGCTGCTATTCCACCGAGAAGTGCGCCTGCTATTGCGCCAATGCCGATGAAAAACCTGTGGTTGGCTATATACTGCGAACGCTTACCCTGCGGCGTAAGCGCGAGCATGAAATTGAATGTCGCCATGTCAAACCCGGACCAGGCAAAACTGGAGAACACTTCTACACCAAGAATGTGCCACGGCGATGAAACGAACAGGTAAAGGAACGGAACGAAGCACACCAGAATGCCGTTGGCTGCAACTATCTTCTTGTTGCCAAAGCGGTCGCTCAAACGTCCCCAGTACGGCTGGAATATTATTGTTGTCAGCGCACCGAATGAAAGTAGCGCTCCGAACCACAGGTAACCGACATTCATGTCTCTCAGCTGATAGACTGCAAAGAACGGCGAAGCCACGTTGACAGCAAAGTTCATGAATGCGAGAAAAATAGTGAACATCGTTAATTCTTTGTTTATGAGTATGCCATTCTTTATTGCCTTCATGTCAAACGAAAAACTGTATTTATAATGGAACGCCTGCCTGGTCTTCGGCTCTGCAATCCTCGCAAACAAGATAAGCGAAGCCAAGCCTAGTACGACGGATATGATGAAAATGAGCGGAAATCCGTAATACACCAGAACGCCCGCTGCCATCGTTGCTATCAATCCCGACAGGCCTGTGATGAAATTCCTTTTGCCGAAATATCGTCCACGAATGCTTTCCGGTACGATGTCGCCAGCAAGGCTTGCCCATGCAGGCGAGTTGAAATTGAGAACAAATGTCGCTATTGTGAACAGAACGATGAGCAAAAAAACCGTATTTGACAGGTGCAGAAAAGGCAATATTATTATAGGAATCCAGAACAACCTTGAAACTATCATCGCAAAAATAAAGACGAACTTCCTGCTGAACATGTCGGTCATCCTTGCGCCCGGCAACTGCCCGACCGCTTGGGCCATGCCCTTCAACGCATTCAGAAAACCTATCTCAGCGTTCGTCGCGCCCAGCGCCAGGGCGTAAGGCGTGATGTAGGAGTTCGCGATGCTGTACGAGGAAGAATCTAGCACGCCGCTATTGGTCAGGTTGCTCAGATTCTTGCCAAGACCGTAGTCCTTCTTCTCGTACTTTCCCTTCACGAGTATGGATTTTGCGACATCCTTAAGCATTAGCAGATTTTATAAGAAGTTGTATTTAAAACAGTAGAACCACTGCGAAGTGATTTCAACTTTGATGCATCGTGCGCGAACACTTTCTGTGCAAAGCTCCTTGGGATAGCTTAGCCATTTAAAGATTGTCACTGTAATAATTTTGGTGAGGACGATGGATGCAAACCTTTTGATAACATGCGACCCTTCACACAGCGGAAAGGCCAAGGACGAGGTGACAGCGCTTCTGAAAGATGCTGGAGAAAAGGCAACGTTCATTGACAGCGATGTCGAAGGGCTTCTGCTCCTGAAGGTAAAGGACGCCAAGAAGGCTGTAAAGGAATTGATAGGAGTGTTCAACGACGATTCGTCTAGATTCGAGCTCACGTTCAAGTGGACACCGATAGACAAGTGGTGCTCGTCTGATTTAGCGTCGCTTTCGAATGAGATGAAGAAGTTTGACGCAAAAATAGGCGCAGATGAAAGCTGGAAGATGGACCTGAACAAAAGGCAGTATCAAGGAAGCACGACTGACTTGATCATGAAACTGACTGAAAACATAACAAAGCCAAAGGTCGACTTAAAGAATCCGCAGAAAATCGTGAAAGTGGAGATAATCGGAGAGAATGCAGGAATAGCACTATTAGACGCGTCTGAGCTTTTGGACGTTCCGAAGATGAAGAGATAATCACTTCAGATTTTTCAGAACCCTTTTGGTTATCTTGAAATGGACCTTTGCTACTCTAAATAACATATTCTCGCCGTATTTTTTTACAATCTCCGTTGCAGCGCTATCCACGATTGCGCCCTTCGGCAGATTATAGCCAATCTCTCTGCTGAGTCGTTTCAGCGTTCTCAGAAATTCAGCCCTTGCAAGAATAGAGGCAGCGGCGACTGAAATATCGCTCTCTCCGTGTATCTTCTGTATTAGTTTTATCTTTCTCCCATTTTCAAACAATGAGTTATTGAGTATCTTTTCGTCCGCAAACTTGTCGCTTATTACTAGATCGCATTTAACATCGGCGAGAAGGTTCTCTATCACCCTGGCATGGCCCCAAGCCAGCAAAGTGTTTAACGATTCGAACCTGCCGTACAACTGATTGTATTTTTCCGGAGATATCTTGAGTATCTCGTGTTTGGCTATTTTTCTTATCTCCCTGTCAAGAACCATAATTCTGCCATCGCCTATCATCTTCGAATCCTTTACGCCCAATCCTTTTAGCTTTGATTCGTTTTTTTCGTCAACGAAGACGCCTGCGACAACAAGATAACCGAAATAATCGCCTTTACCTGATTCATCAACGCCAATGCGGTTCATTTACAACCCTTAATCATATTTATATTTGCAAGGATAAAAATTATTATGGTCTTCAGAAGGATTGCAGGATTTATATCATTCATGCTCAGCTACAGAAGAAAGATTTATCTTCTCAGAAAAAGATACGATAAGGTAAGGGAGAAGGCCGACAGGGAAAGAAATGCGGAAAAAAGGGGTTCGGCATTAAGGATGCTTGACAACATCGAACCAACGCTGGTCATGCTGGAAGAGCAAAGGATATCAAGGTTCGAACGAAGCCGCATGTTCGGGTACGTCATGTCCGGCATCAGGCAGGCAAAAACCGCGCTTAAGGGCGGAACGTACCAGATAAGAAAAAGGTAGAAAACATGATGAAACTGTCCATAAAGAAATGTTCTGTATGCAGCAGAACGCGCCTAGTTGACAGGATTGACGAGAAATGGATATGCTTCGCGTGCAAGCAAAAGCTCAGGAAGAAGAGATAATTTATCCTATGGGAAATACCTAGGCATTTTAAAACTTTTAGGTCAAAGGTATTTTTAATTGACCGTTATGAACGTAGATAACATAAGAAAGGATTTTCCACTGCTCCAGCAGGTTAGGAACGGAAAGCCGCTGATATACTTTGACAACGCCTGCGTGACGCTGCGGCCAAAGCAGGTAATAAACGCGATGAACGAATACTATGAAAACTTTCCGGTATGCACCCGCAGCAGCTATCGATTGGGCGCATTGGTCACAGAAAAATATGAGAAATCCCGGGAAAACATAGCCAAATTCTTGAACGCAAAAACAAATGAGATTGTATTCACAAGGAACACGACTGAGGGCATAAACCTTGTCGCGAATTCGCTAAACCTGCATAACGGCGATATCGTCCTGACAACAGACAAGGAGCACAACTCAAACCTGCTGCCATGGCAAGTCCTCACCAATCGTGGGATAAGGCATGAGATAGTCTTCTCTAATCGCGACAACACGTTTAACATGGAAGAATTCGAGAGTAAGATGAACAAAAACGTAAAACTAGTTTCAATGGTCCATACGTCCAATCTTGATGGCTATACGATACCAGCGGAGGATATAATAAAAATTGCACACGACTTTGGCGCATTGGTGATGCTGGATGGCGCACAGAGCGTGCCGCACAAGAAGATGAATGTAAAGAAGATGGATTGCGATTTTCTTGCTTTTTCCGGACACAAGGCGCTTGGGCCTTCTGGCATCGGCTGTTTGTACGGCAAACATGAATTGCTTGAAACGCTTGGCACTTTCATGCTCGGCGGCGACACCGTATCCAGCTCGACTTATGAAACGCACAAGCTTTTGGAGCCGCCTGAAAAATTCGAAGCCGGGTTGCAGAATTATGCTGGAGCAATAGGTCTGGCCGAAGCCCTGAATTACCTTGATAAGATAGGTCTTGACAACGTTGAGAAGCACGAGCAAAGACTGAATACGATTATTACCGATTCCTTGTTCGGAATAGCAGATATAATCGGGCCATCAGTCGAAATGCGAAGCGGCATAACATCATTCAATATAAACGGCATCGGATACCATGAAATCGCATTGATGCTTGACGAGCTTGCAAACATAATGATTCGTTCCGGACAGCACTGCGTTCATTCCTGGTTCAACGCACATAAGATAGACGGTTCTGCCCGCGTCTCTCTGTATTTATACAATACAGAAGAGGAGTGTAAGGTATTTAATGATACCATAAGTAAAATTATTAAACTGAAGTGATTCACATGATATGCGTAGTTGCCATGATAGTATTCGGATTCCTAGGGTTGTTCTCTGTAAAATATAGGAATTATTTCAAGGAAGCGTCGCGATGCATTTTTAGAAGAATGACGCTCAGGAAGTGTGACACGCAATTCGACCAAAAGATGAAATCAAAGATAATCAGCAAGCTTATGATGAGGAGCCAGAAATTAGCAAAATTCACGTACAAATATTTTGAGCCAATCTCTTGGTTTTTCATGATTACATTAATCCTGAGCCTGGTTTTTGCAGCAAACGGGGTATATAACATCGTTGTGCATGGCTCTTGCGACCCTTCGGACCCCGAAGGTTGTATATTTGGCGTTGAGCAGGTGTGCACGTGTGCTGATTGCAACGCAACAACTACGTATGGAAGTTGCAACTGTACTGACGGCTGCGGAACTTGTGGTTAGTATGCATGATGCGATAATAATAGGAGCAGGACCGGCAGGATTAACCGCATCAATCTACCTTGCAAGAAAAAAAATTGATTTTCTGCTTATATCCAAGGATGTCGGCGGGCAGGCATTGCTTTCTTCTGATGTCGAAAATTACCTTGGCTATCATCTTGTATCAGGCGCAGAACTTGTAAAGAAGTTCCAGGAACACTTGGAGTATTATAAAATAAAAATCAGGAATGATGAAGTCGTCGACATAAAGAAAAAGGGCAAAATAATAACTGTAGTAACCGATAAAGGAAAGTACGAATGCAAAACGCTGGTAATCGCTTCGGGAAAAAAGCCTAGAAGATTAGAGATATCAGGCGAAAAAGAATTCCTCGGCCGTGGCGTAACCCACTGCGCAACGTGCGATGCGCCATTATTCACTGAAAAAAACGTAGCGGTCGTTGGCAGCGGAAATTCGGCATTGGACGCAGTTCTGCAGTTGACAAAAATCGCGAACAAGATTTATCTTCTTAACAGATGGAAAAAATTAACCGCCGATAACGTTATGATTGAAAAAGCGAAAAAAAATGACAAAGTAAAGATACTGAACGAAACCAACATAACCAAGATAATTGGCGACAAATTCGTAAGTGCTGTAGAAATAGAAAAAAAAGGCAGACGAGAAAAAATTGCGGTTTCTGGCGTCTTCATCGAAATTGGAACAATACCAAATGTCGAATTCGCAAAAATCGTGAAAAAGAACAAGAGGAACGAGATAATGATTTCGCGATGCACGGAGATGTTCAAGGAGAACATGACCAGCGTTCCGGGCATATTCGCGGCTGGCGATGTGACTGACATACCTGAAAAGCAGATAATCGTGGCAGCAGGCGAAGGAGCGAAAGCCGCTTTAGCCGCAGCTGATTACTTATCAAAGATGAAGGACTAACGCATGTACTTGTGCTCGGTCGTATACAATTCTTTTTTTATCCTTTCATGCTCTTTCTGGAGCTCCTTAGGTATTTTTATCTTATTTTTAGACATGTAGTCGTATATTGCCTCGTGCAATGCATCTGCTGCCAAGTTCGAGCAGTGCATCTTTATCGGTGGCAGACCGCCTAGATTGTCAGCAACGTCCTTCCTGCCGATTTTTATTGCCTCTTCTATCGTCTTGCCTTTTGCAATATCAGTGATCATGCTGCTCGTCGCAATCGCTGCCGCGCAGCCGAATGTCTCGAATTTTATGTCAGCGATTTTATTATTCTTTATTTTTATGTAAAGGTGCATGACGTCTCCGCATATAATATTGCCTACTTTTCCGACGCCGTCCGCGTTCTCTATTCTTCCGAGATTGTGCGGTTTCGTGAAAAGATTCATGACTTTTTTTGAATACATAATTACCACCTCTTTTTGAACGGAGATATCTGCCTCAGCTTTTCAACGACTTTTGGTAAAACATCCAGCGTATAATCTATATCCTTGCTAGTGTTTTGCCGGCCAAGCGTCATCCGCAACGAACCATGGCATTCTTCATGCTTCAATCCGATTGCTTTTAACACATGTGAAGGTTCGAGCGATTTCGATGAGCACGCGCTGCCTGTGGACGCTGCGATGCCATAACTATCCAACTGCAGGACGAGCGACTCGCCCTCGATGAATTTGAACCAGAACCCTGCATTGTTCGGCAACCGCTTTTTCGGATGGCCACTCAGGTAGGCGTTATCAATTTTTAATACGTTCTTTATCAGCTTATCTCTCAGTTTTATCTCTCGACCTGACTCTAATTTCATTTCTTTGCCAGCGAGTTCAACCGCCTTGCTGAAGCCTACGATGCCTGGAATATTTTCTGTTCCCGAGCGCATCTTTTTTTCGTGGCCACCACCATGAAGTATTGGTTCGATTCTTGTTCCGTTTCTGATAAAAAGCAATCCGATTCCCTTCGGCCCGTAAACCTTATGTCCTGACACAGATAGCAGATTGATGTATTTCATGTTTATCGGTATCTTGCCGAAGCTCTGCACAGCGTCTGTATGGAAGCAGACGTTGTGCTCGTTGCAGATTCTGCCGATTTCTTCTATTGGCTCTATCGTCCCGATTTCGTTGTTCGCGTGCATTATCGACACGAGAATCGTATCGTCCCTTAGCGACTTCTCTACGTCGCCTGCGTCAACAAAACCGTATCTATCGACCGGCAGATATGTAACCGCGAAACCGTTCTTTTCCAGCCACTGGCACGTGTGCAGAACCGCATGGTGCTCGATTTTTGATGTTACTATGTGCTTTCCTTTGCTGCGATTTGCGAAAGCTGTTCCAATCAAAGCTAGATTATCTGATTCAGTGCCGCCTGATGTGAATATGACCTCATTATCGCCAGCGCCTAGAAACTTTGCAATCGTGTGCCTGGATTCGTCCAAAGCAATTTTTGCATCCTGGCCAAAACGATGAAGCGAGGATGCGTTGCCGTATTTCTTGTCAAAAAAAGGTTTCATTGCCTCAACAACTTCTTTTCTCACTGGAGTCGTTGCCGCATGGTCGAGATAGATTCTTCTCATAGGAATATAGCACCTACTTCAAGTATCAATAGAAACAAAGCAAACAATATGACAAACATCGGGCCTAACCCGTTGCCGTCGATGCCGTGTTTTATCATGAACAGCGCTACTATAATTATCACTATGCTATGCAGTATATCCACAGGTCCGCCGATTCCTTTTTTCATTTAATCACCTAGCACTTACAGCAACAGCAGCAGCAACATTTATTCTTTTTCATTTTTATCACCTACATTTTCCGCATATGAAATCCTCGAATATGCCATGAAAAGTCTTGCAGAAATCAGCACATGAATCTTTCATCGTTTTCTTGCCTTTGTCAGTGAGGATGTAAACCTTTCTGCGATCGTCCTCCCTGCTCTTGATTAACTTTAGTTCCTCCAATCGCTGCAACGTCGGGTATAATGTTCCCTGCGTGATTTTCGTAGTCTTTAGGTCGCTCAATCGCTTCATCAGCTCGTAGCCGTGCGTTCCTTTCTTGTTGAGCAGCCACAGAATCTGCATCTGCAATAAGCCAAGCTCGATTTCCGGTATATGTCTGTTAATCGACATATCGATACACATACATAGAAAAGAATTTAAAGATTATATCTCCATCATGCCGTTCATTGTCGGTATCCTGACGTTGCCGAATTTCTTGAAGAGCTCTGGGTGCTCCGTGTGGATTGGAATAATCGTCTTCGGGTTAGCGGCGTCGATTATTTTCTTCAAATCATCTTTAGATGCATGACCTGAAACGTGCAGCTGGTGGTATTCGGTTATTCCGGATATTATCAGCCAGTTCAGAAGCTTATCGAAAGTAATCATCATCTCCTCTGTGAACGGCTCTGACTTGCTCAATATGTAGTTGCACGGAAACGTTCCGCTCGTGGGCTTCAGTTCCTGGAAACGCTTCGTCGCATTGTCCGTGCAGATTATATATTCATCACCGTTCTTGCGCAATTCTTCCCTGCCTTCTTCGTCGTGCAAAACGTCCTTGCACTTATCTATCATAGTCCGCTGGTAATCCTGGCGATAGGACTCGTTGAAAGCTTCTTCCCACTCCTCGCCCTGCCTCTTTCTCACGCGGTCAAGATAAAGGCAAAAATCATTAAGTTTTGGCAGCTCTTTTATGTCGCCAATCGCCTCCAGCGCGTGGACAAGGTACGATTGCTTCGGCGTGAGGACAAGCTTTCTTTTCGTCAGCGATGCGACATTGAATATTGTCCTTATCCTGTCTATGTCCGCAGGGTTCGTCTCTATTATGACAAGGCCGCGCATGTCATTCACGATGCCCTTCATTTTTTCAAGAACCTCGTCCTCTGATTTGCACGGTAATAAAGTTCTCTTGGGCGGGTTCTGCTTTCTTCGCATTAACTCCTGCTCGAAATTTTTCAGGAACAAATCATCCCGCTCTGACACGATGTTCGTGCCTTCGCACAGCAATACATCGACTTCGTTTTTTTCAAGTTCAGCGATGAAGTCTTTCGTCAATTCTTTTTTGTATCCGTGCAGGCGCAGATCGCCCGTGTATGCGACTGTCTTCGTTCCGTAGATTATATACGCATACGACGCGGGTATCGAATGGTCGACATGCACGGGCTTGAATGATATATTCTTGCATTCTTTCAGGTCGTTACTGTGAAAAGTTTCAACGTGCTTTATGTGCCCTGTTTTGCTTCCCCACGTTGCCGCATATGTCTCGCTCCTTATATTAATAATATCGACTGTTGCTTTGCCTAGAAAGATTGGCACGTCGCCGCGAATCAATGGTATATAGCCGTAGTGGTCCATGTGCGCATGCGTTAACAATATGCCGTCGACCGGCTTTGTTCCGGCTTTTCTGTACGGAGCGTTCGCATCTCGGTAAAGACTGGAAATAGCCGGTATCGCGCCAGTCTTTTCCAGGTCAGGTATGTAGAACGGCTGGACTAACGGGAAATCGAAAAACCGGTTCTCTATCATGAAGTTTTTTCCAAAATCCAGAAATATTTTCGTTTCTTTGTCCTCTAGCAGAAATTTGTTTCCTCCTATCTCATTTACGCCTCCGTAGAATGACAATTTCATTTTATCAGCCTTACTAGTTCCTCAAGACTATTTATCGTGTAATCCGGCTTAAATCTCTTCAGATGCTTCCTGAATTTTTCCTGTATTCCGTATCCTGCGAGTACGGTAATCATTCCTGCCTTTTTTGCGCCCCTGATGTCGCGCTGCGGCTGGTCGCCAACGAACAATATTTCGCATGGAGCTATTTTTAGTTTAGTGACCGCAACGCTGAACGGCGAACCGTGCGGTTTCTTTTTTCTGGTGTCGTCAAACGCTACAACTATATCAAAAAAATCCTCCATACCCATCATATGCAGTCGCTGCCATGCCTTCAGCTTCGGTGCGTCGGTTATTATGCCAAGCTTCAGCCCTTTTTTCTTTAGTCTTCTTAGAACGATTCTGGCTTTTGGGTAAGTTCTCATGCTCTCGTATTTTGCCTTTGTGTATGCATTTATGCCTGCGGCAAGAATTTTGTGGTCCATGCTTCCGTGCTTTTTAAGGAATCTCGTGAAAGCGGTATTCGATTCTATGCCTTCTTTGATGTAGAAATCAAAAAGCATTTCGCCTGCATCGCCGCGGTCCATCTTCAGGCCGGCCTTGACCATGGAAAAAGCAGCCTTTTTAGAGGCGATTTTTTTCATCCCTATGAAGTCTATGAGCGTTTGGTCCAAATCAAAGAGAACTGCCTTTATCATAACTGAACATCACTTTCAACGAATTTAAGCTTTGTTTAAAAACTAGGCTATCACGTAGGCGTGATAGCCTATCCATCGATGGACATCATACAGATGTCCATCATTTTTTAAACAAAGCTATGAATTTAAATATAATCATGTATGTATGATTTGTGATTGTTATGGTAAGAAAATCGTATGGAAAGATGAAGGGCTCGAGACATAAGCTCAGCGGCAAGAAAGCGAGCATTGCCGATGTCATGGAAGAATACAAAACCGGTGAAACGATTCATGTTGATTTCTCGTCCCACAAGATGCCGCACCCTAAGTTCCAGGGCTTGATGGGAAAAATCGTTGACAGGAAAGGGAACACATACATAATCGAAGTAAGGGATAAAAAGGCTCTGAAAAGATTATATCTTAAGCCAGAACATCTGAGGCGATAGAATGGAAATAATGAACGAAGAAGAAGTTAGCATACACGATGCAAAGAATATAATGGAAAAAAGGAAAGACGAGAAGGAATTGGTTTATGAGCAGAAGATATGCCTTGAATACCTGGAAAAAGTGTCAAAATTACCTCAGGCAAAGCTCAAGTCCATGATTGAGGAATTGAACGGCATCGCGATACTCAAATCAAGGTATATATCATTGATTTTGAACATGATGCCTGATACTGAAGATGAAGTGAACATGCTTTTCAGCAAGGAACGAACGAATTTGAAGAAGGAAGAAATCAAGCAGATAATAGACATAGTAAAGAAGTATATGTAAATGCGGGTGTTGGCCATGAAAGAGGAAAATGCTATAGTTCTAGACTTCCTTCCAAGCGGCTACGCTGACAGGAGACACGCAGAGCCAATAGCGCAAATAATAGGCACTAATTTCTTCACGCTGCTCGAAGTGGTACCAAGAGAGAACGTCTCGCTCAATGCCGAGGAGGAAGTTTACATCGGAGACGGCAAACGAGACAATGTGAAGTTCATCAGGGGCCAGCTTGATTACAAAAACCTCACAAACGCTGCGATGAGCATTCTTGCCGAAGTCGTAGAAAAGATAGTCAAGGCGAATGAGAAAAGATTCGTTGATTTCTTCAACAGCGGGACCATAATCACGCCGAGAATGCATCAATTTCAGTTACTGCCAGGCGTTGGCAAAAAACATCTGACGGATATACTGGACGAAAAAAGAAAAAAACCTTTTGAATCGTTCCAGGACTTGTCAAAGAGGGTGCGACTATTTCCCGACCCTGTGAAGATAATAGTCAGAAGAATTCTTGATGAATTGAAGGACGAGGAAAAGCACTACATCTTCGTCAGCAAGCAGAGAAAACGATATTGAATTCTTAATTATTAAAAAGTGGGCGCGGCCAGAAGTTCCAAGCCTTTCCTTATTTTTTAGTCTTTCTTTTCCCAAGGCTTTTCTTTTTTAAAGAAAAGGCTTTTTTGAACTGGCGACCGCCTGATTATCAGTCAGGTGCTCCATTCCTGCATTCTTCTTCAGTTTTTCTTGATCAAACTTCTTTCTTAAAGAAGTTTGTACCAGGCTGAGCTACGCGCCCACACGCTGAATGACGCACTCCGTGCGTCAATTGCCTCATCTATATAGAACCAGGTTAACTTAAAAACTTTTCCTTGAATTTCTCGTAAAAGCTGAACTCGGATAATGTTATTATTCGGACGGGCTCGCCCTTCTCAATCAGGAACTCTGCGCCGTTCCTGACGTATTCGCCGCCATGGCCGTCTATTATAAGGGCGCAGTCGCCGCCCTTGACCTTGACCTCAACCTTTTTGTCAACAGGAATTATCATCGGCTTCAGCTTCGAGAAGAACGGATACAGCGGAACGATGCCGATGACATCCAGCTGCTGGTCTATCAGCGATCCTCCAGAAGATGCGCTATACGCTGTAGAACCGGATGGCGTGTATATCATCAACCCGTCGCCAGAAACGCTGAACGACGTGTTGTCAATCTTGAACTCTATCTCAAGTATTTTCGAAGGACGCTTTCTTGCGAAAACAATCTCGTTTATCGACAACGGATAGGAACTGTGAAGTATCCTCTCGATGTATTTCTCTATCTTGCCCTTCCTTATTTTTGTGCATTTCAAACGCATCCTTTTTATAATAGTGTAGTCCTTTTTCTTTATCCTGTCAATATTTTTCACTATGTCACGGAACTCGGCAGTGCATAGAAAGCCGTAGCCTTCGATTCGCACAGGAAGTATGGGAACTTTTGCATGAGTCGCGGTGAAGAGCAGCGTACCATCGCCGCCCAACGTGATTATCAAGTCTCCATCAAACTTGTCTATTGCCGTGCCCTTTCTTCCAAATTTCTTTAATTTTCCGGCAGTTGATGGGTCAAAACGAATCTCGCCAATTTCATCCTCTAGTATCTTCTCCAGTCGTTTGGCCATCTTCAGCCCGATTTTGTTCTGCTTAGCCACGACAAGCACGTCAAGCTTCGGCTTGTGTTTCTTCTTTTTTGCCATATAACCACTATTCTAATTAATTTGCTTTATATCTTTTAAAATTTCCATTTTTCTTATATAATGAGATGTGTTAAATGGTATGTCAGTATATTTATCCATTCTTCCAAAGTCATCGTCCGCCTTCAATGCTATCTCTTCGTCGTAAACTCCTGGGATTCTCCCTTTATACTCTGCCTGAAGACCGTCAATAGTCGAGATGCGGGTATATATGCCAATCTGTTCAGCACCGAGCAGCAACGGGAATGTCGTTTCAACGTCACCGCAGCAGAAAGCGCCGCTTCTGTGATATTTACCGACTGTAATCCTGTCGGCATATTTTTCTCTTAAGAATTTTGCAAAATCAGGTACATCTGACAGCGCTTCATCAAATGAAACAGGCATGCCCCTGAATGTCGCCTCTTCGAGACTAAGTTTATCTTCATGCTTCATACCAAAACCAAGGAACAAAACTTTAAAAATGGACTGGGCGCGATTTGAACGCACAACTTCTTGCATGCCATGCAAGCGATCTATAGCGCTTTCGTACCGTTGATCTACCAGCCCTTACCATAAGATATTAACATTAAATTTTAATATGCTTTAAAAAAACAGCTACCTCTTAAGTGCCATCTTCTTTTTCGATATTATCCCGATTATCTTCTCATCCTCATTCTTCCTGAACCAAATGTAGACTACTATCAATACTGCGACGACTATTGCGAGCACTACGAAGTTGAACAGGTTAAGAAAGCCTTCCGCAGACTCAACTGCTTCTATAGAAATTATTTTCTTGTCCTTAAGTTCTCCTTTCTCCAAATCTATAGTTATTTCATATCTGCCCGGACCTGCATCAAGGGTTACCGGTGAATCGAGATTCACAGTTCTGCTGTCGCCGCCAGGCGTTTTCATCGTAGCGCCCTTTACGGTGGCATCGGTTTCAGCGTTTATGTATATCGACTGACCGACGTTAACGATTGCTAACTCTTGGCTGCATTTCTTGTCGCTGCATATCTTTGTCTCGATTTTTATCGCATTCCCGCATTCTATTTCAGTCTCGTCCTGGTTTTGCGGACCGACAACCTTAAATGCAACTACCCCAGAGCATTTGTGCGTTATTCTGCAATCTGCTTTATTGTCAGGCTCTATTGTAAATTCCTGCGAGCACTCTTTTTCAACATCATCAACGTAAACCTTCACCCATTTTGACGACAGCGATTCTTTTCCAAGATTCTTGATTGAGACTATTATATCATCGCCTGCAACCGCCTTGTTGCTTATCTCAATTCTTACATCAGGCTTTTTATCGATGCAATTTTCTTTGGATGACACGGAAATATCTTTGCAGTTGGTTGTAACCTCTATCTTTGAAAAATCGTTGCAGTTGATTATTTCAACGTCATCAAAGACAACAACTTTGCTTTTCAGCCTGTCAAAACCGTATAACGGCAAACCGGATGCAGAGAATTTTTTTCCGTTATTGTCGTAAATGTATGCAGATTTTATCTCCAAGCCGTCTGACTCTCCGTCATTGTACACTGTAACTGTTACCTTCCTTTCGATTGATGCCACGTCAATCGCTGTCACTTTTATAGACGCGCCTTTGCATAGCTGACCCTTTGTTACTGAACGGGTTTCAGTTATGTTCATGTTGCCAGTAGTGTCGTTGACCCATGCATAGAAGGAGTATGTTCCGTTCATCGCCAGCGTCTTGTAAACCCAGTAATCTGTTCCCTTTATTTCATCCCACACCGTGTAGTTGACGTTGTTCCACGAGTATCCGACTTTATCTATATTATTATCGATGACTGACACGTTTATGAATACATTGTTTAAAGGGCCTCCGGATAAAGTGGTGCCTGGGTTGTACGATATCATCGGGTATCTGGCATTTATGGTGAAATAACGCCTAGTGACGTCAACCATGCCGTTTGTGTCATTGCAGTAGAACGTAACGTTGTGAAAACCGTCTGGCAACGTCCTGATAATTGTGAAGTAGGTGCTGTTTAGCTTTGTCATGTTTGTTCTTGACACCCCGTCTATGCTTATGTCGCACCAGTTCGCTTTTTCGCCAAGCGAGAGGTTGAAGTCTATCGTTGATACTCCAAGAGTTGCATTAGCCGGCGATATTACTGTTATGAACGGCGGATTGACCGTGAAATATCTTTTGACTGTATTTACAATATTTGCGCCTGTGTCGGTGCAATAGAACGTTACATGATGGTAGCCGCCGCCAACTGACGCTGTATGATTGAAATATGTTAAATTGAACTTTGTCATCGGGATAAGTTGTTCCTCATTTCCAATTGCCACAGAAGGCTCTGCTGAGGCATATTTGCGTATTAAGAAATCATCAATATAAGTGTCACCGCCCTGATAGTGGGTAAAACCGACCTTTAGCGGAGCTTCATTTGAAGATGTTCCTGTATACAGATTATTCCAATTAGCGCCGTCTGTGCTGATGTAGTAGTCAGCTCCGGCTGATTTCAATTTTATCTTTCCCCAATATTGAGTACCGCAGACGAAAGTTCCGCCGCTCCATTTTTTTATTCCGTCTTCATATATGCTCACGGTGTTTGCTCCCGCTTGCTCGGTGAAGTATATTGCATGGGGCATGTCTGTATAACTATTGCCTGTTCCTTTGTTTTTCCAGCCGACCATCGTGGTTTCTTTGTACGTCGTGCCGCGTTGGCACATCGGTTTTATCTTGAACGTCAATTCAATGTTCCCGAAGCTGAAGTCGGCGTCAGTGAACATTGTAGTGCTGTCCCATGTTCCCTGGCCGTTAGTTATTATTATCATGTTGCCTTGCGAAATATACTCTCCTGCATCATTCTCGTTCCATTTTGCTGTGTTTATCGTAGTTCCGGTAAAATCATCAAAGAACTCGAAGGTTTTTTCAACATCGGATGGCGAAGTTGCGGACGGATTCCCATAGTACATGTATACTAATGTCTCTTTATTGCCTGGCAGCGACGTTACGTTGAGCCATACCTGTTTTTCGTTTTCAAGCCAGTAGTTCAGCTGCGTTTCGCTGCCCGACGATGAAACATAATAACTGAACCTCACATCAGCGTAATCCAAACGCCCCTTAACTGCGTTGTAACGATCCGCTATCTCCTGAGCGGTCAGCGAACGATTATAAATCCTGACTTCATCCATTGTACCGTTGAAAGGCCTATCTTTATCAGTTGTTTTGTCGTTTCCTATAGTTACGTTCCATTTGGTCACATTCACAACATCGCCGCCGCCATCACAGCTTCCGTCAAGAACGCCGTCCATGAACAGGTATGTTCCCGTCGTATTCTTTACGCTGACGAGATGGTGCCAGATGTTGTCGCTAACTGACGTTGAAAATGTTTTTGAACAACCACCGTTCATGATAACAGTTATCTTTCCCGTGCTGCCGTTTCCCTGCAACGCCCATCCCTCTTTACTGGTGTGCCCGTGTGAAATTGGGTAAAAATAATCGGCCTGATTGAGCAACGCTTTTAGCCATAACTCAACTGTGAATGTGTTGCTGATTGCGAGCGCCGCCGGATTGCTGAGGTAAACATAATCATTCTCGCCGTCAAACATAACGCCGTTGCCGGACTTTCCTGCTATCCGATTGCAGTTCAGGTTCGGCATGTTCGTGCATATTCCATCGTTGCCGTAACCTGATAGATCGACTGAACGATTTCCACTAGCCTCAGAAAAATGCCAGCTTCCGACTAGCAACTTATTGTTGTACAATGCCTCTGTTATGTTTATCGCAACCTGGTAATTCGTCAGGTCCTCAGCCGTATTCGTTATTGTTATCGGTTTCCTGTAACGAAAGGAAGATTCAAACCACGTTTTATCATACACGAACCTGCACGAGCTGCCTTCTTCGCTAAGTGAAACGTTAAAATCTATTGAAGAAGCGACGTATGTTGTGTTTGCCGGAGACATTATCGTCACAACGGGCACCGCAGCTGCAATGCTGAGGGAGTAAAGTACTGCAACAAGTAACAGAATTGCCTTGTTCATGTAATTCTATTGTAATGCACTGTATATAAAATTTGTGAGAACTAAACACTATAACTTATATACGGAAGGAATGCAGCCGTGATATCCTTTTGATTCTAGTTTCCTCGCTCTTCCTGAACCAGACGTATATCGCTGCTAATGCGATTGCAACAAAAGCACCAACGATGCCGATTAATGTGTAATCTTCTGTTTTACTGGCAGAAATTACGCATTTGTTCTCGCTGCATTCATAGCCGTCGTTGCAGTACTTGTCCTCGTAATTCACTTCGTACATGCAACACTCGTGCGGGCACGATACGAGTTCTGTCGATGGCTCTTCAGCTGATTCTTCAGCTGGAGGTTCTTCATCTGACGGTAAACCAGATTCTGCATCTGCTGTTATCGCGAAGATTGAAAATCCAGGCGACTCTGCCTCAAAGAAGTAAAATAAGTAATCCTCACCCACTAACGTTGTAGGTAGCTTATTCCATTTGCCGTCAGCGTATCTCTGCATGGCTATTTTATCTATATCGATGTCATTCTCCTTAACCCAATTCTTGCCAACAATGAATCTGATTTTTGCGCCAACGATGTTCTCAGGATAAATATTCGTGTCTATGTCAACATATTTGTATGACAGTTCTTTAACGTGCTCTGGCAGAGCAGATATTCCCATGACTACGAGTTCCACGTCATTGATGATTTCATTCACGTTCACATCGACTTCGCTAACCATCAATTCCTTAGCATCTGATGGGTCTAGTGAATAGGCAATCGGATCGAATTGCGAGGCTATAGGAACGTTGTAGATTGCCTTTTTGGCAGCAGAGCATTTCATGCTAGCCGTTATTTTATAGGCTCCTGTTCCTGAATTGTACTTCACGTATGCATAATAGGTTCCTGTCGCTAGCTCCTTGGTGCATTCCTCCTTGTCACCCCTGGAGTTTGGTTTGCAGTCAAAGTTAACCACTTCTGACATGCAATTCTTGTCAGTCCATTCAACATAAAGGTCATAATCCGACTTGTCGTCGTCCTCTAATGCCCACGTCAGTGTGCAACCCTCGCCTGCAACAGTAACTTTATACCGCTGGTTCTTTCCGCACATGCTTGCCTTGGTCCCGCCCTTTGAGCCAAAGTCATACGCCTTTTCACAACTGATGTCAGACAGGTCACAGTTGTCGACCCCTAACTTGTAGTTGACTTCTTTAGTATTGTCCCCTGCCTTTGCCTTGACTGTGATGGTTCCTGATATCGCCTTGTCTGACGCCATTATATTCATGTTTGTCTTAGCGCCTTCAGCCGTAGGGGTTAACTTCTCATCCGTGAACTTGACATTCAACCCAGCTGGAGCAGACGATGAAAGACTGACTGGCTGTGCGGCACCGCTCAATAGTTTCACAGTAACGCCTACAGCAGTAATGCCGTCACGGGCGACTGCTCCTGTGGATGAATCAACATCTATTCCAAAGTCAAAATCATTCCTGTAAGACAAGTCGTACTTTCCAGTTCCTTCACCGGAAACCTGTATGTAATATGTTCCAGAAGAAGGTATTTCATATGAAATCTTGGCGTTCTTGTCGCATGAATCATCGTTGGATACCAGCTCTTTCCCGTCCTTGTCGAACAGGCATAAGTATGAATTGAATTCAGCGCTTCCCTTGTCATCGGAACAGAACGAAAAGTTATGAACGCCTCCTGATGCGAAGAACTTGTATCTCTTTGTATCCGTCGCAGTCAGCGTGCCCGATGCGCTCTTCCAGTCTTTGCCGATTGTCAGCGTAGCCTCGTCCTTGGATACGGTTCGCTTGTTGCATGTTGTAGTTATTGGCTTCTCGGCTTCGCATTCCTCTTTTGTTTTCCATACCCAGCCAGTGCAACTGCCTGAGCTTGGTCCGTTCCTGTCTCCTGCCATGCAGCGACCTGCACTCATGCACCAACCGCATGTCGAGCCTGCAATGCACGGACTGCAACTGTTGCTTTCGCACGTAGCTGCTGCAGGGCAGTCACGCGGGCAATTTGCTGTCGTTTCTCCTGTGTCGCAGCGGCCGTTGTTGTTGCACGCTGGTTGGGTGCCTCCACCTCCTGTTCCGCCGCCTCCGGTACCGCCACCTCCACCAGTGCCAGTACCTGTTCTAGGCAGAGCTACACACTCGCCTGTTATCGGGATGCATCGTTGACCTTCTGGACAACCATCGTCGTTCTGGCATTGTGCTTTGGCCTTCGCCTTTTTATCGCATTTGAAAATACCTTTGCTGACCTCTTTACATTCCTGGTCGTCTCCACACGCCGGGTCGCACTTTGCAGCCATTGTTTTCTCATCATCTTTGCATACAATCAGACATTCGCCATTTGAGCACGGCTTGAAACCGGCACAGCATGGAGTTGTCTTTGAATATTTGCTTCCTCCGTGCGCGCACGATGTTGTGCCCGCGGTGCATACGCATGCATTTGTATCTTTATTGCATTTGCCTCCAGATTTGTAGTCTGATTTACACTCCGCTTCACAACCAGCATCAACACAGTGCTGGCTTTTGAGGTCCAGAACGCACTGCCCTGTCGCGTCTTCGCAATTAGATTCAGAACAGCATCGATATCCGTACGTCTGGCCGTTTGAACCGACTATATCTCCTTTCGCTTTGCAGTCTTCTTTGCACTTGACTGGTTCATTTTTCTTAGGAATGCATTCATTTTTGTCTTTGTCATAATCCATCCCTTTAAGCGTACAATCGTCCTTTACATTGGCTGTCGGTTCCAAACATGAATATTTATATTTACCGCCTGTAGCGCATTCAAGACCGCTACAACATTTATCTCTAGCAGAATCACAACTATAGCCTTTGTGTATGCAAGACTTTTCGTCTGGGTCAAGGCATTGATGATAAAGTCTACGACATTCCAAACCAGCGCAGCATTCCTTAGTGTCCTCACATTTATTGTTTTTTGTCACGCACTTTTCTGGGGCACACTTTACTGGGCATGTTTGACCTTCTGGCAATTCCAACGGTCCGGATACCATACTTGCAAATTCTGACCATAATCCACTCGTACCTTTGCATTTTTCGCAGTCTTCGTCTTCCTTGCACTTACCGCTGCTATCACACGTTCCAAAATTGCACGAACCGCACAAGCCACCGCAGCCGTCATCTCCGCATTCCTTGTTATCGCATTTTGGTGTGCAGCATTGCTTACAATTTGGCTGGGTTCCGCACTGGCCTAATTCTTCGCACGTATAGCCGCTTTCGCCTGGTTTGCATTTTTTCGCCCAGGTATCGCAAACGTAACCTCCGTCTCCGCCGTACATAGGGTCGTTGTATTCGCAGCAACCCGGAAGGCAGTCACTACTGCATCCGCTGCCACTGCTACTTTTACAATAGCACGAATCAAAATCACATTTGCAATCGTTTGCATTGCAGCAGCTTTCGCATCCTTGCCACTGGCATGTGCCACCAGTACATCTTCCAGCATAAGAACACGTTCCTGACGAGCATGTTCCACAACTTCCGCCGCAACCGTCATCGCCGCATTCTTTTCCTGAGCATTGCGGTGTGCATTCGTCTATGCATTGACCGCTCCTGCAGACTTGGCTTCCTGGGCACTCCCAGCTGTAGGTGCAACCGCTCTTGCAATCCTGCGGGCAGTTGACTGTATTTTCTCCTGATTCGCAGTTGCCGTTGCCGCAGTCGGTTCCAGAACATCCTTGCCGAGTAGTGTCGCACCAGCACCCACCTGTACCCCAGTCATCGCAGACGCAGCACGCATCAGAGCATCCGCTGCATTCGCTGCTACCGCTTGTGCATCTCCCGTTCGAGCAAGTTCCTGAAGAACAATAACCATTATCGCACGTTCCTCCACAATCATCGCTGGCGCCGCAAGCCTTGCCTGCGCAGTTAGGTGTGCAGGTACTTTTGCACCAGCACGCATCAAAGCTGCACTCGCATGCGCTCGCTGTGCAGCAGCTTTCGCATCCTTGCCACTGGCATGTGCTGCTTCTGCAATCTGACGGACATGAATACTGGTTCTCGTCTGAATCGCAGTTGCTGTCGCCGCAGTAAGATATTGGTCTGCATTCATGGCAGCTTGGATATATTCCGCACAGCGGGTCACAACTGCTAGGGCACACGCTATGACACTGGCCGTCTGGGCACATAACCATACCAAAAGAACCGCAGTCATATGGATCTGGCTGTTGACTAGGGCATACGCTATGGCACTGGCCGTCTGGGCACATAACCATACCAAAAGAACCGCAGTCATATGGATCTGGTGATGGTGAAGGCGTAGGCGCAGGGGGTGGCTCATAAGGCGGTGGCTCTGGGGCAGGTGTATAACAACAAGCAGAATCATATACAACGCAATCAAAGTCACAACAGCACATCATTGAAGCAAGATTAGAAACAACTTTCACCGTGCACGTCTTTGCATCGTCCGGAGCGTAGCTGCAATACTCGCTCGATGCAGAGTCAGCGCCGTAGCACTTGACCGTGTATTCATATGTCCCTGGTTTAGTTGGCGCTGTGGCGATGAACGAATCAGAATTCCATTGGCAATTCGCTTCATCGCTGCCATAGTGACAATCAATCTTCTTGTTGCCAATCCACAAAGAACGAGTCTCATAAGCGAAGTCCGGGCCTGTTCCGTAGAAATCGAAATTGATTAAAAAGCTCTGGCCAGCCATAACAGTCGGCGGACATTTAACATTTCTTATCAAACACGAATCGCAGGCGAAGGAGAGATTAACGAGGAGCATAAAGAATAATGCAATCACAAGCCTATTCATGTTATTATTATTGCATAGGGTAATATAAATTTTTACTTAAAGAACTCTGCACTCATTTTTTTCTCTCTTTCTTGTGGCTCTTCATCAGCGTACCCGCAAACTACAGCTGCCACGACTTTCTTGCCATCTGCGACGCGGAGTTCGTCCAATAATTCTTTGTCCTTGTTTATGTGCACGGACCTTCCTATGAAGCATGTCCCTAAATCTATAGATGTTGCGTAGAGCATCATATTCTCGGCTGCGATTGCCGCATCATAGTTAATCCACTCATTGTCTGCCGAACCTGTGATTACTACCAGTAAAGGGGCATTATAGAATATCGGGTCGGGCAAAGCCCTCAATGCTATATTCGGGTTCTCTTTTTTTGCTATAGCAATGATTCTGTCCGACATTTTTCTGATTAGAGCCTTGTTTGTAATAACTTTGTATTCCAGCTGCTGCAAGTTCCTTGCCGAAGGCGCATGCTTCGCAGCTTCCAGCAGAGAATCTATTATCTCCTTTGAGAGCGGCTTGCCCTTGTATGTGCGGATGCTTCTTCTCTTCTTGATTATCTCCAGCATATC
>JAZDNV010000002.1:0-6323 GCA_043799385.1 Candidatus Aenigmatarchaeota archaeon | reverse complement strand
CTGGTCGTGCTTCTCAGCCTGCCGCTTGGCGTTCTAATCTTTTACCTGCTGGGCGGCTTCAAGCTAGCGTTAGTTTTTGCGATACTATGGACAGACCGCATGGTCATTAGTTACACGAGAATATTACCGGAATTCGGCATCGAGCTCGTGTCGCTGCCTATCATAATGTCAGGAATACTTCTCGGCCCGTTCAAGGGCTTTGCGTTCGCTTTCATAATAACGCCGCTTCTGGATTCAATGCAGCTCTTCTACAAGATACCTGCTTTCGAAGAGGGCTGGCTGCCTTTCATACCCTCGCTCTACGATTTCTTCAAGGGCGTTACCGCAATGATAGCCGGGTTGCTCTTTGCAGCTGGCTTCCTGCCGTTCTGGATACTTCTGATTTGCATAGTGATAAAGAATGCGATGTACTTTGTCGGCGACCGGTTGTTCGGCTTTCCGCCAAGAATGGCGTATATTCTGAACATACCGTTCAACATAGTGCTGTTCGGTTTCTTCAGCCAGTTCTTTTTCTGAATCAAGGCTTCAGTTTCAGCTTCAAATCAAACGGACCATGTCCAAACATGTCAGTTCCGTCCATGTTCCAGTGAGTTATGCCAACGTCATGGATAGTTCCATATAAGCATTTTCCACTTTCAATTTCTCTTACTTCACGGACATTGGCAAGGTAACCGCCTACGGTTTCGTATCTGCCTAGCTCTATCGGACTTTTTACTGCCATACGTTAATACCATCTTCAAAGTCTTCTTAAATTTTACAGGCCTTTAAAGATTTTTTGTTCAATTATGGAAATGCAGCGAGAGGTATGGAATTCTATAGCAGAGCCATGGAACCATTTTCGTGCTGAGCGGTTAAAGGAGCCGCTGATTGCAGAATTCCTGAAAAATGCACGTGGCAACGTTTTGGATTTATGCTGCGGTTCTGGCAGGAATTTTACGCGCGTTGACGGTCGGATATTCGCTCTTGACTTCTCGGAGAACATGCTCCGTTATGCAGGCCAGAAGGCATTGAAGGATGGCATTAACGTTAGCTTTGTAAACGCTGACGCGTCTGCAATTCCGATAAAAGATGAATCAATTGACTGCGTTGTTTTCATCGCGTCCCTGCAGTGCGTTGAAAAACGGAACGAATGCATTCGCGAGTTGAGTCGTGTAATGAAGCACGGAGCAGAGGCGCTGATAACGATATGGAACAAGGACCAGCCTAGGTTCCTTTTCTCGAAGAAAGAATCGTTCGTTCCCTGGCGGAGCAAAGGCAAGACTTACATGCGATATTATTATCTTTTCACGAAGAAAGAGCTAAAAGCGTTTCTGGAAGCGAATGGTTTCGAGATAGTAAAGATAACCGGCAGCAGTGATAAGGTTTTTAAGCTGTTCCCTAAGAATATAATTGCTATCGTAAGGAAAGGAAGTTATAGGAGGAAATGAGATTATAAGGTTTTTGATTAACCTTTTTCCAAAAAAAGGTTATGCGAGGGTAGCCAAGTCTGGTCAAAGGCGCAAGGCTTAGGTATGAGTGCGATGCTCAGAATCAGACATTGAGATACCTTGTCTCTTAGTGAGTTCGTCGGTTCAAATCCGGCCCCTCGCACTTATTTTTCTTTGTATGATGGAGCCTGGCTTATGATGAATCCGCTCACGTCCATTCCATGGCTTTTTCTGTAGATGATCTCTGCGGCAAATGGAGCTATGTCATATTCTTTTAGTTTTTCGTGAATCGGGTGATTAGGTATGGTTGCTGTGCATCGAACTGCATCTATATATTTAGAACCAAATAATTCTTCCGGGTTATATATTCCCGGATGAGTTGCAACATATATTACTTTTTCGGCGCCTGCATTTTTTGCAGACGTGGATGTTTCAAGCGCAGTTTTACCCGTTCTTATCATATCATCGTATGTAACAATAGTCAGACCGCTTAGGTCTTCTAAAACAGGTAGTGCTGTCAATTCTTCTGCTTTATCGTAATCATGGGCTTTTCCGATTTTAACAAGACGTACACCGAGAGCTTTTGCAAGATGCTGTGAACGCTTGGAACCGGTGTCAGGTTGCCCGACCACAATTTTGCCTGATGCGAATTCGTCCTTAAATTCATCTACAAGATGTCGGGCATGAAAGGCTGCCATGTAAATAGGGTCAACTGATCGATACCATCCATCCAACGCTTCCAGAGAGTGCGGCTCAAAATAAAACAATCGCCTCAGACCAGCTTTTTTATACGCGTCAGCAACTATTTCACCAGTAACAGCTTCTCTATAACCAACGTCCCTCTTATCCTGGGTATACCATGGATTGTACGTCTCCACGAGATTAATCCTGTCACAATCTGCACGAAAACTCGCATCAATCATCTGCACATTCAGAAAAAACTGGTCAGCAGGTTTCAGATAAGGAGCAGCAAATATGTAAACTCGTTTGTCCCGAACACTCCGATTAAGTCTGACTTTAAAAGTGCTATCTGTAAAATCCATTGGCATTGCCTTGACAAGATCGAAGTCTTCTGTTTTCTTATGAAGTTCTTCCCAGACACGTTCTCCCAGTGTCTTTTCCTTAATACCAAAAACGCTCAGCTCGGGCAGAATAAACGCAAATTCAGGCAATTGACCACCGTGAAAACTATCTCGAAAATCTTTTTAAAGTTGGGGAGGTGGGAAAGCCGTCTCACTTGCGCTTTTAATATCTTTCTGCCGTAACTACTATTCCCGATGGCATATGCGAATACGGAAAGGTGTTATTGGCGTTGTGGTCAATGGCGATGAGTTTCTTGTTCTTGAGAGAAAGCATATGTGGCGTGGTTGGGAGTTTGTGAAGGGCGGACTAACTTACATGGAAGAAGGCGGAATGCCGTGCTACGAAGACGAGGAGAACGCAGTTAAGCGCGAGATAATGGAGGAGACAGGGCTGGACGTTGACATACTGAACAAGTTCCATGAGCGGGTCGAGTACGAGCACCCTGAGCACTACAAGAACGAGTTCGGCATAGACATGAGCTCGCATGCGATATTTCTCGTGAATGCGGATAGCAGAGACGTAAAATTATCGTTCGAGCATTCGAATTTCAAATGGCTGACGTATGATGAGGCGCGAGAGCTTCTAACGCACGATGAGCAGAAGAGAGCGCTCGATATTGCAGCGAAATTTCTGAAAGAGCAGAAATCAATCGATGACTTTGATTTCTAAAATAAAATTTCCGTGGATTGCATCACGTTTCAATCACAAACAGCCTTGCACAAAAAGTGATGGATATCTGTATGATATCCATCGATGGTAGGCTATCACTTCTACGTGATAGCCTATTTTTTGTGCAAAGCTATCACAAGCTATATATACAATTCAGGATAAAGAGAGATTATGCCGAAGTACATACTGTTTTTCAACCAAATCAGGAAGAAGGACGTTCCGCTCGTTGGCGGAAAAACTGCGTCATTGGGCGAGATGTTCTCGTTGCGATTGCCTGTGCCGAACGGCTTTGCAATAACTGCCGATGCTTATCGATATTTCATCAAAGTCAATGACTTGGATAGAAGGATAAAGAACATACTGAAAAAAACCAGCGTAAGGAATATCGACGAACTGAGAAGTGCCGGTTCACAAATCCGCAATCTGATAAAAGCATCGATATTCCCGAAAGCAATGAGCAACGAGATAACGCGATCGTTCCAGAAGTTGAAAAGCAAATACGTTGCCGTGCGATCGTCAGCGACTGCGGAAGACTTGCCGGGTGCGAGCTTCGCCGGCCAGCAGGAAACGTTCCTTGACACAACTGAGGAGCAATTAATGGACCGCGTCCGCGACTGCTTTGCTTCTCTGTTTACCGACCGTGCGATTTCTTACAGGGTCGATAAGGGCTTTGATCATTTTAAAGTCGCGCTGAGCGTCGCTGTGCAGAGACAGATATCATCGAAAGCGTCAGGCGTGATGTTCACAATCGACCCGGACAGCGGGCATGAGAATTTTATCGTGATTAATAGCGGTTTCGGCCTGGGCGATTACATCGTTCAAGGAAAGATAACGCCTGATGAGTTATGGATATTCAAGAAAACGTGCAAGGTCGTAGACAAGAAACTCGGGAACAAGAGAATCATGGAAATACGTTCTGCGAGAGGCGTTAAGGCAAAGAGAGTAGGCAGAGCAATGCAGCACCAGTTCTCAATTAGCGACGATGAGGCAGAGCGATTGGCGAAATATGCGTTGATTATAGAAAAACACTACGGCTGTGCGATGGACATAGAGTTCGCAAAAGACGATAAGTTGTATATTTTGCAGGCAAGGCCGGAGACCGTTCATTCGTCAAAGAATAGGAATATCTACCGGGAATATCGCCTGAAGCAGCATGGAAAGGTTCTGGCAAAGGGCCTGGCTATCGGAAGGAAGATTTCTTCCGGAGCAGTCAGCGTCATCAAGCACGCTAGGGATATTTACAAATTCAGCAGCGGAATTTTAGTGACGAAACAGACGAACCCTGACTGGGAACCGATAATGAAGATAGCAAAAGGCATTGTGACAGAAGATGGCGGCCGCACGAGCCACGCAGCCATCGTGAGCAGGGAGCTGGGCGTTCCTGCCATCCTGGGCGTCAGCAATGCAACACGGTTATTGAAAAACGGCCAACGCGTCACGTTGGATTGCACTGCAGAGAGTGGCAAGATTCTGAGCGGCGAGCTTAAGTTCTCTGTCAGTGAGCACAACATAGCAAAGATGCCAAAGACGAAGACTCATGTTTTTGTAAACATCGGCTTGCCAGACGAAGCAGTCGATGCATCGCTGCTGCCTGTGGATGGAGTCGGACTCGTTCGAGAAGAGTTCGTTACTGCGTCTTTCGGCGTTCATCCATTGGAGATGATAAGGCAAAGAAGAGAAAAAGAATTTATAGAAAAACTTTCTTTTGGCATAGCAAAGATAGCGGCCGCATTCTACCCAAGACCGGTAATCGTGCGGCTGAGCGACTTCAAGACGAATGAATACCGCTCGCTGAAGGGCGGCGAGAAATATGAGGAGAAGGAAGATAATCCGATGATCGGGTTCCGCGGCGCGTCACGATACGTGTCGCAGACTTTTGGTCCGGCGTTTCGCCTTGAGCTAAAGGCGATGAAACGTTGCATAGGCGAATTCGGGTTGAAGAACATAAAGATAATGATCCCGTTTTGTAGAACGGTCAGTGAGGCAGAGAAGGTGATGAAGCTAATAAAGAACGAACGATTGAGCGTTGAGAAATATATGATGGCCGAGATACCGAGCAATATCATACTTGCAGACAAGTTTTCGAAGTTATTCAACGGCTTCTCGATTGGAAGCAATGATTTAACGCAGCTCGTGCTTGGCATCGATCGTGACAACGAAACGCTTGCAAAGAGCTTTGACGAGCGAAACGCTGCAGTGGAGCGGATGATAGTGCAGTTGGTAAAGACAGCGCACAAATACAGACGAAACGTAGGAATATGCGGCCAGGCGCCTTCTGACCATCCGGATTTCGTCGCTTTTCTGGTAAAGAATGGCATCGACTCGATATCTGTCAACCCAGACGTCGCCGTGCAAACGAAACTGCTCGTAGCGAAGGCAGAGAAAAGAGGATAATATCAAACGTCTATCAAATAAAAATATATAAACTACCTTTGGCAATTATTATCAATCGTTTTGGGTGTGGTGTTGAAATCGAGGAAGTGATCTAAAATGAACTCACCATACCGAATATCAAAGAGATAATCATTGAATCTGCTCGAGAATCTTTCTTGCACGATCTTTGCCAATCGCGATTATGAACGGTCCTAGTCTCGGTCCGCTCTCTCGATTTAGCAGTATCTTGTAAAGAATCTGGAAGAATCTCTTCGGTTCGATGCCGCTCTCTTTTGCAATCTCGTATATTCTCGTTTGCAAATCATCGCTGTCGATTTCGTTGACAAGTGCAGCAATCGCATTTTTCTCGTTGTCATTGAGTTCGTTTATAATTGATTGTGGAACTTCTTCCTGCACGCTTATCTTCATCTCTTCAGGCGCATATTTTTCTGCCCATGCTTTCGCCAGCGTCAGTCTTTTACCGATCCTTTCTTTGTCACGATTGCTCGCTTTCTTCAATACATTCATCTCCTTAAGCAAATCTATTATTTCGTCAAGATTCTTGTTTGGGCATGTCTGTGAAATCATTACAGCAGTCGAGTAATCGAGCTGCGCGCCTTCTTTCTGTTTTGCTATCTGCGATAATTCGTATTCGCGCTTCGCTTGCGATTCTTTTTTCTTGTCGTCGATTTTTTCGCCGAAGTATATCCTTTCAACGCGGTCATACCGGTCAGCGAGCAGGAACAGTTTGTTTGATTTTAAATCGAAGTC
>JAZDNV010000017.1:0-29129 GCA_043799385.1 Candidatus Aenigmatarchaeota archaeon | reverse complement strand
GCAAACACAGCGAAATATTTTGAAGATATAGGCGTCGAACGCATAACGCTGCCGCCGAATTTCAACCGCATGCTTGCTGCACTAGAGAAGTTGAGAAGGAATGTCGATTGCGAACTGGAAACGATAGTCAATCTTGGCTGTCTATGGGAATGCCCGATAAACTATTATCATGCGTCTCTTGGCGGGCATTTTTCTCAAGATGACATGAGGATGGATTACGTAGATTATCCTCGCCTGAAATGCAGCATGAAGCGACTGGAGCCAACGGAACTGATAAAGAGCGGCTGGATTCGACCAGAAGACGTTCATATATTTGAAAAAGCAGGAATCGAATGGTTCAAGATAGCTGGAAGGGAGAAATCAACTGAATGGCTTCTGCGCTGTGCGAAAGCCTACTCAACCGGCTGCTATGACGGAAACCTGATAGATTTATTAGAGAATACGTTCATAGAAACCGATAAGCCGCCCTTCTATATAGACAACAAAAAGCTGGACGGATTCATTAATTTCTTTATTGATGGTAACTGCAAAAATGAATGCAAACGCTGCGATTACTGCCCTAATGCTGCAGAAAAGTCTGTTTACGCCGGCATGCAAAAAGAAGAAATAGATGCGTACAGGAATAAACTTGAGCATCTGCTTTCTAAAAGTTTGTCTAGATAATTAATATCGTTATGAACAGTGACAAATACAAAAGTTTTATCTATTATATAATATGTATATGTATTTTTATCGTATCGTGGCACATCGTCGCGTCGTTGTACTACTCGACGTGGCTCCCAAAACCAGCTGATGTTTTCAATTCATTCATATTTATATTAACTCACGAAAAAACCTCAAAGCAGATTCCTGTAACCATAATAAGGATATGCGCAGCCGTACCTATAGCGATGGCTATAGGCTGCATCATCGGTATCCTGCCTAGATACATAAAACCGGTAGATTACGCTGTCAAAGCTGTGATATTCCCGCTGTTCCAGTCTGTACCGCCCATGGTATGGGTGCTGCTGTTTGCGGTCTGGTTCGGTCTAGAGCCTGTCGCCCCTATAATCGTCACGAGCATGGTCGGATTGCCATTCGTCATCATACCGATATCACAGGGCATGAAGGAACTTGACAATAGCCTGATAGAACTCGGAACCTCGTTCACAAAGAAAACGAGGAGGATATTTAGGCATATTGTTCTTCCTTTGCTCTATCCATATATTTTCGCTGCTTTCAGAGGAAGCTTCGGTGCAATAGTAAGGTTCATAGTAGTGGCTGAGATATTCACTACGACAAGCGGAATAGGGTACATGATGGGTGTTGCATCAGAGCTTTATAATGTTTCCATGATTATGGCATGGACCGTCTTCCTAGGATTGTTCATACTCATCGTTGAGCATGGTATTTTTGAATATATAGAAAATAAAATAATAAAGGGTAAGGTATGATTGATGTCAAGAACGTGACAAAAAGTTTCGGCAAGCTTGAGATACTTGATAAGATAAGCTTTAAGGTGGAAAGGGGCGAACTCGTCACTGTACTGGGCCCGAGCGGGTGCGGTAAGACCACGATAGCAAGGATTATTGCAGGCCTGTTGCAACATGATGATGGAAGTGTTTATACAAAAGGCAGAATCGGCATAATGTTTCAAGAACCACGATTATTGCCTTGGCGAACAGTCAGTGAAAATATAATTCTAGGGATTGACCTGCAGGAAAGGGAAATAGACAAAGAAAATGTTGATGAAGTGCTTAGGCTTGTTGACCTTCATGATTTCAAGGACTCATACCCGTCTGAACTATCAGGCGGCATGAAACAAAGGGTCGCGCTTGCCAGGACTCTCATAACAGAACCTGAAGTGCTCGTGATGGACGAACCGTTGAGTGCCCTGGATTCGATGACAAGAAAAACGCTACAAAAGAAGATTCTAGAAATACACAAGAGAAGGAGGTTGACAACGCTCTTTATTACCCACTCGATGGAAGAGGCTGCATTGCTCGGTGACAGGATTATCTTATTTTCAAAAAGGCCTGCAAAAATAAAGGGCGTAATAAAAAATGGCAGAAACGCGAGAAAAAATATCGAAAAATTAATGAATTCGTAGTTTTATCAAAATTTAGTTTATTCAGGCAGTATTCTTAAAAGTTTTGTGTATACTTATAGACGGTATGGCTATAATAGTCGAACCGTTAAAACCTCACATTTTAATTCGCGGCAAGGCTGTCAGTCCCCATATTAAACTGGACTTGTTCAGCAGCAAATCCATAGTTCTGGACACCGCCATGGGATACGGCGTTGATATCGCTGCCGTAAAGAAGACGTTTCCTGACGCAGAAGTTCACGGAATCGACAGCAACATTGTAATGAGGGATGATGTCTGGGAAGATAACAGCTGGAAGGGCTTGGAGTACAGTTACGGTAGAGCAAGGGACGTTGTAAAGAGTGCCCTCGGTTCAGACATACTGCCAAGTTGCAATGTTAAGCGTGGCAGCGCATTAAAATTGGATTTTGAAAAAAATCGCTTCAACAAGATTCTGAGCATAGCTCTTCTTCATCATCTCTGCAGAGATGAGAGAAAGGCAAGCTTTGAGGAGGCTTATAGGGTCCTGAAAAAAAACGGGTTGTATATAGCAGCATCTATATCATGCGAAATTCTTGATAAATTCTCAGATATGAAAGGAAGATATTCACGCGAATCGATTGATGAAAAACTCCCAGACGGCGCGCGAAATAAACGCTATGACCGTGATAAAAAGGATGAATTCGCAGAAGAAGTGAAAAAGATTACCCGTAGGTGCGGTTTAGAGCCTACACCTGAAGATATGGGCATTATCACAGCCGCTGTTTCGGATGACTCTTGGGTCGTTTCAGAATTAAGGTCCGATATTATCCGCAGTGATTTGAGAAGTGTCGGTTACTCTAAGATATACGTGAATGATTACTCGAATTCAAGGTTCAGATATCATAAATTAATTAATATAGTCGCTGTGAAATAGCATTATAAAAACTCTTTCAATGATTTCGGCTCTTTTATCTTCTCGCAGTCGATGAAAATTTCGTTCCAGAGCTCGAACCTCGCAAGCTCCCATGTCTTGAAGCAGTTATCATCAGCGCCTTCCAGGATTTTCAAGAGCTCGCCCTTCATGAAATAATCCCTCTTTGATAATCTGAGAATCAGTTGCTGCAGTATATCCTTGTGCTCTTTGCACCACAACTTCGGAAGGTAGAAATGCAGCGTGACAGGACCTTTGTTGCTCAGCAAATCCTTCGGTATCTTGTTTTCCATGCATCTTTTGAGCAGGTATTTCTGCTTATAGCCCCTGAACCTCATGCTTGACGGCACTTTGCAGACGAAATCAGCAAGATTCCTGTCTACAAACGGTGCGGTGAATTGCTGCGCGTTCGCGCTGCACTGACCGTCTGCGCTGTACATCTCGCCCTGCGTCAGGTTTTTGAAGACTGTATAGTTAAAGTCTTCTAGGGAATTTCTTTTTTTTGTACGAACATGATTGAAATGGCGCTTGAAAAGTTTTTGTTTTTCATTTTCCGTGAAAAAATACAGTGGAGAGTGCATGAACAACTCGCTGCTGTCCCTTGAAAATATGAACGCATGCGTCTTTTTTGGAAAAACTCCTCTCAAAAAAACCGCTCTCTTTCTTATGGCGTGAGGTATCTCCCTCAAAAGCCGCGTTCTATTGACCCATGTGAACATCTTGTTGCCGAATAGGGCCTCGGACGACCACCCGTAAAATAGTATTTTATTTTTTCTGGAAGAATGCGAAAGCATGTAATCGAAAAGGTAGCTCGTTGCAAAGCGCCGACCGTCTTCAGCGTGCCAGAATATCTTGGGTAAAAGATTTATGTGTTCAGGTTCTATCGTTATTTCGTGGTGGTCTGTCCCGAAGAACTCGGCAATTTTCCTTGCGCTCTCAACTTCATTCAACGAGCGGCCGCATTCCAGTGTGTAAGTATCGATATTACTATCGTCGATTTTTTTAATCAGCGTGATGAGCGACAGGGCATCAAGCCCGCCTGAAAGGGCAACGCCGTAGTTGCGGCTCTTCCTAACCCTCTTCAAGACGCTCTCGTCCAAGAGTGCTGAAGTCTTCTTTACAATCGCGTCTTCAGATAATCGCACTTTTGGATAAAACGATATATCCAAGTACTGCATCAATTTCATGCCATTCCTGCCGTAAACCATCAGTTGCCCAGGGAGTATCTTTTCCACGCCAGCGAACATTGTTTCTGAACCCTGGGTTTCAAGGTGGTTGAAATACCTGTAGAAAACGCCGATATTGACGCCTCTTCTTATGCCGGCAGCCAGAAGCGATTTTATCTCGGACGCGAACAAAATCTTTCCTTCTACGATAGTATAGAACATTGGCCTTGCTCCAAAACCGTCTCTTGCCAGTATCAATTCTTTTTTAGTATTGTCCCAAAGAGCGAATGCAAAGTCGCCATCAATCATTTTTACTGCAGAAGTGCCGTATTCCTCGTAGAGGTGCACGATAACCTCCTCTTCCGCATTTGAAGAGAACCGGTGTTTTTTCAGTTTTGATTTCAGTTCATCGAGATTGTATATCAAGCCGTCAAAAACTAGCAATAGTGAGCCAGACTCGTTTATTATCGGCCGTTTCGCTTTCTCACCCATGCTCATCAGGCAATGAGCCAAACCGATATTGTCATCAATAAAGATGCTTAGCCCGTCTTTTCCCCTGTGCCTTATTATGCCTATCATATTTCTGAGCATTTTTTTTTCTACCGCCTTTGAGAAGTCGCACACGCCTGCTATGCCGCTCATAGTTTAGATATGAATCCCAAGGATTTAAAATTTAGATGATTTACTATAAAGATATGGTCATACTACAGTCTTTTTTACCAGTTCTATTATCAAGGTATGGCAAAAGAACGCCGCTGGAAGTGTTCCATGAAATCAACTTCTCATGCAACCTAAGATGCAAGTACTGCGGTCTGCCGAAGAACCGCATAAAAGAAATGAGCACAAACCAGATAAAAAAAGCAATTGATGAATTCAGCAACGCAGGAACGAAGGTATGGAACTTCACAGGAGGCGAGCCGCTGCTGAGAAAAGATATTGGTGAACTGATAAATTACGCAAAGGATTGTGGATTGTTTGTTATGCTTACAACGAATGGCGTCCTTTTCGAAAAAATGTACAATGAATTGAAAAACATTGACAGAATATTCATGTCACTAAACGGGTCAAAGGAAATCCATGAAAAAACAAAGGGAAGGGGAACTTATGAAAAAGTTATAGAATCGATTAAATCGGCAAAGAGTAGAGGTTTTGACATAACAATACAGTCGACCATATGCGAAGAAAACACTAAAAATGATTTTTTTGGGCTCAGGTATCTGTTCGGTCTGTCCAATGAACTTGGTGTAAGAATAATATTCCATCCAGTCTACAGCCATAAATATGGTAAAAGCAACGATCCCATGTCGGCTGAAAAAAATATCAAAGCCATTGAACTGATAAAAAAATCCAAAGAAAAATTCAAGCAGATAGGCAGGGACAATGCGGTATACAATGAATGGATAAGGCGATTTGACGGCAGGAAGGCGAAAAAAAGCTATGCCGGAATACTTTATTGCAATCTTCTTCCAAATGGCTACGTATCACCGTGCTTTTTCAGCAAGGAATCGTACGACGGGTTGAAGATTGGCTTTGTGAACGCTTTCAACAAAATCAAACCGCACCAATGTAGCTGCATCTCTTTCTTCGCCGACCGCGATCTGCTCTATTCTCTGAATTTCAATGCAATAAAAACTTTGCTGCTGAAAAGGAGGAATAGGTGAAATCATCAAAAATATGTTGAAACTAGCGAAAAATGTATACCATGAGCATCCATTTCTATTAGACTGGGCAAGAACTGCCTATACAAAATACAACAGAAAAAAAATGATTTCATTCAGCAGTTATGACCGACAAAACGCTGAAATAAAGGAAAACTTTGAAAAAGAGCTGGAAAAAATATGGGAATTTCGCAGCGATTACGAATTCTGGTTCTATGAACGAGATTTCGAAAGGCTTTATGCGCGTCATTGCAAAAAGAAGTTCGCTATCACCGCGAATTCCGGAACAGCAGCGTTGCAACTATCGCTAATTGCTGCAGGCATCGGAAAATGTGACGAAGTAATAACCACTCCTTACACTTACATAGCAACACCGTTGGCAATAGCCAACGCAGATGCAAAGCCTGTCTTCGTTGACATAGACAATGATTATAATATAGACACGTCGGAGATAGAAGAAGCTATAACAGAGAATACGAAAGCGATCATGCCGGTCCATCTGTACGGCCAGCCGTGCAACATGGATGAGATAATGAATATTGCTAAAAAGCATCGCCTGCAGGTAATAGAAGATTGCTGCCAGGCGCAGGAAGTGGGATATAAGAACAAAAAAATTCCAATTGGTGGTGGCTGCTTTAGTTTTCACACATCCAAGCTGCTAGGCGGCCTGGGCAACGGCGGAGCGATAGTAACAAACGACAAAAATCTCAAAAGAAAACTCGAGATTCTGAAGAATCCAACAGCAGATGAAGCGTTCCTGCTTCTCAGCAAAAGAACGCCGTGCGAATTAGATGCAGTTCAGATAGCATTTATAAAAGCCAAGCTTCCCTTCATTAAAGAATGGGTTGAACGCAAAAGAGAAATTGCAAAAATCTACAACAAAGAGTTTTCAGGAACAGGAATAATAACACCGATAGAAGGTAAATATGTTAAGCACAGCTGGTTCAGTTATGCTATTCGTTCAAGCAAACGCAACAAGCTTCAGCGATTCTTGTTAATAAACGGTGTTGAGACCCGAGCAGATTACGACACGCCAATACACCTAACAAAGACTTTCAGGTATCTTGGCCATAAGAGAGACGATTTTCCTGAATCAGAAAAAACCGCCAACGAAGTTCTCTGCCTTCCTATGAACCCGTTTCTGAAGGATGAAGAGGTAATGAAGATTGCTCGTTTGGTGAATTCGTTCAGGTAAGATTATGAACAGGTTGAAACTCCAGAGATTTGCAATGAACGAGACTTTTAACGAATACTCAGGACGACTTTATCCGAGAATGTACAAACCTTCGAGAATACTGATCGACCTGACGTATGACTGCAACTTGAGGTGCAGGAATTGTGACATCTGGAAATTAAAAAAAATACTCAAAAATATTGATCATACCGAACTGTCTGCAGAAGAATTAAAGGGCCTCATCCTTTATTTTAAAAAATGGCTTGGAACGTCATTTATTACTTTGAGCGGCGGCGAGCCAATGCTAAGAAAAGACATATTCGAACTGATAAACTGCGCATCTGGCACAGGGATAACCAATCTCATAACCAACGGAACGCTTCTTGACAGGGATGATTTTGAAATATTGAACACTAATCTCGATATGCTGACAATCTCGCTGGACGGGATTACTCCTAAAACACATGACTACCTCAGAGGGAAGAAGGGCACTTACAATAAAATAATGTCCAACATAGAGCAGATTTCCGAAATCAGCCATAACAAGAAGATAAAGATAGCAACTGTTCTTATGGGCTACAATTCCTGCGAAATCGTGGATTTGATTAAATGGGCCAAGAGTAATTATTTTGGAATTCTGTTCCAGCAGCTGTCGCCAAATTTCGGGAGAATAAACGAAGATGAACTCTGGTATGAAAAAAATAAATTCTGGCCGGATGATTGCAACGAAATGTCTGAATTGATAGATGAGATAATATCGATGAAGAAGCGTTATCCGATACAGAATTCCACTAAACATCTATTGTTGATGAAAGAATATTTCAGAAACCCGAGGACGACAAGCATCAACTGCAGCATATGGAAAAACTTCAAGATACTCGCGAATGGGCGTGTCCTCTACTGCCCCAGATATGATATAATAGGCAACATGAAAAAGCAAAATCCCAGAGACGTGTGGTTCTCGGAGAAGGGAATAAGACAAAGGCGCTTGATTAAGAATTGCAAAAGTGGCTGTGCCATATTGAATTGCAATTATGATTATGATTTAAAAGATAAGATTTCTATTTTTTTGGCGTTGCTGAAAAGTAGATGATTCAAATTCTGTCTTTAACCAGATTCTCTATATACTTGAATTTCCTGTACGTATGTATTTCAGGTTCGTTCTTGACAGCATTTATTTCAACTCTCATGCCGTCCAGGGCCTTATTAAGCCTATTCGACAGTGACTCAATTCTTGCTTGGGGTAGAGAATCTTTAACGTATATGTACACAGAAACCTTATCAAAGTCTTTCTGAACCAGTCTGAAATTCATTATCTCCTGATATTCGCCGAACAGGCTCATAAAGTAAGGAAGGTGGACATATTTCTTTTCCGGTGTAACTATCACGTCCACAGACCTTCCGTGCAACTCATCTATAATCTGCATGCTTCGCCCGCATTTGCATTTCCCTCTGCCTAGCTTAGCCATGTCACCAAGCTCGTATCTTATGTAAGGCATGGCGAAATTGTCAAGATTTGTAACCAAAACGCTTCCAGGACTTCCGTTTATATCTTCGCCGTTTTCATCAACCGTTTCGAGAATAACCCTGTCCATGTATGTGTGCATGTTGTGCATCTCGCACTCAGAAGCTATAAGACCGCATTCAGAGGCCATGTAGCTCTCGAATATCTCTGTGTCGAATGCGTTCTCTATCGTTTTCCTATCGTTATCGGTGAGCATATTTCCTCCGACAAGCGCAGCTTTTATCTGCACGTCCATTTCGTTATCCATGGCAAACCTGCCTATCTGTGCGAGCGCCTGGGGATAGGACCTTATGTAATCCGGCTTGAAAGCGAAGAACATGCGCATGAACTCCGCGCACTTCTTTTCATCGAAGAAGAAATGCGGCAGGAACATCGAATTTGGGTTTACCTCGAACTTGGTTATAGTTGGCGTTATCTCCCTGTTTCCCATGCAGATCTCCCTGTCACGGCTAGAGATGCCTGCCCAACCGAATCTCCTAAGGACTATATATGAGTATTGCTTGAATAGGCTTTCCTTTGTCTGCAATGATTTTGATGGAGAACCAGTGGAACCTGATGATTTTATCGTTATAGTATCAGACCGCCTTACATTCTTTGAAACCAAATCATTGAATTTATGCATCTTGAAATCTTTCTTTTTAATCACCGGCAATTTTGCAATGTCATCGATAGTCTTTATGTCATCCGGAGAAACCTTGTTCCTGTTCATGAGTTTTCTGTAGAACGGTATTGTATTGTACGAGTGGCTAACGAGCCTTTTTAGCTTCTCTGCCTGTATCTCTTCCAGTTCACTCCTGTCAAGCCATTCGTTCGCAGCTATCTGTTTCATAAAATGTTTCTTGTAATATACGTTATTTTGCCTTCTCATCATCTCGACATAAAAACTGTAAGCAGGACTCATCAGCCTCATGAGACTAAGATAATTAGTGTTGACGTTCATTTTGCACACCCTATTAATTATTAGATTCCCGCTATAATATAAAGTTTTCTAGTTCGTTTAGACAGCTATGTGATGTAGCCGAGCTCCTTCAGCTTTTCCTCGATTTCCGATGTATTGATATCGACTTCCGCTCTCTGCTTCTGCGAGGATAGGTCGCTATATCTAATCGGATTCGAGCTCATGTAGTCATCCTTTATCATATCGACCAGAACCATACCGTCCATATCCTCTGGGACCGGAATTCCCATGAGATAGAGTATAGTCGGTGTTATGTCATATGTCACGGCATCTTGGATTTGATAGCTATTTTTTATCATATCACCTCTGGCGATAATGACACCGTCTATCGGCAAACGATCATGGTTTCCTGAGTGCTCATGAAAAACGAGTTTTACTGTACTATTCCGCACCACTAACCCAAGATAGAACGTTGAAGGAAAGTTAGGTTCAGAATTATATTTTAGCAGGGTCCCGTTATACGAAAGTCTTATCCTGCTTTCATTGATGATTTTAATCGAAGTGAAAACCCTCTCCTTTGACTTGGCGTAGGTGATGTTGAGCAGGAATTCTACATCCTTATCAGGTATTTTGCCTTCTGAACATAAATCGAGGTATTCTACGTCCGATAGCGTATGAACATTTAACTTGCAAACATTGGCTCCAAAAAAATACTCAAATCCGAAGTCAATGGTGTACACAGATGGTATCTTTTCATGAAAACCATGGTCGGATACTAGAAAGGTTACACTATTATTTACTGACATGAATTCGTTGAGAAGCCTGTCAATTTTTTTATAATGTTCAACCAAGATTTTTCTGCCCATGTTTATTTCTGTTTGATTTGTTAGATTAAATTTCTCAGGCTCCCAGTACTTCCATAACATGCCCTGGATGACACGATTGCCGGTATCACCGACTAGAAATATATCAGGCACGAATCTGTTAAATAGATACAACACCTCATCCGTCTGAAAGGTAAAATTATAAAACCTATTTTTCATTTCAACCCCATCGCTCAAATTTTCTGGATAGACCGACATCTCTGCCGAAGGGTTGATAGACGTAAGCGAAATCATAAAACCATTAACCTTCTCAGCTGGCCATGCCAACAGCCAATTGTATATACCGACCGTATCCCCGGATTCTTCTGCCAACTCCCATACCCATTTGCTTTTAACGTCTGAACTCGTGACAAAGCTGCCATCTGCCTGGTAGCTGTCTATGCCGTGATTTGTAGGTTTCTTGCCCGTGGCAATTGACGTCCACTCAATCGGCGAAAAAGATGTCGGCGATTTCAGGTAGCCATAACTGCCCTCTTCCTTTAATTTTTTGAAATTCGGCAAAGCTCCTTCTTCGATAAGCGGGTCTATAACCTTCCAGTCCGCTCCGTCCATGCATATTAGGAATACCCTATTTTCAGACCGGACTCTTCCGCTAAGAATAACAATTAGGCAGATAGTCAATAGCAGTATTAAAATAATGAAAAATGTTTTCTTGCAAAACATGCTAATTTATTAACAAATAAAACCATTAAAAACGATTAGTTCTTAGATACTATGCATGCAACAATCGGGATAACCGCGAACAACGAGGAAAATAACATAGGAAAACTGCTCGCCGCGCTCTCCGGCGATAGATACAATTTCATCCTTGATGAAATAGTTGTAGTTTCATCCAGCAGCGACCGCACGGACGATATTGTCAGGGAATCCGCAGAGAAAAACAGGAAGATACGCCTTATAGTCGAAAAACCGAGAAAAGGTAAGTCGTCCGCCATCAATAAAATCCTTGATAACTCAAAAAGCGATGTAGTAGTTCTTGTGTGCGGAGATAATATACCAGGCAAGGGCAGCATAAACGCGCTGGTGGAGAAATTCAAAAATGGGGCGATAACCGCAGCGTCCGGCCGGCCGATGCCATTAGAGAAGAAAGGCTTGTTCGGCTACATATCGCACCTGATATGGAGTATGCACCATTATTACTGCACGATGGAACCAAAGGTCTCGGGCGAATTGTGCGCAATAAGAAAAAGCGCAATCAAGCGCATCCCGGAAAAAATAATAAATGACGACGGCTACATAACGGCGATGATGAGAAAAAAAGGCAGAATCGCTTACGTACCAAGAGCGATAACGTATATGACTGGAAAAAACAGCTTCTGGACGCATATGAGAAGAAGACGCAGGATTGCGCGGGGCTACATGCAATTGAAGGCGATGGGCATGAACGTATCGATACCGGAAGAAACCATTCGTAATCTTGTTATAGAAGAAATCCGCAAAGAGCCGATAAACACGGTAAAAATAATAGCAGCCGTTGCCATAGAGATTATAATAAATATCTTGGCGTCCTATGATACTATAAGAGGCAATACGCCATATATATGGAAGAGATGATTATGAAAAAGAATCTGTTAATTTTGTCCGTAGTATTTGCTTTCGGGCTGATAGTAGGCCTTTTCTTCGGGACGTTGACAGTCAATTTCCTTACGCCAGGATTGTCGCGCTCAGAAATCGCGATGCAGATAAAGGACCTGTATGAGCTTTCAAGCGGGATGCATATAGAGAGAGTCGAAGTCGCCCGCGACGGCTGGCTCTACAAAGCGACAATCTACGTCCTAGACACAGAGCCTACTATAGTCTACGTTTCTCTGGACGGAAATGTAATATCAGAAAACACGCTTAACGCCAAGGAGTACAAAAAACTGCTCGACGGACAGAAGAGGTTCATCGACTGCCTGTACTCGAAAGGATTGAAAATCTACAGCTCAGGCAACGAATCAACGCAACTGCAGATTCTAGGCGGTGGTAGATTACCAAGAAGAGTGTTCGTCGACTGCACAGAATGCAGCGTTCCGTCAATATCTTACAACAACAAAACGTATGAAGGAATAAAGCAATTGGACTGGTTTGAATCGACTACAGGATGCGAATTCTAGAAGTTTACCCAAATAACTCGACATCAAACCTTAGCAGCGCAGTCGGTATATTATAAGTCTTTATCTCGCCGACCGTGTAATTCTCCGGTCCTGGTATCCGTACTCTATAACTAATTCGTATCCATTCGCGATTCGTGACGTTCAGGTAGCTGAGGAACGAGCATTCTGTCTTGTCTATGTAATAATTCTGCGCAGTATCAGGCGCGATTTCGCACGTGGCACGACCAGTACTGTTAAATCGCTCAAGGAATATGTTGCTTATTATCCTGTGGCTTTCATTTATGGAATCGTCTATGCTCAGATTCGATACAACGTAGGACGCGTAAGGATTGAACAGGTGCAGCTCTGTCTGGAATATCTGGCCAGCAGTGAATAATCGGCTGTCTGACTGCGTCGTCTCAGGTATCCACTTCCTGTTCGATGACACATTTATAGTATTAGGAGAACGCACGCCACGATACCAGATGTCCTGCTTGTAATGCGACGTGTTCAATTTCACGTCGTAGATGCTCGTCCACGACGGGTTGCCTAAAGTGCTCACGCTGAAGAAGCCATTGCTGTCTGTGCGGCCTTCGCAACACCAGCAACTCGAAGTACCTGCGTAATAAATATTAACCGTTCCGCCGTTTATAGGAATGTTCGTCTGGTTCCAGAATGTCACGTTTATGTTCGGCCCATATCGCATCTGACCTCCGACGGATTGCGATGGACTAGATGAGCCAGCTCCACCAGCAGCGCCATCGCCACCATTACAAGTGCCTGCTGTTCCAGGTACGCCATTAGCAACAGAATAAGTTCCTGCAGTGTATGTGCATGCATATACTATTTGGATGTAGCCGCCGCCTCCGCCGCCGCCGCTGGCATCGTAAGAACCACCAGAGCAACTACCACCATTACCGCCGTTTGCGTTTATAGTGCCGCCTGACAGATTTACAGTATTGCCATACAAAAAGATTGCCCCGCCACCGCCGCCTGCGCCAGAATAATAAGCAGCAGCAAGAGAAGCGCCATTGTTGCCGTTTGCAGTTATTGTTCCTGCAATTCGAATATAATTGGCAGAAATATTAATCGTTCCGCCGCCAGTACCGCCGTTTCCGCCAGAGTCGCCATACTGACTATCGCCACGTCCGCCACCGCCGCCACCGCTGTAGGAGCCGCCTGCGCAGCCAGTGACACCATTGTAAGATTGACCGCCACCACCACCACCGCCGCCGTAGGAGCCGCCGCCACTACTGCTATAACCACCAGTGCCGCCAGAACCGCCTGCTGCCCAACCAGCACCATTGGAACCGCCACCACATGCGCCATTATATACCGGCGCGTCTCCTCCTGCGCCGCCTGCTGCAGATACTGTAAGTGTCTGACCTGATAATAATGTGAAATTAGCGAAAGTGTAGTTAGTATTTCCATCTATAGTCTGCGAGGATACCAGGCACGTGCAGTTCGGGTAGAAGCAGGCTTTGTTCGCGCCGCTGCACTCTGTTCCTGCTGTCGGGCAGTCGGTTGATGAACCGGCGCCGCAGTACATGTTCGCGGCGTTGCTGATTCCGATAATTAGGAAAAATGCGATTACAAACGCTGCTATATTTTTCATCATTTCACCCTATTGGCCGATGCCGACGACGACCTGCGTCTTAAGTATCGTTCCGCTCGCTTTGTCAATTATTAAAGAAATGCCTTGATTGTCCTTGATGTAGTTGAGGAAATAGATTTCATTGCTCGCGTCCGCGGAGAATAATCCTGCGGCTATTGATGATTGCACGTCTTGCGCAGAAAGCTTGCGATACGTTGGTTGCACGCCTGCATAATCATTGACCAGCGGACTCTGCTCAGCGATTGCTTTCAGCTCTGGCAACGTTGTATCCACTGGCGCTGGTTGCTTGTAGGAGAATATCGAGACTACTGCAATGACGACTATCATTATTGCAATGATGATTATGTATGATGAGTTGTTCCTGACGCTGATTTTCCTTTTTGGTTTATTCTTCATTTCTTTCCCTTACTTTATTTATTTCTCCTCTGGTATATATAAATTTAATTCCGCCGTGTTTATGCTGCTGGCGAGAACAGAATGAAGACCGAGAAGCCTACGACTGCCAAGACTAATGAATGTTTGACGCCTGCGAATATCGTTCCTTCTGCCATCTTGCCGATTGCCAATCCTGCAAAAACGCCCTGTATGAGAACGAGGTGGCGGAATAAATCTGGAAGGACTTTCCCAAGTTCGCTGCTCGGCTGGCCCTCGAGCCCGCCCCACTCGAACGTCGGCAGCAGGAACACGTTCATTCCTACCATCACGCCCAGGAATACAAAGTAGATAAGGTAACCGTTTATCATCTGAGCATACACGGATGCCGTCCGCTCTTTCTTTATCTTCTCTAATTCCTTTAATGACTCGCCGACTGATTCAAGAATCGTGTTCATTGTTCCGCCACTCCTGTGCGCCTCAACGATTGCATGGACTGTTCTCTTAAGGTTATCGCTGCCTACTGTGCTTGCAAAATCATTGAGCACTTTCTCGAATGGTATACCCCACGATATCCTTGCGTTTATCTCTTTGATGTGCGGCGAAAGGATATCATAGTTGTTGGCCGATGCGGCGCGAATCGCCTGCGGCAACGTCATGCCAGCGTTTATGTTTTCTGTAATGTCACGAAGAAAAACCGGAAAAAGCGCTTCCATTTTCCTCATCCTGCTTATGAGCATGTAACGGTATATAAGCGGGACACCCAGGATTATCACAGCTGCCAACAGGTCAAGAAGCATCGAGACCTGAGAGTTTTTGATGAAGTAGAGATAATTTATCAGCAGGATTGCCGCGCCAACCGGCAGCGTAATGAAATTTATTGTCTTCAGCCCGAACTTGAATTTCTTTTTTTTCATCTTTCATCACGTTTATATATTCGGCTGCGTGTAGTGTATGAACGCTATGAACGCCATGTTTAGAATAGGCATCAAGCCGTAGATGCCCATCGTCATCGCCAGGTCGATTGGTAACCCCATGACCGTACCGCCAATCATTCCCATCACTGCAAGAACAGCGATGAAGAATAACGGCGCGGCGATGAGCACAGCTGTATAGAAGTCTGCATAAGTCGATAATGCTTGCAGATATTTTTCCCTTCTCAAGCGATAATCAAATAATGCTTCTTTTGCCGCATTGTCAAAAAACTTCTTCAAGTCGCCGCCTGTTTCTATATTCGATACGATTCCATATAAAAACTGGCGAAACTGCTCGGATGGCGTTCTTTCAGCCACGTTTTTTATCGCAGATATCAAATCCATGCCGAACGCGTCTATGTTTCGGACAATACGCTGCGACTCGTGCATGAATTCGCCATATTCCTTTATGCCGGTAAGCAGTTTGAATACAACGTACGGCGGAACGCCACTAGCGGCAATAGCTGACATGTGGTTTATGGCAAAAGGCATCACGCCCTCTATATCATTCCTTCTCGTTGAAAGCGTGTGGAACGGATAGGAATGATATATCGTGAGCACTGCAAACGACACGGCAACCGATAAGATGAGCGCTCCTATCAATGACAGAAGTATATCAAGATTCAGTATCAAGACAGAAACTATTGTAGTTCCGAGGAAAACCGCAACGAATGCGACAAACGATAGGAATAGCATCTTTCCAACGTAGAATTCAAAGAGTATGTTAAGATTCGATTTCGTTATCTCTTCTTTGAGTGGCGCAACATAACCCGTCAGGTATTTTAATCCCAGCTTTCCAAAATACTTCAGCGTCTTCCTGTACATTTAGACCTTATAATACTTGTGTCTCCTATTTAAAATTATTTTTAAAATCAGCCTTTTAGAGAAATAGTATCATTCGGATAGACGACAAACCCTTTTTCAGTGATTTTGTACGGGTGGATTTTTCGTGAGTGGTTGGTTACCCTCATCTTCCAGACGCTCAAACCGCGGCGGTATTCGCCGGCAGTCAGAACGTTGTGCAAGAGTATCACTCCATCCGCAACGAACTCCTCGACGCCAAACCGAGAGAGCGAATTATCATTAAGCACCTCGCATGTGAGAATGGATGTGCATCCGTTCTTTCTGAGCATGTTGCTTATCTGCATTATCATCCTTCTCAGCTCTGAATTATCCTTGACGTATGTGCCTAACGATGAAACTGAATCAACGACAACGCGCTTCGCATTTATCTCGCGGATGTTGTTCTCAATTATTTCGAATATGTCCTCTAATTTGAATGGATCGTAGCGCAGTAATCGTATCTTTCCTGCCTTCTCGTAAGCGTCTGCATTCCAGCCGAGCTGCATTGCTGTGTTTTTTATCTGCTGAAGGTCCTCTTCGAAGCTGATGAATAATCCTGGCTCTTTTTCTGGTGATGAGAATAAAAACTGAAGACCAAAAACCGTTTTGCCTGCACCGCACCGACCGCTGAGCAGAATCAAATCCTTTTCCGGTATTCCACCCTCCACGAGCTTGTCAAAACCTGTTATTCCTGTTTTGATTCTATTCATATCCGATCAAAGAATTTATTTTTTCAGGGCTTCTCCTGTATGTTTCAATGTATTTCGCGATTTCGTTCATGTTCGTGATATTTTTCTCCACCATCCAGTTTATGAACTTCTTTCGCTTGGCTATATCGCGAACAATATCGTTCATTGTTATTCCCTTTTCAGTTGATATCTTGTGCAGTACCCACGAATCGCCATGATATTCAAACGTGTCCTGGGATGGTGTCCAGGTAAAGACCTTATTCGTCCTTGCAAAACCTGTTTCAGAATCAATGCTCTGTATTTCAACAATTTCTTTAACACGCCTGGCGGATTTTCCTTTCTCACGCGCATGGACCATAATGATGACTAAATCCAAAAGCTGTATTAATCCAGGTGGCAGGGATATCGGCTCTGTTCGTAATCTGCTGACGACGTCATCGACACTACCGGAGTGCATTGTTGATATTGACGGGTGGCCTGACGCCATGGACTGGAACATTACGTATGCTTCTTTGCCTCGTATCTCGCCCACGACCAGATAGTCAGGGTTCTGCCTGAACGACTCCTTCAGCAGGTCGAACATCGTTACTTCGCCGACGCCAGTACCGGTAAAGCCGGTGCGCGCAACGCCTGGTATCCAGTTCTCATGCGGTAATGATAATTCGCGCGTATCCTCTATTGATACGATTTTCGCTTCAGACGGTATGAACATTGAGATGCAGTTCAGCAGCGACGTCTTGCCTGTTGCAACGCCGCCCACTATCAGTATGTTGACGCCGTTCTCGACAACGAACCATATGTAGGCGAGTAACTCGGGCGACGCAGTATTCAAACGAATTATATCGGCAGGCGTGAAAGGCTCATCCCTGAATTTTCTTATCGAGAACGTAGGGCCTCGTGTTGTCACGTCGCCAGCTAATGAGGCATGGACACGAGTGCCATCCGGTAATGCTCCGTCCAGCATCGGTTCTGCATAGCTTATGAAGCGGTCGCAGCGTTCTGCTAACTTCGTAACGAATTCTTTCAGCTCGTTTTCATCAGGATATATTATATTAGTCTTCAATGAGCCGTACCGCTGATGGACAACATATAAGGGAACGTTGAAACCGTCGCACCCTATGTCCTCTATATACGGGTCACAAAGCAGCGGCTCGATATCATTCAATCCGACGAAATCACGATATATGAAATACATTATCTTCAGGTATTCCTTTTCATTCAGGCTGAAGTCATATTCATCCAGAAGTTTGTTTATGTTCCCCTCAAGGAAGTCGATCATCTTATCCTCCTTCTTTATGTCCTTCAGAGAGATGTCGATAACCTGCAGCAAGCCCTCTTTTAGTTTAGATATAACATGCTTCTCAAAATCGTTCAGCTCGGGCTCAACGACGAAATAAACGAGCGAGTTCTCGCTCTGGTCAAACCTTATGTCCGCATAGGCATAAGGCTTTATCAGCGGATAGCTCGTGGTCTTTTCCTTTAGCTCGTCCTTCGAGAGCACTGGAATTATTCCGCTTGGTTCTATAGCAAACCTGGGATATTTGCTCTGTTCCGACTTCTGTTCATGTAATTTATCGTACAGCAAACCGCGTATGTGGAAACGCTGTTTTGATTCCGTCTTCTGCGATGCGTTATTTTTTCCAATATCCTTCCTGCCGCCTATCAACTTTCTGTACAGGAATCCCTTCAGCTTTATTTGCGTTTTTTCTTCTTTTTTCGCCGGCTCCTCTTTTTTTACGCTATCCGCAATCAGCGGTTCTTTTACCTCAGCGGCAGGCAATTTTTCTGCGATTGGCAAAAAAACTGGCGCAGCAGGCGTTTTGATGTCTAACTTGACTTCAGTCCTTGATACTGAATCAATTCCTTGGGCTCGCAGTATCTCGAGCATCTGCCTTGCGCGCGTCTTTTCCATCAGTCAGACCCCAACCTTCTGCTTCTTCCTACCTTTATTATACCACGATGTCTGGCACAGGACGGGCATGCGTAGAGCTTTCTCTGGAACATGCTCATCATCCTCCTGTCCATTTGCTTGTTTAGAACCGGATCGTTTATTCGAAAACCGCGATATGAAGCGATTGTCTTCCATCTCGGAACGCTCCTTCCGCAGAATCCGCATGTAACAGTAGATTCGTGTCCCTTTGACTTGGTATGATGATAACCTCGTTTGTATGGAGCAGGCATAGTATTTCACCTCACGTTAAATATAATTGTTCTCCTATATATAAATTAGTTTTTAGCAAGATGATAATCTGAAGCAGTGGGCGATTTATTTCTTTATTATAACCATGACCAAGGTTGCAAACATCATCAAGAAGAACAGCTGCCACACTGCGAACTCATTTAATCCCTCTGCATAGACCATTAACGTGCCCTCGCCTTCCAGGTACGAACCCGTGGCAGTGAACTTTATAGGGTAGACGCCTGCCACTGATGATGCATCCTCTGTCAGTTGAACGATAGTCGATGCTGAATCCATTGAGCCCATGAATGCCTTTGCCCTGTTAAGATCAGTCAAAGCAAGCGGGTGCTGGACAATCTTATCATTATCGTACTCGAATCTTGTCCAATGAGTGAGGTAGTCCTGGGTCGGGTCCGAGTTCTTCATCTCCAAGTCATACACATGGCTTGTATCAACAGGGTTCCATATGGTGACGTTGAACACAGGTATGTTCTTTCTGCCAAGCGCAATCGACACTTCTTTCGGATTGACCGTTATCTTCGGTATGCAGTTTATGTAGAATCTGATTCTGCCTGTGCCGCTCGCCTGGGCAGAAGCCATCATTACGTTCAAGCTGTGATACACGTTGCACGTTAGACCGTTGCTCGATGCAGAATCTGTGAACGCTTTTTCCAGAGCGTTCCAAGACAATCTTTTCCAGCCACCGCCGTCTATATTATAAGACGCGTTGCATATGCTGTCGTCGCAATTCATTGAATACAACGGACTGTTCTTGTCTCTTATAATGCCTTTGACCGAGAATTCGATAGGCATCGTTCTGGTGAAATTGGGCTCTCCCGTCTCTGTCAGGGGCACGACGCGGTTCTTGACGTAAGGATAACTCACTGCGATGAGTATGTATTTTTCATCAACCACTTCATAGGATTCAGAATCCTCGCCAGTTGCGCCTGTCGGCAGGAATGTCACGTTCGCTGTAACGTCCGAATGGTATATGCTCGTGTTTATGACTCCAACCCAATGATTGGTTGACCACGCGCTTTCTATCAACGTATTGTCGACCTTCAGCCTGAGCATACATTGGTCTTTTGTGCATTCATATTCCCTAGAGAACGTTGGCTTTGTCCATATCACCCGTGTATTAACACTTGGTATCACAAAATCACCTGGTTCACACGGATTCTGCAGAAGGTTCACGTATCCGCTTGTTTTGGATGGTGAAAGGTAGTTTGAATATTCGAAAAGTCTTCCTGTAGCTGTAGCCATGCCAGTCGAAAAGTCGAGATTCCCGAAGTATGACCAATTTACTTCATTCGGTCTCTTTGCTGTCAGGTTCAGTGAAACCGTTACGCTCCACTCGCTAGCGTTCGCAGGCATTGTTGCGTTTATGCAGCAGCAGCTGCTCAGGCAATCGGATGCGCCTATTCCAATCCAGTCCGGCGATTCGCATACGGATCTGCACGAGCCTGCGATGTAGTTTCTTGCATTGCAATCTAGATTGCACTGCGACTCCAGGACGTATGTCGCATAGCCTATTCCTGAAATGCTCGTGTTTGAGCTCCTTGCCGCAGTTGCACTGAATCTATAACTGCCAGCGTCCTTGCCCAGGGGCGGTAACACAGACATTGTTGTTATGTTGCTCTGATTTACAACAATCGTGTTTTTGCTGAAGCTGCACGTCCAGTTCTGCGGGCATCCATAAGTCAGCGTGAATGAAACCGGAGCAGAATTATTTGAATTGTTCACCGTTACTGTATAGCTCAACGCTTCTCCTGCCAAGCCGTATTGTATTGCCGGTGTGATAGTAACGTTCGGATAACCTGCGCATGACGACCTGCACTTTCCGTCCGCGCAGCAGTAATCGCCTGTTATTTCTGGCGAGCAGTCGTTGTCCGTCTCGCACGGCGGCGGTGGCGGGCAAAGGCCACATGTATTGTCAACAAGGCAGCACTCACCCTCAGGGCAGTCCTTGTCTTTTTTACATTCAATATTGCAATACCAGAGATTCGTCCAAGCACTGCACGTTGTTCCAGCCACATAATCCAAGCCAGAAGAATAATCCTTGCATGTCTGACCTGTATAAGTTCCCCTTACATCGCATGTATAATATGAATAAAAGCACGATTGTGTACTACTGGCTAAAGTGCAACTGCTCATCAATGCCCCATTCACTACTGTAAAATCGTTTGGGTCTTTTATCCAGATTTTCATTGGACTGGAACAGCAACATGGATATCTTTCGCCATACGGCCCAGTTGTGCATGATGCTACATCAACTTCGCCAGAATTACAAGTCGTCGCACCGCTGCACCGTGCAGTAGAATAGCCAAGAGCCAAACAAGTTGATTCTGGGCATGCAGCATAAGAAAATTGCAGTAGGAGCAAAAACGCTAATGCAATCAAAATATTGTTACGCATATCTATCAATAAAAGTAATTGTTATTCGCGGAATATAAACTTTTTATATGAACAAATTAAGAAAGATTCCAGAAGAAAAATAGGTTATCAGCGCTCCTATGAATAATATCGGCGCAAAAGGCATTGTATTGGATACTCTAATCTCATCGAAACCTAACTTTTTCTCTCTATACAATGACTGAATATTTTTTATATCCTTGCCAACCAGACCGTCAGGATTGTATCCAAATATCGATTCCTTTCTCTGCCTAAGCATCGAGAAAGGGGTAATAAAGGCCATTGGTCTTGTAACATATTTTTCGCTGCTTTTGACAATGATTTCAGCAGGTATCATACCCTCTTTCAATTCGGTTATCTTCACCGACGAAGTGAATGAAAATCTGCTGAGATTAATCAAAAAGAATATTCCTAGTAACATTAGAAACCATCTAATAAAATTGAAAATAAAATCCAATGTAAATATATAACTATTAAAAAATATGACATATGCGATTGACATGATTATGTAAAATACATTCATTTTAACCTTAATCGTTTTTTCAACAACCTCAAAAATTATGAAAAGGAAGAGTATCGAAGTGAAGTATTCAAACTGTATATTAAAGACATAGCGCATGACCATGGGTATAAATGATATTGCAAAAACAGCCAGAGCCAAACGAAGAACACTCTTTATATTTAACTGTTCACGTACGGCTTTCTTTATATCCTTTGAGTTTGTTTTTAAAACCAAGTTAATAAAAAGTATCAAGAATATCGGCACAAAGCTGTTTATCAAAATCGCCACAGCTGGAAAGTATGAAAAACTGTGCTCATATAGGGTTATAGGCAGAAGAAAGGCGAAGCCAATGAACAATTTTGCGTCTGCCGCTGACCACATACCAGCAAACCATAGCAAAAATCCTCCAACTATGGCAACCGTTATGTTTACAGCCGATGCCGCAGTAGCAACAACAAAACTTCTCGTATAGAATGTGTTCAGAATAAACGCTGCCAGTAATAGGAGCAGAATGACATTGTTCCTAATCATGCCTTTCTTTATATCGGTATAAGAAGTCCATATACCGAATACAACGAGAGCAAAAAGTATTGCAAACACAAAATAATTTAAACTCTAGTATATTAATACTATGGGGTGTTCTAATGGAAGAAGATATTCAGATGATAGACAATCTTGAACTGCATAGAAAAGATAAGTTCGTAAATGTTTCCGTGAATCCAAGATTATATCCGTTGGAGGTGATATATTCCTCTGCATATATTTTTATTGACCGTGCATTCGTCATGATAGACGGCGACCCTAAAGAGGAGATTCTGGTTCAGCTAAGACCAAAGAACGATTCAGATATCGAAGAATTGGGTCGTGAATTCAACAACGAATTACTCAATTACATGGTTTACCTGCATAGGACTGTGAAAAATCAGGGCTTGCGCGAAACTATAATGCGCAGAGCACTGCTCACGAACGAGCAGGACGGCAAGCAAGAGCATCGATTTATTCACCACCCCAGAAATGAAGCATCATATACAGAAGATCCGGAAAAGATCGCAAAGCCGTGGAAAAATAAGGACGAATGCAAATGAATGACAAAATAACCATAAACAAAGAGGATGGGAGTGTTACTGTAATCTTCGATACAAGGTTTTACCCATCCGATTGCGTATTCAAAGCTTCACAGGATTTTTCTGATGTATGCTTTACATCGGTCGATGGGCAGGATATCATGCAAGTGTTACTTAAACCAAAAACGGAGGAAATAGATTTGTATATACTTGGTCACGAATTCTACAATTATGTTCTGGGCATAATAAAAAACGATGGAAAAGTCCCGGAGATAGTAAAAGGTTTTAGATAAGTGATCGAATGGTTTACTACCTGAATGAGAATATCATCAATAATGTACCATATACGGCCAATAAGTTTCTTACGCATAAGTTCGACGACGAGCATATTCTTGTAACGACTGACCATGGTTCATGGATAGTTCTCTCAAAGAATGAGTATGATCTTCTTATAAGAAATAAAATAAATGAAGACCCGCATCTTTTCGATGTTCTAGAAGAAAGGGGAATAATCATAACAGAAAAGAATACAAATGATATGGTCGATACGTGCAAACAGAGATTCAATTACCTATTCAATGGCATAAATCTGCATATAATCGTGCCCACATTAAGATGTAACCAGAACTGCATTTATTGCCATGCGTTATCCAAGGATATTAATTCAAAGGAGTACGACATGGACGAAACTACTGCAAAGGCAGTCGTCGACTTTATCTTCCAGTCGCCATCGAAATTCCTGAATATCGAATTCCAGGGCGGCGAGCCGCTGCTGAATTTTCCAATCGTTAAGTATATCGTAGATTATACGAAAGAGAAGAATAAATCACCGAAACCGGATGAGCGTGGATGGTATACCGGAGACAGAAATATTTCTTTCATGATTGTGACAAATCTGACACTGATGGATGAGGATATCCTGAATTATATTACTGAAAATAAGATAAGGGTATGCACGTCACTCGACGGGCCCAAGGAACTGCATGACAGGAACCGTCCGTGCAGAAACGGCAACAGCAGCTACGATGATGCTGTAAAATGGATCGAGATAATAAAGAGAAGGGGTATCCAAATCAGTGCTATACCCACGATCACAAAACATTCGCTGCCATATGCAAAAGAGATCGTCGACGAATACATAAAACGCGGGTTCGACCATACGAGGATGAGGGAACTTAATATAGCTGGTATGGCCATCAACGCCTGGGATAAAATTGGCTATACGCCAGAAGAGTTCATAAAATTCTGGAAAGATTACCTGCAATACGTAATAGACCTAAATAGTATGGTCACCAAGTTTTGGGATGAAACGACGTCCTTCATATTGTCAAGGATTCTGTGTAAGAAATCTACATTCAACGCCTGCCTCAACTCGCCTTGCGGCGTCGGAACGATCCAGTGCGCCTACAACGAACGCGGTGATATTTATACGTGTGACGAAGCGCGGTCGAACGAGACGTTCAGACTAGGCAATGTAAAGAGCAATAGCTATAAAGAAGTATTCACTTCAGAGAACGTCTCCTCGTTCATCTCACTGTCGTCCTGTTTATCATCGTCTTGCGAGAGCTGCGTCTGGCACGCATTCTGCTCGCCATGCCTTGTGTCAGCTTATGGAGAAACGGGCACGCTTGTGCCACGATTCCCGAATTTCGTCTGCAAAATCAGAGGCGAACAAACCAAGGAGGTTTTCAGGCGACTGCTGTCAAAGGACCGTGAGATAATTACAAAATGGGTAAGACCAGAACGATGAGCCTCTTTTTATTTTTAAATATTAGGAGATGTGATTATTATAAGTGAATATATATTGTTTAGAATATGATGTCTGACATGAAAAGAAAGGTAGAGTTAACAGTCTTTTTCTTAATTATTATTTTATGCATTGGTCTCTATTATTACCAATTTTCCAAGAATGAGGAAATTATAGACCCAAACAAAATACTGGAAAATTCTGCACAATATGCCAATAAATTATATCTCGAAAACCTATCGAATACGCAAAGAGCTCAACTCGTCAAATCTTTCAATAATTTACTATATGAAAGATGCAAGAATTGGGCACTAAACGAGAATTGCAACGTTCATTTTATATATACTTACCTAAGGACACGATTTGTTATAGTTGAAATTGAGAATGCACCAATAGGCTGGGGAAACATGAATTCTATAGACAATGAAATTTTTAATCACAAGATTGTAGAAATATACTTAAATTTATTAAAAGATTATCCGACATTAAGAGAGGACGATTTGAATGGATACCTTGTGCCACTATTAATACAGATGTGCAATACACACTTTTTCAATGGAACGGATAAATTCCCTACTTACTGGTTTAGTGACCAGGATAAGACTTATTGGGCAGAAAAAATCATTTTAATCGACAAGAAAAATTGGATATCCACTTATATGCAGATTAGCTATATGGTCGAATGCATAAAAGCAGATACAACTAAAGATCTTAGCCAAAGGCTCAACATGAGCCTGAATAAATTAAACAATATGGTATGCAATATCTTGCCAGCTTTCAACAATATAATTCGAGAAGACCCGTGTAAAATTCATAATTACTTACGAATAAAGCAGTTCTGCTCAATCAATATCACTGAAGAAGAGCGGGCTTCCGCAGAGAACATACTCCTTAAGGATTACGAATCAAACCACCAGAAGGAGTGCAAAGCTATGCTTAAAAGTATTTTGTAATATTTATTAACTAAAGAAACAATAGATAATTATGTCAATACTTCCAAAGATCAAGGCCACGATATGCGCATTCTTGCTGGGTGAGGAGGGAAAGGTCTCCAAGCAGGCTGCACTGTCGCTAGGCGCATTACTGGTCGGTGTAGGAGCAGCGGCAGCAACTCATATATCAGGCACCACTGTAGGATTTACAGAACCGAGTACAATAACAGGACAGCATACAAGCTCACACGGCAGCGCTAGCTGTACGACGAGTTGTACGACTGCGGGTTGTGGTGGTTGCGGTTGTACGACTTCGTGCGGTTGTACGACTGCGTGCACGACGGCATGTACGACTGCGTGCACGACGGGATGTACTACAGCGGGATGTGTGGCATATGGTGGATGCACTACGGGTGGCGCCTATGCCTAGTTTAATTCCACCGAATAAATCAATCTTTATTTCTCATTTATCAGAGAAAAAATAGAATTTTTTATATAACCCTAAGGATGGTATTGACCACACCCGGATGTTCTGGTTGACTTTATTTCTTTGGGAACTTCTCCAAGGCTGATTCTATGGGCACAATAGAAATTATTATGAAGTGAACCGGAGAATGAATATGCTGTATTTTTGCAACCGCCACGACATTTTATGCGGTGGTCGCATTCCTTGCAATAACCTTCCAGAAGCTCTTCTCTGAAATTACGGTTATATGACGCAAAATTTGGATCATACCAGATTTCCGCCAATCTTCTTGTGCGCACATTTCCTTCAATGAACCTTGGCTCCTGCAAAGACAGGCATCCGGTCACGCCGCCATTGCTGGTAATTCCTACAGCTTTTAATCCTGCCCAACAACCATCCCATCCAATTAACATTGGCTCTGACTCTGTATATGAACCTGTGGTATGAGCAATCCTGATTCTACTTCCAAATATGCTTTTTTGTTCTGCAATGAAATTTACTAATTCGAGATAATCACCAGGGTTAAGCAAAAGCGTTGGGTCCTCAGCCAACCTTCCGAACGGAGTAGCTACTTGAACCTGCCAAGTAACAATATTATTATATTTAAATATATTGTCTCTTATCTTTGGCAGCAATTTAAGATTAAGCTTATTCACCTGTGTTATCACTGAAGTATTCAAACCACTATCTCTAAGCGTTTCCATGGCTTGAGTTACCTTATCAAAAGAGCCCTTGGTCTGTCTTATATAATCGTGGGTTTTTTCATCACCATCGATACTTAAGCATACCACACGTACAAGATTAGTGTTTTCATTCAATCTTTTTATTCTCCCAGCTATATCCTCATTCAGCAAAAATCCATTGCTAATAAACGAAACGAACATGTTTAATCGGACAACTTCTTTTGCTAAAGTTTCCCAGTCTGCTCTTAGAAAAGGCTCTCCGCCGGAAAGGGTGACTTTTATTGTTCCGATTTCCTTTAACTGATTTATAACATCCAACGCTTCCTGTGTATTCAATTCGTCCGGCCTTTTTGTCAACGGACCTGCGCTTGAACCGCAATGTATACACCTCATATTGCAGGCACGGGTGATTTCCCAGACACAATGATGTGGATAAAGTGTCTCTATTCGATGACTTTTTTTTTCATTGCTATCCATTGTCCAACCCTGATAATAATAATTATAATTTATCTTAAATATTGCTGATATGAATAGCAAATAAGCCGCATGTATAATCGGCAATACGATTCTTCCATCTATCTGTGCATCATAAAGGCAGATATCAACGACTTAACAAAACTTAAATATCAGGGAAAACAAGTTAATAACAGGGCAGGAGCTTAAAAATATCATAGAGTTTATATGAAAAGAAAAAGCAGGAGCGTTCACAAGAGACGAAAGGTACAGCCGAAAGTACAGAAAGTAAAAAGCAGCTGGATTTTGGCAATTTTTATAATTGTCGCACTGTCTTTGATATACTACTATAATCTGCAAAAACTGCCATCAACACCATTAAATATAAATGAAATATGGAGCAACCTCAATGAATACAACAATCCAAGGTATTTCAATAGCCTGACGCAGGAACAGAGAAACCAGATAGCAAACGATCTGGATCGGTTATTTGACGATTGCAACTCTAAAAAAAATTGCGCGGTACCGTTTCTTTTTGTCTATATGCAGATGAAAGCAAACCTAGGTTTTGAGCCTTTTGAAATCATGAGAGACAGAACCGATGCAATCATGTCTGCATACAATAATTTACCAAGCACGCTAACAGAGAACGATTTGAAAGGATTCTATATACCTTTTATTACAAAATTGTGCAGATTTGGGATGCTAGACCGAACGAGCGAATTATCATGGGCAAACAAAATCATGGGTGTGGAAAAAACAAAATGGGAATCAACATACATGCAGATTTACTATTTCGTGGACTGTATGCACGCAAATAACATAAGCGACCTTAGCACAAATAGCGGCATACCAATGGAAGAGCTCAACAGCAAAGTGTGCAACATACTGCCGTCTATACAGGATATGAACCAGAAGGATCTATGCGAGGTTTTTGACTACATGCTGGCAAAGAGGTTCTGCCTTGCTGAAATCACGGCAGAAGAAAGTGCTGTTGCAGAAAGCCTGCTTTCAAACGAGTATAATTTCATCTATCAGATTGGATGCAAAGCAAAACTCACCAGAATTATGCAAAACACTGAAGTAGCATAAACATTTATTAAACGCAAAAACCGTTCTTATAATCATCTTTATTAAATTTTATTGTTTATATTTTAATGATTAAATGAAAATCTGCATAATTTCTAAATATCCGCCTATCGAGGGCGGTGTATCGTCTGGTATATACTGGCTGGCAAAAGGCTTGGGCGAGGTAGGGCATGAAGTTTTCGTTGTGAGCAATTGCTGGGAAGTGGAAGAAACGTTTAGAGAGGTTATACAAGAAGAGGAATCTGGAAAATTAGAGCCGAAAAACGTCCATCTGTTCAGCACGCAAAACGACCGCCCTAGATCACCGCCTATACCATATTTAAATTCTTATGTTACAAAAATAGCAAGCTTATCCATAGATGTTATAAGAAAACACGACCCTGATGTGATATATTCAGAATACCTACTGCCGTATGGCGTCTCTGCTTTAATAGCAAAACACGTGACAAAAAAACCAATGATAGTCAGGCATGCTGGCAGCGACATAACAACGCTATTTGATTCTCCGTTCCTGCGTACAGCATTCATCGAGGTATTCAAATTTTCTGATAAAGCCATGATACGTGGAGATAAAATAGGCATGTTATCAGAGTTGGGTATGGAACGTGATAGGTTTGTTTCACTGCGAAGGAGTGTTGACACAAAGGCGTTTAATCCAAATGCCAAACCGTATGACTTCTCCAAATATAAAGTTAGCGAATCGCCGGTATTTACATATTTCGGCAAGCTCGATAGAATGAAAAGATGTTCA
>JAZDNV010000025.1:0-2118 GCA_043799385.1 Candidatus Aenigmatarchaeota archaeon | reverse complement strand
GGCGGTTCAGGACAGCACTGGAACAGACGTACTATGAGGACGCCCGTCAGATGTTGCTGGAGATGCAAAAATGGCTCAGGGGCATCAACGAGTCGGCGGCTGATTCGCTCATGGAGGCGATCGATGAGATACTTACCCTTCACCGGCTGAAGGTGCCCGCATTGCTTAGGCAGACCCTTCATTCGACGAATCCCATTGAGAGCATGTTCTCCACGGTGAGGGATTGTGAAGGCAATATCAAACGGTATCGTAACAGCAAGATGATGCAGCGGTGGCTGGCCTCGGTGCATCTTCACTGCGAAAAAGGATTCAAACGGATCAAGGGGTTCGCTTCGATTCCCATCGTTATCGAGCAGATCGAAGCTGCCGATAAAAAGAATGTCGTACTACAGAAGGCGGCATAAGGAGTGAAATTGTTGGGAGCTACTCAGACAGTTTCAACTAAAAACTTGACAACCTCTACAAGTTCGAGAGCAACATAATATTCGTTTTCTCCGTCATCAAGTGCTTGTCTGTTTAATCTATCACTTACTGCAGTTATGTAATCTGGTTTTGTATTTATTTTAGGAAGATCTGGATATTCATAAAGAGCATAGTTAATTATTGGTTACACTCATAACATCGCTAACTATACATACGGACATTAATAATTGCGCATAAAAGACTTTTTTGCTATTATAAAAAAATAGCAAAGGGAGGTGCATTATGCGCAAACTTGAAATCCAGGATAAAGATATAATGAGAATTGCCATTCAACAAGAAATACTCAGGTCTTATGAATCGCGCTATGATCATCGTTTGCATGGAATACTTTTAGCATGTTCTGGAATGAACTGCTATGATGTTGCGAAACTTTTCGGGCAGAGCCCGAGAACGATTCAGTACTGGGTAGGCAGATTCGAGAAGAATGGGTTTGCAGGGCTTGAAGAGACGCCTCGTTCTGGACGCCCTTCAGCCATAGATAAAGAAAGAAGCAAAGTAATTGGGCAAGACTTACGTAGAAGTCCAAGGGACTTTGGCTACACGCAAAATATATGGGATAGTAAACTGCTGAGTCATCATTTATACGTACACTATCATGTTAAGATAGGTGAGCGACAATGTCGACGGCTATTTCACCAGATGGGTTTTCGTCGTCGCAAACCTCGCCCTGTTATCGCCAAAGCAAATCATGAAGCGCAGCGAGCATATAAAAAAACTTAGACAGCTTGCTGGAAGGAGAGACATCGATATCTGGTTTGAAGATGAATGCCATTTTCAGCAACACGGGTCACGATGTAGTATGTGGATACCACCAGAAGATATTGATCCGGTAGTACTGCATGAGCCAACGCGTAAAAGCATAGGATTCCTTGGGGCAGTTCGACCAAAGGATGGTTTCCTGATTACGCAACGGGCTGAAAAGTTTAACACTGATTCATTTCAAGGATTATTGAAACGTTTGATAAAGAAAAAAGGGCGAGGACGAAAGATCGTCGTGGTTGTTGATAACGCACGATGGCATCATGCCCATGCCTTGGAGCCGTGGCTAAAAAAACACCGTGATGATTTGCGCTTAGATTTCCTGCCACCCTATAGCCCTGAACTTAACACGATAGAACGCGTATAGAAGTTGACACGGTATAACTGCACGCATAATCAATATTTCGAGAAGCTTGAGAAATTGGTTGAATCTGTAGAGATACAATTCAAATTGTGGTCTGAACCAAATGATACATTACGTAGATTATGCGCAATTAATTAAGACCGTAAGTATAAATTGAGCGATTCTTTTAAGGTTGTCATTGCGAGGAGCGGAGCGACGTGGCAATCTCTCTCATTTAAGACGAGATTCCTCACTTCGTTCGGAATGACAATTCTAAATGGTTTATACATAAAAATCGCTCAATTTAGGTTATAAGAATCTCCTGAACATTCTGAATTTGTCTTTATATGGAGGATAGCGTAATTTTAAATCTAATAGAAATGATTTTTTCATAATGCCTTTTTTGTTTGAAAATGTGTCGTAACTAAATTTGCCGTGGTATTTACCGATACCACTTTCTCCAACGCCTCCAAAGGGAAGGCCAAAGTTTATCTGATGCACAAAAGTTTCGTTTATACACCCGCCTCCCGATG
>JAZDNV010000020.1:0-14140 GCA_043799385.1 Candidatus Aenigmatarchaeota archaeon | reverse complement strand
ATGTCAATTCCTAACTCATCCATTTTATTTGCTACAAATATAGATCCAAGAACAATATGTCCAATCATCTGCCCTTTTTTACTAGCCTTAATTCTAGCAGTAACCTCAAGTTCGTCCAATTTACCTATATCATGTAGCAGTGCTCCTGTTATAAGTAAATCCCTATTTATTGTTGGATAAGCCTTGGCACTTATTTCACAATATTCAACAACTTCAAGCATGTGTTGAATCAAACCACCAGTCCAGTTATGGTGTATCTCAATTGCTCCAGGATGCGTTTTGAATTTTTCTTTTATTGAAGCGTCCTCAAAAATAGAGGAAAGGAGTTTTTTTAATGAACTATCTGATATTGTCTTTATAATTTCCAATAAGTCATCATACATACGGTTTATGTCTTTTTTAGATTTCTTGATGAAATCCGCCACTTCATACTCTTCTTTTTCAAGTGGTTTAATTGTATCAGGTTCGTTTGTCGTTATTTGTGGCATTCCTTTATAGAATGAGAATTTCCCTTTTATATGAACCACGGAATCGGATTTAATCGATTCATATAATCTTCTAACATCTGCTTCGTTATGACTACCCCAAAATTTATAATCTACATTTTTTCCACTAGAATCTGTTAATAGAAGACCAAAAGAATAGCCATTTGTATATTGAGCTACGCCCTTCTTTATTTTAACAACAAAAATATCATCGATACGATCACCATCTTTTAGCATAGTAATCGGCTGTTTCTTAGTGAATTTTTTCATATTTATAAAATTAGTCAGAATCTTTAAAAGATATCATACCCGATATTCAAACCTACGCAAATTATCTTGAGCAATAACGTGTATAGAACCCAACTCATTTAACTCTCTCATCATCCGTAAAATTATAGGTTTTTAAGGGTTGGAAGAAGAAGTTTTTAAATGGCGAACAAGGAGTTAGAAGACCTTCTGGAGAAAATAAAGAAATTCCGCGATGAAAGGGACTGGAAGCAGTTTCATAATCATAAGGATATGGCGATTTCTATAGTCCTTGAGGCCAGCGAACTTTTGGAACATTTTCAGTGGAAGAGTCCAGAAGAGATTAGAAAAGCAGCAATAGAGAAAAAGGAAGAAATTGGAGAAGAACTAGCAGATATTTTCATATATTTATTAGAATTATCTGATGAGATGGGAATAGATTTAATAGAAGCTTCAGAGAAGAAGCTGAAGAAAAATGAAATAAAGTACCCTGTAAACAAGTCTAAGGGCACTGCAAAAAAGTACGTTGACTTATAATTATGAGATTATACGAAGGGACAGTTGCAGATTTCAAAGAAGACGTAATTAATAACAGGATTGCAGATGTAATAGCAAAAAATTTTGAAGAATATTACAATAGAAATGCAAATGAATCAGAAGTCAGATCCTGGAATAATTCTTTACCAAAACTGAAGGACGTTTTAGATATGTCTAACTTGTTAGAAAATGAAATAATTATTGAATACGAATTACCATTCGCAAAAAATAGTAGAATTGACGTTGTCTTATTTGGAAGAGATAAGAAAGACACCGATAATATCATAATCGTTGAACTAAAGCAATGGTCAAATAATAATGTTAAAGATTCAGAAGACGAAGGAAACGTAATAGTTGATTATGGTCGTTTTAAAAAAATTGACCCACACCCATCCTTACAAGTAGAAGGCTATTATTGGCATCTTAGGGACTATATGACTATATTCGATGAGGATAAGCCTGCCGTTTTGAGTGCCTGCGTTTATTGCCATAATTATAGTAATGGAGTTAATGAAGTGCTCTATCTGCCCAAATTTAGTAAAAATATTAAGGAATATCCGCTTTTCTCAAAACAGGATGTTGTTAATTTAGGAAATTACTTGAAAGAAAAATTAAGTAAAGGTAAAGGATCAGAGGTATTAGAGAGATTTAACCTCAGTATATTAAGACCTTCTAAAAAATTATTGGACCATACAGGCGATATGATTAATAGTCAGCAGATATTCCATTTAATTGAGGAACAGCAAACGGCATATAATACTATCATGAGCAAAGCAAAGAAGATTGCAAAAACAAAGGAAAAATCAGTGATAATTGTCAAAGGAGGTCCAGGAACTGGAAAATCTGTTATTGCTCTAGAAGTCATGGGTGAGCTGTTAAGGAGCGGAAAGAACGTGGTCCATGCTACAGGTTCTTCTGCATTCACCAACACCCTAAGGAAGATACTCGGTGTTAGGTCATCAAAGCAATTCAAGTTTTTCAATAGTTTCATGAGTCATGAAGAAAATGGTATAGATGTCCTTATTTGCGACGAGGCGCATAGGATAAGAAAAACAAGCGAAAGTAGATGGACGCCTAGAAGCATGAAAACAGACCAACCACAGATAGATGAGTTGATAAAAGCCGCAAAATTGTCTGTTTTCTTTATAGATGAAAAACAGGTCGTTAGACCAAATGAAATAGGCAGTGTTAGCTTAATCAAAGAATCCGCCTCAAAATTTGGTGCAGAAGTTTATGAGATGGATGAACTAAAAACGCAGTTTAGGTGTGGCGGGTCTGCGAAATATCTTGATTGGATCGAGAGTGTTCTAAAAATAAAAGACGAAGGAAAAGAAATCGAAATAGAAGAAGATAACAAAATGGAGTTTAAAATAGTCGATTCTCCCCGTGAACTCAAAAAAATAATAGATGAAAGGAACAGAGAAAAGAAAAATTGCGCAAGAATAGTTGCTAGTTATTGTTGGCCTTGGAGCAACCCTAATTCTGACGGTTCTTTGGTTAAAAATGTGAAGATAGGAGATTTTGAAATGCCTTGGGAGAAGAAAGACCAGTTCTGGAAATGGGCTACTGATGACAGTGGCATGGAACAAGTCGGAACAGTATACACTGCACAGGGATTTGAATTCGATTACATTGGGGTCATTTTCTGCAAGGATTTAGGATGGAATAAGGAGAAGAACGATTGGGAAGCTAAACCAGAAAATTCCTATGATAATGAAGCCAAAAGGAACAACAAGAACTTCGTTTCTCATCTAAAAAATATTTACAGAGTCTTGTTATCTAGAGCCCATAAAGGAGTCTATGTTTATTTCATGGATGACGATACAAGAAAACATTTTGAGAGCAAAATTGGGAAAAATAAGGAACCACAATGAAAGATGAGATAATATCTTATCGAGAGATGTGCAATAAGCTAAATCTCAATACAATACAGCGTGGTATGAACTTTAGAATTCTTAAGGGTCTTTCAGTGATACTGATGTCAGTTAGACCCAACGCTCCTTATGCTGATCAAATCGATTTCAAAAATAATCTATTAATTTACGAAGGTCATGATGTACCAAAAAAGGCAGGTATCAAAAATCCTAAGTCATTAGATCAGCCTTTATTTACAGATAATAAAACTTTAACAGAAAACGGAAAGTTTGTAAGAGCAGTTGAAAATTACAAAAAGAAGACCGCAGATCCAGAAAAGGTAATTGTTTTTGAAAAGTTAAACTCAGGAATTTGGTCTGAAAAAGGGTTCTTTGATCTAATAGACTATAGAATAGAGGAATCTGACGGAAGAAAGGTATTCAAATTTATACTAAAACCTAGAAACGATGACATAAAGATAATTTCTGAACGTGAAGAATCAGAGCATAGCAGGTTAATTCCTACAGATGTGAAAATTAAGGTATGGAAACGTGATAAGGGTAAATGTGTTATTTGCGGTTCGAAAATAAATCTACATTATGATCATGATATACCATTTTCAAAAGGAGGAAGTTCTATTACTGAAAAGAATGTTAGAATACTCTGTGCTAAGTGTAACATCAAAAAGAAAAATAAGATAGAATAAAACTGCGACGAGGTGCAGAAATAAAAACGAAAGGTTAAATGAGTTTCTAGGGTAATAATTAAAGAGGGATAAGATGCCAGAAAATTTTTCAATCAACAACGCACCGAGCTCGGAATTTTCCAAGTGCACAAAATGCGGTGCTGTCACGCAAAAGATGAACCTGGATTCAGACGGCGTGTGCATCTATTGCAGGACAACTGGAAGACATACTGAATGGCAGCAAAGAGCCGATAAAAAACTGGAGCGGATTGAGAACGCTCCAAAAAAATATATGGTTGAATGCCCAATATGCGGCAAAGAATCGCCTTTATACAAAGATGAAAAAAAGAAATGCAGCTGCGGAATGATGCTGAAGGTAAGAAATGAAAAGGCTATATGAGGCTCTCAACACTTAGATGCCGTTCTCTTCAAAGAGTATTTCTAGACCATCGCGGTATTTGATGAAATCTTCGTGGTTTAGTTTGCCCGGGTCGTCCACGCCCATGCGCTTCATATATTCCCTTTCTATCTCGATTCTTATTCTAAGGCGTTCAGCCTCCTCCATATCAGACGCTTTAATCAAGCCGTTGTGCTCTATGATTCCTGTATACCCGAACAGCTCTGATGACAAAAGCTCTGGTTTTAGCTGCTCCTGTTTCAGGAATTTTCTTAATATCTCAGCAAGATTGCCATCCAATCCAATATCATTCTTCTCCCAACCCATTATTACCTTTGCATCGCGCCATGTTTGGTCTAAAATATCTTTCGGAGTCTTGGCCAGGCCTACTGCATAGTAATCTTCTCCGTTGAACAGAAGGCAGAGATGGTTTATACCATTCGTGGTTCTTAGCCTTTCTGGCAGGTCGAACTTGTAGATGCCAATCTCGTCCTTTCCGTAGCACCCAGAACCGGCTGGTTCATAGACTTTGCCACCATATTTTGCAACAATTCTCAAGCCGTGATGCTCGATTGTTAATTTATTTGTTTCACGAGGTTCGACTTTCGATGCTTTCATTACATTCAATCCGCTGAAGTATGATTCCTGCTCTTCCCTGCTGGCAATGACAAGGCTCTTATATGGGGCTACGGTTGTTGTACCGTTTGCTTTTACAAGAGTTGCGTATTTTCCATTAACCTGGGTCAGCATTCCGACTTCTCCAACAAACGTGTTAGGAACGGTTTCTTTGCCGTTTTCCATTATCTGAACTATTTTTACCCTGTCGCCTAGTCCTAGGTCTGCCATAATGAAAATATCATCTCCGAAAAATTCTTAAATCTCGTTTATGGTTAGAATAAACGATTGCTATTTCTTTTTCATCGCTTCGCGTATCTTTACGGTGAATTTGCAGGTCTGGCAAACGTCATTCGCGCATATCTCTCCGCACTTCCTGCACAGGTTTGGCTCGCCAACGCTCTTCGATGATTTCTGTAATGCAGAACGTATTCGCTCGTTGCCTTCGAATATCTGGAATTTCGTTCCTGGATGAAGCGTTTCCAATTCGTCTATGAGCTTCTTTATGTTATAGCGCAAAACCGCTTTTCGATATTTGCACGTTAAACCGAATTTCATCTTCGGGTAGAGCAATCGTGCGTATAGCGCTACCTCGTTCTCGGGGCAACGCTTCAATGGCTTTATTCTTGGCACGAATTTCTTGTGCTTGAGTATTCCTTCGCCCCTTGATATTTTTTCTACGTCGCCGCGTATGTAATTCATTAGTATGCTTTCCACTTCGTCGTCGAGATTATGGCCAGTTGCTAATTTGTCTGCTTTTAGCTCTCGCGCTTTTTTGTTTAGCAGGTATCGCCTGAATATTCCGCAGTTGCACATGCCAGGCCGCGTTTTTGCTAAGTCGTCAAGCGTGTAGCCGAACTCTTTCTTGAACGAATAAACATAGTGCTTTACTCCTAAACTTTTGCACACGGCCTTTGCGTTTTTTTGTAGCAGATCGTCATAGCCCTTTATCCCGCCGTCTATGGTTATCGTGATTATATTCGTCCGCTTTGCAGTGTTTTTGAGAAGATGCAATGCAGTTATTGAGTCCTTCCCGCCTGATAATGCTACTGCGATTGTCTTTGCATCATCGAGATATTTAGATTTACCCAGCGTTGCGCGGACGCGCTTCTCGAAAAAGGCCATGAAACAGTTTTTGCAGAAACGCTTGCCCACGTACTTCATTTCGATTATCGCGGCGTTTTTGCAGTTGCTGCATTTTCCTGCAACCTTTTCTTTAATTGTTGATGGTATCATACAATCATCTGTTGATTTTCAGAATTATAAAAATTAATCAGCTGAAGCGGTTGAACTCATCGCTTATCTTGCTGCCGATGACGTTGTTCTGCTCCTTGTACTTCGCTTCCTTGTGCATGAAATACGGTTTTTCTGCTTTGCTGGATAATTTGAAGAAGACTAGCTTGCAGATGCGCATGTCCGGATGGATTGCAATAGGCATCTTACCGACGTTTGTCATTTCTAGCACCAATCTTCCCGAAAATCCTGGGTCAACGAAACCGGAAGTGACATGAACGACCAATCCAAGCCTTCCCAGCGACGAACGGCCATCGACGTACGCAGCAAGGTCGTCTGGAATTTTTATCTTTTCATTTACCTGGCCGAGTACGAACTCGCCTGGATGCATTATGAAATCGCCGTCGACAGTTAGCTTTTCCGTGTGGTCGCTCGGATCCTTGACGTCTATGTACGGCTTTGCCGTAGTCTTGAAGACGCGGAATTCTTTGCCTAACGTTAAATCTACCCACGCCGCTTGTATGTTCTCGTCTTTTAGCCCCTCGACTACTAATCTGCCGGATTTTATGTATTCCTTTATGTCGCGGTCAGAGAGTATCATTTTTTCACCTTCCTGTATTTGATTGCTAAAATTAATGCTACTATTGCTGCAGTTGTAGCAGATATGTTCATCAGCGAGAAGTATATGTCATTTATGATTATTGAATGGGGTATGACCATTATCGTTCCGGCGATTATTGTCACAAGGAATGGTATCGATATATCTCTTGAGCTTTTTGTTTTCCACAATTTTATAATCTGAGGAAACCATGAGACAACAATTATTATTGCACCCACAGACATCAGCAACTCATCTATCAGCATCTATTCACCCTTTGTTAAAATTGGATTATCCACGAGCTCTTGCGCCATCTCGAACATCTCCTCGTATATCTGCATCGATACTGAGAAGTGCGTGTAAGAGCCAGTCTCTACGCCCACTTCTTTGGCAATATACTTCTGCAGCTCGGTGAATGCGAATGCGTTTAGCGGCCAGGCGGAATAGAGGTCATTAGTTTTCATCGTTGCGATCATATGTAAGCGACCATCAATTATCTGCGGCTGCATCGTGACTAAGCAAGGCGAAGACGTTTTTGCTCTTGGGCCGAACTTTTCTAGGTCGCGCAGTGGATACCATGTGTGCATCACGCAGCTGCGCCTTGACGGGTCGTCTTTCAGCGTGTCGATTACTTTCTGGACCTGGTCTAAAAGTTCGACCTTGCACTGACCGTTGCAGATTTCATTCGCCGCCTTCTTCAGCTCTGCTCCTTCGACGATATTCGGCAGGTCGACGATGACTGGGCACTCGCGATGGCGTCGCAATCGCGAGAAATAAGTATAATCATGCTTGTTTTCCTTCTCGATTGGCATGCCGTAAATAACGTTGTTCGCGTATTCCTGTGCCTGCTCTAGCGGCAGCGCAACAGACGGATGAATGCGCGGCTCTGCGAACGGGTTTTTGATGTAGAGAAACATCTGGCTTTCTATGGTATTCGTCTTGTAATCCGGCGCGTCGACGAATTTCTTGACGCCGCCTGTCATTATCGCTATGACCGCGTGCTCCCACGCTTCACCGAGCGTTTCTGCATTGATTACTATTGGACCGTAATTGCCCGCGCCTGCCAAGAATTCCATGTTATCACTTTCTCGTTTTTTTATTTTAATTCACAAGAAACCTTTAAATGTTAGAATTCGAGCACCTTGTCCTGCTCGTAGTCGATGCCCAGACGGAGGGCGATTTCTGCCTTCTTCAATTCCTTGCCGAGATAGCCCATATGATATAATCCCTTTACTAGGCGAAGCCGTGCTATAGTGCCTATGATTTCTTCAGCGTTTCTGCCGATTATCTTTTTTTCTAATTTGCGGTTCAGGTAGTATTCCGCTATTATATAATGCTTTTCCCTGTCGATGAGTATTGTAAAGAAGCAGTCATCCATTCCTTTATCCGCAGTCGCGTCATGTCCGGCATTGTAGTTAGCAACTAGTGTTTCAACGTTGCTCGCGTCTGCGCGTTCAACGAATGCATCGCACTTTTCTAAAGAATTAATCTTGTCCATTATTTTCTGCCTGTCCTCTTCTTCAATGACATCAATTATTTCGATCTGCCGCTTGAAATGCTCTAGCTGCTCATCACTGACGTTCTTGATCAATGGCATCGCGCCCTTTGCGCCGATTATACGTCTGCCGCTATCTAAACCGTTTTCTATTAGGCACTTGAATGCCTGGCCGACGTAATGGCCCTTCGGTTCCTGGCCGCAGATGACGAGATAGCGTATGTGCGGGTTAGATATTATGTTCTTTATCATCTTCTCCATTCCGACGTTCTCGGTGACGCACTTACCTACAATTGCTATATTATCCATCGGCAATTCTATATCCAGCGATGATAGCGTGCAGACAGCGATGCAGGATTGCTTGTTACCGACTTTGTATCGTCCTGCCTCAATTGGCCATTCGTCGAGGTTCATACTATCGCAATGCTTAGAAACTTTTTATAGTTTTTAAAGTAGCGGGTATTATGCAATTCGCAGACCTGCACATACACAGCAAATATTCGCGAGCGACATCGCCGAACATGATTATAGAAGAGCTCGCCAAGTATGCGAAGATTAAAGGATTGAATATCCTAGGCACTGGCGATTTCACGCATCCTTTGTGGCTCAAAGAGATAAGGAAAAAACTTGCTTTTGTTGATGGCATTTATGAATACGAGGGCGTTCGCTTCGTTCCGTCTGGCGAAATCTCGCTGATTTATCGGCAGGACGGCGTCGGCAGGCGCGTTCATAACGTGCTTCTCGCACCGACTTTTGAAGTAGTCGATCAGATAAACGAGTTCCTGCTCAAGAAGGGGCGGACTGATTATGACGGCCGTCCGATTTTTGGCTTTTCATGCATAGAAATGATGGATGCATTTATGTCAATATCAAAAGAGATAATGGTCATACCTGCGCACGTATGGACGCCCTGGTTCTCTTTGTTCGGCTCGATGAGCGGCTTCGACTCGATTGACGAATGCTTTGCAGAGCATACGAAGAATATCTACGCGCTCGAAACTGGGTTAAGCAGCGACCCGCCAATGAATCGTATGCTGAGCGGATTAGACCGCTTTACGCTCGTATCGAACAGCGACTCGCACTCGCCCTATCCTTGGCGGCTCGGCCGCGAGGCGAATGTATTCGACCTGAAGAAAGTCGATTATTCGCATCTCGTCGATTCGATAAAGACGAGACGCGATTTTTTATTTACGATAGAGGTCGACCCATCATACGGAAAATATCATTACGACGGGCATCGCGACTGCAATTTCTCCTGCGCACCCGAAGAGACGAAGAAATTGAATGGCATGTGCCCTGTGTGCGGCAAGAAATTAATAATAGGCGTGCTGAACCGCGTTGAAGAATTAGCGGACAGAAAAGAATCAAAACCCGATGAATTCAAATCGTTATTGCCGCTGAGCGAGCTTATTGCATTCGTTGTCGGCGGCGAAGCCTTCTCGAAGAAAGCAAACGAAGTCTATGACAAGTTTATTGCCCGTTTCGGCAACGAGTTCCACATTCTTCTTAATGTGGAAAAAGAGCGGCTGAAGGATGTCAATGAGCGCGTTGCTGAAATGGTGGTAAAGAACCGTTCTGGCGGAATCAGAGTGGAGCCCGGCTACGACGGCGTTTACGGTAAGATTATCGATAGCGAGATGCCAAAGAAAACGTACGATGAGAATAAATTCAATCTGAAGAAATTTCTTTAGCAACCAGTCCAGTAATTACAGCTACCGCAGCCAGTAGGACAATTCGTTCCGCAGCCACTAGGACATGTCGTACCGCAACCACTCGGGCAACTGCTACCGCAGCCAGTCGGGCATGTCGTTCCGCATCCTGTAGGACACGTTGTTCCGCAACCTGTCGGGCACTGGTTGCAGTTGCGGTCAATGCTGAAGCTCCTCGAATCGCTTGCAACGTTTCCTGCGCGGTCTCTTGACCTCACATATAATAAGACTGTGTTGCTTCCTGGATCTCTGCAGTTCTGGTTGCAGCCGACAGTGAGCGTTATCGATGAAGAGCACGGCCTTGTTGCCCATTGTGTCGTTTCGATGCCGCGGCTGACGACCATGTATTCGCACGTTGCAAGCCCTGAATCCATATCATAATCCGAAACGCTCACCGAGAAATCAGTATTCCACAGCGAACCTTCCGATGGCGACACTATGTATGTTATCGGTTGCTTTCTATCCGTTGGCGCCGGAGCGCTTATCCTCTTTATCTTCTCTGTTCCGCGGACGGTAACAGAAACTTCTTTTTCAACATAATACCTGAAGCTGAATTTCGCCTTGAAGCGGAAAACGTCTTCTGTTTTTGTCTGCCATCTTATCGGGTCGATTTCAACCGTGCATGCGATTGGCGCTATTCCGTTGCTTCTCAGTATCACGTAGAAGTTGCTCATGCTTCCTGTAATTCCCGTGCATTCTTTCAGCGTTATTCCTGGTCCAAATAATTCTATCGAGCCGGTCACGCGGCCGACGACATTGTCAGTTATTGGCCAACCGTCGCCTACGTTCTGCACTTCAAGCTTGTAAACTCGCTCGATTTTTCCTTCTGCCTCTGACGGGTCGATTATCAGCGGCGTTGCGCCCTTGGCAAGCTTTATTTTTATCGGGCCGCTGAAATCGTCACGCATGCTTACAGGATTCTCGACTGTCTCTCCTTTTTTCTGCATTATGCTGTACCTATCATAACTAATCGCCTTGATTGCTATCGTATTGCCGGTTTCGTAATCATAAGTCACTCTCGCCTTCACAGGAAATGAAACAAAATCTCCTTCGCTCAGGTCAGGCGCATCGATCTCCCACATGTAGGTTTTGATGTCGCCTGGTATGCTCTCGTCTGGTTTAGGCGGGCTCATCTTTGATACAGTAGAGAATTTCTTATATCCCGGCCCCCATACATCCATTCCGGTTAGCTCTGTCTCGACATTGTAAGCAGTGTTGCCGCCGACATTCTCTATGTCTGCTGTGAATGATACAGTGCTCTTGTCATAAACATCGACAGGGTCAGCTGCGAACGTCTCTATCTTTATCCCGTTGTTCGCGTCAACCTTTACCGGCTGCGTCTGAATGCAACCGGATGCAAAAACGACAAGAATAAGCATTGAAAATAAGAGACGGTTGTTCATCTGTTCACCTGATTACCTCAACGTCGGTCTTGTCCCTGACCTCATAGTTGTAGTTTATGTTTATTATTAACATATCCTCGCTTAAATAATTAATGTTCTCTGGCACAAAAATTTCGCACGCGATTCTCGGAAACGTCTTTCCAATCGGAGAGATTGCTACCCGTGGCGGGCAGCTGATTATATTGCTTTCTATTATCATGTCGTTAGGCCTTATGCTGTTAATGAAGCCAGAGCCTATGTTTATGACAGTAAAGTAGGCGTATTCCTTTCTGCCCTCCACCAAAGGCAGCTCTTTGCTGAACTCAACCTGCAGTTCTATATTGTCGTCCTTGAACGAATACGTTCTGGGTTCTAATTTTAATTTGCCCGTCTTGCTTTGCAAATCGTATTCCTCGCGCGAAACCATGGTTATAGGTTTTGCCATAGACAGCCTTGCCTGATACCGTGCTCTTGCCTCGACCGTGTTGATGATTTTATCCGATGGTATTGCAAACGGAGCAGTCAGCTCGCATGAAAGAGTATCATAACCGCCTGGACTAAGCTCTGCTATATTTTTGCTGCAGACCCCTTTCATGAGAAAGCCAGTTTCAAAGAAATCTATGAAGACATTCCTTATCGTGCGATTACCGTTATTTTCTACGTCCATCGTCACAATCGTCTTTCCTCCAGTGAATATCTTTTCAGGATTCACGTCAGTTATCTTTATGATTAATTCGCCATCGGCTGCCTTTTGAGTGCAGCCTGCTACCAGAACAGCAAGAATCAGTAATGCAAGGTATCTCATTTTATCAACTCAGCGGCTTTACCTTTATCGGTATTGAATCCCTAAGCTCATAGGTATAGCTTGCCGTTGCCTGTATCATCGCGCTCTTGTAAGGCCCGCCTATTTTACCAACGCCAGCCGTGAATAATATAGGAAGCGACTTGCCCTTGTATAACGTTATCGCTTTTTTTGATTTGCACACGTTTCCAGAGCAGCTGAAGTAATCATCAGAAGCCGGCCTCGGATTCACGAGTTCGCTGGGAAATACTACTGTCATGCCCTTGACGGTCGAGTCTTTTGGCGCTCCGCTGCCCTCATTCTTGAGCGTGAACGTGAATCGCGGCTCATAATCCATGCCGGACACAACGTAAGGCATATCCGTCTCAACATAGATTTTTATCGGTCCTGGTCCGAATATGTCCTGGCCTTTTATGTTGTTGGCTTCCCCTGCCCGCTGCCTCATCTTTATCTCGTCTACAGTCACGATTACCGTATCGTAGTTCGTCCTGCTGGTGAAGTCGTACTCGACCATGTAATTCAGGTATAAATCCGTTATGAGTCCGGCAATCTTGTCATGCGAAGGCGCCCTGACGCCGAACGAAACCGGCTTGTTTTCGCCTGGCAGAATCGTGCATCCATAGCCGCATTCATCCGGCCCTGCAACCGTGAATACCGATGGGTCGAAAACGCTTACGCGAACGTTTCTGGCCTCGACAAGCTTGTCCTTGTTCTCTAACAAAAAGGATAGCGTTGCCTGCGCATTAGGCGGCAGCGGCGAATCCGGAATCAGTATTTTGTCTTTTATTTCGATGACATTCGTGACTTCCTTCTTCTCATCCTTGTTTACCTTGATGACGTCTGCGCCGAAATTTATGCCGTCGATGCACCCTGCTGCAAAAACTAGAAGAATCAACAATGTAATCGCAGTGTATTTCATAAGATTATATTGATTCCCCATATAAAAAACTTATATTGAACCTACCAAAACTTTTTTAATTATCGTATTAATTAAATAGTATGTTAGATGTTACGTTTATACTTGCTCAGGCATTCTGGCTGATCGCGCCTGCTTATGCGGCAAACGCTTTTCCGCCGCTGATAAAAGGAAGGATTCCCATCGATCTCAAGATGAATTTGAGGAAGCACAGGATACTTGGCGACGGCAAGACGATTGAGGGTTCGGTTGCCGGAATCATTTTCGGCATGCTCATAGGCAGTGCGCAGATTCTCTCACAAACTTACATACCGAAAGAATTCGGACTTGCAACAATGACATTGCCTTTGGCCTTTCTATTGAGCTTCGGCACGATATTTGGCGACATTGCCGGTTCGTTCATAAAAAGAAGGTTTGGCATACCAAGGGGCAATTCATTTATTTTGATTGACCAGCTGGATTTCCTGATTTTCGCGCTTCTGTTCGCGTCGTTTGCAACGGCGATAGGCTTCTATGTAATCCTTGTCCTGATTGTCCTGACCCCGCCGATACACTGGATTGCGAATGTTATAGGGTATTCAATAAAGGTCAAGAAAACGCCGTGGTAACGAATGAAGAAATTTGATTTGCACACGCACTCTAGATACTCGGACGGGATAAATACGCCTGAGGAAATCGTCAGGTACGCCAAAGCCATCGGCCTTGACGGAATAGCGGTTACTGACCATGATTCTGTCAAAGGATTGAAAGAGGCTGAGAAAATCGCAAAGGAAGTGAAGATAATGCTCGTGCCCGGCGTGGAGATAACAACGCACGCGGGCGATATTCTCGCTTTGAACGTTAGCGAAGTTTTTCATGGCTCGCCGCTGGAGATAATCGATAAAATTCATTCTGCCGGCGGTATTGCAATCCTTGCTCACCCGTTCATCGGTTTGACGCATGACAGCCTGATTAATTCGAAGGAAGCACTAAAAAAAATTGACGCAATCGAGATATTCAACGCCTTCACGCCGCTCGAGTACAACATACAGGCAATGGAATTCGCGAATAGATTCGGCATCGCTGGAGTCGCAGGTAGCGACGCGCACTTTCTCGAAGCCGTTGGCACTGCGTTTACGATATCAAAGGACAAAAAAATATTAGAAGCGATAAAAAAAGGAAATGTCAAGATAGGATGGCTATGAGC
>JAZDNV010000005.1:0-3082 GCA_043799385.1 Candidatus Aenigmatarchaeota archaeon | reverse complement strand
TTCTTCAATAATTTTCCACTAGGCTTTTTCATCGAGCGTAATTGCCATTGCATAGTATCACGTAATCTATTAAGATGAGACTCAAATATTTAAATACGTAAGATATATGTTAGAATAACTTTTATAAATTTGGAGGTTTTTATGGAAATGGAAAGACCAATAGATGTATTGAACAACGCAAAGGGAAAAAGGGTCCTTATAAAACTGAAGAAAGGAACAGAGATCTCAGGGATTCTGCACGCGATGGATCTCCATCTCAACATGTGGCTTGAGAGTGCAGAGCAGATATCGGACGAAAAGAAGACGAAACTAGGGACAATCCTTGTAAGAGGCGACAACATTTTATTCGTTTCCCCTGAAAAGGGCGAATAAAGTTAAGTCTAATGCATCTTGTGATTTTAAAATTTTAAGGAAAAATGGAATAAAAGGTATAGGTTGAGCTAGATGGTCAAAGGAACTCCGTCGTTCGGTAGACACAATAAAATAAGTCATATTCGTTGCAAGCGCTGCGGCAGACATACCTATCACAAAAAGAAGCAGAAATGCAGCGCGTGCGGTTATCCACGGGCAAAAATACGAAAGGAGGCGTGGCGATGGAAGCATTGGAACCGAACATTCCGCAAGAACCTGAAGATAATGCACATGAAAGTCAAGACCGCCAGGATGGGTCGTCATAAGAAGTAGTTTTTTCTTTGTGGATGTATTTTAAATTTTTGAAATAGCATTTGAGCTATTTCAATATTAAAATGCATGTAAATGCATTTTAAAATATTTACACATCAATAGAATTAGTTATGGGCCTGTAACTCAGCCTGGAGAACAGATTGCTTAATTTGTTCGTGAATTAGAGTGCTAGCCTCTTAAGCTAGACGTCGCGGGTTCGAATCCCGTCGGGCCCACTTTTTTCTTATCTTATGTAGTCACTCTGTTGTGTAACCTCCGTATGTGATATACTATCTGATAGTATAATTCCTTGATATAATAACATGCCCTTTGAATACAGTGAATTATTAGATAAAGCAGCCTTCGTATAAGCGACATTATTTTGCGGAATAACTTTTTGATATAGAATGACATCCTAAGATAGAATCCCTCGGTTTTTTCCATTATTATCAATCTCTTCCACAGAACCAGCAGAATTATGATTATTGCTAACCCGATCCAGCCGCCGATAAAGTAAATGTCATCTATCGGCGATGGGCGCTCGGCTATTATGACGTTTCCCTCTTCGTCAACAGAAATCTCCACTGTCCTGTAGCTGTTCGCCCTGTAGTCTTTGTACGCGACCTCGATGAAAAATGTATAAACTCCTGAACCCATCGTGCTGGGCAGGAACAATTTTGCGGTTTTGGTTTTTTCCTCAAAACTGCTTACATAAATCGTGTCTTTCCCTGACGTCACTTCTGTCTGGTTTTTCTCTAGCCAGAACCTGACATCAACGTCATCGTTTATGTCCGCCATTCCCTTTATGAAATATGTAAACTCGAAGAATTCCCCGACTTTCGCGGATGAATTGAAATCCTGTATCAGGACATCGAACAATTTCGTGCACTTGTGATTGCGGCACACCTCTCCTTTTTCTACGTTGCAGTCTGAGTTTTTCATGCACTCGTAATCCTTGCATGCGTGATTGGAGCAGTATTGGTTTTCGTTGCAGTCAGCATCTACGACGCACCCATATTTATAGCATGTATAATTCAGGCAATACCCGTTCTTGCAGTCTTTATCTGCTTTACACGCAACGCTTTTACAGGCGCTCTTTATGCATGCCTCGTTGTCATCGCAGTCGCTATCATTTTTGCATGAATAGGCAAGACCGCCACCGCCTCCACCTGAAGGTGCCGGGGCGGGCGTAGCCGGTGTTCCTTTTATGGCAGAATATCTCAGGTTGCTTACGCGTATCCTCGTTCCTTCATCCGCGCACGTTATTCCGTTTATCGTCGCGCTTGCGCTAAGGCATGAAGAGAAATCAGTCTCGTTTGCTCCGTTGCAGCCAGAACTAATCTCAGAGATAGCGCTTATCTCCGCATCCTTGACGCAAAGTGCCACAAAGCTGTTGTCATCTATGTAAATTGTCTTGTTGTAGTTTGATTGCAGCTGGCCTGATAGATTTACAATTATCGAATTGGTCGACTTGATTACCGTGATTTTACCCATGTCAAGCTCTGACGATGAGAAATTATGGGTGAAGTTTATTATCTTGACTGAAGATTCATAGAAAGCGACTTCCTTTATTTCATTATATGAGCCTGAAGTCGAGTTTCCTCCGACAGTGACATTCAGATCTGACACTCCTGTAGCGCTGACGCTTGACGTGTTCCCTTCAAGATTATCCTGGCTGTCTGTAACGCCATCGTTGTCAGAATCTGTGAAATTTATTATTATCGTCCTATTTTCCGACCAATCGCTATTGCCATAGGTATCGTAAGCGAGGCAGTTCCATGTGTAGTTGCCATTTCCCAGGTTCAGCGTCCAGTTCGCCGAGTTGTTCGTTCCTGCTATGACTGATGTCTGGTTCAGCGCAAAGCTTGCATTCTGGCTGTTGGTTATGTACAGGCTTATGTTCGCTAAAGCATAGTTATCGGTCGCAGAGCAGTTGAACGTCACGTTGACCGCGCTGGCAGTGTCGTTGAAGTAGCCGTCTGCCGGCGAGTTCAGTGTAACGTTAGGCGCGGTCGTGTCAGTAACGTTTACCCACATAAGCGTAGAGTTCCTGTTGTCTAGCGTGTCGTTAACCGTTATGTTCAGCCAGTAAATATTAACGTCCAGTCGAGTGTTATTCATCAGGTATCCAGAGCAGTTTATCTGGAAGTTGGTTGTGTCGTTCACTGAAAAGCAGCTGACGCCACTTGCGTCTGTCGCGTCTATGTCATAACCCAGGACAGTACCGTATTCCAAGGTCTGGTTTGATATTGCTGTGAAAGACGGTGCAGTCGTATCGACCGTGAAGTATCTTGAAGCAGAGCCGAGATTGTTCGTCGTGTCGTTGCAGTAAACGATGAATGAATCCAAACCATCTGAAATCGATATTACCGAGCCGTTCCTGTATGCTGTAGTGTTTATTGCCACCATGGTTATGTTC
>JAZDNV010000015.1:0-2984 GCA_043799385.1 Candidatus Aenigmatarchaeota archaeon | reverse complement strand
TTCTGATTTCGGCCTGTCCTTTCTTTCTATGAGGTATATTATCGCGTTTGGTCCTCCCATGAGCGTGTCTTTTATTCTGACGCCAGCGTCTTCGATTGCTTCTGCGCCCCTCCTCTCTATGCCGAGCTCGCCTTCCAGGTCGTGCCCTATTACGCCGACCATGGCGCTGCCGTCGTCGCCGATTCTACTATACTTGACAATCTTTGCCTTTCCCCTTTCCTCAAAACCTTTTATTATTCTGTACGGAATATCCTTGTTTCTGCCTGTTATGATTATGTTGAGGTCAGGCCTGAACCAGGAAGAGTTGTAATCAACACCAGCCCTGTCCAGCTCTTTCTCCACCCATAGGCGTGTATTCTTGTCTGTCCTCAGCGAGCAAGTTTCCAAATCCCTGCCTGCAACGATTTTTACAGGCTTCTTGTACGATGTGTTCCTCATAATGAAGGTTTTTTTTCCAGAAAGAGCCTGGCTGTTTGCTATGCAGAACTCTGGTTCGTATCCGTTATCTAACGGATTCAATGTTTCTGCTGTTTTCAGGTATGCTCCGAATTTTGCTATCGCCCTAGCTTCGTCAATGCTCAATTCAGGCACTGTCTCTGTTTTTGTTCCTTCTATGTGAGCTTCTTTTATGCCGTACTCGGTATCGCAAAGCCAAACACGGTCGGCGTCGAACACGTAACCGTAAGCAACTGCAGCAGTTTTCGAGCCGCCGTGGCCCAGTATCCTCAGCACCCCTTTCGAATCCATGCCGCAATACCCGGGAAATATAGTAACTTTCTTGTCAAGGCTGAATCTTTTTGCCTTTGCTTTTGAATCATCCAGGTCGACGGTAGCGCTCAGCGGTTCTCCCCTTGCAACCAGCGGTATTCTCGTTTCCTGCGGATTCACGAATTCTGCATCCATGTTGTGTTCGTAAAAAAAATAAGACAGCAGAGGGCCTGAAAGCATCTCTCCGGTAACGTATATCAGCGGCAACGGACCTTTCAACTCCTCTCCTGTAGTCATTATTTTTGTTTTTTTTCCGTTCGAATTCATTGTATGGCATTTGAATAATTCGTATATGCCCCTTCTGCAAAGATTCAGATTTTTGTCGCCAAGCGCTTCGTACGCTTCGTCTGCCTCCTTCAATATCTCTTCCGGGCGCATCTCGACGCCACTGACGACTGCATCCTCTATTCTGTTCGGTATGTCACCCATTGAGGAGGCGACAACGATTATTTTTTCATCTTTTTTGAAGTAGTCCTTTATCTGTTTAACTGCATTCTCCATTAATTCCAGGTCCCTCAACGAATTCCTGCTTAACTGCACGACTGTTGTCATCTATCCCACCGTTATCCCACGTAATTAATCCAACAAAGCATATAAATATATTTATACACTGTAGAAGATATAAAGTATTACATCGTAATACCTTTCATATAACCGAAATCTTTATATATCACTTAATAGTAGTATATATAAAGTGATAGATATGTCAAAAACTGAGCCTAAAGTTTGGGAAACGTATGATTTGGTTTTTGCAGATAGTCCTAGAGTTCCTAGTCCTGTAAAAGGTAGATACGGGCATGCTGATGCAACCAGCCCAAATCAGGCTCTTTCTGGATATTTAAAAATGATGGGAATATTAAGACCAAAACTGAAAGATGAATTGTGGGAACTGTACGAAAGTCAAGAAAAAGCGACTGTAAATGGTGAGGAAGTGGCTCTTGTTCAGATTTATCCAACAGGAATCGCTCCCGTTCCGAATAGAAAACGCAAACCACCGGTAGCGCAGAAGAGTTTGCTCTAATCGATTTTTTATCACAGCTATTCAAAAAGGATATTAAAAATAGCTGCCATATTATTTATGTTCATAGGAGCATATTTGATAGTGCAGTGATTATATGGCAGAGATAGAATATTACACGTGGCCTGACAAGATAGCAGGCGAGCTTTCTGGAAAAAAGCACGTTGTCCATGGGATGTGGACGCCGTCCGGCTATTTCCATATCGGCAATTCGCGAACTGAATTGTTTATTCCAGGACTCGTGCACAAGGCATTGCTGGACAAAGGGTTGAAATCAACGCAGAACCTTCTCGTCGATGATTTTGATGACTTCGATAAAGTGCCGTCAGGATTCGATAAAGATAAGTTCGCTGAATTCCTTGGAAAACCGCTTGTCAACGTTCCTTCGCCTGTCAGCGGCTATGACTCCTGGTCAGAGTATTTCAAGGAAGACATGGCATCGGCAATAGATAAATTCGACCTGTCACCGAATATCATTTCATCCTACAACGCGTACAAGAAAGGCGTGTACAACGATGCGATAAAAATAGTTCTCGATAAAGCAAGGAGCGTTCGCGATGTCTGGGTGAGGATAACAAAATCAGAAAAACCTGTTGATTGGTTACCGATTATCATCGTATGCGAAAACTGCGGCAAATCCGCGACGACCGTTGGGACTGGTTGGGATGGAAAGAAATTGAAGTACGCATGTTCGAATGACCGCGATTACTGCAAATCGTGCGGATACGAAGGAGAAGTCGAGCCAAAAGATGGCAAAGCAAAACTGCCGTGGCGCATCCACTGGTCTGCATGCTGGTATATCTACGGCACGACGTTCGAATCCGCAGGCAAGGACCATTTCACCAAGGGCGGTTCTGTCGACACGAGCCGCGCATTCTGCAAAGAGATCTTCGGCAAGGAGCCGCCAACGCAGGTTCCAGCCGAATTCATACAATTAGGCAAGGAAAAGATTTCCGGTTCGCGCGGCAACGTGATAACGATGCATGACTGGCTGAACATTGCAGAACCAGAACTACTTCGCTTTTTGATGCTCTCTTATCAACCCAATACGGTTATCGACTTCGATTTAAAATCAAACAAACTGTTCCTGCTCGCTGACCGGTATGACCGCGTTGAAAGGATATACTTCGGCGAAAAAATCGACGACAAGAAAAAAGAATCGCAAGCGAAGCGCGAATACGAATTATCGCAGATAGCA
>JAZDNV010000009.1:0-47427 GCA_043799385.1 Candidatus Aenigmatarchaeota archaeon | reverse complement strand
TTGGCGATTAATTTATATGTAGTGACTTTGCCTTTCGGTATTTTCTTCAGCAATGCGAGAACTCTTTCATCGAAGTTCATTGAAGACCACCCTTGAGCCGATTTTTATTCGCTTCGAAGAATTTGACTTTACTTCAAGAACGTACATCGCCTTTTCTCTCGGTCTGTAGAACTTTAATCCTGGCTTTATGTTTCTGAAAATATCAACGACATTTTTATTTTTGTCTATGAATACCATGTCGATTGGAATAAGCATGCCGAACACCCAGAACTCGTGTTTTCGTTCTTCATCGAAAATGAAAAGCATGCCTCCTTTGGCGCTTTTCCTGAGCATCAGACCTTTGGCTTTCTCGAAGAGCGTATTGGCGACCTCTGCATTTATCGTTTTTCCGCCAATCCTGATTTTCACTTTTTTCATTTTCCTACTTTCTCAACAGGCTTAAAAAAGCTTTGAACAAAGTTTCGTGCATGGCAAGGAAGAAAAGCAATCTTGTCTATTTCAATTATGTAATATTCTTCTTGTTAGGCTTTATTCTGGCTTCTGCTGTTTTTGTATCATCGACAACATTATTTGCTAGCGAGAAAAATGAGCTCGAACCTGTAGCACAGGAAGTAATGTACGCATCGTCCAACGTCGTTGCAGTCAAAGGCGAGGGCGGGGAAGGCATTCTCGGCTCAGTTGATATAGAAATCCGGCCTGGCAAAGGTCGTGTTCTGATGAATACCAATCCGTTCTTGGAGCCAGATACGCAATTCTCGGCAGAGACAGCAGTCGCTGTCGCACAGGAAACAACAGGCAAAAGCCTGAAGGACAGAGACGTGATATTGTCATTCAACATGCCAGGACAGGTTCTTGGCGGTCCTTCTGCCGGAGCGGCGATGACAACAGCAGTCGTAGCAGCGATAGAAGGCAAAACTGTAAATAATAAAACAGCGATAACAGGTACGATTGAGGCGGATGGTCATATAGGCCAGATAGGCGGAGTCATTGAAAAAGCCAAGGCAGCTGCAGATCAGAATATAACAGTATTCCTTGTGCCAAAAGGCCAGCTCAGATTTACTTATTATGAGCAGAACGTCGAGCAAAGAAGAATAGGCAGGTTCATATATCAGACGATAAATTATATTCCAAGAACAGTCGACCTGAACAACTACACGATGCAGTTCGGCATGGAGACGAAAGAAGTATATAATATTACTGAAGCAGTCGGATACATGCTAGTCTGATTATAAAGTCTTTGCTAGTATCCATTTGGCAGGCATCTGGTTCCAACGACCTTGCCTTCGGCAATCGCTCTTATTGGATAGAATTTTCTTTCTCCGCAACCTCTCTGATAATTGCCGTCATGGTTACAGTACATGCCGTTTGCTATTACAACGTAAGCGCCAGATGATTTGGCTTTACTTGCTGCATCTATTTTTGATAGCATACCGCCTCTGGTTTTACCCGATTTTTCAGCAAGGACATATTTTTCTATTCCATCGAAATTCCCAACGATTCTTATCGGTTCGTTGATAGATTTTTTCAATTCATCAGTTGCTAAAATTCCATCCGTATCTGTAAGCATAGTTAATATTACTTTATGACCGTCTATTGAAAGATATTGGGCAATAAGGCTTGAGAGGCCATCGTTGTCTCTGAACATTTTCTCACCTTTTAGTTCTGTTTCGATTTCTGCTAGAGTCCTCTTATCGTCTTCGTTGATGACAGGAATGAAACCATCAGACAAAAATCCTTTATAAGAGCTCATTAATTTTGCTTTCTCTCTATTATTTGCAAAATCTTCATTCACTACTAAAGATTCTACCGCCCTTTGCGAATAGAAAGATAGATTGGATTCCCACAGTGCGTACAATAAAGGTTGCCCAAACTCTGAGTCTCTTTGTTTCTGTTTTGGCAAATCTTTCTCTTCTTCTGGAATTATTTCACCGTATCTCTGCCTCAATTTTCTGCCAAGTCCTATTGCACCTGAAGTCACTAGTAGAACATTTTTTCCATTATGTTTAAGCCATTTCAATTCCTCCGAGATGCAACGCATGGTATAGTGCATCCTCCTTCTATCTGAATGCGTTATGATATTTGTGCCAACCTTTACTATCCATGTATCGAAGTTTGATACATCAGCATAAAGAGGATAATTCTCTGGAATATCTATGACTAAGCTGCCGTTGTACATCAAAAAATCTTCTTCAGGAACTTGTCTAAAATAATCGTTTACATCTTTCTGGAACATTATCCTGTGTTCGATGCTCATACCGAAACTATTTCTAAAACCTATTTAACCTTTACCCCGTAATTGTAAAGTGTCACAATTCAGAGTCATTGTAATAACAGGCGGGATTATTTCTGGAGTCGGAAAAGGCGTTACAACCGCTTCCATCGGGCGCATTCTACAGGAGTATGGTTTTTCCGTCACTGCGGTGAAAATCGACCCTTATATTAATTATGACGCTGGGACGTTGCGGCCGACCGAGCACGGCGAGGTCTGGGTGACTGACGATGGCGGCGAAATCGACCAGGACTTGGGCAACTATGAACGGTTCCTCAGCATTGATATATCAAAAAAGAATAACATCACCACAGGACAGGTATACAAAGAAGTCATTGACAAAGAGCGAAGAGGCGAGTTCTTAGGCCAGACAGTGCAATTCATACCGCACATACCGAACGAGATAAAGAGGAGGATAAAAGATGCAGCGGAATACAAAGACGCGCAAGGTGCGTCATCTTATCATGATTTTGTTCTAGTGGAGATTGGCGGAACGATTGGCGACTACGAGAATATTCCCTTCTTATTCGCAATGAAAAGTCTGGAAATAGAGCTTGGCAAGGAGAATGTTGCAAACGTTCTAGTGAGCTATCTGCCGATACCATCTAATATAGGAGAGATGAAGACCAAGCCGACGCAGCAGGCGATAAGGACATTGAACGAAAGCGGAATTTTTCCTGATTTCGTTTTATGCCGCGCGATCCGTCCGATGGACGAAGTAAGAAAAAAGAAGATAGAGATATACGCGAACATACCAACAGAAAACATAATATCTGCGCCAGATGTAAAAACGATTTATCGGATTCCTTTGAATTTTGAAAACGAGGAATTAGGAAAGAAAATTTTGAATCGATTCAATTTACGTCCTAAAGCAAAGCCTGATTGGAGGAACTGGGAGCGATTGGTGGAACGAATAGAAAATCCAAGCAAGACCATAAATATCGCAATGGTAGGAAAATATCTTGACATTGGCGATTACACGCTCACGGATTCTTACATATCAATAAACCAGGCGCTTGAGCACGCAGGCGCGGAGTTGGATACAAAAGTCAATATCAGTTGGGTTGATTCAAAAACTTTCGAGAATAACGGAACAGAGAAATTAAAGAATTATGATGGCATAATAATACCCGGAGGTTTTGGTTCTTCTGGCGTTGAAGGAAAAATAGCAGCGATAAGATTCGCGCGTGAGAATAATATCCCGTTTCTTGGTTTGTGCTATGGCATGCAATTAGCGGTCGTCGAATATGCACGAAGCCATGGAATGGATAACGCTAACACGACAGAAGTAGATGAAAAAACGAATTACCCTGTCATTGATTTATTGCCGATACAGAAAGAGCTTTTAGAGAAGAGCCAGTACGGCGGCACGATGAGATTAGGCGCATATGCTGCGATACTGAAGAATTCAAAAGTGCTTGACTTATACAAGAGTACCGGAAGGTTGAGGGAAGATGCAAAAAGAATTTTAAAACTATCAAAGGACGAAAAAAACAAATTCAGGTTAGGCACACTCTCACAAGACGATGATATAATACTCGAGCGACATAGGCATCGCTATGAGGTCAATCCCAAATTCATCGACGAATTGTCTAAGTGCGGTCTTTCTTTTCCAGGTCATCATGTGCGAAGCGATGGAACAAAGCTGATGGAATTCATAGAAATTCCAAAACACAGATTCTTTGTAGCGACGCAAGCTCACCCAGAATTCAAATCGCGATTAGGCGATCCTGCGCCTTTGTTCTTGGGTTTTGTAAAAGCTTGCCTCAGTCAATCCTGAACTCCTCGAACTCGACTCGGCCTTTTTTGACTATGTCCCGTATCTCTTTCTGCCGTGTCGTTAGCTGCGAATTCGCTGTTTTGAACTCAACAAAGATTATTTTGTCTTCTTCGAATTGCACGCCATCTATCGGGTTGCCGATGAATCTGAATTTTTCCCTGTCGTACGGGTATGACTCCAGAAAAGGAAAGAACTGCTCGCTCATTTTTCCATATTTTGTGCTCAGGCTATGCTTTCTTGAGATTAACTCATCTATCTGCATTTTCATCGCCTGATTCTTCTCCCTTGCATTGCTGTAGAGAAGAATAAAAATTAACAGCAGAATTACCGAAGCAATCAACAGAATATCCAACATAGTTATCGATTCCCATGAGCGAATAATAATTGAAACCGTTCCTAAAAACCTTTAAATAATTATTGTCCGTAGTTTATAGCAATTCAGACTGAAGGTGAGAAAATGAAGTTCAACGAAATAGAATTAAAGAAACTAGACGACTTCGACGAAGGAGACGACGATGGTGACGAAGGAGACGACGAAGATTGGGACGAAGGAGACGATGAAGGAGAGTAAGTCACCGATTTTTCCTGGTTTTTGATTTTCCATTTTAACTAATGCTAGTTGAAACGAGCATTCTTTTAAATATTTTTTCGGTAAAGCTTCTCTATGGCATTTCAATACAGGAAACTACCGTATGTCCAGCGAAAGATTTCTGAGATAAACCCGGAGAAAGACATGCGAATCCGGATTCTTGGCAAGGTCATAGATAAGTCTGATGGATTGTTCGTAATCGATGACGGTTCAGGAAAAGCTGAAATCGTGACAGACGAGAACGTCGAACTCGGTGACGCAATTCGCGTTCTTGCACGAGTTCTGCCATTAGAAGATGGTTTTGAGCTGAGAGCAGAAATAGTTCAGGATATGCACGCCCTGGATATGGATTTGTATAAAAAGATTTGGGAGAAGGTATAGTGTGGTCGTATGTTCAATGCAAGGCTTGATGATATTTTTCTCTTGCGGGAGAGCATGGCTGTTGTTTCTGACCTGATAGACGAGACAGAATTGCACATAAAAAGGGACGGCATAGAGATGATTGCAACCGATCGTGCAGTCGTAGCTGTAGTGGATTTTTTCCTGTCAGCAGACGCATTCAAGGACTACATATACGAGAAGGACCTCAAGCTTGGCATAAACCTGCTTAATTTTATGCAGATATTGAAAAGAGCCCAGGCAGATGATATTCTAAAAATGAAAATTGTTGAAAACAAACTGCAGGTTATTTTTGAAAGAGACTCGGAACAAACTCCGTTCACAAGAAGTTTTGACATCCCTCTGATTGACGTATCAAAGGAGGATATACCGGACCTGACAAAACTAGAGGCAGGCTTTTCCGCTTCGCTTACTATTGATTCCGAAGTAATGAATTCTGGTATAGACGATGCAGAACTCATCGCCGATTCTATCGTATTCACCGTCAGGAAGGACCTGCTGATGATGAAGGCAACGAGCGATTCATCAACGACGCAGTTAGAGCTGCCTACGGGTTCTGACATACTGAAGATAAATGAAATAAACGAGCCAGTGCGTGCGCGATATTCACTAGACTACCTAAAGAAAATATTCAAGGCAAGAAAATTGTCCAAGGAGGCAAAGATATTCATGTCGACTGACTATCCGATGAAAGTCCAGTTCGAGGTAACGGACAAGCTAAAGTTAGGTTTCATACTCGCCCCGAGAATTGAAGAGTAATCTTCTAACCTTTTTTAAATCTTTATATCAAATAAGTTAAGACCACTATGGGAATAAAATTCGTTATAAATGACAAAGGTAAGAGCTATCAGACAGAGAAAGAAACCAACCCTTTGGTAGGCAAAAAAATAGGCGAAGCTTTCGACGGCACGTTCCTTGGCCTAAACAATTCAAAATTGCAAATAACAGGCGGCTCGGACAAGGATGGCTTTCCGATGAAATTGAGCATCGACGGCATCGTGAAGAAGCGTTTGATGCTGGAGAAGAGAGGTAGCAGAAAGAAAAAAACCGTTCGCGGAAACACAATCAGCACTGACACTGTCCAGATAAACTGCAAAGTCATCATCGCTGAAAAACCGCTGGAAGAAGTTTTTGCAAAGAAGGAAAAGAAAGAAGAGGATAATAATAAATAAAAAGGTGGTAACTTTCAAAAATGATAACAAGACTGTGCCGGAGATAAACATCGGTACAGTCGGCCATGTTGACAACGGCAAGACATCTCTTGTATACGCCTTAACTGCCAAATGGTCGGATACCCACAGCGAAGAGATGAAACGAGGGATAACGATACGGCTTGGCTATGCCGAATGCACGTTCTATTATTGCGAAAAATGCAAGATGTATACGACAAACAAAAAATGTTCTGCATGCTTCTCAGACTGCGTTCCAAAAAGAAAGGTAAGCTTTGTCGATGCGCCTGGTCATGAAACGCTGATGGCAACGGTATTATCAGGCTCTGCGTTAATGGACGGCGCCTTGCTCGTAATAGCTGCAAACGAGGAATGCCCTCAGCCGCAGACAGCCGAGCACATGAAGGTTCTGGACATCGCAGGCATAGATAAAATAGTTATAGTCCAAAACAAAGTCGATTTAGTAACGAACGAGGAAGCGATTAAGAATTACAAGCAGATAAAAGAGTTCGTCAAGGGCACTGTGGCAGAAAATGCGCCAGTCATACCGATAAGCGCAATCCACAGCACCAACATCGATATTCTGATAGAGGCAATAGAAAAGACCATAACTACTCCGGACAGGGATCTCACGAAAAGCCCGAGATTTTATATTGCAAGAAGCTTCGATGTTAACAAGCCAGGAACAGCGATAAAAAATCTAATTGGCGGTATTATTGGCGGTTCACTGGTCTGCGGTAAATTCAAGGTCGGCGACGAGATAGAGATGAAGCCGGGAGTGAAAGATGACAAGTGGTCGCCGCTGCATACAAAAATTATCAAGATGATGCAGTTTTCAAATGAATTGAGCGAAGCGACGTCTGGCGGTTTGTTGGCAATCCAGACTGATTTGGATCCGTCAATGACAAAGAGTGACAGTCTTGCCGGAAACATCGTCGGTTTGGCTGGTTCGCTGCCTGAAATCAAGGACGAGATAAAAATCAAGGTCGAGTTATTCGACCATGTGTTGGGTGTTAACGGTTTCCAGAAAGTGGAGCATATAAGAACTGGCGATAGTCTCATGATGACCGTGGCGATAGCAAAAACGATCGGCCTGGTTGAATCTTCCAGCAAAAATGTTGTTGTTATTAGGCTGAAACTGCCTGTATGCGCAGAAAAGGGTGATAAAATCTCAATATCTAGGCAGGTTTCCGGACGCTGGCACCTTATAGGTTATGGCTCAATCCTCTAGCAATTATTTAAACAGGGCAAAACAAGATAAAAATATGGACTTTGGAAGGATATTTCGAAATGCTCTGAAGTATCCGCTGGACCTTAAAACATTTCTTCCGTTGTTCATAGTGAGTTTATTGCTCACAATCCCTTCCGTTACGCTCATGCAGATTGAATATGCCTACATGTTTTCAGGCTTCACAGGCACCGGATTTTTAACGACATTAATATTGTTAATAATAAGCTTTTTGCTGTCAACGCTTCTGGTAGGGCTTTATGTTGATAATGCCTCGTACTTTCCAAAGCGCCATCCGCTGAAGAAGAGTTTTGCTGTGGCAAAGAAGAGATTCCTGCCATTACTGGTAAATACCATGATTTTATCTGTGATAATCTTCCTCCCGATTACTGTAAGTACAGCTGTTTTTATTTCCGCATCATCATATGCTCCTTCATTAGTTATAGCCATGCTAATGTTGGCAGCAATAGTCACGCTGGTGCTTACATTCTTCACGTTCCTTTCACAGGCTTTTGTAGTTCTTGGAAAAGCAAAGCCAGTCGATGCAATAAAAAAATCATACAAAACCGTGAAAAGGTGTAAACTGAACGCGTTTGCGTTCCTGTTTTTCTCATTTGCAGTGGTTATGGTATTGTCACTGATAAGCTCAGCGCTTCCTATATTTGCAGGAGCATACGATTATACAGGCATCTCATACTACATTTTTGAAATAATTATCTCAACGTATTCAACGCTATTCATCTACGCTGCAATCGTCGGATTCTACAAAAGCGTGAAGAGATAATTCTTTAATAGGTTTTTCATTGAAATTATCATATGATCATAAAAGCAGGCAGACGAGCCATAGACGAGGCAGTGAAAATACTGAAGAAAGGCGGTTTGGTCATATATCCATCCGAGTCTTCTTATGGTATCGGCTGTGACGCGACTAATGAAAAAGCGGTAAAAAGGATTTTTTCTGTAAAGAAGCGTAGCGGCAAGGCGATACCGATAATAGTCTCTTCCATCAGGATGGCAGAAAAGTATGCGTTTCTGAGCGATGATGCAAAAAAAATAGCAGAGCGGTTGATGCCAGGGCCGTTGACGCTGGTTGTGAAGAAGAAAAACCTTCCGGATTCGCTGAGCAAGGAAACGGTCGGATTTCGCATACCTAGCCACAATTTTTCTGTTAAGCTTGCAACAAGCTTCGGTAAGCCGATTACTGCTACGTCTGCAAACCTTTCAGGGAATAAACCGATATATAGTATCGAGGAAGTTATAAAATTATTCTCTAATAATGTGGATTTAATAATTGATGCAGGCACGTTGCCAAAAAATAAACCGACAACAGTCTTTGATGCAGGCAGCAGAAAAATACTGAGAAGAGGTCCTGTGACGAAAAAAGAGATAATCAGCGCTTTAAAGCTCTAGTGCTGTATTCGCCGAATTTTGTCAACCTGACTATTGCTATGCCTTTCAGTTTGTCCTCAATTCCTTTGCCTAGTTTCTGGTCGTAACCCAGGACTATTATATCCGGCTTTACTCTGTCGACGGTTTTCATGTAATCATTTTCATCGCCGACTATTATCCTGTCAGCAATTTTCAATTTTTTGAGGTTTTCCTTCCTCTGCTTCGCTGGCAGTGCGTATCGCTTTTTATTATTCCTGTCATTTGCAAGAACAACGGTAAGAAAACCGAATGATTTAGCTCTGTTCAGAAAATAGATATGGCCTTCATGAATCTTGTTGAAGCAGCCGCCTGCCAGAACCTTTATTTTCTTCATAAAAATAGATTCGCTCTATTGTTTAAAAAATTAATCCCCATAGCTTTGCACAAAAATTAAGCTATCACGTAGACGTGATAGCTTACCAATCGATGAATGCGAGAATCACTTTTTGTGCAAAGCTAATCCTCGCTGAGCTGTAGGACTTTTCTCCAGTTCAGATGATGCTTCTCTTCCTTGACGAATATCTCTATTGCGATAAACGAAAGCACTGTCAGAACGCATGCGACGATGGCTGTTGCCTTGAATCCGTAGACATCAGCAACGACACCTAATATAACAGGGCCGAAGACGAAGCCAAGCTCGCTCACGAAACGCATTATGCTGAAATCCTTTTTTATGTTTCTTGTCATATCGCCTATCATTGCCGCAGGTATGACATATGTTATCATGCTGAAGCCGAGAACAATCGATAGGATGACCAGGTGTGTTACAGTAGTTATGAATAGGAACATGACCAGGCTTACTGCAGTGAGCAGAATTCCCAGCGACAGGAAGAACTTTCTGCCATGTCTATCCGAAAGAAAAGCGGATGCCGGTCCTATGAACAAATATATCAATGAAGAGACGGACATGACCATGCCTATTGCTGCTGTGTTCATGTTAAGTACGTCTCTGCTGTACAATGGTATAATCGTGCCGCGGAATCCTGCTCCTACGATGAATATTATAAAGATTGCAAAGAAGACAGAAATTATCGCATTGCTCGGTCTGTACTTGCTGCTGTTGTCCTTTGAAACGATTTTCTTATCCTTGAACATTGTCGTGAAAACAAGCGCGAGGAAAAACAGCATCACGATTGCATAGAATAAAAATGCATACCTCCAGTTGAAAGCCACTGCTATGAAACCTGCTATGATGGGCGCTACAACCGAAGCGGCTGTTCTTGAAAAGGCGTTCATGCCAAGGACGCTTCCCCTGTTCTTGACAGTTGCAGACGTAGATAATGATATCATGATGGTCATCAGGCATATCGAGAACCCGGCGCCCATGATAACCTGGGAAACTATGAATTCGACGAATGAGTGAGATAAACCTGCAATGGCAGCGCCTACTGCCAATAGAGTAATGCCAATGCTGAGCAGTCGTTTTCTGCTCGTTCTTCCGTATAGATAGCCGGACGGCAGCGTTAGAATAAGCCTTGCGAAGCCGAAGCTTGAAAGCACCAGCGCGACCGTCGAATACGTTAGGTTGAATTCGCTGCGTATTTCAGGCAGTATTGGCCCTGTTATGCCAAGGCTGAGGCCCATGAAGAATGTTACAAAGAACAATACGAAGTTCTCTCTCTCGACTTTTGGAAATTTCATAGCAAATCACGTAGAATTTTATTCGTAACTCCTTACTCCCCATTTCTGCAGAGCTGCCGCAAGTTCGTGATGTTTCTTTGAATAATCCTTAAGCGAAGCGCCGCTCATCGTTGCGTCAACTGCCTGTCTTACAGCTCTCGCCCCGGCTAAAGTGCCTGAGGGATGACCGTGAATACCACCGCCCATCTGTATTATAATGTCGCGACCGAAAAATTTCATCAATTGCGGAACGTGCAGTGGCGATAATCCGCCAGAGCAGACGGGAAACGTAGGCTTTATTCGGTACCACTTTTTCTTCAATTCGTTGTCAATATCAATAACTTCTTTTCCGCCCTCTAATTTCCCAACAATAGTGCCTGTGTGCAGCTGGTCGACGCCAATCAGTCTTGCTAGTTTCGCAATCACGAGCATGCTTATGCCATGCTTTTTATTTCTTGTTATCGCCGCGTGCATCGCACGGTGAGCGTGAATGACCAGATTCAAATCCTGATTGCGCAGCGATTGCAGCGATGAGAAGCCGCAGGTTATAATATCGACCATGACGTATTCGCCGTTGTTTTTCTTCACAAACGCTGCACGTCTGAGCATTTCTTTCGTTTCTGCGGTAACGTTTGGCATGTAGACTTTCCGTTCGCCCGTCTCTTTCTCCGCGTGGTCGCGCATTCTCAGCGTTTCTATGACGCGCGCTTTGAATGGATTGAATCTCTGGTTGCTCAGATTCTCATCGTCTTTTACAATATCACAACCACCTATCCAGGCGTCGTACGCGACTTTGGCATGGTCTTTTGTATTCAGGCCGAGTTTCGGTTTTACTATCGTTCCGACTAGCGGCCGCTTCCTGACGCGCAGTATCTTTCTTATTCCTGCTATGCCGAATTTCGGACCATCGTATGAGCGGACGATTTTCTCTGGGAGATGAATGTCTTCCAACCGCAGATTATTGACAGCCTTCATGCCAAAAATATTGCCGGCAACGCTGCTGAGTATTTGCGGAACGTTGTCGTACTCGAATAGCTCAATAGGGTATGCGATTTTGATTCTATTTTTATCGATTGAAAAAACCTTTGCAGCCAATTTCTTGACATATGGCTTTGCCGTTGCAACGTCTGTCCACGTGCCAATCGACGATTCTGCTGCTATTGCTTCGCACGTTTTTCGATTAGACGGCTCTGCGTAGAAATCGCAGACTATATCTTGTTTTGGCTTGTAATTGAGGTCAACATAGGACATGATAAGAATATGACTTCTAATATTTAATAAGTTTTTACGAACCTCTTATGGATGATAGAGCTTCGTAGAGAGAAGACATTGCTTTTGGTCTATGTCCTTTGGATATGATAGAAACAACAGACGAACCTCCATAATCACTTGACAGAAATACATTTACGCCATTTTTATACAAGGTTTCTGCTACTCTTGAGTTTATACCTGGGACAGTTTCCATACCAGAGCCGACAACGCCTACGATTGCACGGTCGGTATCTCTTTTTACGCGCAATCCTTTTTCGTATTTTTTTACAATATTATCCACGTCCTCCAAATCACTACCTTTTCCAAAAATAGCTATATCTGCCCTACCGCCAACTATAACCCTATGAGAGTCTATTCCAGCTTCCACAAGTTCTCTCTCTAAATTAAGTAAATCATAAGGCGACCCTTCTATTGTATAATAAATTACTATATCTCTTCCTGCAACAAGTTTTGCCGGCTGGTTGTCGAGCGAAGGCCCTATCTCTGTTTTTTTGCCGTTTAGATTTTGCGCGTGAGCCACATAAACTTTTGGCTTCCATCCGTTCTTGTAAGATTCTTCCAAGGGCATCAATGCCTGCTGATTTGGCAGCTTCGCTCCTAGGAACGCGCCTGCCTCTGCTTCCTCTATGTCAAGGTAAGGTATTGTTTCCGTTTCATTGCCATCTATAATCGCTCGTTTTATCCCTTCAACGTCAGAGCATATCCAGATTTCATCAGCGCCAAAAATATAACCGCAGCCAAACGCAGCCTCGTCAGAGCCGCCGCGGCCGAACGTTTTTGTTACGGTCCCTCCATTCTTGTACGAAACCCCGCCGAAGCCTGGTATGAATATATCGTATTTTTGCAGCAACACATCTGTTCCTACTGACAATCTTTTCGAACTAGTGGGGTCAACGCTCGCGCTAAGATAATTAGTATCACCTTCTGCTGCAATCAAAGGAAATCTTCTGTCGTAGAAATCAATCCATAACGTTTTTCTTTCTTTTACCTTCTTTGAGACGTTTGCCATCAGAAAAGATGCCAATCGTTCAGGTTGCATCAGGAGCGCGGCTTTTAGTTGTGGTGAAGGCGTCAGTGTATATGCGTTATAAAGCGTTATGAAATCGTCCTCAATTTTTCTGTAGGCTTGCTCGTTTCCGTCTGATTTGTAAAAGCGTTCCCTATGCGCATCTAAAATCAAGGATATTCCGCTTCTTTCTTTAATCGCATCTAGAAGCTCATCCGTAGTTCTGCCTATGGCAGATGTAACTACAATCAGCCGCTCTTCTTTGCCGAATTTATTTCTTAGTCCTTCGGCAAATTCTTCAACCATCTCATGCGTATTCTGAGATTTGCCGCCGATTTTAGTAACGACTACCATGTTACCACCATTTTGTTAAAACTACACAGAAAAAGTTTATAAGTCTATTCGTGTGCAAACACTGCAATGATGTTGCTCTTACTCTTCTTCTCTATCTTTACGAAACCGAATCTTTCCAATTGCACGATTTCACCAATCTTTGCCCTGGCTAGATTGAGTTCTCCATAGCCTTTTATCTCCTTTCGCGGCAGAAGCACGCGCACCTCAATATGTTTTTCCGGAACCCACTGTATTTTTGGTACTGGTTTCAGTTCCACGCCTGTAAACGTCGATTTTTCGTTCAAGTTTATGTTGCAGAGGTCTTTTAGTCTTACTTCCAGTCCTTTATACTTATCAAAATCCTTACTGTCAATATAAAATATCTTACCTATCTTGAAGTTCCTGTAGCCCCTTTTATATTCTGGATGCATTGCTATCTTGGTTTTTTTTATTGTCATGTTCTTTATCTCAATCCTTTTCGGATTCGGTATGAAGAAATAACGGTTCGCGGATTTGTCGATTGCCTTCCTGTTGTATGCAGACAGGTTTTCCATGGATATTGTTATGTCGCTCGGCTTTGGTCCTATCTCGGTTATTATCTGGCGAATCGCTTCGGTCTGGTAGCCGCGTCTTCTCAAAGCGCGCAGCGTTCCTATCTTCAAATCATCCCATCCGGAATACTCGCCGTTGGCAATTCCTTCACGGGTTGCGCTCTTGCTCAGAACGCTGTCTGATAGCGAGAATCTGCCGAGTATGACAACATCCGGGTATTCCCATTTGAAATGCTCATAGAGAAATCGCTGCTTCACCTCATTGGTTGCATGTTCCTGACCACGAAATATGTGCGTTATCTTGCAGAGACGGTCATCTATTGCCGAGGCAAAATTATACAATGGCCATACTTTCTTCTTGCTAAACGGATGATGCGGCTTATCGACTATCCTCATTGCTGCCCAGTCGCGCACAGCAGGGTTCTTTGCATCCAAATCCGTTTTGACGCGAAGAACGGCCTGGCCTTCCTTGTAGCCGTGCTTTAACATTTTTTTCCATCTTTTTATCTGGTTTTGGTCGTTCCTGCAGGAGCATGGCTGCGACTTATCTCGCAATTTTTTCCATTCCTCACCACAAGTGCAGACATAGGCTTTGCCGAGGCGGATTAATTTCTCTGCGTATTTGTAATAGATATTCAACCGTCTGCTTGCAATTATCTCTTGGTTCCACGTTATCTTGAGCCACTTCAGGTCCTCCCTTATCCATTTGTAAAAGATTTTCTCCGGTATTTTTACTTTCGGGTCAGTGTCATCGAAACGAAGAATGAATTTGCCATTGTACTTTCTTGCATAATCGTCGCACAGCACCGCTGGCCGTGCGTTGCCTAAGTGCAGCGCTCCGTCAGGATTAGGCGCGAATCTAACAGTGAACTTCTCTCTGCTCAGATCGAGTTCAGGCAGGCCTTTCTTCTCTATTCTTGCCGTTGGCGCATAGCCACCGAGTTTTTCCAGCTCTTCTTTTTGCTTCTCCCTGCTCCAGTAGTTTATCTCGTTTATCTCTTCTTCTATTTTTGAGTTGAGTTCCAAAACCTTTGATCGAAGCTCCGGATAATCGGCCAAGAGTTTTCCAAGAATGCTCTTTGCGATTGCTTTGCCGTCATGTTCAACAGCGTTGATCAAGGCGTATTTCCTAACAAGCTCATCCATAGCAGAATAATGTTCTATAATCGTTAAAAAGACTTCAATCCGATTATTTGCTTCTTAAAAGAAACAACCTAAATTGCATTTCTCGTTTAAATAAATTTTGATAACAATTATAATTGGTGTTTAAATGGCAGCAAAGAAAGCATTTGGTGGTTATACAATTTGCTTTGCCGGAAGAAAAGAAACAGTAGAAGATGTATTCGGCAAGGGAAAGATAGCGCCAAGCGAAATGACAAAAAAAATATGGGCGTTTGTTAAGGCCAAGAAATTGGCAGGGAAATAAATTTTTGATTTCTTTTTTTCTTCATATTCTTAATTATCATCGCGTTAATATCTTTACATCATTCCCGACGAGTATGTCGTCTTCGATTCGCACGCCGCCTTTGCCGGGAATATATATGCCAGGCTCAATTGTGAAAACCATATTTTTTCTGACGATGTCTTTTGATTTCGGCGATATGGATGGCGATTCATGAATTTCCAAGCCTAATCCATGACCCAATGAATGGACAAAATATTTGCCTAGGTTATGATTCTGAATAACGTTTCTCGCGACCATGTCGATATTTTTGAATTTTTCATTAACTGCAACGGATTTTATCGCTTTTTCATGAGACTCAAGAACGATGTCGTATATCTTTTTCATTTTTTTATCGCCGTTTAGAATAGTTCTAGTCACATCAGAAAAATAACCTTTGTAGTATGCGCCGAAATCGCACACAACGACTTCGCCTTTCTTGATGATTTTATCAGTCGGATAGTGGTGAGGATACGCAGAATTCTTTCCTGCCGAAATTATCTGCGGCCATATCATCCGCGAGCCATGCTTAATCATTATGCGATTCAGCTCTTCGGCAATTTCTATTTCGCTTCTTCCAACACGGACGATATCATCCAATTCATCCGCGACCTTTTTTACAATGTCCGTTGCCTTTCGGAGCATTCTTATTTCTTCGTCCTCTTTCTGAATGCGCATGTCCCTGACAATATCTTTTATTTTTGATTTTACCCCGATCTTCGAATCAGAAACAATTTTTTTTGCGCCAATCTCTTTTAAAATTCTTTTCAAAACTTTGTTGTATTTCTTTTCATACGTTTGGACGTATGGCAGGTCGCCAATCGTTCTGATATCCTTTATTGCGCTGCCCCTTGCTCTATTTTCGTCCAATGCAGACGTAACTGCAATCGGTTGGCCGTCCTTGGGCATTATCAAGAAATAGAATATCTCATCAGGAATATCAGCATACGACAGGTATTTTATATTGCCGTAATTTTTTGCTATGAAAACGTCGCCGTCCAATCTCTCTTTTACATTTTTCCATCTTTTTTTGTAGATATTCATAAGCATGCTCTAGCCAAACATAACCGAAACCCAGTCGCCGACGAAATGGGTTATGACTATGACTATCAACGCGATTATGATGTGCTCGCCTACGACTTTCCATGGATTTTCCTTCTGCTCATTCGCAATTATATAACTGAATATACCAAGAAGCAATAAGCCCCATGCTATGCTCACTAAGATGGCTGTTGATAATTCCAGCAGCAATGCCGGTGCAATGAACGTGAGTGCGACAACAAACTTGGACAAGAACGTCGCGAACGTGGCTTGCCAGACTTCGCTGTGCGTGTGCTTGTTCTCAGCTTCTTCAGATATATGTATTCCCATTGCGTCAGAGAATGCGTCGGCGACCGCTATGGTGATTATACCGCCGATAATTATGAGGCTTGAGTGCGTGCTTGAATGAAGGCCAACAATCAATCCGAGCGTAGTTATTATGCCGGATGTCAGCCCAAAGCTCAGCCCTATCTTCATTGGGTGGTTCATAACCAAAACTTATCATTTTTACTTTAAAAAGAAATACTTCACCGCATCGCCGATATTGCCTACTTCGATCACGGTCATGTTTATCTCATCGCCGATTATCGACCTGTCGTGGATATAATTTATCTTGCAGTATTCTGTTTTGCCAAGCATCTCGCATTTCTTATCGCGCTTGACAGCGTAATCAATCGACTGGTTGACTGGAATTAGAAACGTAGTGATGCCGTTATCCTTTGCAGCGAGCATCTTTTCGTATATCGCTCCGGCTTGGCCAATCGTGCCGTCCTCATAGATTGCTCCGGTTATCATGACGCTCTTGTTCAAAACCATGCCTTGCAGAGCGGATATTATCGATACCGTCATCGCAGCTCCGGCAGAAGGGCCCTCTATCGCCGAGGCGTTCACCTCTATTGAGTATATCACGTCATACGAATTCATGTCTTTGCCAGTGTAATTGCCTGCCACTTCCGCTGCCATGCGGCCGGATAACTGTGTGTCATATTGTGCAAGCACATCGTTAACGCTGACAAGCAGCGAGCCTGAGCCCGGACGAACAGTTGTTATCAGCTTCGCGGCAACTCCGTTGCCGTCTGCGTTGACCGCAGGCACGAGCATCTCGACGCTTCTTTCGCCTGTAGTATTGGTTATATACCGCACGATTTCTTTTTCGACTATTTTCTCTTTCAGCGGAGAAAGATGGGTGCCGAGAATGAAGCCGACCATGAATATCACGGTGAATACAAAAATAAAATTTGAATATCTTATCTTGATTTCTTTCTTTTTTCCCATATCAACAGCTCTTTGTTCCGTAAGTTTTCAGCAAATCCTCGCTGAAATAAATCTTCTCGTCCATCCTTATCGCTATCGCAGTCGCGTCGCTGGGGCGCGAATCCATCTCAAGGACTTTGTCACCCTTCTGAAGGATTATCCTTGCATAGTATATCTCATCGTTATACGATTCTATCCTGATCATTAGAATCTTGAAGTCAAAGCCCTCCAGCATGTCTTTTATTATGTCGTGCGTCAGCGGCCGTGATACAATCTTTTTTTCCAGCGCGCTTTTTATCGAATACGCCTGCTCGTCTGTTATTTCCATCGATATCGAGTAGCAATCAGCTGAGAAGATAATGCTTGTTCCGTCCATCTGCACATCCACAGGAACGTAACCCACTTTCGACACGTCCGGCGTCGATATTATTTTCATTGGCGTGCTGTAGCACGAATTAACGAAGATAATCGCTGCAATCAATACCACAGCGACAAACAAAATTATTAGTGCCCTCATCATTTCACTTTTCTTGATTAATCTTCGAAAACACACAGATGCAAACACACGGACGCCTTTGGCGTCATTCTGTTTTACGTCATCTTGCTTACGAAGATTATAAAGCTGGCACCCGGAGTTGAACCGGGCTATCTTGCTCTCTGCAAAGGAGAAATAAACTGCTTGAAGCACCAAAGGTGCTTCGGTGTGTATTCTCCCTTTACCCTCATTCCCTTTTCTTTTGGAAATTGAGAGATTTTCTTGATTAAGCTTCTTTTTCAAAAAAGAAGCTTACTGCAGGCAAGCACATGGCCGCTCTGTCATGCCAGCAAAACGCATAAATGCATTGATATGCGTTGGTCTATTCTTATCTATAGATGAAATGCTTATAAAAATTTAATTTTCAGACAAAGCAAAGAAAGATTGCGAAGGAAATTACACATGCATTACAATCAAAAAAACAGAAAAACCCCCATAAAAAACTTTATATTTCGGGAAAGATATAATAAAAATCAAGATTACAATGAATTTGAGTAAAAAACTACTCGCATTAGCTCTGTTCTTCTCATTCTTCTTGCTCTTCAGTATCGGCTTTGCTGCCGTAACAGGTTGCTGGAACTTTGGTACAAATGTTACATGTTCTGCAGTAGGCGGTTGCCAGTGGCACGCGCAGCCATCATACGGTTGGTGCGAGGAGAAGGGCTGCTGGAATTATTATAATGAGTCGAGCTGCAACGTTGCGAACTGCACATGGGAGAACTCAACGTGGGGTGGCGGCTGGTGTTATAAAAAAACCTGCTGGAATTACAATTCTACAACCTGCCCGGGCAACTGCAACTGGACAGGTTATGGTTATTGCACTAAACCCAACTGCTGGGACTACAAGGATTCATCATCATGCGGAAGCACGACTGATAATCTGACATGCAAGTGGGACTCGTCCTACGGCTACTGTTCGGGCGATTCGAGCAAGAGCTGCTGGAATTACAATGACCAGATTGGGTGTCAGGGCGCCAGCTGCACATGGACGTCAGGCACATGCTCTGAAGTTGGTTGCTGGAGCTATTACGACCAGGGAAACTGCACGGACACAACGTTGCATCTTAACGCGAACTGCGCATGGGGCTCGCAGGGCAGTAGTGGTTATTGCAAAGAGAACATGACAACATGCTGGAACATATACACAAAGGATACGTGCTCGAGCAATCCCAAATGCTCATGGTCTGGTAGCGAGTACTGCACGCAGAAATCCTGCTGGCTTTACAATACAAATGCAACGTGCACAGATTCATCGCTGCATCCGTCCTTGAACTGTGAGTGGAACTTCAATTATAGTTATTGCAATGAAATCACTTGCTGGAGTTATATGACAAACGCAACGTGCTCAAACACAACAGCTCACCCGAATCTGACATGTACTTGGGACGGCAGTTATTGCTCAAAGACAAGTTGCTGGAATTTAAATACAAACGCAACATGCACAGCTTCGGCGAATCCTGTCTGCAGTTGGAACTCCCAGTGGAGTTATTGCGAAGAGCCGGGCTGCTGGAATTACGCGGCAAATGCTACGTGCAGTGCTGCCTCATCTTTGGGCTGCAGCTGGAAGACATACGGCTACTGCAACCAAATATATTGCTCGAATTATTATAATGAGTCAACGTGCATCGCCCATGCATCTGATGACTGCAGATGGAACTCGACATACAGTTATTGCACAAACTATGGGTGTTGGAGTCTCAATACAAACGAAACATGCTCGAATGCGACTGATACTTATGACTGTACGTGGGATGGTACATATAATTACTGCTCTGACAAGGGTTGCTGGAGTTACAGCAATCAATCGTCATGCGATGCTGCGAGTACTTATGGTTGCACGTGGTCATTGAGCGGAAGTTATTGTTATAAGCCATACTGCTGGAACTATTATTCTCAGGACGGATGTATGGCTACGAACGATACACTAAACTGCAACTGGACAATAAATTCTTACTGCCAGAAGACTGGTTGCTATGATTACACGACAAACAATACATGTGCCGCAGACAATACATGCAACTGGTATTCGTGGGGTTCGTGCTCTGAGAAAGGTTGCTGGAGCTACAATACAAAAACAGATTGCGATGCGCATGCATTATCCGATATGTGCAAATGGGATTCAACATACAGCTATTGCCAGGAATACGGCTGCTGGAACTACAACAATCAGACGAACTGCACTGCGGTGCCGAATTGTTTATGGAACAATCAGTCTAATTACTGCTACGAGCCGAACTGCTGGAACTATTACGACCAGACAAATTGCGACAATTCTACGTTGCACAGTACGATAAACTGCACATGGGAATCTTATAATTATTGCTACCAGGTCGGCTGCTGGAATTATAATAACAATAACTCATGCCTAAATTCATCGGATACTCTAAACTGCAACTGGAAGACGTCAGGATGGTGCGGTTCCTTTAATTCAACAGGCACGAACTGCTGGAACTACTGGACCAATGATACATGCCTAGCTTCGCCTGGCTGCAACTGGACGCAGAGTACGTGGTGCGAAGAGCTCGGCCCGTGGAATTACAATACCCAATCCACCTGTGTTGGTGCAGGATTCAACTGGTCATCATCCGGCGGCTATTGTTCTGAGCCAACAACACTCAGCTGCTGGAATTATGATTACAATGAAACCGGATGCACAGCGATGAATGCCACATGCAAGTGGCAATCGCCATACTGCACAAAGAAAGGTTGCTGGGAATATACGAACCAGTCGTCATGCAATTTAACATCTGCTGACCTGAGCTGCAGCTGGGCGACCGCGACGTCATCAGGCTGGTGCGAGGAGGTCGGCTGCTGGAACTTCTTTAATAATCAAACCCAATGCCAGGGTTCAGGACTAAACTGCGAATGGAAGGAATACGGATGGTGCAATGTAAATTGCTGGAATTATACGAATTCAACCGGCTGCGGTAATAACTCAAGGTGCAGATGGGTAACGAATGTTGGAAGCAGCTGGTGCGACATGAAGGGCTGTTGGAACTACTGGAACCAATCCGGATGCGTGAACAATACTGACAGAATGAACTGTACCTGGAATGAAATATATAATTATTGCAGTGAGGTAGGTTGCTGGGCATACCCTAATACCACTGCATGCAGAGACGCTGGCTGCATATGGGATTCAACCGGATTAGGATGGTGCACTAACGAGGGCTGCTGGGTTTATCACGACAGCGATTCTTGTACAGCCAAGAACTGTTCGTGGAGCACGAACAGCTACTGCGAGGAACGAAGATGCTGGATGTTCAACCAATCTACGTGTGGCAATGCAACGGCATTATATAACCTGTCCTGCAGCTGGCAGAACGGCTATTGCGGCGAGTCTATGACAGGCTGCTCTCAATACAGTAATAATGAAACCGGATGCAAGAACAGCGGATATTGCTGGTGGAACGTAAACGGAACATGTGAAGAGCCTTCTAACACATGGATTAACCAGTTCGAGCAGGACAAGATGAACCCTGGTTGCTGGATATTTGATAATCAGAAAACAAAGTGCCAGAATGTCACTGGTTGCGGATGGTCTGCCAATTCATCGCAGTGTGTCGGTCTTGAGTCAGGCATACAGTGCGGTAATATTTCATCCTCAACGTTATGCAGCAAGATACCTGTCCTTGCATCGTGCTGCAAATGGCAGAACAACACATGCCAGGCAGATACAGTAAGTGCAAAGTGCTTCGAGAACATGCAGCCATCGCCAGAAGGTGCAACATACTGCGAGGATTACAATTCTTATACTGATCAAACGTTATGCAACCAGATAGCAGCAGACCCGTGGTATATGCCTTGCAAATGGGACAGCATGGGAACTGTTGATACATCTGATGATCGCTGCACGTTCAGGTCAGACGAAAAATTCGGTACAGGCGGAAAGGATTTAGGAAAGATAATGAGCAAGAAAGACTGCGAATTCGCCGGTGGCATCTGGAAACAGGAATACTACTGCGAGAATAATAAGACCGTGCCTTACGGCTGGTGCGAGGTAAAGTCAGGTGCATCAGGCAAGAGCTGCGACGCATCCTGCTGGGCTTGCGAATACCGGCCGAACGGAACAATGTGGAACAATGCCACAGAGGCAATAGGCGCGTGCAAGGGCTCTAAACTCGGATATTGTAACTGGACCACCAATAACACTGCACCGAACGGCTTTGGTTACTGCAAGATGCCGGATGACATAAAGTTCGGCAAAGGCGATTGCAACTCTGATTGCAAAGCATGCGAGAAGAAAGCGTCACCGAAAACTACGTGTGAGTCATCGTCTGCAAACTGCAAGTGGGTAGAAGATAGTGCTGGAACGACTACTGCTGGCGGCTGGTGCTATCCGCAGAGCGAGAAATCATGTAGCGAAGACTGCTTCCGCTGTTATGACGAGGTTTCATGCGTGAATTACGGAAAAGGCACAAAAGGAAGCTGCGTATGGGATGAAAATATAAAATTATGCAAGCCAAAGAACTTTGACAAGGAGATATGCTTTGACGGCACTGACGACGACGGTGACGGCAAGACCGATTGCGAAGACGTTGATTGTTATTCTGATCCGTTCTGCGGAGCAGGCATGGTTTCTGATTGCTGGAAGTATACGACACAAACTATATGCGCCAACCACTCATCTGAGAACTGCCTATGGATAATTGATTCATGGGCAGGCAAGACGTGGTGCGGAACAAAAGGCGAGAACTGCTTCATGTGGGACGGCAACCCGTCTGGCTGCGCTAACCAATCAGGATTGTGCCAGTGGTACAACGACCCTAAGGGCGGTTATTGCGAGATTAATAATACAAAGATTGAGACATGCTTTAAACTAACAGCTGAAGGCTCATGCAAGGCCAATTCAGACTGCAAGTGGACATTTAATCCGTCAACAGGCACAGGCACGTGCGAATACAAGCTTGTAAAATGCAGCAGTTACGGTAAATCACTATGCCAGAATACGACTGCATACTGTAGCTGGATACCTGACCAGCTGAACGCGTCAAAGGGCGAGTGCACGGACAAATGCGACAGCAGCGCTTACCAGATATTCTCAACGTGCAATAGCACCACTGATTGCGTGTGGGTGTCGGGCTTCTGCGATCCTGCATCGTCTTTGGGTATGAAGTCAGAGGACTGCTGGCAGTACAGCGACTCATATAATTGCGGCCTGGCAAAATCATGTGAGTGGAAGTCAGCAGGCGGTTCCTGCGATATGAATCAGACCCTCATGAACAACTGCATGAATATAAAGAATCAGACTTCGTGTACAGGCAACTGCACATGGGTTGCAGACATGTCTGGAAACGGATACTGTGACTTCATCCTGATGAGGTGCCACATATATTCGAATCCGGCTGACTGTAATGGCGATCTAGGCGGCGTCGCAGCAGGAAACTGTGCATGGGTTACAAAAACAATGATGGGAGGCAGCGAATTCGGCTTTGGTGGCGCAGGCGGCGGCGGTTTTGGGATAGAAGGCGGTCCAGTCGGCGGTGGCGGTGCATTTACCGGCACGAACATGAGCACGTGCGAGCCGAGATGTTTCAATTATTCAACTTCAAATGCGTGCCTTGGCAACATGCCTTACTGCAACTGGCGTCTTGGTTTCTGCGAGCCGAAAATGGCAAAGCAGATGTTCAAGGGAATGGAGAGCGGAGAGCCAGTACCATTGGGAATGGACACGTGCCCTGAGGCGATAGATCAGCCACAGGACATATGCGGTTTCGGAGTCAGGGATATGCCCGATAACTTTGCATTCGGAACAATGGTGTTCAGCATGAAAGACTCTGCTTTGTGCAAGGGCCAGCAGGTCCTGGCAAACCAGTCAACGAGAACGACGATTTCTGGCAGCGGAACGAACACGACAAAGTTCTACTGGTACCTTGACACCGATGGAATCGAAAGCGGCGGTTGCCCACTTTATAATAATGCATCTGCAGTAGGATATGAATTCTTCCTGAAGTACATAGCCAAATGGAGTGACGGCGAGCTGAAAGAGACGAAAACGTCCTACAGATGCGACGACGGCGACTGGGTCATAACTGATATAAAATTAAGCGTCTGGCAGAATTTGGTATGCGAGGAAATCGGCGGAGCAATGATAGCAGTTGACAAGGACGATTTGAAGAAGTTCCAGTCTCTATACAAGCCAGAGAAGAAGATACGGGTGTATGCATCAACTGCCGGCAAGACAGCAAGCGAAATCAATCCAATAGATGCAATAGGACCTTCATATTATAGTCCGGGCACAGTAGACTTCAAGTTCGAGAACTGCATGATTTCAGGAGTTGACATGGACAACGACGGCTTCACGTCTGAAAATGACCCTGACTGCATGAAATTCCAGCAGATGGGATTCATCATGTACGAGGATTGCTTTGCGAGCGGTAACGATGAGGATAGTGATGGCTTGGTTGATTGCAATGATCCTGATTGCAAGTTTGCTATGAACTGCGCGGGCACAGGAGTTAATGCAGCCGGATACAATGACACAGTTGCACCTGGCCTGAAATGGTACAAAGTAGAGACGTACCCTGACGGTGCATTCGTAAAGTATGATACTGACGAACCAGCGAATGGCACGATACAATTCTATTACAATGACAGCGTTTGCGGAACGATAAACAAGACTCTATTAGATTCAGGCTTGCTCAACAATGATAGTTGGGATAATTACAAGAACTGGCATGACGGGCCGATAGATAATTTTGCATTCAATCCGCAAAGGCTTGGATACAACCTGTCAAACGCGACAACATATTATTACAAACTGAAGATATGCGATTCGTCTGGCAACTGCGGTTATTCCGCTTGCCTGAACTTCACGACATCAAACAGCAGGAACAGGAGAGATTGTCCTAGCTGCGAATTCACAGTCAAATTCGAGGGAACGAATGTCAAGTTCGATTCTGGCTCAGGCTGGGCTGACCAGGGCGGCGGCTGCGGAGCAGATGCTGGAATGAAATTCAATTATACTTCATCCACTATAGACGTAAAAGTCGAGGGAACAAACGGCTCGATAATATTCGATAATGCAACGTTAATAGGTTCGCTTTCAATCTTGTTGAATGTAACAGAGGGCCAGTCAGGCGGAGCAGGATACGTAGGCATGAACAGTTCTGTGTTCGACAACCTGACAACGAAATTGGTTCCTAAATACTGCATCGTTCAGATACCAAAGGGAAATAATGGAACATGTACAAAGGTATGGCACTGCCAGGATGATGGCAGCAATTGCGTAGACCGAACTTCAGAATCAACGCTGCTGAACAACACGGCGACTTATTGCGAGTGGAAGATACCTTGTGACTTCTCCATATGGAGGACAAACTCGCCGACATCAAACACCACGACAACCACGACTGGCGGTAGTGGCGGTGGCGGCGGCGGCGGAGGCGCAGCAGGTGGAACAAAGAAGACATGGATGACCGTGGTTCCGGGCATCACTAACAAGATGACGCTAAACGACCTGACGCTTGTGTTCAAGGAAATAGAATTCAAGTCTAACAAGAACCTGACCGATGTTACCCTGACGGTTACAAGGCTATCAAGCCAACCATCATCTGTGACGACACCAGCAGGTACAGTCAACCAATGGATAGAGATAACAACACTGAACATAACCGATGCGGATATCAGTTCGGTCAGCATTAAATTTAACGTTACAAAGTCATGGCTGAACACGAATGGATTCACGTTCGATAATGTTTATTTGTACAGGTACAGCAGCGGCTGGACGAAAATGATAACATCAAAAATAGGCGAAAGCGACACAGATATACAGTATCAGTCGTCTTCACCAGGGTTGTCCGTTTTCGTAGTTGCAGCTGAAAAGCCTGCGCAACCGCAGCAGCCAACTCAGCCGTCAGGGCCGGTCTGCGGTGACGGTAAATGCGAGAGCAGCGAAAACATCAATAGCTGCCCTAGTGATTGCAAGCCAGCAGAAAAACCAATAGAAATGCCAAAAACGATAACAGAGATAACAACGGTAGTGACGCAGATATGGATCGACTACTGGCCTGGAATAATCGCAACTGTCATGGTTTTGATAATCATATTAGGATGGTTGTATTATCACGGCCACCATCATGTGAAGAAGTTTTATTACAAGTACAATAAGAAATAGATGACCAAAATGAGCCTTAAAACATTAATTATTATAATCATCGTAATCGCAGCCATCGCACTGGGCATCGCTTTCCTCTATGCGGCGAAGTTGCTACCGTTTGTATAACGGCACAATTTCAACGGTGAATGGCATCTGTCTGTTAGTATCAGAATAGAACCTTATCTCCAGTCCTTCTATAATTTCCTGTGTATTGAGCTCAACCGCATTATGCTCATGTTTTTGTTTTCCAGAAGACACGGCTACGCCAACACAGTCAGGTAGAATTTTGCTGAACCAGGCGTATTTTGGCTGTGCGATTTCCAGAAGGGGTTGTGCATCAACAATGAAGTGCTCAACCCTGAGGCAGGTCCTGGCATCCGAAAATCTGCATATCGCCTCGGCAATGCCATGGGTTCTGTATTTCTCTATCTGAAAGCCATCAAAACTAGCATAGCTCAGTTCAACCCACGGTTTCTGGCCATAAGTCCTTTCGTAACAATCCAGAATCTCTGCCATTCTCGTCATAATAATCACTTATCAGTGATGTATAAAAGGCTTTTTTTGTTTCGCAGACGCGAGAAATAATTCTATTCGTTATCCGTCAGTAAAGGCTTTGTTTAAAAACTAGGTTATCAGCTTGCTTTAGCGCTGATAACCTAACGTCGATGAGCATCTAAATGATGCTCATCAATTTTTAAACAAAGCCACAGTAGAGAAAAACTTTAAATAAGTGACTGTAGTATAATAATCTTTGTGGTTGGCGACCAAAGCGGAGAGGCTAGACCCAAACCCATCCGAACTTGGAAGTGAATCTCTCCAGCGATGTGCTAAGTACTGGACACAAACCGGAAACAGCAGGACGTTGCTAACTGCACATAAATCTTTTTTTAAAAAAAGATTTATCAAAAAACGATAGAATCATAGTTCATGTGGTGCAATGCAAAATTTCTTAAATATTTTGGAGAATAGCATTGAGATAATAGAATAGATAATGCTCGTACGAATAAACCTTTTTATAAAAAAGGTTTATCAAAAAAACGAAAGCCCCGGTGGTGTAGCGGCCTAGCATGCAGCCCTGTCACAACCCGTTTCGGCACGAACGAAAAGCGTTGACGGAAAAGGTTACAGTTCGGCTGCGACTCGGGTTCAAAATTATTAAGGTAATGCCTTAATGAAGAACATCCCGACCGGGGCGTTGGGCCTGTAGCTCAGCCTGGTATAAATCTTCGTAAACAAAATGACGCCAAAGGCGTCCATGTGGATTCGAAGATTAATCAAGAAAGACTGAAGGAGAAAACAGGAAAGAGCATCGGCCTTTTAATTCCGCAAAGACGGAAAAAGGTTAGCCGGGTGTCGCGGGTTCGAAATGGAGTAAGCAACGCTTGCTGCATGAACATCCCGTCGGGCCCATAATTATTTCATCGATGGTGAGAGAATGGAAGAGGAAGAGATAATAGATATTTTTCAGAGCGAACTGGTGCCGAAGCATGACGTTCTCACCGAGGATGAAAAGGCGGGTTTTCTGAAGGATTTGAACATCACCACAAAACAGCTTCCAAAGATAAGCCAGGATGACCCGGTTGTGAAAAGATTGAACGCAAAGAAGGGGGATGTGATAAAAATCACCAGAGATGACCCCGCTGTCGGAGAATATTATTATTATCGCGTTGTTGTGTGATTATCATGCTTGGATTGTATGAAAAAATAAAAACAGGAATAGAAGAGTTATCTCCATGCAATCGTTCGCACTACAGTTTAGGCATTTGCGGTGACAAGAGCCTTTCATTGAAAGTGGCAGGCAGGGTGCTTAAAAATCTTGGAATTGCTGGTAATTCATATTTCGTTGGCGATACTCTTCATATAAGAATGGAAGGATTCGATTGAATCTGATTCGATGGTGAATACATGGAAATGCAAGAAAATATGAAAAAATACAAGACGATTCTGAATTCATTCAAAAATTCTGTCGGATTTGTCGACCATCAGATAGAATCGTTCAACGAATTCGTTGAATACCGCGTGCAGAAGATAGTAGACGAGATAAGCGAGATCGAGCTCGAGACGCCCGAGATTGCAGAATTTAAGATAAAGATAGGAAAGGTTCGCATACCAAAACCGTGCATAAAGGAGGCAGACGGCGGCGTGAACATAGGACCGGAGAAACGTGGAATAACGCCGATGGAATGTCGAATTCGCGATTTAACCTATTCCTCACCGATATTCGTTGAGATGACGCCTATTATAAATGGCGTTGAGCAGGAGCCGCAAGAGGTAAAGCTTGGTGATTTACCGATAATGGTCAAATCAAAGAAATGCACGCTGAACGGTATGAGCGAAGAGGAATTGGTCAGCAGCGGCGAAGACCCGGATGACGTCGGCGGGTATTTCATAATCAATGGCACCGAGCGAGTAATCGTGATGGTAGAAGAGGTTTTGTCCAATCGCCCTATCATAGAAAAGAAAAAGGACAGCGAGACGGCAAGAATAAATTCAGAAGCGTCCGGATTCGTGCAGCGCCACCTCGTAGAGAGAAAAGGCGGAATAATAACGATATCGTTCGCAAATCTGAAGAAGATGCCTGTTGTCATACTGTTCCGTGCACTGGGGTTGGAGACGGACAAAGAAATGATAGAGGCGATTTCTGCAGACAGGGACGAGATGCAGGAGGTGTACTTCAACCTGTATGAATATGATGTCAAAACATTAGAAGAAGCGAAAGAATACATTGGAAAGAAACTGAAGATACCGCAAAAGGAGTATCGTGACAAGCGAATAAATGACATACTGGACAAATATCTGCTGCCGCACATTGGTCAGGATAAAAAGTTCAGGAAGGATAAAGCACTATACCTTGCGAAAGTTATAAGAAAAGTCCTGAAGCTCGGCTTAGAGCAGATAAAGGAACAGGACATCGACCATTACGGCAACAAGCGATTGAAGATGGTCGGCGACTTTCTCGAAGTGTTGTTCCGTTCAATTCTATTGGGAAAATACGGCTTGGTTTCGAGGATCGTTTATTCTTATCAGAAATTAGTTAAGAGGGGAAAGATGCCGGCGATAAAATCCATCGTGGAAAGTGATTACCTGACAAAAAGAATAATATCGCACATGGCAACCGGCCAGTGGATTGGCGGCAGAACAGGCGTTTGCCAAAGATTGGAGAGAACGAATCAGATAAGGACAATCGCGCATCTCAGAAACGTTATCTCGCCGTTGTCCGCATCGCAGGAGCACTTCGAGGCGCGCGCCCTGCATGCGACACATTGGGGCCGCATATGCTGCGAGGAAACGCCAGAGGGCGTGAACATAGGACTAAGAAAATATCTCGCACTTTTCTCTGTCATCTCTGTCACAGCAAGCAGGAAGGACAGGGAATTCATCATGAGCATGATAGAGAAAGAATCGAAGGCAGCCGAGGAGCAGAAATACATAATATTCCTTGACGGCATGATAGCAGGCAGCACTAATGCTCCGGATGAATTTATAAACAAGATAAAAAAGAAAAGATTGACATGCCAGATAAGCCCTAATATTGGATTATCACATTCGCCTGAGTTCGAAGAGATTTACATAAACACAGATTCAGGACGTTTGCAAAGGCCAATGATAATTGTTGAAAACGGAAAGTCAAAATTGACTGATGACGCTTTTGAAAAATTGGAAAAGGACGAATGGAAGTGGGAGGATCTTGTAAAGAACGGCATAATTGAATACCTGGATGCAGAAGAGGAAAACAATTCCCTTGTCGCAATCGATGCAGACCATATAGTAAAAGAGACGACTCATCTAGAAATAAATCCAGGAGTGATTCTCGGTCTATCCGCATCATTAGTGCCTTTTGCCACGCATAATCGTGGCGACCGTGTCAACTTCGGTGCAAAGATGAGCGGCCAGTCGCTTGGCGTTTACGCTGCCAATTTCCTGGCAAGAACAGAAACGAAATCAGACGTATTGCTGTATCCGCAAGTCCCGATCGTGAACACGGTTGTCGGCGAAGAGCTTGGAATGAAAAAGCATCCGCAAGGCCAGAACATAGTGATGGCGATTATGAGCTTCAAGGGATACAACATGGAAGACGGCGTTGTGATGAACAAAGCGTCAATAGAGCGCGGTTTCGGCCGATCATATTTCTTCAGGACTTATTCCACGGAAGAAAAGAAATACTGGGGAATCGAGAAGGATGAGATAAAAATACCGGATAAATCCATTTCAGGATATCGCACCGAGGAGGCGTACGCGAATCTTGCAGAGGATGGAATAATAAACAGGGAGATATCAATAAACTCAGGCGACGTCCTGATAGGCAAAGTATCGCCGCTTCGTTTCTTCGGCCCAGTTGAAGGCTTCATGGTCGAAGCCGACAGCCGCCGCGAGACCAGTGAGACGATAAGATACGGAGAAGAAGGAATAATAGACAATATCATAATAACCGAGACAATATCAGGAAACAAGTTCATTAAAGTCGTCGTGCGTTCTGAGAGAATGCCCGAACTTGGCGATAAATTTGCATCACGTCACGGTCAGAAGGGAGTCGTTGCGTTGATCGTTCCAGAAGAAAATATGCCGTTTACTTCAGATGGAATAATCCCTGACATAATTCTGAATCCGCATGCTATCCCGTCAAGAATGACGGTAGGGCAATTACTCGAGATTGTTGCATCAAAACTATCGTCATTGAGCGGTGTGCGCGTCGACGGCTCTGTGTTCAGCGGCGTTACAGAAGAAAATATCAGAGAAGAACTGAGGAAGTTCGGTTTTCGTGACGATGGCAAAGAATTGATGTACGATGGCGTCACAGGAAAAGCATATGAAGCGCGAATACTCATTGGCCCTTGTTATTATCAGAAGCTGCACCACATGATTGCGAACAAGATACAGTCGCGTGCGCGCGGCCCAGTTACGCTGCTGACAAAGCAGCCGACGGCCGGAAGAATAAAGCAAGGCGGTCTGCGACTCGGCGAAATGGAAAAGGATTGCTTGATTGCGCATGGAGCTGCATTGCTCCTGAAAGAGCGATTCTCGTCCGATAAGTATACGTTCCCTGTCTGCGACAAGTGCGGCTTGATTGCAATAGACGACAAGGCAAAGGGAAGGAAGTATTGCCCTGTGTGCAAGAAGAGCAAGATAAATGACGTGGAAATAAGTTATGCTTTCAACCTGATGTTGGACGAATTGAAATGCTTGGGAATATATCCAAAGATAAACGTCGGATAAATCAGAAAATAATATTGAAAATAATATTAAGTATTCAAAAAATGGTGTAAACATGTCAGTAAAATCGATAGAATTCAGGTTCCTGTCGCCGAAGATGATAAAGGAGATGGCGGCGATTAAGATAGAGCGAGCCGAATTGTATGACCCGGACGGATACCCGATAGACAACGGGTTATGCGACCTTCATCTTGGCGTTGTTGATCCAGGTCTTCGCTGCCGAACGTGTGGCGGCGTTATTGGCCAGTGCCTTGGCCATTTCGGCTATCTTGAATTAACGAAGCCGGTCGTGCACCCGCTCTACGGAAAAAAGATTTTCATGCTGCTTCGCGCATTATGCAGAAAATGCTCGCGGCTGCTTGCAACGCCTGAAGATATAAAGGAGATGAAAGGAAACCCGCTTGTCGAATTGTACAAGAAAAAGGTTAAGGCGTGTCCTCACTGCGGCGAGAAGCAGAAGGAACTAACTTATCAGAAGCCGACATCATACGTTGAAGCGAACGTTGAATTAACGAGCGAAGAAGTCAGGCAGCGATTGGAAAAGATGACAGAAGAGGATGTCGCATTATTAAAAATAAAAGGCGGTCGTCCTGAATGGTTCGTGCTCACGATTCTTCCAGTACCGCCAGTGACGGTTCGCCCGTCGATAACACTGGAAACAGGCGAGAGAAGCGAAGACGACCTGACGCACAAATTAGTAGACGTCGTGAGAATAAACGAGCGATTGAGGAAGAATCTTGAATTGGGCGCGCCTGATTTCATCATCGCCGATATATGGGAATTGCTGCAATATCATATTTCCACTTTTATGAGCAATGAGATATCAACATTGCCGCCGGCTCGCCATCGCTCCGGCCGTCCGCTCAAGACGCTAATCCAGCGATTGAGCAAGAAGGAGGGGCGATTCCGTGGAAATCTCGCCGGCAAGCGCGTCAATTTCTCTGCGCGAACGGTCATATCCCCTGACCCGATGATATCAATTTCAGAAGTAGGAATACCGATGGAAATTGCAAAAGAATTGACGCTGCCGATAAAGGTCAACAAGAATAATATTGCATCGCTGAAAAAAATTGTTTTGAACGGGTTGAGCTATCCTGGCGCAAATTACGTTGTGCGCTCGGACGGAATACGCAAAAAGATAACAGAGGAGAACAAGCAGGTCATTGCCGATGAGCTTGCAATTGGTTATATCGTCGAAAGGCACCTGATGGACGGAGATATAACATTGATGAATCGCCAGCCATCGCTGCACCGCATGTCAATGATGGCCCATGTCGCAAAAATAATGCCTTATCGCACGCTCAGATTAAATTTACCGGTCACGATACCATACAATGCAGATTTCGACGGTGACGAGATGAACCTGCACATACCGCAGACAGAAGAAGCGCAAATAGAGGCAGAATTGTTGATGAAGGTCGAGAATCATATCCGCTCGCCGCGTTACGGCCTGCCGATAATCGCATGCAAGCATGACCACATAACCGGCTGCTATCTCCTGACGACATCAAATAAATTGTCAAGGCGCGAGTCAGCTGAAATTTTGTTTATAATAGGAATTGAGGCCGAGAAAAGGGAATACAGCGGAAAGGAGATATTCTCCATGCTGCTGCCGGACGACCTCAATATCGAATTCCGCTCATCCTCATGCCGCGGATGCAGTAAATGCGTTAAAGGCGACTGCCCGTACGACGAATATGTCGTGATTAAAGACGGAAAACTGAAGAAAGGCGTGATAGATGATAATGCACTTGGCGAGAAGAAAGGCAAACTCATAGATATAATGGAGAGAAAGTACGGGCCAGAAGCTGCAAGAAAATTCATCGACAGCGTGTCAAGATTAGCGCTGGAAGTAGTGTCGCGCCGCGGGTTCAGCATTTCGCTCGCCGACGAAGATATGAGCGAAAAAGCAAAGAAGAAGATATCAAAAATAATCGAAGAGTATGACGAAAGTGTTAATAAATTGATAAAGGAATACAGGCAAGGCAGATTAGAGAAGGTCGGCGGATTAACGTCTGACATAACGCTGGAGAACAGGATACTGCAGATGGGCGGCGACGTTTCGAACCGGGTGAGCGAGATAGTTAAAGAGGATTTACCTTTGACTGCGTCTGTATTGATGGCAAGGACAGGCGCGCGCGGTTCGTTTGTGAACTTGACGCAGATGTGCGGTTTTGTCGGCCAGGAATCTTTGGAAGGTCAGAGAATATACCGCGGTTACATTAATAGAACGCTGTCACACTTCCAGAAATCAGACTTGAGCTTGAAACCGCACGGCTTCGTTTCGCACGGCTACAAAGAAAGCCTTGATCCTTTCGAGTTTTTCTTTGACGCCATGAACTCGCGCGAGAATCTCATGGACAAGTCTTTGCACACTCGTCACAGCGGTTACATGGAACGACGTCTTGTTAATGCGCTGCAGGATTTGCGCGTAGAGTATGACGGAACCGTCCGCGATAGCAAGGGCAAGATAGTGCAGTTCATTGCCGGAGAAGACGGAATCGATCCTGCGAAGAGCGATGCAGGAGAAGTAAAATTAGAAAAGGTTTTGAAATAGGTTTTGCATATGTTACAGAAAAAAATAATTGAAAAGTTTGAATTGTTTTGCGAAAAGAACGACATAAAGGGAAAAGAAAAGGAAGAGAAGCTGAAGTTGTTGGAGAAACTCATTGAGAAATACGTTTACGAGCCCGGGGAAGCGATAGGCATAATCGCTGCGCAATCAATTTCGGAACCGGCTACGCAGATGACAATGCGTTCCTACACGCTCGCTTCCCAGAGTGACCGCTTGAGCAAGGTCACGCAAGGATTACCAAGGCTTATTGAGATATTCGACGCGCGCGAGACATTTGAGAAGAACATGATAATCTACCTGAAGCCCGAATACAACAACAAGGAAAGGGCAAGGGATGTCGCGAACCAGATAAAGTCATTGTCAATAGAAGATGTTGTGAGATACCATTCCATAGATTTGGTCGACATGTGCATAGAGCTCGAGCTTGAGAGGGAAAACTACAAGAGCAGCATAAAGGAAGTTGTCATGAAGTACATGAAGACCTGCGAGATAACGACAAAGGGAGAAAAGGTTTTCATAAAGCCAGCAAAAACCGACACGAAAAATCTGAGAAAGATAAGGAACAAGATACTGAAGTTCCACATCGACGGCATAAAGGGCATAGAGAACGTGATAGTCATTCGCGAAGAGGATGACTGGGTAATACACACGAATGGCTCTAACCTGAAAAAGGTGCTGAAGATAAAGGAAGTCGATATAGCGAGAACAAGAACCAATGATATTCACCAGGTCCGCGAAGTGCTTGGAATCGAAGCTGCGAGGAACGTAGTGATGTTCGAAACGAAAGACACGTTGGACGAGCAGGGCTTAGACGTGGATGAAAGGCATATAATGCTTCTCGCAGACGTGATGGCGTTCGACGGCGAGATAAAAGCCATTGGCCGCTATGGCATCTCGGGCAAAAAAGCAAGCGTGCTCGCCAAGGCTAACTTCGAGGAAACGAAGAAGCATCTAATCAACGCCTCGTTCTACGGCGAATCTGATAGCTTGGATGGCGTCATCGAGAACGTCCTTCTCGGCCAATTAGTGCCCATTGGTACCGGTATGGTCGAGCTCGGCGTGGACATAGAGAAATTGAAGTCAAAGAAGTAAATGCTATCTTTTGGCTATTTTTTTGCAATTGCAGTAAAGCAAAAGCTTATAAACCCCCAACGTTTATAAACACTACGGTTAATAAAATCATACTAGCATGTGAGAAAATGAGAATTTTCTTCTATGTTATATAAAAAAAGAGGAAACATATATGAGAGATTTCGAAAGCAGGGGTGGATTCAAGAGAGATTTTGGTCCACGCGAAATGCATAAAGCAACTTGCTCTGAGTGCGGAAAGGAATGCGAAGTTCCGTTCAAGCCTACAGAGGGCAAGCCAGTTTACTGCAAAGAATGCTATATGAAGAAGAAGAGATATTAGATGATATTGATTCTTTGAGTATAGGAACGATTTTTTTATTTTATTTTCATTTTTATTTCATAATCATTGAATATTTAAATTTTAGCAAGAGAGTATAAAGTCATGTTAACGAAACTTCCTGCGGGCAAATTTGTAATAGGCACGAGAGAGATAATCAAAAATATAAATAGTGGCAAGGTAACTAAAGTAATAGTCGCAAAGAACTGCCCGGAGTTTTTGATAAAGAAAATCAGCGTTGGCGTGGAGATTTTCGACGGCGACCAGAAAGACATGGGGACGAAACTCGGAAAACCATTCCCTGTTGCAATGATTGGCTATGAATAAACGATTGGTATGAAACTTATCCTTGATGCGACAACAATCCAGAACATAAAATTTTTCGAGGATGTGACCGGTTCTTCGGTTATGGACTGCCTTGACGAGGGCAGTGAAATATACTTTATTGTAGCAGAAGGTCAGTACGGTTTCTGCGTCGGTCGCGGCGGCGAAAAAATAAGGAACGCAGAACGCTTGTTCAAGAAGAGCATAAAAATCTTCGAGTATTCTCCAAACATCGACAAGTTCATAAAAAACATGATACCGGAAACGACGGAAATTATTAAAAAAGAGAACGTTATAGAGATAAGAGTAAAATCCTCGGAACGTGCGCGAATAATCGGAAAAGCCGGCAAGAATATCAAGCTCTACAACAAGTTTATGAAGCGATTATTCAGTGCCAGCGAAATGAAGATTAAGTGATTAATCACTTTATCCCGAACTGCCTAAATAATCCAGAACGTTTCAATTTCTCAGGCGATAATTTTTTCATCATCTTCTTGATTTTGTTGTAGTTCGATAAAAATTCTCGTATTTCTTCCTCCTTAAGGCCAGAGCCTTTGGCTATTCTCTTTATTCGCGATGAGTCGATTAGTTCAGGATTCGCCTTCTCTTCCCTAGTCATTGACTGCATTGCGAATTTCCAGCGCTTCATCTTCTCGCCCTGGGCGTCAACACCACCTGGTATTTTTCCTGCGAATTTGCCAAGTCCCATCGAGTCCAATATTCCTGACAGCGGTCCCATCTTCTGCATCCCTTCTATCTGCGAATAAAAGTCTTCTATATCGAAATCGCCCTTAACGATTTTTTCCGCTTTCTTCTCATCCAACGCGGACTTCGCCTTCTCGAGCAGCGTCTCGAAATCCGGAAATCCGATGAGCCGCGCGACGAATTTCTCAGGGTCGTATGCCTGCAAATCGTCGACCGTCTCGCCGACTGCGATGAATTTTACCTTTGCGCCTGTTTCATAGCACGCAGTAAGCGCGCCACCACCTTTGGCAGTTGCATCCATCTTGGTTACTATAACATCGGTAATGCCTAGAGCAGAATGAAATGCAGAAGCTTGCGCTTTCGCTGCCTGGCCTATGTCTGCCGGTATAACAAGTATTCGTTCATCTGGTTGCAGCATTTCATTCAGTTTTTTTATCTCGTCTATCAAATCACCGTCCAACGCATTGCGGCCAGATGAATCGACAATCAATACGTCTCCGCGAACCTTGCTCAATGCATTTTTCAAAACATCAATACTCTTCTTACCTTTTTCGCCGTAAAACGGAACGTCTATTTTATTTGCCAGTTGCTGCAATTGTTCGTATGCCGCTGGCCGGACAACATCACAGCAGACGAGCGATGGCTTCAATCCAGCACGCTGATAAAATCGCGCCAGCTTCGCTGCAGACGTCGTTTTGCCGCTTCCAAATAAACCGATGAGCAGTATTTTTTTTGGCTTTAGTTCCACGACACTCTTTTTCTCGCCAAGAATTTTCGTTAGCTCTTCGTAGACGACCTTTACGATATGCTCACGCCTCGTCATGCCAGATGGAATCTTCTCGTTCGCGCGGTCGCGAACGCTTTCGCTTAACTGAAAAACTAATTGTACGTCAACGTCACTGGCAAGCAGGGCGCGTTGAATATCCTTTATCAATTCCTCGACTGCTTCTTTGTCTACGAAGCCTTTTGCCACTTTTTCAAGGCTTTCGCGCAGTTTTGCTGACAATTCCTTTAGCATAGAACCAATATTTTACGGAACTTTTAAAAAGGCTTGCAGCTTTGTTGAAAAAGAGACCAATTGTTAGCAATCGTTCATCGCCAGTGGACATCAAATAGATGTCCATCATTTTTTAAACAAAGATCCATCCGATGTTTTTGCTGGGTTTAAATATATAAATTTTATAATTTGATAATTAACTGTGTGGTCGCATGGATGTACTTATAATTGCCGGTTCCATCTCAGATGAAGAGATAGTCAAGAAAGCTGAAAAAATACTGAACGAATACGGGATTGAGTATAATGTAGAATATGCAAGCGCCCACCGCGAGCCGGAACGCGTAAAAAGCATTGTCCAGAGATCTGATGCAAAGGTTTTCATAGCAATTGCCGGCTTGTCCGCGGCGTTACCGGGTTTTGTCGCAAGCTATACAAAGAAACCGGTTATCGGCGTCCCTGTTTCTGGCAAGTTGGGTGGTCTCGATTCATTGCTCTCGATTGCACAGCTGCCGAAGGGCGTTCCTGTCGCAACCGTCGGCATAGACAACGGAGAGAACGCCGCTCACTTGGCAAAAAGGATACTGGATTTAGCGAGGCCGTGAAGATGATAGATGAGTATATAAGAAAGAACCTGAATAACACGCTGAACGAAACAAATTTTCCGTTTGGCATGCTCTACCGTGGCAAAGTCCGCGACAGTTACGTGATAAACGGAAACAGGGTCATAATCTCGACGGACAGGATATCGGCTTTTGACCGCATTCTTGGGACAATACCGCTTAAGGGCCAGGTTCTAAATCAGTTATCCGCGTTCTGGTTTGAGAAAACAAGCGGCATTGTAAATAATCACATGAACGAAATAATAGACCCGAACGTCATGGTCGTGAAGGAGTGCAAAACGATACCGATAGAAGTTGTAGTGAGGGCGTACATAACAGGCGTCACGAAAACATCGTTGTGGTACAACTATAATCTTGGCGTCAGGAATTTTTGTGGAAATGCGTTGCCTGACGGCTTGAGGAAGGACCAGAAGCTGGATAAAATAATAATAACGCCGACAACGAAGTCGCATGAGCATGACAGGCCGATATCAAGGGAAGAGATAATAAAAGAAGGCATCATTTCCCAGGAAACGTTTGACAGAATGGCTGAAATGAGCCTGGCGCTTTTCAAGTTTGGTAGCAGATTGGTTTCAAAGAACGGGCTGATACTTGTCGATACCAAGTATGAGTTCGGTGAATGCGACGGAGAAATATTTGTCATAGATGAAGTCCACACGCCTGACTCATCGCGTTTCTGGTTTGCTGATAGTTACGAAGAATTATTCGAGCGCGGCGAGCCGCAGAAAGAGCTTGACAAGGAATACCTTAGGCGCTGGCTCGCTAACCAGGGTTTTCTTGGCGACGGTACTCCTCCAGCGTTGAGCGAAGAAGTCATGATAGAAGCAGCAAAGCGGTACATAAAAGCATTTGAGCTGATAACAGGCGATGATTTTAATATTTTGTATGAGGACATAGTCGAAAGGATAACGAACAATCTGACAAAGGCAGGATTTTATGGACGTATTTGACAACATAAGCCCGTTGGACCACAGGTATGCAGATGAAAAACTGCAGCAGTTTCTTTCCGAGAACGCAAGAATAAGGTACCAGCTTAAGGTTGAGTCGGCAATAGCATCAGCGCTTGCAAAGAGAGGCATTTGCACAAAAGAGATTGCGAAAGAAATCAGCGACGCATGCGATAGCGTGAGTCCTGGCGATGTCTACGAGGAAGAAAAAAGAATACGTCACGACATCCGCGCGCTTGTCAATTGCATAAGAAAAAAGGTCAGCGAAGGTGCGCGGCCATTCGTTCATCTGGGCGCGACATCATTCGACATAATAAACACAGCAGAGGCGCTGCGCTTCAAAGAGTTTTCTGAAAAGGTGATGATACCAAGCCTACTGGAGCTGGAAAAGACGATAATCGACATAGCAATGCGCGAAAAAAATACGCTGCAAATCGGCAGAACGCACGGACAGCATGCAGAGCCGATAACGTTCGGTTTCGCGCTTTCTGAATACGTCAGTCGATTAGGCAACAGCATACTGGAGATAAAGAATTCTGCAGAAGGCCTGAGAGGCAAGATGTCAGGCGCGGTCGGCGCTTACAACGCGACGTCGCTTATTTTTGAAGATCCGGAAGAATATGAATTGGAAGTTTTGAATGAGCTTCGCCTTAAACCTGCGACCCATTCAACGCAGATAGTAGAGCCGGAGTTCATGTTAGATTTCGTTCATGCAGTAATATCGTCATTCGGTGTAATCGCAAATCTTGCAGACGATATGCGCCATCTGCAGCGGACAGAAATATCCGAGGTTGCGCAATCTTTCTCAGACAATCAAGTCGGATCCTCAACAATGCCACACAAAAGAAATCCGATAGATTTCGAGAATGTGAAGAGCATGTGGAAAGCGTTTGTGCCGCGAATAATGACGCTCTACATGGACCAGCTATCTGAGCATCAACGAGACCTCACCAACTCCGCGTCATCGCGCTTTGTCGTTGAGATGCTTGCCGGTTTTCTTATATCAGTCGAGAGGATGAACAAAACCTGCAAGAGCATTGTGATAGACAAGGGCAGCATGGCAAAAAACTTTGCTATCAATCGCGAGATGATAACCGCAGAGCCGTTCTACATACTGCTCTCGGTTCACGGCCATCCTGATGCGCACGAAGCTGTAAGGAGGCTTACGATGAAAAACAGGCCTTTAATCGAATCGATAAAAGAAGATGGTGACATCATGAAATATTTCAATATGTTTACTGCAAATCAGAAGCGTGCGATAGAAACCCCGGGCGAGTACACGGGCATTGCATCAAAGAAAACAGAATCCGTGTGCGAGTACTGGGAAAAGATGCTGAGGTTGTGATATGCCTGATGTTGTTTGTATTGGAGCCGCGAACGTTGACATCATAGGAAGAGTCGAAGATTTTCCAAAACCAGATCACGAAGTTTCCGTAACGGGCAACGTAAAGCTTCTTGCCGGCGGCTCTGCAGCGAACGTTGCAGTCGGCCTGTCAAGGCTAGGAAAATCCGCTGGCTTCGTCGGCATACTTGGTACAGACCAGTTCGCTGATTTCCTGATAAAGGAGTTCAAGAAGGATGGCGTTGATTATTCCAAGACAACAAAGATAGCAGGAACAGGAGGGCTCGTGATAGCGACCGTAAATTCAAAGGGAGAGCGCATATTATTCACCTCAGATGGCGTTGCAGTAAATTTCAAAAAAGAGAACATACCTGTTGATTACATAAAAAATGCAAAGTTCCTTCACATGACCAGCATAATAGGAGAAAACGTCGTCGAGGCATTTGAATATGCGAGCATGGTAGCAAAAAAAGCAGGCGTTAGAGTCACAATGGACCCTGGAACGATATTTGCAAAAAAACCAAATGAAATGAGAAGCATAATGAAGAATTGCTATGCAATACTGCCAAGCGAGATCGAAGCAGAGATGCTCACAGGATTAAAAGGCGAAAAGGCAGGCAAGAAATTGTTGGAGTATGGACCCGAAGTTGTAGTAATAAAGCAGGGAGATCGCGGATGCACTTTGATAACAAACACCATTATCAAGAAATTTCCTGCAGTGAACGCGAATGTATTGGACACGACTGGTGCAGGCGACTCATTTTCCGCAGGATTTATTTCAGCGTTGCTTGATAAAAAAAGCCTTGAGGAAGCATGCAAATTCGCGAATCGCGTTGCAGCGCTATCGACAACGAGAGAGGGCGCGCGCGGAACGCCAAAAAAGGAAGAATTGAAATTTTTATAAGATTTTATGCCCTGCCCATTTCCCATGCCATCTGCGCATAGGCTTCGGCAAACTTTTGTTCAAAATCGCCAACTGTCTGATCACCAGGTATATTCCTAAAATCTTCATCGAGCTTTCTCAGTCTAATGTTTGGTATCTCCTTGAAAACATCCCTCATCAACCCGACCAAGAGAAACGTTCTTGTCGTATCATCATAAAAATCTTTTACAGATATGCCCTTTCCAGGGTATCCTGCTACGTGGACATCGCTCAGGCATGGCATCCAATGTTTTTCATTTCCGTTACAATTATAATTAAACGTGCAGAATGGCATTTTCGGATAATGCTCTTTAACAGCTTTTATGACTTCATGCACAGAAAAATGATGACCTTCCTTTCTGTTTGACGGTGGTATCCCGTCTTGCAGGAACATGAATCCGTAAGGCTCCCGGGGTTCGATGACAGTTTTTACGACATCATCGCCTGTAGGTTTGTGAAAAATTTCATACCCATTATTTGGAACGTAACCGGCAACAGCAAGGGATTCCATGATTTTTGCTGCATAGAATTCAGCAGGCAGCCCATGCTGGGGTCCTGCACATACTAGTATCCTTTTTGGCATTTCATTACTATCAATATAATTTATTTAAAACTCATCCAATTTTATTTTTGTAATTTCTCCGTGATTTATCAGAATTCGTTCCTTATGAATTCGACTGCGTTTCTGAATATCTGCAGGCCTTCTCCATCAGTAATCTTCGTTCTTGTCCATCTCGGATGGTTTGTTTTGTGAAGGAATCCTTCCGGATGCGGCATCAGCCCGAATATCTTTCCAGAAGGGTCAGATATTGCTGCGATGTTATCCATCGAACCGTTCGGGTTCCATGGGTAGGTGGCTGCATTTCCATTCTCATCAACGTATCTTGCCGCTACCAGATTTTGTTCATTCAGAAAATTTATCATATCCTTGTCAGAGATAAATTTTCCCTCACCGTGCCTGACAGGCAGGTATATGTTTTTTATTCCTCTAGTGAATATGCACTTTGACTTTTCGTTAATCTTCAGATGAACCCACCTGTCCTCGAAGCGTCCGGAATCGTTGAATGTGAGAGTAGTGCTCTGCGAAAAATCGACGAACGGTAGTATCCCCATCTTGACCAGCACCTGAAAGCCGTTGCATATGCCGATTATGAGCTTGCCATTATCAATGAAACTCTCTATTTCGTTTTTAAGGTTGTATCTCATCTTGTTGCCCAGAACCTTGCCGGATGCGATGTCGTCTCCGAAAGAAAATCCGCCCGGTATAGCAAGTATGTTGAAATCCTCCATTAAAATTTTACGGTCTATTATGTCATTGAGATGCACTCTTTTCGTAGATGCGCCTGCAGTGTTGAATGCAAATTCAGTTTCGTAATCGCAATTTATTCCGTAACCGGTCAATATCAGAGCTTTTGGCATTGTTACCACCTCAGAGGCCTCTGCCACGACTCCTTTAGTTCGTTCATATCAGAGTTGATAATTTCGTCACCTTCAAGACCTTTGACAATAAATCTACCGTCAATCACTACACCAATATCAGCAAGTACCGAACCCTGCATAACCGTTTCAAATTCTTTTTTATTTTCCTGTCTTACAGTCACGATGAACCTGCTTGCTGATTCTGAGAAAAGAATCTTGTCATTCCTTTCTAGATTATCTGCAGGAACTTTGGAAAGATTCACGGTCATTCCCAAACCGCCTGCGAATGCGCTCTCGGCTAATGCAACAGCAAGTCCACCATCCGAGCAGTCGTGACACGATTCAACAAGACCGCTCGATATGGCACTGTGAAGGGAATCGTACGACTTCTTTGCGTTCTTATCCACAGTAGGAGCATTGCCGCCTGCGATACCGTGCATTGAATAATATTCAGACCCACCGAGCTCGTTTCTGGTAGTCCCTATAATATAGACCGAGTCGCCAGTATTTTTTGCATCCATGGTGACAGCCTTGTTCACGTCTTCTATCTTTCCGACGACAGTGAAAAGTAACGTAGGCGGAATTGATATTTTTATGTCGCCGAATATGTAATCGTTCTTCATGCTGTCTTTTCCAGAGATGCAAGGAACGCCGAACATCTTCGTGTAATCATAGAGCGCCTTGTTCGCCCGCACGAGCTGCGCTAGCTTGTATTCTCCGCCAGGATTCTTTTCTGATTTTATCGGGTCGCACCAGCAGAAATTGTCAAGCCCTGCTAGGAAATCAGGTGATGCGCCGACGCAAATAGCGTTTCTTATCGCCTCATCTATCGCGCACGCAGCCATGTGATACGTGTCTATATCTCCGTAGCGCGGGCAGATGCCATGCGATATAACAACGCCTTCGTTCATGTTTAACAAAGGTCTTACGATTCCTGCATCGCTCGGGCCGTCATTTCTTGCACCACCCAAAGGTTTGATAACCGAGCCGCCCTGTACTTCATGGTCGTATTGCCGCACAACGTATTCCTTCGAGCATATGTTGAGGCGCGAAAGCATTTTCTTTAATTCTTCGCTGAGGTCCGGTTCTTCAAACTCAGGTTCCTCGGCTTCAGGTCGCGTCCATTTCGCAGTTAATATCATCTGCGGCAATCCGTTGTGGAGGAAATTCATGTCAATATAAGCAATCGTCTTTCCTTTATACATGACATGGAATCTGCCGCTCGACGTGAATTTTCCTATCACCGTCGCTTCAACGTCTCTTCTCTTCGCTAGATCGAGAAATCCATCAACCAGGTCAGGCGCCACAGACAATGTCATCCTTTCCTGCGCTTCTGACAAAAGTATTTCCCACGGGTCAAGGCCTGCATACTTCAGCGGGCACCTGTCCAGATGGATTTCACAGCCGCCGCTCAACTGTGCCATCTCGCCCACGGAAGACGAAAGACCGCCAGCGCCGTTGTCGGTTATCGCATTGTACAATCCAAGGTCGCGCGCCTCCATCAGAAAATCTAGCATCTTCTTCTGCGTTATCGGGTCCCCAATCTGCACAGCGCTCACGGGCGACGATTCGTGCAATTCTTCTGACGAAAATGTCGCGCCGTGAATGCCGTCTTTGCCGATTCTTCCACCAGTCATGACTATGAAATCGTCATCGTCAATTCTCTTCTCGTCTGTTGCAGTTCCGTTTATCATCGATGGCATTATTCCCCCTGTTCCGCAATAGACCAAGGGCTTGCCAAGAAAACGTTCATCAAAAACGATTGAACCATTTACCGTAGGTATCCCGGACTTGTTTCCGCCATGCTCTACGCCGCGCCTTACGCCTTCGAATATTCTTTTTGGATGCAGTAATCTTGGCGGCATTGCCTTGCTGTAATCAGGCGGCGCAAAACAGAACACGTCTGTATTAAATATCGGTTTAGCGCCGATACCTGTTCCGATGGAGTCTCGATTTACGCCGACTATTCCGGTCAGCGCTCCGCCGTACGGCTCTAAAGCGCTGGGCGTGTTGTGAGTCTCGACTTTCATTACAAGATTCCAGCCATCGATGAACCTTATTATGCCTGCGTTGTCCCTGAATACTGATACAAGCCAGTCCTTGCCTATCTCTTCGGTTGATTTCCTGATGTATGTTTTGAACAACGAATCGATTTTTTCCTTTTTACCGTTCTCTTCATATTCTATGACTGCGTTGAATATCTTGTGCTTGCAGTGCTCGGACCATGTCTGTGCTATCGCCTCCAGTTCAACATCCGTAGGGCTGCTTAATCCTAACTTCTTTCTTTCGCTAAGGACAGCAGGATTGTTGTAATGGTCTTTTATCGCCTTCATCTCATCCAAACTGAGAACCAGCAGCCGTTCCTTGCTTATCTGCATGAGCGCTTCATCGCTCACGTTGATGTTTATTTTTTCAACCTTAGGCTCGTGCATCGTCCTTACCAAAGGCAGAGAAATTTCCACAGCCTCGCCTTTTCTTTTTACTATCCACCGTTCGATGAGCGTATTGGCTAATAATCCGCTTGCAATCATTTCCGCGTCTTCACTAGTTATTCTGCCACTGATTAGGTACTGCCTTGACGTATAGACGTTTGCATTAATGCCCAGAATGTCTTTTATACCCTCTCTTGCTGTCTTGCCTACGTTGTCAGTCACGCCTGGCTTGAATCCAACCTCGATTAGCCAGTCGTAGTCAGCATCCAACGGCTCGTCATAACTGAAAGTTTGCGTTATCGGGTCAGCAAAGAGATTCTCGCCTAAAAGCACCAGTTGTTCTTCATTTAGTTCTGCATCTATCGTATATACGTCAACGGTCCTTACGTAATCCACAGAAATGGCAAGGTCTTCTGCAATCCTTTTCCTGACGCCGTTTCCTGCAGCGTCAGTCATACCTTCCTTGAACGCAACCTCGATCCTGTGCGGCATTTTCAACACATCATCGTAGAATTATCCTCTCGTTGTTATGCGTTATGACGATATTGTCGCCATCCGTGATTTTTCCGATTATCTCAGAGTCTTTTCCAATTATTTTTTCTGCATCGCTCTCGTCAACTATTACGGCAAATCCCCAACCCATGTTGAACGTGGAGAACATCTCGCGTTGCTCGATACCGCCAGTCTTCTGTATAAGCTCGAATATCGGCTGGGGCTTGAAGTTGTCGAATTCAAAGCCGACCTTAGAGAATTGCTGAAGCTTCGAGAATTTCAGGTAAGCGTCGCCTGTGATGTTGACCGCGCCTAGAATATCAATGTCTTTTGCGATATCAAGAAAACGTTTCACGTAAATTATCGTCGGTTCCAACGCCTCAAGTACAAGCGCTTTGCCAAGAATCGCGTCGTTCGCGTCAAACGCTCCGCCCCATTCCTTGAACAATACCTTTCTTGCCAGCGACATGCCATTGGAATGAAGGCCGGAACTTCTCAGTCCGACTATAATGTTGCCTGGCCGTATTCTCGTTCCAGTTATTATCTTTTCCTTCTCAACCTCGCCAATGCAGTCGCAGTTTATGTGATACTGCGCTGATAATAATTCAGGTACGTCAGCAGTCTCGCCGCCGACTATCGGACACTCAGCCAGCTGCGAGCCTTTTATCAAACCTTTTTTTATCTCGCTGAGCAATTCAGGAGTCGATTTTTTTATGTCTATCACGTTCGTAAGCGCCAGCGGAGTCGCGCCGCACCTTATGCAGTCGTTGACGACCATCGCGATTGCGTCTATTCCTACCGTGTCGTGCTTGTTCGCCAGTTGCGCCAGCAGAACCTTTGTGCCGACGCCGTCGCACGTCTTCACGTGGTATTTTCCGCAGACAGGATAGAGAACGTTAAAAGGAGTCTTGACAATCCCTCCGTATCTGCTGTAAGCATGTGTCGAATTTAATTCATCGAGATGTTTTTTTGCCTCATCCCTCTGCGTTCTGTCGACGCCTGCTTCGGAATATGTTTTCATGAATACCAGATTATAGATTCTTCCAGAAAAGTTTTAAATCAACTGCCTTAATCAGTACGGCAAGGATACACCCTTGCCCTGCATGTATCCGTCAACGCGGTCGTTGACGAGGAGACCTTCTTTAGTTAGCAGTCGTTCGTTATGATAAATGTTCCTGCCGTCTATTCTCAATTCGCCGGAACCGAGCATGCTCATCGCCACGGCAATCAGCGCGTTCTCTTTGAGCCTTTGCTGCTCCATTCTGAATCTTTTGAACAGAAGGTTTGTCCTGTATTCATTTTCTTTTATTTCTTTGAAGGATTCGCCGTTGTCAAGCCTTCTTTCTAGTTTTTCGTATAATTTATTGCACCTCTTGCTTGTCGGGTAATCATAGCGGACAAGTACAGGGCCTCGGTCCATCTCCGGCGTTGCTATATGGATCATCGCCTCCACGTGCTTCCTGTGCTCTTCTATCGACTGCCAGACGACGTCCTCCCATTTTCCTTTCGGACCGTCCGGACCAGATGGGTGCAGGTTTATCATCAGATACCTGTTGACAATCGCGTCAGGCACGATCTTCATCCATCCTATCAGCCATTTCGGCAATTCCCTCGAGTAACCCATCGACGCCAGTCTTTCAAACGCATATTCATAATATTCATCGTCCGAGAACCTTTCAGAGATTTGAGCATCCTTGGCAGATATCCGGACTATTCCTGTGTCGATACCGCATAACTCAAAATAGCCATCAACTTCACCCACATATCTGTCGGTTTTCATGTTGTCGCCTTTCTTCCTGTTGCACAATATGTATGCAAATTCATTTGGAATGAAGTGAGAAGTTATGTCGTCAGCGATTGTTTTGAAAATATCTCTTGCTGCAACATCGCGGAACGTAGATAATGCAGCAAAACCTGATGATTTAGGGTCATCAGATAATGAATCCAGAAAATCATCAACATCGTTCTTCACAGGCGTCATTACCATATCCAATCAGATATCTAAAATCTTCTTAAAAAT
>JAZDNV010000006.1:0-29436 GCA_043799385.1 Candidatus Aenigmatarchaeota archaeon | reverse complement strand
AAGAGCGTTATGTTGTTCAGGCTGTTCTTGTAATCAGATAGGAACGTTATGGTGCTGTTGCATGTCAGGTTTTTCCTGAAATTGCTGGAATTGACGTACCAGCAGTATGCCAGTGCGGTATGCGCATCGGCTGCAACATAGCTAAGTGTGATATTTCTGCCGTAAGTAGTGTTTCCAGGCGATGTCAAAACTATGACAGGCTTTAGAGTATCAACAGTCAAATACCACATAGGCGTTGAATTTGCTCTGGTGCCTGCCTGATCAACAGCTTCTACATTTATTAAATAAGTACCGTTAGTCAATGCTGATAACGTTACATTAGTCCTGGTGTTGTTAGCCAGCTGCCCGCTTGCCTTGCTCACACCATTAGCATAAATTGTATAATTTAAGACAGTAGCAAAACTATCTACTAATGTAATCTCTATATTGGGCGTGGCATTCGTTGTATTCGTCGCATTTATCGGGTTTGTGACAGTAGCAGTTGGAGGATTGGCATTATCTACTGTTATGTTTATGGTGAGCGTCATGTTATCATCCGTTGTGTTGGAGCCTATCCTGAATGTGAAAGAGTGAGTACCATTAAGCATTCCGTTTATCGTGATATATGTATAATTAACGTCAAGATACGGTGTAGCAAGACTGCCATTCACGATTGTCAGGTTTGATAAGTTCAAATCTGAAATCTGACCGGACTGGTTTGTCCAGAGAAGTGCCGACCTCGTCAGGGATATGTCAAGGCTTGACGTGATATTCAACGTAACTGATGTAGAACTCTGGTTCGTGAAGTTGGCTGGTGTAGGGCTCACAGCTGTTAGGTTTGGTGCAGCAAACGCGGTAGTAGAAGCTAGCAGAGCAAATACCACAATAAGAATCAAGACTTTGTTCATCCAATCACGCAACAATTACTTAGTTTATTATGTAAAAGGCGATATTTATACTTTTCCCTGAATCAGAAAAAGCGGTCAAGGCACGTAAAGCTCTTTGACAATGCCTAGAAATTCTTTGATGTCAAGTGGTTTTGCAAGAAGTCTGACTGCGCGAAGCTCTTTTCTTGCAATTGCTTCGACTTCTGGCGTTGGAACAGCAGTCATGGCGATTACCGGCGTGCCTAGATGGTTTTCTCTTATATAATCGCCAAAATCCTTTCTGCCAGGATAGCTGAAGTCAGTGACAATAAGTCCGTAGCTACTACCGTCTTTCATTTTTTCTATCGCCATCTGTCCGTCTTTGGCGGTTGCAGTGGGATAGCCATCAATATGCAAAAACCTTTCAGTGAAGTCAGCTATCGTCGGCTCGTCGTCGATTACCAGTATCTTCCTCTCGTATGCCATAGCCAACTGATGTTCAAAACCTTTTTAACACTTTCTTCTGAATTTATTATATATGCCTATTAACGCAACGGTCGAGTATTTCAAGGCAGAGGGAAAATACCTTTCAGCTAAGACGAATGAAGAGAAGATAGCCGCCCTGGAGGAGATGATACGTACTCTGCCGAAGCACAAGGGCACTGAGAACGTGCTTGCGCAACTAAAGGGCAAGATGTCGAAACTGAAGAAAACGGGTAAAAAAAAGATTAGCAAGAAAGGCATCGCAAAGGAGGGCGAGGCGCAAATATGCCTTATCGGATTGACGCAGTCCGGCAAATCAACGATGCTTGCTAAAATTACGGATGCAAAACCAACAATTGCCGGTCACGCCTACACGACGACTAAGCCGGAAATAGGCATGATGGATTACTCCGGAGTGAAATTGCAATTAGTCGAAATACCATCTACGTTCAGTCCTGAATATATGAGCATTGCAAGGAGCAGCGATGCCATTGTTTTGGTTATCAGGCGCGTGCAGGACAGGGATATTCTGGAGGACATATTGAGCGATAATTTCATCAGGACAAAGCGCATCTTCGTGAATTCATCCCAGAACGCTGACGAGATAAAAAAGAGAATCTGGTCGCTGCTCGGCTTCATGAGAGTCTATGCGAAGAAGACAAAGACCGCGATGGCGCTGCCTATCGGCTCGACGGTTACGGACTTCTGTCAGAGGATACACAAGGACTTTATCAAGAATTTTCGCTTCGCTCGCGTCTGGCGCGGCAATCGCGTGATACAGGCCGGATTGAATTATCGGCTGGAGGATGGCGACGCGGTCGAGATACACGTGAAGTGATGATTTTTAAACACTATGAGCCAAAGTTGTGACTATGTGGGACATTATTGCACAGGTCGGTTTGACTATACTAACCATCTCTGCAGTAATACTTGTTGCTAGAAAGAACAAGTGGGGTTTTGTAACAGGTATTCTTGCTCAACCATTCTGGTTCATCACGGCATATCTCAACCAGCAGTGGGGAGTATTCTTGACTTCTATTGCATTGACATTCAGTTGGGCTTTAGGAATATACGAGTGGTTTTTCAAGGGCAAGAAGAAAAAGAAGAAATAGCGATTTCTGGCTAAATTTTAAATAGAATTACGGGCATAGGATAAAAATGCTTGCTGAACTGCATTGCCACACAACTTATTCTGTGGGAACAAAGGTTCTTCTCGAAGGGTTGAATTCGCCGAAGCAGATGCTGATGCGGGCGAAGAACATCGGATTGAATGCATTAGCGATAACCGACCACAACGAGATAAAAGGTGCGCTGGAAGCTAAGAAGCTGGAGAAAAAATACGGTTTAACAGTTATCGTAGGCGAAGAGATAAGCACTATACAAGGTCATCTGCTCGCATTGGGCATACGCGAGCGAATAGAAAAAAAACTGGACCTGCAAGAGACCTTAGACCTGATTCATGAGCAGGGCGGTGTTGCAGTCGCTTCTCATCCGTTCGACATACAGCGCAAGGGATTAGGAGAATTAGCAAGAAAATGCGACGCAGTCGAGGCGTTCAATGCGCTGAACGTCGAAAGAATAGCCAATTACAATAACAAAAAGCTTGCAAAGAGATACGGTATGCCTATAACAGCTGGAAGCGATGCTCATTGCGTAGAAATGCTAGGTTACGGCATAACGGATATTGACGCATACGATGAAGCGAGCGCGATAAAGGCAATAAGAAATGGCAGGACGGTAATACTTGGAACATACATACCGACAAATGCGATAATGGAATGGTATGTCACAAGGCTTAAACTTTCCTATGTGTATGTGATAAATTATATGAACGAGAACTATTCGTGGCCAAAGCGCACGGTGGCAAGAAATCTGCTCAGACTGGTGAACAGGCATCCTGGAAAGATAGACTATCTTTTCAAAATGTTTGCTTATATGTCCTTCTTTTCCGTTGTAACTTACTCTGCTTCAAGGCAGTTGCTGGGGATAAAATGATAGAATATACGCTGCCTGTCTTGGTTTTGTTTGTATTGTTTATGCTCTTCATTCTCATGGTGAAGAGCGTCCTGAAGCTTCTCGTCAATGCGCTGATAATAATCTTCGCATCGGCGATATTTCCGGTAATCGTGAATTTTCTCGGCTTTCCTGTTGAGATAAGCATAAACAACATCTTGTTTTTCATAATGATAGGCTTCGGTTCGTACGTCGTCTACCTGTTTGCAAGAATCGTATACAATGCTTTGGGCGCTGTGGAGAGCGCGGCAAGTGGTAGGAGCAGAAGCAAAAAGCGGAGCAAGGATTAACCTATCTCCAATTTTATTTCAGGTATTGATATCTTCTTTGCAAGGCCGTTGATTCTCAGTTGATTATTATAAAACTCGAACTTCCCGCTGGGATAATATAACTCTATCATAGTGTCTGATAGCTTTGTTTTTATCTCTCCTGCATCCAGGTAGCCGCTTGCCTTGACCTTTATCTCCTTCAGTGCAAGATTTTCCACAGTAAGATTTTCAAAGGCTGTTGAGATTTTTATGCTTCCGCTCTCAATAAGCATTTCCGACGTCAGTTTTTCGAATTTTCCGTCTAACGTAAGGTTATTACCGGAAATCGAACCAGAACCATTAAAGCCAATCAGCTTTATACCCTTGTTTGTGTCAATCTTCATGCCGTTTATCTCGCCTGTCAACGTTTTTGGGGTTATGTCAAGGACTAATCCTTTTCCGTAAAATGACGCATCGACGTATCTGTTTAGTATCAGCGAGAACGACACGTTTCTGTTGACGTCAAATTCATAGCCGAGAACGTTTGTTATCTTCTCATTGACCTGCTGGAAAAAGCTTGAGACAGCAGGATTGGAAGACAATACGAGGATTATCACGCCGAACACTATCACTATTGTCGCGATGATTTTCCATACCATAGGGATATATTGCGGTAGCAAGATAAAAAGATTTTCAACCTTTTCTGAAATGCTTAAATAAATAACCACCATACCTAATCTATGAAAAACCGAGTCGTAGGGATAATGATAGTCGGCATCGCAATCCTGATAGGTTTCATAGTGTTCTCGTTCAATCGGGCGCTGACCGATATCGTGAATACACAGTGCTCGCACGGGTCGAGCTGCCCGATGTGGGGGACGATTGATTTCCAGACAAACGTCGGTATAGCGTTGATGGCCTTTGTTATAATAATCGGTCTGTACCTGATATTTTTCGGCAGGGAAGAAAAGATAGTCACAAAGATAAAAAAAGTGCACCAGCAGGTTGAGCCGAAAAATATTACGAAAGAAAACTATCAGAAGATTCTTGGCAGTTTGAGCAAAGATGAAAAGTTTGTTTTTGAAAAAATAATCGAATCGCAGGGAACGATTTTCCAGTCAGATTTAGTTGATAAGACGAAGTTTTCAAAGGTCAAGGTCACGAGAATCATCGATAAATTGGAGGGACGTCGTCTGGTCGAGAGAAGAAGGCGCGGCATGACAAACGTGGTTGTTCTAAGGAACGAGTGAAACTAGTTTCATACAATGCATTATATGCCGTTTCAGTACTATATTTCTATATGATTGAATTGCAATCATAAGCGGTATTCCATGGCATCACGGCAGGTGTGATCCCTGCCTTGATGTTTCAGATGAAAAATTAAGAAGGTGGTCGGAATGGAAGAAGATGGCTATGAAGAGAAAACAATCGGCATAAAGGGGATGCACTGCGCTTCCTGCAAACAAAAGATAGAAGAAAAGATATCGCAGCTGCATGGCGTAGATAGCATAAATGTGGATATCGCCAAAGAAAAGGCGCACATCCGTTTTGATAGTACACAAATAGATGTAGCTGAAATAAAGGCAGAGATTGATAATTTAGGATATGACACCGGTAGCGGCAAGGCAAAGAGTTCTGTCCGGCAGGGAATCGTTTACGGACTCATACCGCACATAGGGTGCATTGCATTTATAATAGGTTCTGTTCTGGGCGTCACCGTGCTGATGGAGTTCTTCAAACCGCTCTTGATGAACAGATGGTTTTTCCATGCCCTTATCCTGTTGTCACTGGTGTTTGCAACGCTTTCATCAGCATGGTACCTCAGAAAGAACGGATTGTTATCGCTGGACGGCATGAAGAGAAAATGGAAATATCTCTCAGCAATGTACGGCTCGACGATAGGCATCAACCTTGTGTTGTTCATGCTGATATTCCCGCTTCTCGCGAACGTGTCTTTATCGGCGTCAGGCGTGTACGCAATCGGCGCTGATTCGATAAGGCTGGAGGTGGATATACCATGCCCTGGTCATGCGCCGTTGATATCTAGTGAATTAAAAACGATTGATGGCGTTACAGGCGTGCAATTTTCTTTCCCGAATATATTTGATGTGAGCTATGATTCGGCAAAAACGGATAGACAGAAAATGCTGTCGCTGGACGTTTTCAAAGAGTATCCTGCAAAAGTATTGAGCGAATCACCGAGCAACCAGATAATCGATAGTGGCAACCCAATTACCGGAAAAAGTACTGACAGCAGTCTTGCTGCGATAAAAGATGGCGTCCAGATAGTGCAGTTATCCGTGCAGGGCTCGAACTACTACCCAAATCCAATACGCGTGAAGAAAGGGATTCCAGTGCAGCTAGTGGCTGACATGAACAGCGTGAAAGGATGTTCAAGAAGCATTGTAATCCCTGAATACGGCATAAAGAAGACTTTGAAAACAGGCGACAACGTGATAGAATTTACACCAGACAAATCAGGCACCTTCAAGTTTGCATGTTCCATGAACATGTATCAGGGGCAGATAGTTGTAGAAAATTCAGACGGCTCTGTTGCAGCATACACAGGAATCGCACCTGCGCTTAGTGGCAGTTCCGGTAGTTGCGGATGCGGCTGTGGGAGTAAGTGATATAAAAAATCGACAAACAGAATAAAAATATGAAGAAGATATTCTCGGTTTCGGGCATGCACTGCGCATCCTGTGCGCAGAGAATAGAAAAGGCATTGAAAAAATTAGACGGAGTCATCGACGCGAACGTAAATTTTGCAACAGAGAAGGCGACCGTGGAATATACCGAGAAAAAAATAAAGGAAGACAGGATAATAAATGCGATTGAAAAGTTGGGTTACAAGGTCGCCAGTGCCTTGATGCACGACCATGCAGCAATGGAAAAAAAGAAAGAGATATCAACGTTAAAGAAATTGTTTATCACATCCACGATTTTATCAGTGCCGATATTCATCCTGTCATTTCCTGAATTTTTCAATATAATTCTACCCAACCAGAATTTTATACTGCTCGCTCTAGCAACGCCAGTGCAATTCGTTGTCGGATACCGGTTCTATGAAGGAGCTCTTGCGGCGCTGAAGGCAAGGACTGCGACTATGGACACGTTGGTGGCTACAGGAACGAGCGCTGCATATTTCTACAGCGTTTTAGCAACGCTGACGTCATTTGGAAGCTATACATATTTTGATACATCTGCGATTCTTATCACGTTTATCATCCTCGGGAAATGGCTTGAGTCGGTGACAAAGGGCAAAGCCTCGGAAGCGATTAAGAAACTTGTAGGTCTGCAGCCGAAGACTGCAATTGTTGTAAGAAACGGAAAAGAGTTGCAGATACCTATAGAAGACGTCGTAGTTGGTGATATCGTTGTAGTAAAGCCTGGCCAGAAAATACCAGTTGACGGCATAGTTTTTGACGGCTTTTCTTCTGTCGACGAATCGATGGTTACAGGTGAGAGCATTCCAGTCGAGAAAAAGAAAGGCTCTCCTGTTATCGGTGCAACGATAAACAAGCACGGCTCGTTCAGATTCAGGGCAACGAAAATAGGCAAAGACACGGTACTGAACCAGATCGTGCAGTTAGTAGAAGAAGCGCAGGGCAGCAAGGCACCAATACAGAGGATAGCAGACAAAGTTAGCGGCTATTTTGTGCCGGCAGTCATTATTATAGCGGTTATGTCCTCCATGCTGTGGTACCTTGTTTTAGGCCAAGGCTTTGTCTTTTCTTTGGGAATTTTCATAGCGGTCCTGATAATTGCATGCCCTTGCGCGCTAGGTCTTGCAACGCCTACGGCAATAATGGTTGGCACAGGAAAGGCAGCAGAGAACGGAATCTTAATCAAAAATGCCGAAGCCCTGGAAAATGCTCACAAACTCACGACAATAATTTTTGACAAGACAGGAACGTTGACAAAAGGCAAACCAGAAGTTACCGATATAGTTCAATTTGGAAAATCAAAGAAAAAAGAAATTTTGAAGTACGCCGCAATAGCAGAGAAAAAATCAGAGCACCCGCTCGCGGAAGCGATTATGAACAAGGCAAAAAAGGAAAAAATTACCGTTCCTGATGCCAATTTCTTTGAGGCAATACCTGGTCATGGAATCAGGGCGAGATATGGCAGAAAGGAGATTTTCTTCGGCAACAGGAGCCTGATGAAAAAATACAGGTTAACGGTCGACGATGAAAAGATAAGCAACGTGGAGGATGAAGGAAAGACCGTGATGATTCTCGCGCTGAATAAGAAGATTATCGGATTAATCGCAGTCGCTGATACGATAAAGGACAACGCAAAAAACGCGGTTCGACAATTGCATGACATGGGCAAAGAAGTCGTGATGATAACAGGCGATAACAAGAGAACAGCAGGCGCAGTGGCAAAGAAATTAGAAATAGACAATGTTCTGGCGGACGTTCTGCCAGGCGACAAAGAAAAGGAGGTCAGAAAGTTGCAGAAGGCTGGCAAATTCGTCGCAATGGTCGGTGACGGAATAAATGACGCGCCGGCTTTGGCTGCTGCTGACGTCGGTATTGCCATAGGCGCAGGTACGGACATTGCTCTGGAGACGGGACAGATGGTCCTGATAAAAAATGATTTGCGGGACGTCGTTACTGCTATCGACCTTAGCAATTATACGATGAAGAAAATAAAGCAGAACCTTTTCTGGGCGTTCTTCTACAATTCAATCGGAATACCAATCGCTGCAGGATTATTATATCCGTTCACAGGCTTTTTGCTCAACCCAATGGTTGCCGGAGCAGCGATGGCATTTTCATCCGTTTCCGTTGTTAGCAACTCGCTGCTGATGAAAAGATACAAGAGAAATTAGCTTTGCACAAAAACCAGGCTATCGTCTTTGCGACGATAGCCTACAATCGATGTGCATCATACAGATGCACATCATTTTTTGTGCAAAGCTAGAGAAATTAAAATCATTTTAAATACTTTATTTTCCTTTATTCATTTGCTCTTGAGTGATTATATGGTTATACTGATGCAGACGGACGCTATCGGAACAATAATATGGTTCCTCATGTTTTTTGTATTCATATTCTTCTATCCGCGCCTGATGCTTTCGCAGATGATATACAAGCTCGAGCAGTCAGCAAGAAAGATGGAGGAGATGTCACAGCGAGCAAACGTTATGGTCTCGAAAAAAGTAATGAAGCATCCGACAAAGGAATTGAGAAAAGAGATAAACGAATTCACTGATTTCTTTGTTGTCGAGCCGTCGGCCATCGATCCTTTCGGCCTAGTGAAGAAAATCGACCAGACAATAAGGAGCATGGAGACGCGCTTTGCAGAATTCACGGATTCCATTGCCAGTAATCTGAACGCAAAGGAAAAAAAGGAGCTGAATTACAGCTTGCGTGCGGCCATCGGCCTTCGCCAGATATCAAAGATGGTGCGACACTTTGTCGAATTGTCAAAGAAGTTCAAGAACCTGCAGATTGCTATGATACTCCAGATGCAGTTGCCTATAATAGAGAAAATCGCAGAAAGCGAGTTTAAGGGCACAGAGGCATTCATAAACGGATGGCCAATCGGCGACTCGATTGGTCCGTTAGTTGCTGCATCGATGATAGACAGTAGCAGAGAGATTGCTGAAGAAATCGTTTATGGCGAGACGATAATAAACGGAAGAAAATGTTTTGTCCTCAAGGCAAAGGGACCTGAGCCCAGTTTAGGTAGAATCGATGAGGCGATAAATAAAATAATGAAGAGAAACAAGATTGGAAAAATAATAACTATAGACGCTGCGCAGAAGCTCGAGGGCGAAAAATCGGGTAGCGTCGCCGAGGGTGTCGGCTTTGCAATGGGCGGAATCGGCCAGAGAGAGATGATCGAGAATGTTCTGCTCGTGAAAAAGATACCTATGGACAGTATCGTGGTGAAAGTAGGCATGGAGGATGCGATAGTTCCCATGAAAAAGGAGATATTCAATTCGATGCCAAGCGTAAAAAATGCGATAAATAAATCTGTAAACCGCTCGAAGAAGAACGAAAAAATCATAATAATCGGCGTCGGCAATTCATGCGGCGTCGGCGACAACAAAAAGGCGGTTGAAAACGTCAAAAATGTGGTCATAGAGCTGGACAAGAAGTATAAGGAAGAGGCGAAGAAGCAGAAAAAGGGAAGCTGGTTCTAGTTGCAGAATTGTTGTAATTGAAATGTAATTTCAGCGTAATGTCATATTCGGTAAAAATCATCGAGGTCAGCTGCTCCCATAAAACTGAAAAAGTTGTAATTGAGGAAGAGGCTCTTTGTAATTGAAATTTTTGTGAAAATTTTAGTTATTCTTAAGAAACAACATTTTTAAAGTTTTTTATAGATGTAATTTATACTGATAGTATGATTGCCACGTCAAAAACCCTTGATGTTTTGAAGTCAATAGGGCTGAACAAGTACGAAAGAAACTTGTGGGCGGCTCTTCTTTCTCGCGGTTCTTCGACTGCTGGCGAACTTTCTGATATTTCTAACGTTCCTAGATCGAGATGCTATGATGTTCTTGAGTCATTGGCAGGTCGTGGTTTCATAGTAATACAGCCGGGAAAACCCATGAAGTATGCGGCTATAAATCCAAAGGAAGCAGTCGAAAGAGCGAAGAAAAAAATACAGGAAGACGCTGTAGAGATGGGAAATAAGATGGACAGGCTTAGTAAGTCTGAAGCAATAAGAGAGTTGGAAAGGCTTTACAAGGACAACATAAAGACGGTAAAGCCCGAAGACCTCACTGGCGCGTTAAAAGGCCGATACGCCATGTTGCAGCAGATGGAGACGATGTTCAAAAAGGCTAAAAAATCAATAAAGCTCATAACAACCGAGTCAGGAGTAAAAGAGCTTGCAGAAAACCACCTTACATTGATGAAAAAAGCCTCGGAAAACGGTGTAAAAATACAGTTGCTCGCGCCTGTTGGAAAAACGAACGTTGCAAAAGAGCTGGCGAAATATGCCCAGGTTCGTGACATCGATGACGTCGAGCACGTGGAAAAATTAGTCGGTCGCGTTTGCCTGGTCGATGGCGAAGAATTTCTAGTCGGCCTTACAGATGATACAAAGACGCATCCAACGCAGGACGTCGCCTTCTGGACGCAGAGCTGCCATGCATCAACGAATGTTCTTGACCCACTATTCGAGCTCGTTTGGCATCATTCAAAACCGGTCAAGTAAGTTCTGATTTTTTAAATAATCTATTTTTCATATTTGATTAGAGATTTATGGATGAAATCAAAGAGGCACTCCGTGTAATAATATATTACAATCCTTTAGCTCGAAAAGATTTGAATAATAAGGATGCTTGTAAAAGATGTGCAGATGCCAGGGATCGAATTATAGAATTATTAGAGCAATCAGAACCGAAAGTGGCAACTATATACAAAGAAATGAAAAAGAGGGGAACCAAAACAGGCTGTTCTGAATGTGTAGATCTCGGTAATTTTTCAATTGCATATTTACTCTTATTAGAATTGGGCGAAAAATATTCTGACTCAATCTGATGTGCTATATCTGCATTAAAAACTCGTCAAATCTTTCTGTTCGTTCTCGTTTTTCATTCCGTACAGTATTTTCTTCATCTTTTTCTCTTTCTGGTAGCCGGACCAGTGATACGCCTCGTCGCGCGTGCCTTTCGTTATCAGAGTTATAACCTTACCTGGTTTGGTTCTGGCCGTTCTTCCCGTTCTCTGGATTTTCCTTATCGCCGATGGTATCGGCTCGTAGAATACCACCGTGTCTGTTTCTTCAATATCCAAACCTTCTTCGCCGATTTGACTCGCAATTAGTATGTTGTAAAAACCCATCCTGAATTCGTTCAGTATCTGCACCTGCTCTTTTTGGCTCAATCCTTTGCCGGCTTTCTTTGTCTGGCCGATGAACTCTATCGGCGACGCGAATTTTATGCCTTTCAGTATTTCCAGAATTTTTGTTATCGTGTCGCGGTATTGCACGAAAACGATTATGCTCGCATACTTGTTGTCTTCGAGAGATTCTTCTATAATCTCTCTCAGCTTCTGCAGTTTCGGATGCTCATCGCCGTTGCTGATGAGCTCGTCTGCAATCGAAATGACTTTATTGAAATCCTCGTTGTTGAACAAACGTGCAACCGCCTTCGTTTTCTGCTCCCTCAGATTTTCAAGATAATTTTTTAATGAGTATAGCGATTGCGTTTCTATCAATATCAATGCATGGTCGATTTTCATTATCTCGGCGATCACGGACATCGCCGCCCAACTCATGCCCGTTTTCTTCCTCGCAAGGCTTTGTTGCAGCTCGATCAATCGCGATTTTGTCGCTATTGGTGCGAACAGTATCTTCCAGTTCATCAATTTTTTAATCCTCTCGTTCTTCAAATTCTCTAGAATTTTTTTCATCTCCCCCATTTTTTCGCTTAATTTTACTTCAACCCATTCCTGCTCCAATTCCTGTACGAACGGTCGGACGTCCTCGTCATCGCGCATGCGTATCTCCACGTGCTCGATGAATAATCTTTTCTTCACCTCGTCGATTTTCTGGCGGAACGAGCCAGGCGATGCCGTTAATCCGAGAATTAACGGGCTTTTTGAATTGTAGATGAAGCTCTTTGCGACAGCAGGATAGGCGTAATTGCCTATCGCGCGGTGGCATTCATCAACGATTAGCAATGAGAAGCTTTTCAAATCAATTATCCCCCTTTTGATGTCATTCCTTATCGTCTGCGGCGTGGCGAATATTATATTGCCATCTTTGTATAGTTTTGCACGCTCTTCCGGATTGTCCTTGCCCGTAGCGATTCGCAATTCTAAGCCAAGCTTAAGGAATTTCTCAAAAGTTTTCTTGTGCTGCTCGACCAACGGCTTCGTTGGCGCCATGAAAAGAATTTTGTTGTCAGGAAACTTCATTAGTCTATCAGCAGCAACGAGTGCTGCTATGTTTGTTTTTCCCAAGCCTGTGGGCAGCACGCATAACGTATTGCCGGTTACTGCAACTTTTACGATGTTGTCCTGGTAGTCCCTTTTTTCTATAGCGTTCTGGTTTATCCAAGGATGAATGACGAACTCCATACGTATCAAAGCGGCTCGTAATCTTAAATTGGTTGTGAGTATGGCGCGCATAGTGGTATACGTCTGTAGACGTATACCACAACTAGGAGTATCATGAAAACATGATACTCCTCATGCGCACCATACTGGTTACACTTTTATATCTTCTGAAAACAAATCTAATTTATGCTTCGCGATGTCGTGCTCAAGAAAATAAAGCCAACGAAATGGGAGGAAAAGATTGCAAATGATTTCATAAGAGATATGGTGCGGGTAGCTAAGACGATAAGCGGCTACGATGCGGTCGTTGTCGGAAGCATCGGCAAGTTCACATGGCTGCACGGCGACCATGACGTTGATTTGTTCATGCTATTTCCTGACGTTGAGAGGCAAGAATTGGAAGACAAAGGCTTAGCGTTTGGCAAGAAGCTTGCAAACGAAATGAAAGGAAAATTTGTAATCAAGTACGCAGAGCACCCCTACGTTCATGCGAAGATAAACGGATTTAGTGTAGATATAGTTCCATGCTACCACATAAAGAAGAACGAGAAGATTAAGTCTGCGGTCGATCGTTCGCCGCTGCATCTAGAATACGTGCTAGAGCGATTGGACCCTGATTTGCGCGATGATGTGCGGTTATTGAAGCAATTCTGCAAAGGAATCGCAGTTTATGGTAGCGACGCCAAGCGTTTGGGCTTTGCCGGTTATATCTGTGAATTGTTGATAATAAGGTACGGCTCTTTTGAAAACGTCCTCAATGCAGCAAGCGCATGGAAACCAGGCAAGGTAATCGATATTGAAGGAATCGGTACAGCAAAATTCAGTGATCAGCCTCTTATTATAATAGACCCAGTTGACTCAAAAAGAAACGTTGCCGCTAATTTGAGCTGTGAGAATTTTATGAAATTCGTTGAAAAAGCGCGTGAATACATGAAAAAACCGAGCAAGGATTACTTCTTCCCGAAAAAAATGTCGCCGTTAAGCGCAAGAGAGATAAAGATTCTCAAGAACCGCGAAACCCGATTCATTGCAATAACGATGAAAAAGCCCGATGTCATTGACGATACGCTCTACCCGCAGCTGCGGCGCGCCATGGCTAGATTAGAAACATTATTCAGGCACAACGAATTCATCATCATCAGAAATTTTGAATACGCAGAAAAAGAGATGGCACTAATCTTTGAAACAGAGGTATGGAAGCTGCCTGTGATAAAAAAGATGGTCGGTCCGCCTATATCTTCAGAGAAGCACTCAAAGGAATTCCTGAGCAAATACAAGAAAGCATCCGTCGAAGGCGATAGATGGGTCGCAGAAAAGGACCGCGATTACAAAACGGCTCATCAGCTACTGAAGAGCTTCATAGGCAAAAAAGCAAAGGAACTCGTTGCAGCTGGCATACCTGACAACATAGCGAAAGAGTTTGTAAAAGCGAAGATTCTGGAATCCGATGATTTCTGGAAATTCGTCAGGAAGAACAAGAACATTTCCATTTTCCTGAAAGCTAAGTACTTCTGATGGATTTTTAATCAACCAAAAACAAATCAGTCTATTCCTCTAACTTTTCGCGGTGGATTTTCGCTACCTTCGGCGCCACGACAACCCAGTCGTCGCCTATGCCGGCGATGTCGCCCTCGATTGCCATGCAAGTCTTCTTCACGCGCTCCAACGCACGCCTAAGCTCTGCCATGTCCTTTTCTTTCAGGTCCTTGACCTTAACGAGCAGAATCGTGCCGTCGCGAACTTTTCTCTGTATTCGCTCTGAATCTTCGTAGGACGTCATCTTATCTACTTCTAGCAAAATCTTATCCAACGGTTTCTCCTCCCCGTCCAAGCCAAGTTCAACGTATTCTTCAGGTTTCTTTCCAAACATGATTATCATTGCACTCGCAAACTTAAATTCCTAATCTTTGTTCATTGTCTCAAGCATAGAAACAATATTCCATATCTGCGTTCTCGTGTACGCTGGTATGTTCGGGTCATTTGAGACTTCGTCCAGAATGGATATGGCGTTGTTTATCTTTATCTTGCTGTCCATCTTATCGTTGTTCAAGTCACTCTTGGCTATTTGTATCGAGTTTCTTACGTTTCTTGGAACGGTCCTGTCCTCGTTTATTTCGTCGAGCAACCTGTTCATTGCACTCATTTCCATAACGATCACTTTCATCATTATTATTACCCACCCTCGCCTTTAGGAATCATCTGCTGGAATTTTCCCTGGCTTTCAGCCATCTTTTCCCTTAACCTCTTTTCCTGTTTTTCAATAGCCTTTAATTTAATATCAATCTCTTCCTTATTTTCAGTTAATTCAATTTTTATATCTTTCTTTTCCGTCTTCACGAGTATTGGACCTACGGATTTGTATATCTCATCGCCGCATTTTTCCAGCTCTTCTAATGCTTTTTCTATCTCTTTGCCCTGTATGAATAAACTCTGTTTCTGCATTATTGTTGCCTGCAGCTGCTGGTTCTGCATCTGCAATTGATTCAATAAATCCTCTAGCTCGCTCATAGAGATCGAATCCTCTTCTTGAAAGTGGCCCTTGGCTTTGCGAGTATCCTGAAACCGCAGAAAGGGCACCTTATTTTATCGTCAATTTCAAACTCCTTTTTACAATTAAGGCATTTGCAATTCATAATCAACCACACTTCCAGATGTTAACCTTCCGAATATTAACTAATGGGGTCACTCCTTAAATTCGTATGTGCCGGACGCGAATTTCGCCTTGCACTTCTTGCATTCCCATATTGCCGGTGAAAGACGTTTTACAGCAGTTCGCGAGCATTTTGGGCATTTGTACAGCTTCTTTGACTTTCTCTCCGCTTCCCTGACTTCTTTTCTTATCTTTTTACCGTAACCGACTACCATAACAGCAACCTATCTGATTAATTATTTAAACTTTAAAACCACAGAAAATGGTTTACTTTAGCCTTACTGTTTCCAGAACTTTGGGCGTATTCGTCTCTGTCTTGAACGTTTGGTGCATCGTTCTTGCCAGCTCCACGCATTTCGTATTCTCGCCATGGTCGATGACTATTTTTCTCGGCTTTGTCTTCAGGTGCTGGATGAAGTCTAATAGTTGCTTCTGATCCGAATGACCAGACAAGCCCTCGACTGTTGCGATGCTCAGTTTCAGTTCGAGCGTTTTTCCATTTTCCACCTGGATGTTCTTCCAACCTTTCTGTATTCTGCGTCCCATCGTGCCTTCTGCCTGGTAGCCGACGAATAGCAGTTCGTTTTTTTCGCCGCCTGCCAAATGATGTAAGTATTCCATCGCCGGTCCGCCCATCAGCATGCCGGACGTTGCGAGAATGACAGCTGGATGAGTGCTATTGAGGACTTCTTCTCGCTCTTTCTGCGAGCCGATGTATTTCATCCGCGGGTCAATGAACGGGTTTTTGCCTTTATGCAGTATCTGCGTCTGCACGTTCTTTGCCATAAACTCTGGGTAAGCCGTGTGTATGGCTGTCGAGTCCCATATCATGCCGTCCAGGTATACAGGGACTTCAATATCGCTGTCAGCAAGAATAGTTATTATATCCTGCGCTCTACCGACTGCAAAAGACGGTATCAATATGCGGCCACCGCGCTCGACAACATTTTTTACCTCGTTTAACAGAAAGTCTTCACCGTCCTTGTGGCTCGGCAGAGAATCCTCGTTTCCGCCGTAGGTTGACTCTATGATAACTGTTTCTGCCCTGGTGTAGTCTGTGAACGCTCGTTCGAAGAGCTTTGTTTTCTCGAATTTTATGTCTCCTGTGTATAGAACATTATAGAGACCGTCGCCTATGTGCACGTGCACACTCGACGAGCCCATGAGATGGCCGGCATTCTGCAGCGTTAATCGCATGTCAGACGTTATATCCGATACCTCGCCATACTCGAGAGGAATGCAGTGCTTTATCATCTCTTCTATCCCTTTTGATGTGTAGGGCGCCTTCTTGTTTTCCCTTTGGCAGATTTGCAGGTAATCCAGCTGCAGTAGTACCATCAAATCTCTGGTCGGCCTAGTGCAGTACAGCGGTCCTCGATAGCCGTATTCATAAAGATAAGGAATCAAACCGCAGTGGTCCAGGTGCGCGTGCGAAAGGATTATCGCGTCCAAATCCTGTATATGGAATTCAGGCGCGTCAAGATACGGGAAAGGCTTTGTTGATATCGCGCTGACGTTTAGTCCGCAATCCATCAACACTTTGCTCTGCGGCGTTTGCAGTAGTATGCAGGAGCGACCGACCTCGCGGAAACCGCCTAATGCAGTGAACCGTATCCAGTCGACTTCCTTGCCTGGCGTATAGATTTTTTTGCCGAGTTCGTTCATGAATTTTTTTCTGTATCCTGTCTCGGCATGCAACATTCTTCTGATGCCGCGAATCAGCTCTGAGTCTATCACAGGCGCCCGCTTTATTTCAGGCGTCCAGTAGGTCTTCTCCTTTATCGCTATCAGCGTGTCACCGTTCTTGCCTATGACCAGTCCAGGCTTTTCTGCGTGTATAACGACCTTTGCGAACTCCGGCTCGAAGTAGATATCCTTTATCCCAGCTTCTTTTGGGACAGTCGCACGAATCTTTTCAGTCGTTTTTTCCTGGTCAAGAAGAATTGAAGGGTCCGCCCGAATCTCGATGCGTTTCTTTATTTTGTTGACTATCTTTTTTATTAATTCAGTCGAGTCTGTGAAGAATTCGCGGTTCTTTGTGTAGAATATTATCTCGCTGCCTTCATAGCATACATCGGTTATCATCGCATTTTTCGGCAAATCTGTCTTTATGTCATCTATTATTGTCATAATGTCACCGGTTGAACCATAAAACTACAAATCATATACTCTCTTTCAAAAACCCATATAACAAGAACTATGACCTAACCTATGATCTCTTTTATTTTTTCCTTGTCAACGAAGTTCACTCCATCCTCGTTTATTGTTGCAACTACGATCGACTTTCCGCCAGAGAATACGTCCCGCTCGCGCGCGGACCGTATCGACCTAACAGCAAGGCGGACGCCCTCATCTTTGGATATGCCTTCTTTGTAATTATCCTCCAAGACGCCGTATGCAATAGGCGAACCTGAACCGGTTGCCGTGTATTTATCGCTCTCCACGCCGCCAACAGGATCAATGCTGAATATGTGGTAGCCGTCCTTGTCAACGCCGCCGAGTATCAGCATCGCCATGTACGGATAGTAGCGCGCTGACTGCAAAATGTTTGACAGCAGCGTTGATACGGCCTTTGTTGTCAAATCCGTATTCCTTGAAAGCTTGTACAGGTTTATCTCTGCCCTAAGGACTCTTATTATCGTTTGCGTGTCGCCGACACCGCCTGCAGTCGTGACGACCATGCGGTCAGCTATCTGATATACCTTTTCCGCTTCTTTGCCTGACACGAGGTAGCCAAGAGTACTTTTGGACTCCGAAGCCAAAACAACGCAATCCTTGCAAACCAAACCAACTGTTGTGGTTCCAGTCTTCTTTTGTTCCATCCTTATCACTAGAATTTGAATATTGTTATAACTTCAGTGAAATATTTAAAGATTTTTTGCGAGCATTTCTGCAAAATATTTTTTTTGGTTCAGTTATTTATAATCCCCATAGAAAGTATACACACACGTTTTTAAAAGTAATTAAAGATTAATTCATGTGATTCAAAATGTCTGAAAACAGGAAAGGTTTTTTTAAAAAACTATTTGATAAGCTGGATAAAAACATAGAGAAGAAATCAAAGAAAACATGTCGCTGCTGCAAGTGAGCTGAGCAATGCTGGAAATAATAGCTGACTGGCTGACGTACAATATTATCGGATTAGACCCAGCTTCAAAGCTAGGCCAGACTGTGAACTTCTTTGTGTATGATTCTATAAAGATAACACTGCTTCTGTTTTTCATGATAACTTTTATCGGTTTTCTCAGGACATATCTGCCGGAGCAAAGGGTCAGGAAATGGCTCAGTGAAAAACGATATGGGTTGAATAATCTTTTTGCATCGTTGTTTGGAGCTATAACGCCGTTCTGTTCATGCTCTTCGATACCAATATTTTTGAGCTTTCTCAAGGCAGGAGTCCCGCTTGGAGTGACATTCTCCTTTCTGATAACCTCGCCGTTGATTAACGAGTATCTTGTTGTCCTGATGCTCGGATTTTTGGCTGGAAAATCACTCTCGCCTACGTGATAAGTGGCATAATAATAGGTGTTGTATCCGGGATTGTTTTAGGAAAGATGGGGCTTGAAAAGTATCTAGTCAGGGATATCGTTGCTTCAAGAACAAAGGTAAATCAAAGGGCAAAATATGATAAAATCATCGATAGGGTATCGTTTGGGCTTAATGAATCCGTGTCCATTGTAAGGAAATTATGGTTTTGGGTGGTCATAGGCGTCGGCATAGGAGCGATAATTCATAACTACGTTCCGGATGAATTAATTCAGGGAGCCATAAATAGCACAGGAATCCTGAGTGTTCCATTAGCAACGCTCATAGGCGTTCCTATGTATGGAAGCTGCGCGGCTATCGTCCCGATTGCAGTCGCTCTTTTCCAGAAAGGTATACCTCTGGGGACTGCTCTGGCTTTTATGATGGCTGTCGCTGCCCTGAGCCTGCCTGAAGCTATAATATTGAGAAGGGCCATGAAGCTTAAGCTGATTGCAATTTTCTTTGCTATAGTAACCTTTGCAATAATACTGACAGGTTATGTGTTTAACATACTACAATGGATGCTGGTATAGAATCAGGATGCAGTTCTCTTGTCATGTCTTGCTTTGTGTTCGCAATTCTCATGATGATCGGTCATGCAGTGCAAGGTACCGAATCCGCCCGCGAAGCATTCCAGTCGCGTGGATAAATAAGGGCATTTTTTCATGCGTATATAATCACCCCCTGAGCTTAAAAATTTTTATTTACCCGACCATTTGTTTTTCAATTGGCGGATTTCCGTCTCAAAGGCTCTCATTAATTCAGCATTACTTTCAGTTCTTTTCCAGTTGCCACGCTCTTCAACGCCCAATGATTCTGCAAACCTTTCCCTGAAGAATCTGGGGTACGCTATTCTGGTATCAACTAGATGCTTGTTGTCACCTATCGCAAAATACAGATATTCATGCTCTTTATTGAACTCTGTTTTTAATTCACCCAAATCTGAGATTCTTTTGGCTAATTTTTCTGGGATTATTTCGTTAATTGAACCGCCGAATGGCAGGAAATGAGTATGCGCATGGAATACAGACTGACCGGCAATACCGTGTTCGAATACAGCCGTTCTGCCGTAAGCCCGGTTTAAAAAGTTCGATACATTTTCGTATAATTCCCTGAATTTAACAAAGGCGTTATTGTCCAACGCGGCCATGCATGGAACATGCGCTTTTGGTATAACCAGTATATGGCCTTCAGTCAGCGGATGAGCATCGCATACTATCCAGAAATAGTCATCATGAAAAAGAGGATATTTAAGGCCGAACCCGCCAGGACAGTGCGGGCATCGCTTACTCATAATTAATAGATTGACACCAATCTTTATTAATCAGAGCGGATAAGGTTATTGATATGGTAAAGAAAAAGGTAAGTAAAAAGAAGAAATCTTGTTGTTGTTAGTTAAAATTTTTTGTTTTTAATATTTATTTCCCCTTTTCTGGGAAATCTTTATTAGTTCTGGCGGCATAATAATTATGTTGTGTGGTATGGCAAAGAAGAAAAAGAAAAAATGCTAGTCAGCGTCGATGCTATTTAATCTTTTTTAGTTAGATTTCTTACTGTGGTATTATGCGCTCGCCGATTATAGTAACGCTGGGTCACGTAGACCATGGAAAGACGACTTTGCTCGATAGCATTAGGGGCACGGCTGTCGTTCTTCGCGAGCCAGGCGAGATAACTCAATCGATATCGTCGACGTTCATACCGGCTGATACGATAGAAAATCTTTGCGGAACGCTTCTAGAAAAATTCAAAATAAGCGTATCGATTCCAGGCCTGCTTTTAATCGATACGCCGGGCCATGAGGCCTTTACAACGCTGAGAAGCCGCGGCGGTAGCATCGCAGATTTAGCAATATTAGTCATAGACATAAACGAGGGCCTGATGCCCCAGACCAAAGAAAGCCTTAGTATCTTGAAGCAGTCGCGCGTGCCTTTCGTTGTCGCATTGAATAAAATAGACAGGATTCAGGGCTGGCTGCCTGGCAGCTATGACGAGCAAAGCGAAAGAACTAAGTCGCTGTTTGATGAAAAATTCTACAACGTTGTTGCTCAGCTGAGCGAAATCGGCTTCGAGTCAGAAAGATACGATAAGGTAATTGATTTCAAGAAGACCGTTGCAATAGTGCCTATTTCTGCGAAGAACAGTTACGGCCTGGCAGAACTATTGACTTTGCTCACGGGATTATCGCAGCAATTTTTGCGCCAGCAGCTGATAACCGGTCATGAGTCAAAGGGCATGATACTTGAAGCAAAGGAATTAGTCGGTTTAGGTACGACAATAGACGTAATCGTCTATGACGGAACGGTAAGCAAGGACGATTATCTCGTTATATCAGAGCCGCCGATGATAACGCGAATCCGCACGCTGCTTGTACCGGCGCCGCTAAAGGACATGCGCCTGGAAAAGAAATTCACGAATATAGAAGAAGCCAAAGCGGCGTGCGTTGTTAAGATATCGGCGCCTGACCTAAAGGACGTCGTCGCAGGATGCGAGGTAAGGACTGCCGACAGCATGGACGAAGCAAAAACTTTGCTGAAAGAACTGGAAAGCGAAAAAGAAGATATAGAAATAAAGACAGAAACCGCAGGTTTGATACTGAAAGCAGACACAATTGGCGGCTTGGAGGCAATGATAAACATCTTCAAGGATTACCCTATCAAGCAGGCAACTATCGGCCAGATAACAAAAGAGGAAGTTATTAGAGCCGAAGCAAACGTTGACCCGTTGCTAAGAGTAGTCATCGGTTTTAACGCCAAGCCGATAGAGGAGATTGGAGACAGTGCCAAAGACAAGGGTGTGGAAATACTTTCATCAGACGTCATCTACCGACTGATAGAGGATTATGAAAAGCTTCGAGTAAGGAAGGTCGAAGAACTTAGAAAAGAAGAGCTTTCTGAAATAACAAGACCATGCAAGTTCCGCATACTTCCAGGTCTCGTTTTCCGAGCAAGCGACCCAGTGATAGCAGGATGCGAGATTATCGCAGGAATACTTAAGCCAGGCGCAGATTTATTTAAGGACGACAAGAAGATCGGTCGTGTCAAACAGATTCAGTCCCAGGGCAAGGACGTCGATGAGGCAAAGATAGGCGATAAAGTAGCAGTCTCGATAGTTGGCCAGATAGTAATGGGAAGGCAGTTGGACGAGGGCGACATTCTTTACACGGATATAAGCAACGACGAATACCAGAAATTAAAGAAGTACGAGGACCTTCTCACTGAGCACGAAAAAACCGTTCTCGAAGAGATCTTTGAGATCAAGCGAAAGAAGGACGACACGTTCGGATTATATTAATAATTTTTTAGGTAATTTCAACTTTTTTTCCAGCCTTTCAACTAGGTTAACTTTAGCTTTCATCTGTTTTTTCATTTCATGCAAGAGTTTTGTTTCCTTCGGATCTAAGTTGTTCAACTCTGCGATTTTGCAGGTGATGTAGCCGCTCATGTAAATCAAGGAGACGATTTTGGCCAGTCTTGATTTTCCGACAGCGTATACTTCGTTTATTGATTTAACATTTTTTCTTATGACATCTCTCGTTATATCGATGCGATTTTTCATCTCGAAACTTTCATCCCTGTCTCTCAATAGAAGAACGACTCGATTCCTGTTATTCTCTGGTATTTCGAAACCGTCGATATCATTATGGTCCATCTCTGGAAACGTGTTGCAAGCTATCAGAAGCTTTGAATTCTCATTGAAATCATTTTTGAATCTTCTGACAACGCCGTCGAAGTCGTTCGGGCCATAAACAGCTATGTCACGGCCGTTCAGATTATTTGCAATCCTATCCAGTTCGCTGTGATTTATCTTTTTCAAGGCACCGATGCACTCGTTTACATCTTTTTTGAATTTTCCCAAACCGATCTTTTCAAAATATGCGACCAACGGTATGAGCATTAGTGGTGCAGCGTAGCGCGGCTCATAGCCTCCAGGAACTTTAATGAGCGGCAATTTTAATTTAGTGCACCATTCCTCGAGTTTTCCGCCTGACGTAACGCCAATTATCTTGCATTTACGGTTCAATGCCTCTACAAATTGGCTCAACGGTTCTTCCGTATTTCCAGAGTAGCTTATTAAAACTGCCAGTGTTTTCTTATCTACAAACTTTGGAATGCGGTAATCAATGAAGACTTCTATCGGCTTTTTACAATCATATTTCAGCATATCTTTTATGAAATAACCGACTATCGCCGAACCGCCAATAGCGAAGAACACTATCTTGTCGAAATCAAACTTTGGTAAATTAATTTTTTTTGAAGCTCTTATCGCTTCAGATACCATTTCAGGGTATTTTTTAATTGGATTCATTTAACCACAAAATCTATCCTATACTTCCATATCCTCGGTCCGTATGGTAAAACTTTCTTCGTTTCGATGAATTCTATCTTTTTCCTCGTCTTTGCCTGTATACGCTTCTTCACTTCATTTATTTTATCTTCTTCGGCAAAGCAGTAATAATGTATTATTCCATCACACTTTAAACAGTTTATTGCTTCTTCCAGATAATCTATCGATGTCTCGGGCAATGGCATTATCACGCGGTCGCAGGAACCATAAAATCTTTTTGCAGCGTTCCTGACGTCGCCTTTCACTATTTCTGCTTCTATTTTGTTCAGCTTAGCATTCTTCTTGAAGTATTTTACTGCAGCAGGGTTTATCTCTATTCCAATGACTTTTTTCAGCTTTGATTTCTTTGCGATTACTATTGCAAACGGTCCGATGCCGGCGAAGAAGACCATTACGGTTTCATCGCTTTTCACCTTTTCTGCTATTCGCATACGTTCTGCGGATTCACGCGGCGAGAAATAGACTTTTCTCGGATCGAGCAGAAATCGACAACCGGATTCGCTATGCGTTACGACTGTGTTTTTATCTCCGGCTATCAAACGCAGTTTCATTGTTCTATACACGCCGCTTCTTGGCGACTTCTTCAGCAGCACGGAACGCACGTTTTTATGCTGTTTCATCAGCGCGTTGGCAATTTCCTGCCTCTTTTTCAGTTCGTCAGGCAGCTCTATTATCGCTACGGCTTTTTCTTTGTTGCCGATTATGTCGAACGATGTCGGCACTAGATTGAGTTCTTTATCAATCAGTTTATTCTTCAGCAAATCGCGCAGTGCCATAATAAGTTTATGGCATCAAGTTTTTAATGCTTGAGCTTAAAAATGATTAAAATGAATAAACTCGTTGCAATTGTCGGTATGCCTGGTTCCGGAAAAAGCGAAGCGGCAAGGATTTTTGAAAAACACAGTTTCGTGAAAATAAGGTTCGGCGATGTGACAGACGAGTTTGTCAAAAAGAAGGGATTGCTTCTGAACGAGGAAAACGAGCGAGCAGCTAGAGAGGCGTTAAGAAAAAAATGTGGCATGGATGCATACGCTAAGCTCAATGATAAAAGGATAGATGATGCATTGAAAAAGTCAGACGTTGTTATTGACGGTATGTACAGCCTTGAGGAATACATGTACCTTAAGAAAAAATACCCAAACATCAGTGTCGTCGCCATAAACGCTGCACCTGAACTGAGATACAAGAGATTGGCAGCGAGGGCGATAAGGCCTCTGACGCAAAACGAAGCAAAAACACGCGATATGGCAGAGATAATGAATACGAACAAGGAAAAGACAATTGCGAATGCAGATTTCAAAGTAATGAACGATGGTTCGATAAACGAATTAAGGGAAAGCGTCAAGAAAATAATCAATGTTATTTAATTTAAACTAGGTTCTTTGGAAAATGCAGGATGACTATTTAAGAGTTACTGTCACACCGCAGTAGTTAAATACCTATCGCATACCATGGGATATTTGTAGTAATGCATCGGTGATTGGTATGGAATCAAAAGACATGAGAATAGTGCTTATTGGACCGCCCTGCAGTGGCAGGAGCACTCAGGCAGAAATGCTGTCAAAGAACTATGGATTGGAAAAAATATCTGCAGACGATTTGCTCAGGGAAGCCGCTAAAAGCGATGAAAGATTGGGTATGTATCTGCAGTTAACAAATAAAAGGGGCGTACTGCTTAACCATTTGATTGTAATACCAGATGAAAAAGTGAATGCAGTGGTGTTGCCAAAGGTAAAAGAAGCAACGCGCGGTTTCGTTCTTGACGGGTTTCCTTCGAGTTTTGGCCAGGCAATGGAACTGGACAAATATGCGGATATAGCTTATGTAATAAAATTGAAAGTTATGACCGACGAGACATTCAAAAGGCTGACTAGCAGGCGATATTGCAGCAATAGCGGTTGTGGCGCAGAATGCAACCTTGCCCTTGTTACGCCAAAGGTGCCAGGCAGATGCGACAGGTGCGGCAGCGGATTGCAAAGAAGAATCAGCGATTCTATAGAACTTTTTTCACAGAGACTCGATTCATACGAGGGGCTGGAAAATGTCCTGGACGTTCATTACCATGGCGTTTTGATTGAGATTAATGCAAAGAAACCAATGGACATTGTTTACAGGAATATTTGCAATGTCATGAACAAATGATTTAAATCCTCTTTTGTACTTTATTCTAGAAGGGTTCGTAGTCTAGTTTGGTTTAGGATCCGAGCTTTGGGAGCATTTTATTAGCGAAAAGCTGATAGAAGCCTAATTGAGACCCCGGTTCAAATCCGGGCGAGCCCACTCGACTATTTTTAAATCTTGGGAACATGAATAATTACAAGACATTGGGTTCGTAGTCTAGTTTGGTTTAGGATCCGTGCTTAGGGAGCATTTCTCAGCGGAGAAATCCCATATGAGACCCCGGTTCAAATCCGGGCGAGCCCACTCTTTTTATAAATCACTAAGGAATTAATCAAATGTTCTACGTTTATGTCCTGAAATGCAGGGACGGCTCATTCTACACGGGTTACACGAATGACTTGAAAAAAAGACTGAAACTGCATAATGACGGGAAGGGCTCGAAATATACGAGAAGCCGTTTGCCCGTGAAAATTGTAGCTAAGTGGTCTTTTCCTAGCAGGTCGAAGGCAATGAAACATGAAATTATGTTCAAGTCACTGTCGCGCAAAACAAAGATGGAGAGAATCAGAAAAGAATGAGGAGAGATATCTCATACCTTCTTATAGACAGGTCCATAAGGTGTATCTTCGAGAATTATCAGCCGCCTCTTTAATTTCTCGCGTATATCGTCTGCTTTTTTGAAATCCTTTTTCTTTCTTGCCTGCTCGCGTTCTTCTATCAACTTCTTTTCCGCAACGGTCAGCGGCTCGCGCTCTTCGATGATGTCAAGAATCTTGTCTACACTCATGAGAAAATCATGAACCTTTTTCAGCGATTTTGCGTCCGCACGATTCTCTTCAATCTCCTTGTTTACAATCTTTATCAGGTCAAATATCGCCGCTAATGCCATCGGCGAATTGAAATCGTCGTCCATATGCTCTTCGAATTTCTCTTTCGTTTCATCGACCAATAGCAGAATTTCTTCATTCTCCTTTGCCTTTGTCCTGTCCATAAGGAACTCTACCTTCCTGATGAAGTCGTTGAAGTTATCCAGCGTTTTCTTGGCAGAGTCTAGTTCTTTGAACGTGAAGTTCATCTGCTGGCGATAGTGCGAAGAAAGGCAGAGATAGCGAAATGCGATTGGGTCGTATCCTTTCTCAATGATGTCGCGAAGCGTGAAGAAATTGTTCAAGGACTTGCTCATCTTTCTGCCGTCAACGAGCAGATGCTCGGAATGAAGCCAGTATCTTGCGAATTTCTCGCCCGTCGCCGCCTCGCTCTGCGCTATCTCGTTTTCGTGATGCGGAAAGATTAAATCGACGCCGCCTGAATGAATGTCAATTTCGCCCAAATACTTTTTTGACATTGCCGAGCACTCTATATGCCAACCAGGTCGGCCTTTTTGTATGTCATCATCGCTCCAGAAAACGTCGCCATCCGCAGCGTTCCAGTATTTCCATAACGCAAAGTCTTTTGCCTCGTCTTTGGTATAATTATCATTATTGATTCTTGCGCCGTCTTTCAGGTCCTTTGTCTTCATATTTGCGAGCTTGCCATAGTTTTTGAATTTCGAGATATCAAAATATATTCCGTCACTGCTCTTGTAGGCAAAACCTTTTTTAATAAGTATTTTTACTAGCTCTATCATCTCTTTTATATTCTCAGTCGCCTTTGGATAGAATTCAGCTTTTTCTATTCTCAATGCATCAAGGTCGTTAAAGAACGCGTTAGTGTACCTTCTCGTATACCCTTTCAACGTTATTCCTTCTTTAACCGAGCCCTTTATCGTCTTGTCATCGACATCTGTTATATTCATCACCTGCTTCACCCCAAAGCCCTTGAATTTTAAATAGCGCCTGAGCATATCCTGGAATAGATAAGTCCTGAAATTCCCTATGTGCGCAAAGTCATAGACAGTCGGACCGCATGTGTAGATTCTGACTTCCTTGCCTATTGTGAACGATTCCTTCCTTCTCGTCATCGTGTTGAAGAACCTCATCATACTAACAATTCAAATAGAAACAATTAAAAACTTTTTATCCAATTAGAAAAGATGAAAGTAGGAGATAACTGCGCCGCATGCGGCACTTGCGTTGCCGTTTGCCCGTTTTTCGCGATTCGTATAGTTGAAGATAAATCAGCTGTTATTGACGCAAAGAAATGCACTAAATGCGGCATCTGCGTTAAAGCGTGTCCGTTGGGTGTGATTGCATGAACACCAAATATGATGCTATTGTAGTAGGTGCAGGCCCTGCTGGCTCTACTGCTGCAAGATTTATGGCAAAAGCCGGTATGCAAGTTCTTCTCATCGACAGAAAAACTGAAATTGGCCATATCAAGCGCTGCGGCGAAGGAATAGGCTTGCACAATCTGAAGGCAATCGGCATGAAGCCAAATGATTTGTGGATAAGGAGCAACATAAACGGCGCGTTGCTTTATTCACCAGACGGAACGAGCGTCAAAGTAACCGGTTATAAAGGATTCGTCATTGAGCGAAAGGTCTTTGACAAATATCTCGCGATTGAAGCGGCAAAAGCCGGTGCGAATGTTAGGGCGGCGAACGATGTCATGGATTTGATAATGGATGGAAAAAAGATTTCAGGCGTGGTCGTCGACCACCTAGGAAAAAAAGAAAGCATATATGCTGATTTGATTATCGCTGCTGATGGCGTTGACTCTGTGCTCGCCAGAAAAGCCGGATTGAATACTACGATAAATCTTTTTGACATAACGTCCTGCGCGGAGTACGAGATGAGCAACGTCGAAGTTCCTGACGCTAAAAAGATAGCAATCTATCTCGGAAATGAAATCGCTCCTGGCGGCTATGCATGGGTCTTTCCTAAGGGCGATAGCGCTAACGTTGGTCTTGGTGTCCGCGCATCAATCGCAAGAACGGCGATTGATTATCTGAAAAATTTCGTGCAGAAAATGAATTATAATAATGGCTCGATAATCGAAGTCAACATAGGCGCCGTGCCTGTCGGCGGACCGCCTGAAAAATGGGTCAAGGATAATTTCATGGTCGTGGGCGACGCAGCAAGGCAGGTAAATCCGATACACGGCGGCGGCATCGGATTGTCAATGTCATCAGCGAAAATCGTTGGCAGCGTTGCAGTCGCTGCATGGAAAGAAAAAGATTACAGCGAAAAAAATCTGCACGAGTATGACAAGCTATGGGACAAGGAATTCGGCAAGAAGATGAGCAAACTTCTGGCGCTGAGAAAATTTATTGAAAAATTAGGCGACGAAGAGATGAACGAATTAGCCGCATTGTTAAATAGCGAGGATGTTATGGAATTGATGGCAGGAAAATTCGTCTCGTTTGTAAAATTGATGAGAAAGAATCCTAAGATGATAAAATACGTTCCAGCGCTTCTGAAGCTTGCGTAATTCTAAACTATATATACTAAGCAAGCACATATATAATATTAGTTCTAACGTGATGTTTTTGTAATGGGGGTTGAATGGCTAGGAAAAAAGCTAAATACAAAAAATTATACATTCAGTTATGGAAATGCCAGGGTTGTGAGTTCGAATGCTGTTACAAAGCAATGAAATGCCCTATTTGTTCCAGTGGTATGCTAAAAATCTAATTTTATTTTTTTCTTTTCCTTAATTTTTATAATTTTAGACTGTAGTATGTTCATGAAAGTGAAGCCCGGTAAATACAAACACTACAAGGGGAAGTTCTACGAAGTCATCGGTGTCGCTCGCCACAGCGAGACGCTCGAAGAATTCATCGTCTATCGCTCAGGAGAAGGCTCGCTTTGGGTTCGACCGAAAAAGATGTTTCTCGAGAAAGTAGTAATTGACGGCAAAAAAGTCCCGCGGTTCACGTTCATCAAAACTTAAAAAGAACTTTTTCAAAATCAACAATCATGTTTCTCCTTATTTTTATCCCATCATTCCTAAGCAATCGAATTCTTTTCCTGTAACAGCTATTGCAGCAGAAAGCTATCGTTCCGTCGTTGCGCACGACGCGATGACACGGTATGACGATTGGTTTAGGATTGTTGTGACACGCGCTGCCAATCGCTCTGTATGCTCTGGTTTTCATCTTTTTGGCGATTAATTTATATGTAGTGACTTTGCCTTTCGGTATTTTCTTCAGCAATGCGAGAACTCTTTCATCGAAGTTCATTGAAGACCACCCTTGAGCCGATTTTTATTCGCTTCGAAGAATTTGACTTTACTTCAAGAAC
>JAZDNV010000021.1:0-21211 GCA_043799385.1 Candidatus Aenigmatarchaeota archaeon | reverse complement strand
CCTATTGTGAAATTCATTGTATTTTCCATATTCAGACCGCTGCTGTCGCTCGAATTTTTCACAGCTGTCCCGTCAACGTATATAATTACGATGCCGTTTCTTTGCCTTACACCGGCGACATGGTGCCAGACATTCTTTGACATGGCGCTGCTGGCTTCTATGTCTACATCAGTGCCTGAACCGTAAAGCCCTAATCGCAATGTGCCTGGGCTAAATGTTTGGAAGAAAAAGCCAGTCGCGCCGTTGTATTTTTGCATGATTATTGGGTTGCTTGCAAAATCAGGTGATTTAATCCACATGGAAATGCTGAAGCTTCCGTTTGTGCTCACCGAACTGGTGTTCAGGACTTTTATGAAGGTCTTGTTCACTGTTCTGAACTCGTAAGCGCCGAAGCCGTCGCGGCCGCCGGTCGAGTTCCATATCGCCTTTGTTATGTTGCAGGTGTAGTTGTAGCCCGAGTAGTCTTTTGTGTATGTTGAATTACTACCTGCTTCGAATGGTAGATTGAAGAGAGCGAATGAAACATTGTTGACATACCAGTTGGTTATATATTTTGTGAAACCTGTTACGTTGCCATAGTTCCAGTAGAGAGTGAGATTGTCAGATGTCAGGTTGTTGCCAGTCGTGCTGTTTAGCGTTACGTTCTCCACATACGGATTGTTGGCGCCATACACGATGATAATGCTTCCGTTGCTAGAAGTGAACGCTATGCCTGATGCATTAGCAAAATCAACAATATTTGTCGTATTTCCTAGGGCACGTGGAGTGAAATTCACGTAAAGCAGGAAATTGTTTCCTGCTGAAAGATTGACAAGCCAGTTGACCCTGCCTGTGCCGTCGCCCTGGTCATAACTCACGTTGGAAAATTCGATTCCAGAGTATGCGGATGAGTAACCGCTGTAATTCAGGTTGCTTATGTTCCACTCGTCGCCGAGAACAGCCCTGATAAAGCCTGCTGTACCTGTATTCGTGACATTTATCAAGAATTGTGCAACACTTTCGTTCTGGACATATAGGTTTACAGGATTTTTTGTGAGAGTGGCGTTTTCAATACCGCCTGCAATAATCAACGACTCACTGCATACTCTGTCGCCGTCTGCTGACATGTCGTTTGGGGTTGCGCATGCCTGCCAGACATCGCCTCCTAGGGTTATGTTGCTGGTGACAATGTCGTTCCTGCTCGCATTGAGCGCGAGTATCTGCTCCCGGTCCAGCGCCCGATTAAAGAAAAGCACGTCGTCGATTGTTCCGTTGAAATAGTTTCCATTGCCTGCGTCATTGCCGCCTATTGTGAAATTCATTGTATTTTCCATATTCAGACCGCTGCTGTCGCTCGAATTTTTCACAGCTGTCCCGTCAACGTATATAATTACGATGCCATTTCTTTGCCTTACAGCAGCAACATGGTGCCAGACATTCTTTGACATAGCGCTACTGGCTTCTATGTCGACGTCAGTTCCACTACCGTAAAGGGCAAATCGCAATGTGCCTGGGCTAAACGTCTGGAAGAAAAAGCCAGTGCTACCTGTATATTTTTGCATGATTATTGGGTTGCTTGCAAAATCAGGTGATTTAATCCACATGGAAATGCTGAAGCTTCCGTTTGTGCTCACCGAACTGGTGTTCAGGACTTTTATGAAAGTCTTGTTCACTGTCCTGAATTCATACGCTCCGAAGCCATCGCGACCGCCTGTCGCATTCCATATCGCTTTTGTTATGTTGCAGGTGTAGTTGTTCCCAGAGTAATCCTTTGTATTGGTGTTATTGCTGCCAGCCTCGAACGGAAGATTGAAGACCGTGAAAGGCACGCTATTGACGTACCAGTCGTATATGTTTTTTAATGTCGTGTTTGCTGCTGGCGTGACGTAAACCGTGAGATTCTCTGTAGTCAGATTCGTTCCGGAAGTCGAGTTCAAAATAATTGAAGTTATGGGTTCCGGCGCAGCGAAAACCAGCGCAACTGCTACGATCATCTCAGCAAAAACCAATGCCAAGAGAGTTTTTCTATAACCTATATCTCCTTTCATCCTACTGCTTCCTCCTTCGTTTTTCATAATTTTTGATTAGTTCGAGTATTATCTCGTCAAAGGTGTGCTTCCTTACGAAATCAAGGGTTTCCATCTTTTCCTTCGTCGATTGGCTAATCCTTATAGTAGTAGATTTTGTAGACATAATCTATAATGTAGATTTTTGAGTATTTAAAACTTTTTTATTTATGAGAAAAAATAAGAATTAAGAACGATAGCGTCCTGTAAAATTAGTACTACATCACTTTGCTGCCGTTCGCGACCTTCTTCTGCGGAGTGAGTATCGTTCCATTTTCGGAAGCGAGAAGCATTCCGTGGCTCTTGACGCCGCGCAGTTCCTTTGGCTCTAAATTGCAGACGACGATTACCTGCTTTCCCTTCATCTCTTCTTTCTTGTAGATTCCGCGCAATCCGGCAACCAGCTGGCGCTTTTCGCTTCCTAAATCCACTTGAAGAACGAAAAGCTTGTCACCGTTCGGATGGTCAGCAACATCAGTAATCGTGCCTACGCGCATATCGACTTTTTTGAATTCATTGAATGGAATCATATCGTCAACCGTCTTTATCTCTTCCATTACATCCTTTGCTACGGTGCCTTTGGCGTATTTCGTTTTGTACGACTTCGCACTTTCTATCTCTTTGTCTTCTATCTTTTTAAACAATAGCTCTGCTTTTATTTTGTGCCCTGGTTTTATCGAGAATTTCTTTAACGACTTCCATTCCGATATCTCGCTGTTCAACGCATTGAGCGCTTTAACGCTCGCTGCTGGCATATATGGATAGAGCAGCGTTGAGATTATTCTCAGAACATTCACTGTGAAGTAAAGTGTGGTCGCGCAATCGTTCTTTTTCTTGCTTATCGTTTCCCATGGACGCTTGTCCTGGAAATAACGATTGACGTCATCTGATATGGATAGAATTTCTTTCAGCGCGTCTTTCAATCTCACGTCTTCGACTAATTTCTCTATCCCATCCACTTTCTTTTCTATTTTCTTCAACAGCTCTTTTTCTCTCTTGCCCAGCGATGCTTTAGGCACTTTTCCTGAAAAGTTTTTCTCGATGAAATGCGTTGCTCGATAAAATAGGTTACCGTAGTTAGCGATTAGCTCGTTGTTGATTCTGCTCCTGAAGTCATCCCAGTCAAAATTCGAGTCCCTGTTCTCCGGTAGTATCGAGGACAGGTAGAAACGCCAGTAGTCAGCAGGGAAAAGGTCGAGAACCTCGTCGCTGAACAGACCGACGCCGCGGCTCGTGGAGAATTTCTGGCATTCCCAGTTCAGGTATTCATATCCTGCGACGTAATGAGGCAGCGAGTATTTTTTCGATGCGATGAGCATTCCAGGCCAGATTATTGTATGGAATGGTATGTTGTCTTTTCCAAGGAAATGGTAAATCTTCGAATCAATCCACCAGTCTTTTATTTTCTTTCCAGCGTCCTTCGTTATAGATATATAACCGATGGGTGCATCGAACCAGACGTAGAACACGAGGTTTTCATAACCCTTTAGCGGTACGTTAATGCCCCATTTTAAGTTCCTTGTTATGCATCTTGGCTTTAACCCTTCCCTAATCCAGCCAAGCGCAAGGTTCCTTACATTGTCATGCCACTCGTTCTTTGAAATCCATTTTTTCAATTCGTTTTCAAGCTTTGATAAATCAAGGAACAGATGATCCTCTTCCTTGAATTCTATGTCGCAGCCGCGGCAATTAACGCAGCGCGGATTCTTCAGTTCTATCGGATCCAGCACTGAGCCGCACGATTCGCACTGGTCACCACGAGCAGCATCGTAACCGCACTTAGGGCAAACGCCAGTCACGAATCTGTCAGGAAGAAATATTTTGCACTTATTGCAGAACGGCAATAGCAACGTTTGCTGCTTTATGTAGCCGTTTTTGTAAATCGCCAGAAATATCTCTTTTGTTATCTCATGATTGCTCTTTGAACTTGTGCGACCGAAAAAAGTGAAGTCAAAACCCCATTTTTCGTAGATTTCTTTCTGTATACTGTAGTACTTATCCGCATACGCTTTTGGCTCCAATCCTTCCCGCAGCGCAGCAATCTCTACTGCCGTTCCGTGGTCGTCCGTGCCGCATATGAAGATGTTCTCAACGCCGAGCAAATCCAGGAAACGATGAAATACGTCAGCAGGCAGTATCGAGCCTACTATGTTGCCTAGATGTTTTACTCCATTAACGTATGGCAGCGCGCTTGTTACAGTGATGCGGTTAGTTTTGAATTCTACCACCTCTGGTTAGATATAACAATTATTGTATATAACTTTTAAAAATAGGTGGATAACTATCTGCATGATTATACCTAGAAGATTGTCAGAAAGGCTCAAAATCCTTGGCATTAGCGAGGGCATATACAATCGCAGAGCGAAGAAGTGCTTACTGTCAAGAGAAAGGCTAAATCTCGATAGCGTTCCATGGTGTGAAAACGCCTACTTCGTGAACGAAGGCTATGCTGATTATCTTGTATTCGATCCTGTATCGCTCGTTCCATGCATTGCGCTCGAGCCGAAAAAGAGCGACCGCGTACTCGACATGTGCGCCGCGCCAGGAACGAAGACGTTCATTCTTTCGTTTCTGACGGACAATAAAGCAGAAATCACTGCAAACGATATAGACAAAAACCGCATAAGGCGTCTAGCGGCAAACGCAGAAAAGTACAAAATGAATTGCGAAATTCTAAATCTCTCTGGAAGAAAAATAGAAGGTTCGTTCAATAAGATTTTGCTGGATGCGCCGTGCAGCGGCGAGGGAATGATAAACAAGAGCGAGAAAGTATTCCGCCACTGGAGCGAGAAAAGAATAAAATTTCTGACAAAGAAGCAGAAAAAGCTCATCAACCATGCGTTCGAGATACTCGAATCAGGCGGTATTCTCGTGTATTCAACATGCACGTTCGCTCCGGAAGAGAACGAAGCTGTAATTGATTTTCTTCTTGAGCGATGGAGTAATGCAAAGATTGAAAATGTGAACGTTAAAAATATCGTCCATGCTAACGGGTTGACGTCCTGGAACAACGTTGAATTTCATAGCGATGTTGAGAAATGCATACGAATATACCCAGAACACAACGGAACTGGCGGATTCTTCGTGGCAAAAATAAGAAAGAAATAAAAAAGCAGTGGTACAACTATCTTCATGAACTTTGTGAAATACTTCTTTGACGCGTTCGTGCGCGACATAACCGTTCTTGGTAGTATAGTGTTCTATGCCATTTTGATGCTCGCCTTCGCGCAAACGCCTGTTTTCTATAAACTGCTTTCAGGGGTTATCGTGATGTACGCCATAAATGTACCGCTGAAGTTTGTGTTCTTCAAGAGCAGACCCAACAGGATGAAATACAAGAAATTCTGGGAGAAAATCGAGGCATCGTCTTTTCCGAGCGTTCATGCAGAACGCGCAGCGTTTCTTGCCCTAGTATTCATTTACGCATACCAGAACGTATTTCTATCGTCCCTTGCGATTTTACTGGCAATTCTCGTATGCTATTCTCGAATCTACCTGAAGAAGCACTACTGGAGAGACATTGCAGCCGGAATAATTCTCGGTGCTGCCATATTCTGGTTCGTAGGTTTGCTATAAGTATTAAATTTTTTCCACATTTGTTATTTAATGTCGAAGGTTTATTTTAGAAAGGACCATGATTTTAGTTATCTTGAAGGCTTCCTGCCGCATGGAATGAAACCTGACGAACTTAATAAGTACTGGATTGACCCTGAAACAGTGGAAGGCATGGCCTCGCTCGTGATAAAAGCCATGTCTGATTCCGCTCCAGCCATCTATAGGAGCCACATGATTCCACAATGCTATACGACACGTAGATGGCAGAACGGAAGGTATTCTGCGGAGCTTGCGGTAAGAGTTAATGATAACCTTGGGAATGAAATCGGTAGGGTGCGGATATGGCCAACAAAGACAGGAGTCAAAAAAAGAATATCAAAGAAGACAAGTCCTGAAATCACTGACTTACTGAACAGCTTGATGACTGATTTGGAAAAAACCGCTAATCAGGAAAGGGCTCTGGAGGCGCTGAAAATGCTTAGTCACTGACCATGAACTTGTGTATGTGCTTTTTAGCATGCTCGCGCTTTTTCTGATGCTCCTCAAGGAACTTGTTTATCTTGTCTATCAGTATCTGCTTAAGTTCTCCTGTAAGCATACGGCCTGACTTATATTCGTCATGTATCTCTCTCAGTTTATCGTCGTCCGGCTCGAAGAACGCCTTGAGATATTGATACGAGACATCAACGTCTGGATTGCCGCCTTTTTTTCTATGATCGGCTACGTTTCCCTGACCGCCGCTGAACGCGTACTTCTTTATCTTCCGCTCTACTTCGCTCGGTGAGTCTGTCATTGCAATAAACGACGTCTCGTCGCTGCTCGACATCTTGCCACTTCCGCTTAGCGACGGCAGAAACACATGATAGGTCGAACTTATCTGCTCGAACCTATGGTCCTTGAATCTTGAGCCGATATCCCTTGCTATCCTGAGATGCGGGTCCTGGTCAATGCCAACTGGCACGAGAACTGGTGCCACGCTTTCAAATTCAGGCAGCTGCGCGTGGAACATGTCAGACGCCTGGAGCATGGATGCGTTCATCTTACCAGGCGTTATCTCGCCGTATATTGCCTTGAACTCGTTGAATGTTGCATAGCGCGAGAAATTCGAAGCCAACCGATAGTATGCGTTCGACTTTCTCGCATTCGTGGAACGCTCGCTCTGGAAATAGAAATCGCAGTTCTCAGGCTTGAGCCCTAGCGCGATATAATTTAGAAGATATTGCTCTATCGCCACATCCCTTAGCTCTTCCAGGTTCTTCTGTCTTGCATTGTACGCCTCCAGGTCAGCGACAGCTATGTACAGCTTTGCGCCTAGTTTCTGGAAGAAGAGCAGTTCCTGAACGAGAAGCATGTGACCAAGATGAAATTTTCCAGAAGGCATTAGTCCGGTCATAACGATGAATTTTTTCTTGTTTTTTATCGCTTCCAGGACTCTCTGTATGTCCCTGTGCGCAAATATTATCTTTCTCCTGAAAAGCACGTTCTTGTTAAAGATGTCAGGCAATTCCCGCAACGGATGGATGCCGAACTCCTTTATCAGCTTGTCGTAATCTATATTTCCTGACACTTCCCAGGGCGTTACCTTCATCTCCATGAAATCACTTTATTATTATTCCTTTGCTAGCTTTTTAATCATTTTATTTGCATGGTGGCGGATTTCTGATGGAACGTTTTCCTTCATCTCGTGAAGAGAAAACCATCTCACATCTTCGGACTCGCTGCTTATTTTCAGATCATGCGTTTTCGGCACAGCCAGATAGAGCAAGTCAATATGCTGATGGCCATCCACATCTTCCATTTGCACGAATTCAGGGCGATGTAATGGAGTTGCGATATTTGACAGCCTCGGCTCCTTGTCTGATATTATTTCCACATCAAGACCTGTCTCTTCCTTCACCTCACGCAATGCCGCTTCGTCCGGTAATTCATTTTCGTCTATGTGTCCGCCTGGCGGAAGCCATTTCTTTATTTTCTTATGAAAAGTCAGCAGAACCTTGTTGTCGTGGATTACATAAACTGTAGCGACAAAATGCCTTGTTATCTCGGTTTTCTTCCCCATATGTACCAGTACTCCGCGAAACGCTTTTTTTCTCTGCGAATATTCACTTCAACTCTGATTTTTTTAAACAGATTTCTTATCTCTTCTTCACTTCTCAAAAACTCAGGCGCAGGTATGCCAAAGCTCTTGCCAAAGGAAAGGAAAGAGAAATAACCGCCAGGCTTCAGGAACCTGAATATGTCGCCTAAAGTCTTCTCCGGCTTCTCTAAGTGCTCAAGAACGCCCACTGCAGTAACGGCGTCAAAGCATTTGCATTCAAATTTCATTTTGGAATGCTTCAGGAAAATGACATTCGAGATTTCCATCGCCCTTTCTATCTTTTTCGCTGCTCGTTCGAGCTGGACTTCGCTCAAATCTAAAGCAACTATCCTTGCGTTGTCCCTGTATCGTTTTGCGAGTTCGAGTGTCGTGAAACCAGATCCGCAACCGAAATCCAGTATGACGCCCTTCTTGATTTTTATTTTGCTCAATACGCTCCTTATCTCCTTCTTTCCGTACCATACAGGAAACGCCAGGTTGTGAAGCCATGAAATCTTGTCAAAGAATTTTTCTATGAACCTGCTGTCTGTCTGAAGCTTTATCAGTATGTAGAATGGTATGCCGAAAAAGACGAGCATCAGAACCAGGGCGAATATCGACACTGCCTCGTTTACCTGCAGAAGCCATGACACGAGCAAGGCAAACAATAAAATAATAACCAATATCGGCCCGATTTTTCCGAACGGAGCCCTGAACCTTTTAAGCTTTGGCTCGGTTATCCGCAATTTCGTCACGGCTAGAAGTACGGGCGTGTATACTATTATGCACAGAGGTATTGACATGGACAGGAGCATTTCATAATTTCCAAGGGCTATTATGGTTATCACTATTGTTGCTATTGCCTGGAACAGTATGGCTTGGTGCGGCGTTTTATACTTCTTATGGATTTTCTGAAAGCGTGGCACCAGTATCTTGTCGCGCGACATTGCGAACAGAAGCCGCGGTGACGATATTATCCACGCGACAGCAGTGCCCATCATCGGTATGAATACAAGAATTGAAAAAATCTTTGCAAAACCATCGCCGAATATTCTTGTTGCTATGAATGTCAGCGGCGCCTTTTCGCTTGAAAACGTTTTCCAGTCAGAAAGGCTCAAACATACTAGAACTGTTGCTATGACCAGGATGGCGGATATGACCGTCGTCAGTACAAGGAACTTCGGGATGACTTTTCTAGCGTCTTTGACCTCTTCTGCCAGATACGTTACGCCATCCCAGCCGAAAAATGTTTCGGAGATGAAGAACATTGCCAGGAATATCATCGGCAGCGACGAAAAGGAAGTAATGCTTATATTTATGGACGGTATGCCTGGAACTATTATAATAGCCAATGTGAATACCGTCATGGTGCCGAAGAAAAGGAGCAGTTTTGAGCTTACGTCGATTCCACGATAATTCACGTAGTTGAATATTATTATGAAAAACGTTGACAACGCTATGTAAAAAATCATCGGAAAATCCGGAAAGAGATAGCGCAACGAACCGACTATGAACATGGAGATGCTTATGCTCGCGACAATCCATGCCGACCAGCCAATCATAAAAGACGGAAATTCGCCAAACGCGCGTTTCGTGTACTCGTAGACGCCGCCGGCCTTCGGGTACATGGAAACAAGCTCGGCGAAATAGCATGAGATTAAAACAGCTACGACTGCAAAACCGATCCATGACAATATAGAAGCAGGTCCTGCCATCGCAGCAACCATCGCAGGCAGGAAGTATATCTCGGTGCCTATCATCGCATTAAGGCTTAAAAAAAGCAATGTCTTGCGATCAATCGTTCTCTTCAGTTCCATGATTCTATTTGTTTTTGCCAGATATAAATTTCTTAATTTCAAGTACTACAAAAATAGATGCGGATATTGCGATTATCTCTAGCCAGTCGATAAAGCTGAGCGGCACTGTCTTGAACGCGGCTGACAGAAACGGCATATATATTATTGCCGCCTGCAAAGCGACTGATACTGCTATTGCCAGGAGCAGCTTCTTGTTCGATAGTATTCCGACCTTTATTAAAGGAGCGCTTGACCTCATGCTGAGAACAAAGAACAGCTGGAACATGACCAATGTCGTGAAGGCAAGTGTCCTTGCCTTATCGATATTCGGTTCTGTGTAGAATGAAAACAGCGTTCCTGCGCACATAATTGCTCCTACAAATATGATGAAAGCTAAAGAGTTTTTGTTCAGTATCTTCTCTTTCTGGTCCCTTGGTTTTCTTTTCATTATGTCAGGCTCTTTTTGCTCTACGCCCAACGCCAGTGCTGGCAATCCATCAGTGAGGAGGTTCATCCAGAGTATCTGTAATGGCAATAATGGAAGAAGTATCGCTGAGCCTGTCACAATGGATAAAATTATTGCCACGAATATCACGAGGACCTCGCCGAAATTGCATGCGAGAAGATAGTAGACGAATTTCTTTATGTTGTCATAGATGCCGCGGCCTTCCTCGACTGCATTAACTATAGACGAGAAATTATCGTCAGCAAGCACCATGTCGCTCGCTTCCTTCGAGACGTCTGTTCCTGTGATGCCCATTGCTATGCCTATGTCTGATTTCTTCAGCGCTGGGGCATCGTTTATGCCGTCGCCTGTCATCGCAACTACCTCTCCTTTTTTCCTCAACGTTTCAGTGATCCTGACCTTATGCTCAGGCGAAACGCGCGCATAAACAGAAATGTCATCGACGATAGAATAGAATTTTTCATCGCTCATCGCATTAAGCTCTTCGCCTGTCAAAACCTTTCCATCGAGCAGGTTCAGCTCCTTGGCAATCGCAGTAGCAGTGTCTTTGTGGTCTCCGGTTATCATCACTACCTTTATACCTGCAAGTTTGCATCTCTCTATCGCATCCTTTGCTTCTGCCCTGGGCGGATCTATCATTCCCTGCAGACCAATGAATATCAACCGCTCTTCTTTCAATTCATCTGATTCTCTGAATGCAAATGCAAGAACGCGCAACGCAGTCGATGCGAAAGAATGGTTCGTCTCCATTATTTTCCTCCTGTCGCTCTCCATCAACGGCAATGTTTTTCCGTCCTTGTAGAAGTGCGAGCATCTCTTCAGTACTTCTTCGACCGCGCCTTTTGCATAAATTGCTCCATCAACTAAAACTGACATCATCTTCCTTTCAGAATCGAATTGTATTTCGTTCGTCCTCTTTGCCTGCGTGTTTTCAAGGCCGTATTTTCTTGCAGAAACGAGCAGCGCCAGTTCTGTGGGGTCTCCAATCTTATTCTCAAGTTCTGAATCATTGCATAGCAACCCTGTCTTAAGCAGCAGCTCAATGCTGTCTGACCTTATCTCCTTGCCGGCAAACAATATCTTGCCATTAATGCCGTAGCCCTCGCCTGTTACATCAAACACTTTTTCATTGACGTAGATTTTTTTGACAGTCATCTCGTTCATTGTTAATGTGCCCGTTTTGTCTGTGCATATCACGGTCGCGCAGCCTAACGTCTCTACTGCAGGAAGACGCCTTATTATTGCGTTCCTGCCTGCCATCTTCTGCAAGCCAATCGCCAGAGTTATTGTGACGATTGCTGGCAATCCTTCAGGAATAGCCGCGACCGCAAGCGTTACAGCAGTTAGGAACATCTCTGTTATCTCTCCGCCCAACGCGAAGCCGGAAACAAACACAATAACGCATATCGCAACTATTATCAATCCTATCTGCTTTCCAAGAATTGCCAATTTTTCCTGCAGCGGCGTTTTCTCTTCCGCTACTTGAAGCATCTTTGCAATCTTGCCGAACTCCGTTTGCATTGCTGTTTCGACAACGACTGCCCTGCAGCGGCCGTAAACGATGCATGTTCCTGAGAAAATCATGTTGCTCCTCTCGGCAACAGGAACGTCTCTGCCTATTGTTGTCGTCGATTTTTCTACAGGCAATGATTCTCCTGTGAGTATTGATTCGTTGGCTTTCAAATTCACGCTATCGATTATCCTGCAGTCAGCAGGCACGCGGTCGCCGACGTTCAATATAATTATGTCTCCTGGTACAATCTCGCTTGCTGGGATTTTTTTCATGCCTCCTCTCATAACTTCGGCGTTGGGTGCAGCCAGTTTCTTTAACGCCTCCAGTGCTTTTTCCGCTTTTTTCTCCTGGAAGAATCCGAGAAAGGCGTTCATAACCACTATGATAAAAATAACAGCTGCATCAAGAATCTCTCCAAGGAACGCAGAGATTGCCGTTGCAACTATAAGTATTGATATGAGCACGCTCCTGAACTGGTTGAGAAAAAGGACAATGTCGGACGTCTTCTTTTTTTCTTCTATCTGGTTCAGACCGTATTTTTGCAGCCGCTGCTTGGCTTCATCCGACGTTAAGCCGTTCTCGCCTGTATGCAATGACTCAAATACGTCTTTTATCTCTGACTTATGCCATTCCATGAGAAAATCACACAACAACCGTCATAAAGTCTTTTGCAATCCTGAAGTTCTGATGCTTCTTTATTTTTTCCATCAGGTCGTCGTAATCCTGATACCTTCTTGATATATGGGTCAGCACCACTTCTTTTACGTCCGCCTCTTTTGATATCTTGACGACTTCTTCGAAACTCGCGTGCCTGCTCTCCTGCTCCTCGGAGAAATACGTTGAATCGTGTATGAGCAGGTCAGCATCTTTTGCAATCGTAACTATATTCTTGCAAGGCAGTGTATCACCTGAATATACTACTTTCTTGCCTTTCTCCACAAGGGATATATCCTCTAACCGTATCTCTTTTCCCTTGAAAACCGCTTTGCCGTCATCCTTTATCTTCTTGTATATCTGACCTTGCGATGGCAAACCGAAATCTTTTGCCTTTTCCTTGTCTATCTTTATCCTGTCCTTTTCGACAAAAGCGTACGCGACAGCGGGTATTCCGTGCTTCACAGGTATCGAGGCGATAGAGAACTCGTCGTTGTCATATATTTTTTGTACGTGGGTGCCTTCGAACCAGACATTTTTCGGGACTATGTGGAACTTCTTAGTTGAATAACCAAGATTCAATAGCATTGGAACAAATTTTTCTGCCTCGGGCGCGAATATGTACAGCGGCTTATTCCGATTTTCCAGGCTCATCGTCTCGATGAGGCCTAACAAACCAGCGAAATGGTCAGCGTGCCAGTGCGTTATGAATATCTCGTTGAGGCGCATGAAGTTAAGGTCAGAAGAGAATATCTGCTTTTGAGTACCTTCACCGCAATCGAAGAGAAAGCAGAACTCGTTTTCGCTCTTGTATTTCAAATAAATGGACGAATGGTTCCTGTTTTTCGTCGGAACGCCAGCGGTCGTGCCGAGAAAGGTTATCTCAATTGAGGTCATGAATCATAATTGGGTAGAATGATTTAAAAATTAATCACGTTAACCGCTGCGCGTTCTGAACTATCTGAATTCCTGTCTTTTTTCAACGAAAATCAGTATCGCTGCGATAACCACTGCGACCATGCCGGTGTACCAGAACGGGTTTTTCAGAACAGTTACAGCAGAACCGATGCCAAACAGGATTCCGGCAGTGAATAACAGCACCTTCTCCTCGTCATGCTTGTCAAGGTGAATCTCTTCTGCTGTTAATCGTGACCTCTTAGACTTGGTTTTCTTTGCCATGATTATTCATTGTTGTCCTGGTATATAAATTTTATGGTGAAAGTCTTTTCTTGTCCCTTGGGAACAAAACCACTTCACGGATATTCTTCAGGCCTGTCATTATCATCGTAATCCTCTCAAGGCCGATCGACCAGCCTGCGTGAGGAGGCATTCCGTATCTGAACGCATCGAGATAGAATTTGAAATTTTTCGGGTTCATCTTCCTTCTTTTCATCTCATCCACTAATTCTTTGTAATCATGTATCCTCTGCGCACCGGAGCAGACCTCTACGCCGTCTATCAGCAGATCATATCCCCTGCATATTTTCCTGTTGCCTGGCTCAGGCATCGCGTAGAAAGCCCTGACATCTGTCGGCCATTTTTTTATTATGACCGGATTGTGATGCTTGCATATCGCCCGTTGAGCTTCTGGCGTCAGGTCTTCTCCCCATTTGATTTTTATTTTTTCTTTTTCGGCGATTGCAATCGCTTCATCATATGTCAATCGCTTTATTGGCAATTCAGGAACAACCAAGTCTTTGTTCAATAATTCTAACTCTTCCTTGCATTCTTCCTTTACCTTTTTATAAATAAAACCTATTACGCCGTCTAGGTATCTAAGTGCATCCTCTTCGTCTTTTACAAAGGCTGTTTCAATGTCCATCTGTATCGATTCATTCAAATGGAAGCTCGTGTCGTGCTCTTCGGCCCGGAAAACCGGGACAATGATAGCGACTTTGTCAAGGCCGGATGCCATAAGGATTTGTTTGTATAATTGCGGGCTCTGACCCAGGAAGGCTTCTTTCTCGAAATAGGATATCGGAAACAGGTCGGTTCCACCCTCTGTTGCAGCAGCGACAATTACTGGCGTATTCACCAGAATAAAGCCATGCTCTTCAAGATACCTTACAAAATTCCTCTGGATTACGTCTTTAATTCTGAATACTGCACGATTCTCCGGTTTTCTCAAATCCAAGAAGCGGTAATCAAGCCTTGTATCAAGGTTGGACTTGATTCTTTCATCAGTTTCAATGGGCAGCGGCGTCTCGGCCTTTGCAAGTATCTCGATGCCCTCAGGAAATATTTCAATGCCATTCGGCGCCTGCTTGCTCGCCTTCGCGATGCCGCTTACCGACAAAACGTCCTCTCGATTCAATGGGGAGACTTTTTTTTCAACGTCATCGCTGACCTCCCCTTTCTTCACGACTATCTGCACGCTGCCAAAACGGTCGGCAACTATCAGGAATTTTGTCTTGCCGATATCCCTTATCGTGCGCAGCCACCCAGCAATCGTGACTTTCTTTCCGTCCATTCCTTGCAATTCATTAGAATAAATTCTCATATCGTTCACGGTAGTGTTGCCCTTAGTCTAATCGTGTAGAATATGGTCCACACAATAATCCATAGGAAAAGATACACGACTATCCCGTTTCCGAACCACCATTTGAGTTCCTTTTTTATTTTGAACAGCGTCTTTGTTGAGAGAGTCGTAGCGATCAGCAACGCCATTGCAGCAATCAAACCTATATTCGGCTGGTTTATCAGAAACGATATGTAACCGGCTATGCAACCGACTACTGCATGAATCACTGTCGACTTCATTTCCAAATCAAAATATTCCCTGATTTTCATTGCGAAAACCTTTTCAAATCACTTTGCTCGACTTCTTCCATTATCCATTGTATTGTCATCCAGCTTTTCCTTACGCAGTCTGGGAACTCTTTATTCTTTTTAATCCAATCCTTTAAAAAGCTGATAGTCATTTCATCAGACGGGTAGCCTGAACCGAAGTCGCCGTATGCTTTCTGCAGTTCATATATCTCGTTGTCGCGATTAACCTTTGCCAGTATCGATGCAGCGCCGACCTCAAGGTAATTCTTGTCTGCAAAATTCTCGGTGATTATTTTTGTTTTTTTGTTTTTCACTTTTCTTGATATCTGCTCGTTGAATTTTTTCACATTCGCCTCGAAGGCGTCTATCACTACTTTGTCCGCATCGAGCATGTTTATAATTTCCTGGATTCTCGCTATCTCTAATTTATTTAGATTTGTAATCGTCCTCATCCTGTCGATTTCTTTCGCCGACATCTTAATCAATATGAAGTCGTCGGCAATCTTTTGCAAATCATTTATCATCGATTCTCTTTTTCTCGCACTGAGCAATTTCGAGTCTTTTACGCCAAGTCTTTCCAGCTTTTTAAGATTTCTGCTGTCGACCAGATAGCCGCAGATGACTAGCGGTCCGATGACGGGTCCCTTGCCTGCCTCATCAATGCCGAGAATCTTCATAGTCAATCTATCCGAATATTAACTGATTTATAAGCTATTTAAAAATGAATGCCGAAATTATTGACCAGCGGGGTGGAGCAGCCTGGAGTGCTCGTCGGGCCCATAACAAACTTTCTTAGAAAGAAAGTTTGACCAAAGAAGGGGTACCCGAAGGTCGGAGGTTCAAATCCTCTCCCCGCTATTTTACTTCTCAAAATATAAATACTGGGCGACCAATTATTATCATGAAGAAAATTTATCTGATGTTCGTATTGTTCTTGGTATCATTTGCCATAGCCAAAGTCCCAGAACTAAATGTCTTCACTGACCGCGGTTTATACCAGTCGGGCGAGAGCGGGACAATATTTGTCGAGCTGAAGACATTTGGACTGATTAGCAATGCAGAGATGGAAGTTGTCGTTCTTAGCCCTGAAAACGCTATAGTAGACGGCGCAATCCTGCAGACGGAGATACCGGAAAAAACATCGATCAGCAAAGGCATGCAGACCGAGCAAATACTTGTGGAGGAAGGTTTTGGCTATCTCCAGGAAGAAAAATCGATAACAAGAACCGTGAATTTCAAGATACCATACAATGTTCCCATCGGCGATTACAAGGTGAACGCAAGGGTCGTGTCCGGTGACATTTTACTGGAAAAATCAACGACAATAAGCGTTCTAGGTGCAGGAGCAGCTGATGCTATAATTTTAATATACACGATGATAATTATTTTAATACTCGGAATCAAGTATTATGCGTGATTGAATGATATACCTTCCTGTAATCGATTTGCTTTTATTCCTGCTCGTGCTAGTAGCGCTGTTTTTGTTCTACTTAGCATACGAGGTGAGCAGGCTGAAAAGAATTGAGAAACGTCTTGAGCGCACAGAAAGGAAGCTGGAAAACGAGGAGAAGAGCGTTTTCAACTTCTTGAAATTTGGAAAAAAGAGGAAAATAAAAAAGAAGGCCAAAAAAAGAAAGAAATAAAAGCCTTGGTTCTAATTCTTATTAATGTCGCTGACCATAACCGATGAGGACAAAAAGTTTCTGCTTTCGCTTGCCCGCAGCACGATAGAGAACGTTGTGAAAAGAAAACGAATAGAAAAACCGTACAGCTATCCTCAAAAATTCAACGAGAATCACGGCATCTTCTGCACGATAAACAAGAATAATGAGCTGCGTGGCTGCATCGGTTTGCCGTATCCTGTCAAATCGGTAATCGACGCACTCATCGATGCGGCGCAATCAGTGTGCGAAGACCCGCGTTTTCCGCCGCTGAGCGAGAAGGAATTGAAAAAGATAAAAATCGAAATATCCATATTGACCGAACCAGAGATGATAATGGTCAACCGTCCGGAAGAATATCTGGAAAAAATAACCAAGGAAGATGGTTTGATAATCAGATACGGTCCCTACGAAGGGTTGTTCCTGCCGCAGGTCTGGGAGCAGATTCCGGGCAAAAAGGATTTCTTAGATAATCTGTGCATTAAAGCCGGTCTGACAACAGACATGTGGCTTGACCCGCGAGCGAAAATATACAAGTTTAGTGCGCTGATTATCAGCGAGTAGGTTTTTAATCATTAATTATGAATGATTTCTTATGAACGTCCTAGAAAAGGCGAATAAGATTCTATTGCAACCGATATGCGACCACTGCCTCGGTCGCCAGTTCGCGCAGTTATTGAGCGGCTATGGCAACGAGGAGCGCGGAAAAATTATCCGTGCAATTGTTGCGATGAGCATTGACAATGAGAATTTTGAAAGCGGACTTGATTTATCTAACTTCGCTGATTATAAATTTCATAATCTTGAGATAAAGAAAAAAATAAAGGAAGGGAAATGCGTGATTTGCGACGATTTTTTCAAAAATCTGGATAAGTGGATTGAAAAAATAGAAAAGAGATCAAATTTTGAATTCAAAACATTTCTTATCGGTACAAAATTATCCTCAGAGCTTACGGCACAAGAGGAGGATTTGTGGGAGAGCGTCGGTATCGATTACTGCGAGCCGCTGAAAGCGGAGATAAACCGCGAGATCGGAAAGCGCATCGAGAAAAAACTAAAGAAAAAATGCAATCTTAAGAGTCCTGACGTCAATTTTATTGTCAACATATCAAAGAACAGCGTTGACGCAGAGATAAACCCGATTTTCATTTACGGTGAATACCAAAAACTGATTCGCGGCATACCGCAGACCCGATGGCCGTCTGGAAAGTACAAAACATCGATAGAACAGATAACCGCAAAGCCGTACATGCTCGCAACCCGCGGCAGCGCTCACAAGCTGCACGGTCTCGGCAGAGAGGATATAGATGCGCGATGTCTTGCGTGGCGCCCCTTTGTTCTTGAGATAATCGCACCCAAGGTCCGCGATATAGACCTTAAAAAGTTCGCGAAGAAAATCGCAAAAGCTGTGCGAATAAGAAACGTGCGTTTTTCAGATATAGTCGAGGTGCGGAAGATAAAGGAATCTAAACTTGACAAGACTTATCATTGCATCGTGATTTGCGAAAAAATAGAAAAGAAAGACCTGAAAAGATTGAATGCGATTGTCGGCGAGATAAGGCAGAAAACGCCAAGACGCGTGTTGCATCGCCGAGCAGACAAGCTAAGGAAAAGAAAAGTAATATCAATAAAAACTAAATTCGTGAACAGAAAAAAATTCTTGCTCACAGTCCGCGGCGAGGCAGGATTATACGTAAAGGAACTCATATCAGGCGATGAAGGACGAACGGTACCTAGCATTTCTTCATTGCTCGGGCAGAAGTGCGAATGCAAGGACCTGGACGTGATGGAAATACATAAAAAATAGAGAGCAGATAAGATTTATATGAGCGAGGAACTTGGCATAAAGACGAAAAGAAGTGATGATTTTAGCGAATGGTATCTGGAAGTAATGGACAAGTGCGATATCGTCGATAAAAGATATCCTGTGAAAGGTTTTGTTGTCTACAAGCCGTGGGGAATGTTTGTAATAAATCAAATCTTTGACGCATTGGAAGAGGAATTGCAGAAAACCGGCCACAATCCTGTGAGTTTTCCTGTACTGATACCGGAAGGCAATTTGAAAAAAGAATCAGAGCATGTCAAGAGCTTTGAGAAAGAGGTCTTCTGGATAACCCATGCAGGAGAGAACAAGCTGGATGAGCGGCTGCTTCTGAGGCCCACGTCAGAGACAGCCTTCTATCCCATGTATTCTCTGTGGATTCGTTCACATACTGATCTTCCGCTGAAATTATACCAGTGCGCGCAGATTTACCGATACGAAACGAAGATGACAAAACCGCTTCTTCGCGGCAGGGAATTCTTCTGGATCGAAGCGCATACGGTGCAGAAAACTAACGAAGACGCTGAGAAGCAGGTAAAAGAAGATATGGCTATAACTGAAAAAGTTCTTTCTGAAAAACTAGGTCTTCCTTTCATGCTCTTGCAGCGGCCTGAATGGGACAAGTTTCCTGGCGCTGAAAAGACATATGCATACGATACGATAATGCCTGACGGCAAGACGTTGCAAGTAGCAACGACTCATAATCTTGGCCAGAAATTTTCAAAGCCTTTCCACATAAAGTTCGCAAATGAAAAAGGCGATAGCGAGTATGCATATCAGACATGCTACGGACCAGGCGTCTCGAGAATCGTCGGTGCTGTAATCTCCGTTCATGGCGACGACAAAGGTATGATTCTTCCGCCGCCTGTTGCTCCAACACAAGTTATTGTAATACCTATACCTATCAAGGGGAAGGAAGAGCTTGTGGAAAAAGAGGCGAAAAATATACTGAAAGAGATTGAGAAGCTCGGTCTTCGTGCAAGAATCGATTCGCGTGGTTACCGTCCGGGCTTCAAGTTCCATGAGTGGGAGATGAAAGGTGTCCCTATTAGAATAGAGATAGGCCCGAAGGATATTGAAAAGAAACAATTCATAGCAGTGAGGCGCGATACTGGAGAGAAAATAATACTGAAAGATGCAAAAAAAGTCGGAGAGATGCTTGACGTCATTTATAAAAACTTGAAAGAGACAGCCAGAAAAAATTTTGAATCAAGAATAAGGAATGCAAAATCGTTCCAAGAAATTTCTAAAAACATTGAGAACGGCGGATTGGTGGGCATAAACTTCTGTTCGATGGAAAAAGACGGCGAAAAATGTGCTGAAAAGATTGAGAAAGAACTGCATGCCGAGATAAGGGGCGCAAAGCTCGTGAAAGAGAAACCGACTGGGAATTGTGTTATATGCGGAAAGCCAGCGAAGCATGTCGTCTACGTGGCAAAGGCATACTAGAGCGATAGCAGTATTGGCCCGATTATGTTGAATAACAGCGCCATCAACAACAGAATCGATACTGCCTTAACAATATTTTTCCCTTTTCTGCCTTTGACAAACCTGCAGACGATTTCTTCCATTATCAGCCCGCCGTCCAACGGCTTTATAGGTAGCAGATTAACCAAACCGATGCCAAGCGAGAATAAGAAAGCCCAGAACATAACCTGGTAGATTGGCAGAAATATGCTCGACTCAACTACTGGCACAAAACTCTGGCCATAGACGCCAAGATACGCCCGTCCGGTTTCGTTCGGATGGTTTCCTAATGCGACTTTGTGTACAGTTATATTCTTCATGTCGGCAACAAACGCTGGGTCGGGCATGACGTTGAAATTGAATATTGGAATGGCATCAACGGTTCTTGCAGTCTTTATCTCGACTACATCGTATGGCTTGTGCGCCAGCAACGCATCGTTCATATCGCTGGCGCTATGAATGACTTTTCCATCTATCTCTGTTATCGCTCCTGCCAGACTCGCGTTATATGCAGGCGAATTGTTTATCAGGGCGAATGACGAGCCTACTATCGGCGACGGCTGCGAAAAACTTAGCATGATCAGGATTATAAATGCGACTACGATATTGGCAAAGCTGCCGGCTGCATAGACCTTCAGCTTCGTTATTACCTTTTTCTTTTTTAGTTGCTCATCGTCCTGCTCGACGAAAGCGCCAGGAATAAACAATAGTAGTAACCAGCCGACTGATTTTATCCTGATGTTCTCTATCCTGCATGCGATTCCGTGCATGAACTCATGCGGTATCATAACTATTATGACGCCGATGACCCATATCCACCACGGCATTATGAAAACTGCCGGAACGTCGCCGACTGGCGATGAAACCGGACCAGGCAAAAGAAGCCTGACCGCCCCTTCCTTTGTCTTTTTTGTCGCAACATCAAAAGATGCATTGAGTATGTACACGGTTGCGATAATCAAAGCGATAATCGCGATTATTATTCCGAAGGTGGTGAAATAATTCCAGAATTTTTTATGGCTCTTTGCAACGTTGTCTATGAAATTCCTTCCTTTCTTCGTTCTCCTGATAAGAAGTATGCCATCTCTTTTTACTTTAGCCCTGTCGCGATAGATGAGAATAGCTATGACTAATATGAAGATAACAAACGAAATCAAATCAAGCATGCTATAAATTGAAGCAAAGGTTAATAAAAGTTTTGTATCAGTATCTGCCGCCAGCAAGAAATTCCCTGTACAATGCGACTTCTGATTTCGGCCTGTCCTTTCTTTCTATGAGGTATATTATCGCGTTTGGTCCTCCCATGAGCGTGTCTTTTATTCTGACGCCAGCGTCTTCGATTGCTTCTGCGCCCCTCCTCTCTATGCCGAGCTCGCCTTCCAGGTC
>JAZDNV010000016.1:0-50594 GCA_043799385.1 Candidatus Aenigmatarchaeota archaeon | reverse complement strand
TTTAAATTTTGCCTTGTTATTAATAATCAACACTCATGCGAGGGTAGCCAAGCGGCCAAAGGCGCAAGGCATTTTGAGTCTTGAAGCACATACACGATTGGCCGTGTAGCTGTGTCAAATGATAGCGATACTCAAGATCTTGTCCCTTAGAAAGAACGCAGAGACAAAAAGACGATCACTGTCGTCAGTTTCTTCGCGTTTTTGAGGATTGGGTTCGTCGGTTCGAATCCGGCCCCTCGCATAATTTTTCGTATATCTCCAGCCACCAGTTCGGTGGGTTTACCAACTTCCATACCATAAGGGCTTTTTTTACCATATTCTTTGTAATTTTATTCTGTTTAAACAAAAAACATCGTTCTGCTAGTTTTACGGATAGTTTTCCGTTTTTTAAGCACGGCATCACTGGATAGGTTCTGCAATCTAGAGGTCTCGCATTTCGGTTGATGCATCTTCCGTGTTTGTAGAACGGACAGCTTTGCCCGTCTGCAGGCTGTATGTATACCTCTTTGCCATTAACTCTGAAAAGCTTGGAAAATCTCTTTCTTTCACCGCCGATTATTTTGTTCCTTTTTACCAGATATTCGAATTCTTCTGGCAGGAAAATGGCGAACTCCGATAATTCGCAAAATGAACCGCACTTCGAATCAGCAGGGCATATCTTGCCGAATTCTTCTACAAGCTTGTAAGCAATCTCAAACCTGTTCATTGCGTATAGTAGTCTGGTTAAGGATTTATATCTCCAGAATCATAATAGTTTTATGGCTAATGAATTTGTCATATTTCTGATAATAGGACTCGTTGCAATAGCCGCGATGATGGCGATTTCTGTCATACCGCAGACAGAGACACGGGAGATCACTACCCAACCTACAATTGAAGAAAAGAACCTAACTGGCGCGCTGCTAGTCGGGCCGAAGGATTTTGATGTCAACCGGCCATACAGCCTTGATTTTGATGTCGGCAACATGCGTGTGAACAAAACGCACAACGTTGGCGACAAGGAGGTATACAACGGCCTTCTTTTCGGCAGCAGTTCCATAAAATACAACATAAAAGCGGACAAGCCTGTAAGGCTGACGCTGAATTTCATGGTCGCGAGGACGAACAACTATGAATCGCTGGTGATAAAGATAACTGACAATGTCATCGAAAGCAAGAGCATTTTGCAAGGAGAGTATGAGATATCTGTGCCAAAGGAACTATTGGCTGATGATATGGTTCTTGAGATATTCACGCTCAGCTCTGGATGGAAGATATGGGCGCCTTCGCTTTATGACCTCAGGAACGTCGAGATAACAGTCGACAGCTTCTCGGAAAAAATGAACAGCCTAAGCTTTGACATTATAGACGAGTACCAGACGTTCAAGAGCGGAAGAGTAGATTTCGGCATTGCAGAGGCACGAGGAACTTTCATCGCGGAGTTGAACGGAAAAAACATATATTCAGGCGAGATAGACTCGGTTAAATTTGGTAAATCAGACATAAAGTTCGGGCCAAATGTTCTAGTTTTGAGAGCTGGCAATTATTCAAAGTTCTCAGGAAAAGCGGTCGTAACGATTGTTTACACGACAAGGACCGATGAGAAAGTGGAGAAAAATTTCACAGTGACAAAAGATACGTATGACTCGCTAAAGAATGGGAAAATAAAATTCGATGTAGTGAACATAACAAGAACAGGGGGCGTTTCAGCAAAGATTGTCTTTGGTGACAAAGTGTTATTCAACGAATACCAAAAGCTTGGAGAAAGCGGTTATTCATTCCCGTTCGGAAAGAGCAATGTTGCTGTAGGCGTGAACAGTGTTATCATCGAATCCGTTGATGATTCTGTTTTCGCGATAAAGAACCTTGAGATAACTTATTAAATAAGTAAGCTTTTTATCATTTCTGACTAACTCTTAATATGCTAATCGAACTGCCAAGGCGCGGTAGGTTAATTCTGGTGACCGATTTGCATGGCGACATTGACTTATTCAAGAGAATAATGGAAAAGTCAAAGCTGATGATGAACCTGGGCATGGGTAATTATTTTGTCTGCTGCGGAGATTTCATACATTCGTACGGCAAGCGCGACAAATCAATCGAGCTCGTGGAAACGATGATTCACCTTAAAAGCCGCTATCCGAAAAACGTGTTCATCCTTCTTGGTAATCATGAATGGAGCCATATAATAAAAACGCCTGTATTCAAAGGCGATAGAAATTTATACCGCGAATTTCTGGACCTAATGGGCATAAAATTCGAGTTCAAGCATGAAGAGAAAATGAAGGAATACACAAGATTCTTCAAATCACTGCCAATAGCTGTGAAGGCTAGTAACCTTTTTGTAAGCCATGCTGCGCCGGACAAGCTAATAGAACTAAGCGACTTCAAAAATTTCACAGCAGAAAAGGTCCTGACGCCACGAGATAAATTTTATGCATTGTTATGGGCAAGGCCATCGGAACTGGATTACAGCGACGCGAAGTACTCGCCATATGATGAAGAGGATATAGAATATTTCTTGGAGGAGATGCACACCGACATCAGTATAGTCGGCCATACGCCTGTGCTGGAGCCATATAGAATCGGCAAGCAATTGATAATCCACACTGCATCGAAAGGGCACTATCTTGAACTGGACTTGAGCAAGCGCTACACTATGGAAGAGTTGATGAATTGCGTGAATATTGCTTAACAGCCACTTTTTCTGAAAACTTTTTATTGCGGCTTTTACAAGTAGATACATTGAGGTTAGAGAATGCCGACAGAAGATGATATGAAGGAGATAGAAAAAATTAACATGCTTCTCCAGCTTGGAAAAATCACAGCAAAACAAGCGAACGAGATGAAAAGGGATGTTCTCAGCAGAAAAGGTTATTCCCATACTCAGCTCAGCAGGGTGAGCGGCGAACTGACGCCACCAATGGCGATAAAGGACCCAAAGGTGAGGAGCGCATTAAACCAGGGCAGGAACGAGTTGCGGGCATATGCGAAGTATTTATACGAAAAAGAACTGAACGGCCTTAAAGCTAAAACCAACGCCTCAATAAAAAAAACCACTGAAGCTAAAAACGCGCTGAAGGATGCCTGGGATAAAGCCGATGAATTTCTGAAGGAAAAAAAAGGCGGTGGTTTGTCTGATATTGCAGGAGCTGCTGCTGCTGTACCGATACCGCAGGCAAAGGCTGTAGGCATCGCAGCAACATTGCTTGGAGCACTTGGCCAGCAAGGTGGTGGCAGTAATGAAAAAGCTATTATAATCAAAGAGATGCTTAACGAACGATTTCAGGAATATCAAGAATGCAAGAAGGAGCTGGTGGAACTTTTAGACGCCTCGAAAAATGAGCAATATGCCCTGAATACGATGAGAGAAAATCTAAGGTCTAAAGCAAAGCAAATAGCATCAAAGATAATTTCTGATTTGGAGTACAGGTGAAATTTTTAATGGTTAGCGAGAGCGATAGAAATTTCATAGAATCAAGTCTTAGGGAAGAAGCAGATAGATTGGCTTATGCCTATGGCAACCTATACAGGGATGGCGCAAGAAGAGCTTGGGGAAAGTTCAGGCTTTTCACAAACCGTATGGCTGACTTCTCAAGCGGCGCGATGACATGGGCTGACACATGGCACCTGTTCTTTGACAACATCAGGACGCTTATATTCGGCCCATGGCTTATTGGCGGTCTACTTGTATTTTTGCAGTGGATAATGATAGGCGCTTATGTTGCTGTTTATGCCTCAATGCCTGCTTTTTTTGTTGGACCGATAGTCCTCGGTCTTCTTGTGTTTATACTAAACATGGAGGCGTCAAAAAACCCGATGGACTGGCTAACGCATATAGTATCTGGGATGTTGATAGGCTTCAGCACGCTGATCCTGATGGTTTCGATAATGGGGCCTGAGACATTGCTAGAATACCCCATGGTCCTTTTCTGGGTGATATGGACGGCAGTCGCGATATTCATAGGTGTATTTCAATTTTACCACACAGGCGGGTTCATGTTCATATTCCAGTTATCCGTGCTGATTTTGTTGTTCGGTTACGTTGCCTTGGGACCGTACAGCGTATACTACAGGAACACTATTGACCAGATAAAGCCGCCGCTCGTTCTCGCATGGAAAGCGGTGAGCACAAACATCGAGGATGTCTGGTATCTTGCAACTGACCCGACTGAATACTATGCAAGGCAGCAACTGAAGAACGTTAGGCCGGAAAAGCCGTTGGATATACCAAAAGGCCTGGAAATAACCGACCTCTATGCGCAGCCAGAGACTGTTTCAATATCGACCGCTGAGCGAAAGCAGTATTTCTCAATCTTCGCTCTCATGGAAAACAAGGGCGAAGAGATGGCAAAAGACGTGGAAGTAACGCAGGAATGCAAGTGCATCCCAAGGTGCAACTGCAAGCAGGATGACAGCAAGGCGAAGCCGACAAAAAGCAAGGATAAACTCATGCCTGGCGAGGGCGACATGGTGAGTTTCAGCTACATCGAGCCGACGCTGCCGACTAGTGAAGCAGGAAGAGAAGCAGAGCCGCGTTCTGCTACCGTGACTATAACAACAAGCTACAAATACTCGACGAACTCATCGCTGCGCGTGGAGATAGCAAGCGAAGCCGAGCGGGAGCGACGATATCGTGAGCAGGGCAACATCTACAAGCCTGTCCAGGCTATAGGAAAAGTTACTCCAGCTCAATTATCGATTAACGTCGGTCCTCAGCCGCTCTATGACAGCCAGGAGAATACAATGATTATCTTATCTGTCCTTAACATGAGGGATGACGGAGATGTAAAGTTGCCGCGCGGGACAAAAATAAAAATCAACCTGCCAAAGAGCATCGGCAACGGGCTGAAATGCTCTGAAGACGTTAAGCAGGAGACGGATGGCGAAACGACAACGCTAACTTTAGAGCAGGAAGTCAGCATAATCGCCTATGAATACAAGACAATATACTCAATCTATTGCGAGTTCACAACGAGCAAAGCAGATACATCAAAAACTGACTTGATAACCGCTGAGCTGATTGATTATACGTTTTTACCGAAAAAGAAGAGAATCGTCCAGCTGATGCCGCCATTGGGAATACTGAAAACAGACAAGGAAACAAAGAAGGAGGCAGAAAAGACTGGCCAAATACTTGGCGGAGTTTTTAACCCTGTCGAAGGCGGAAAGTGCCTGATGAACTTCAATGAAAAGCACAGGGCAGTAGATATCACTGCGCCGTGCGGAACTCCTGTCAAGGCTGCGTGCAGCGGCACAATAGAGGGAATCGGTCCAGGGCTAACAGGCGATTCGGTATTCGGCGGTACTGCGTCTGGCGGAAGCATGGGGCTCAGAATATACAAGCTTGAGAACTGCAAGGACGACAAGAATGACTGGTCAGAATACGAATTTGATTACGGCTGCATAGACTTTGAAGGCCGTGAGCAAGGCGCGTTCAAAACAAGGCACATTGAGAAAGGCGAGGTTATCGGCACAGTCGGCAAATGCAAGGCAGAAGCGGACATCGGTGAAGACGACTGCCACGTGCATCTTGTTCTGAGGAAAGGTAAACTTGGCGGCGAGGATAGTGCCAGCGCCTGCGGATAAATGCTAATTCTGCAATAGATTTAAACGTAAAAATCAAGGATGATTATACTGACAACTTAACAATACTATGAGGTATTAACTGCAAAGCATGTTAATATCTCTTAAGTTGTCAGTATCAAGGATGATAGTATGAATGAACTAGAGATAAAAGAATACTGGAAGAAACAGAAAATCTACGAAAAGGCAAGGAAACGCAAAGGCAGGAAATTCTACTTCCTGGACGGCCCGCCCTACGCGACCGGCTCGATACACATGGGCACGGCATGGAACAAGATACTCAAGGACTGTTATATCCGCTTTTTGAGGATGAGCGGTTATAGCGTCTGGGACCAGCCTGGATACGACACGCACGGATTGCCGATAGAGAACAAGGTGGAAAAAGAATTAGGCATGCGATCGAAGGCTGACATCGAGCGTATAGGCGTTGAGAAATTCGTTTTAGAGTGCAGGAAATTCGCGACAAAATATATTGATATAATGAACGGGCAATTTGATGATTTGGGCGTCTGGATGGACTGGTCGAACCCGTACCTGACGTTAACAAATGACTACATAGAAGGCGCGTGGCACACATTCAAAATAGCGTATGAAAAAGGTTTGCTCTATCACGGACTATATCCTGTGCACGTGTGCCCGCACTGCGAGACTGCGGTAGCGTATAATGAAATAGAATACAAGAAGGTTTCTGACCCGTCTGTATTTGTAAAATTCCAGGTTAAAAATGGCAATAATACTTTCTTGGTCATATGGACGACAACGCCGTGGACTCTGCCGGCAAATACAGGTATAATGGTTAATCCAAATGCGGAATATGTTAAAGTAAAAACGAATGATGAAACGTTAATTCTTGCAAACGAACGTCTTAGCGCAGTAATGGAAAAAATAGGATGCGTTGATTATCATATTGTTGAAAAAATTACTGGAATAGAATTGGAAAACTTAGAATACGAGCATCCGCTGAAGGATATATTTTCATTTCTCAAAGACGTTAAGCATCGTGTCGTTCTCTCCGAGCAGTTCGTTTCTTTAGAAGAAGGAACGGGATTGGTGCATACTGCACCTGGCCACGGCCAGGAGGACTACAGAGTCGGTAAAGAAAAGGGCTTATCAGTAATATCGCCTGTGAACCTGAAGGGCGTATACAATGAAGAATGCGGCGAATATGCAGGCATGTTCGTGAAGTCTGCTGACAGAAAAATATTGGACGAATTAAAAAACCGCGGTTTGCTATTGCATGAGGAGAAGGTCGTGCACGATTATCCTATGTGCTGGCGCTGCGATTCGCCGCTACTGCAGCTGTCGGTGCCGCAATGGTTTTTCGCTGTCACAAAGATGAGGAAGAAATTGCGCGATGAAAATAAAAAGGTCAACTGGTACCCTGACTGGGCAAAGAACCGTTTTGATAACTGGCTTGAAAATCTTAGCGACTGGCCTATTTCACGTCAGCGTTATTGGGGCATCCCGCTGCCTATATGGAGATGCGAATGCGGTGCGACGAAAGTTATCGGCTCGCGCAAAGAGCTACCGCGCGTGCCAAAAGATTTCCACCGACCCTATATCGATAAGATAGAGATGAAATGCAGGTGCGGAAAGAAGATGAAAAGAATACCTGACGTATTAGACGTCTGGTTCGATTCCGGACTGGCGTCTTGGGCGTCGCTTGGCTATCCTAAAAACAAGGCATTATTCAAGAAGATGTGGCCTTCCGACTTCCAGACAGAGGGGCCTGACCAGATTCGAGGCTGGTGGAACTCGCAGCTGATAACGAGCGTGATAACATTTGATCGTGCGCCTTTCAAGAATATCCTGTTCCACGGTTTCGTTCTCGATGCGCACGGAATAAAGATGTCGAAGAGCAAAGGCAACGTCGTAACGCCAGACGAGATCGTAAAGAAATACAGTCGCGACATTCTGCGCCTTTATCTTTTGTCATCGCCTCCGTGGGACGATTTCTATTTCAGCTGGAACGAGATTGCAGACGTGGCAAAGGCTTTCATAATAATGGAGAACTCGTTCAACTTCGTCAAGACGTATGGAGGCAAAGGAAAAAAGAAAAAACTCATGGCAGAAGACAGATGGCTCCTCTCGCGGCTGAATTCGCTAATCGAAAGCTGCACAAAAAATCTTGAGGAATACAACGGCCATAAAGCCGCGGTCGATATACGAGACTTTACAGTTAATGACTTCTCGAGGTGGTACATAAAAATTATACGTGACCGAGTTTGGATAGGCAATAAAAAGGACGATGCAGCTCTGCATACGCTATACGAAGTCAGCAAAAGTCTTGCAACGTTGCTCGCACCGTTCTGCCCGCTATTCTCGGAATACGTTTACCGGAATATATTGAAAGAAAAGAAGTCCGTGCACTTGTGCGACTGGCCGAAACCGAACAAAAAGATGATAGACAGGAATCTGGAGGAAAAAATGACAGTCGCGAAAAAGGTCGTCGAGCTTGTAAATACGATGAGAAAGGAGAACAACATAAAGCTCAAGTGGCCGCTGAAGGAAATCATAATAACAAAAAATCTTTCCGGACTTGAATGTATTCTCAGAAACATGTGCAACGTCAAAAACATCGGATACGGCGAATCGCGACTGAAAGTATGCAAAGAATTTGACAATGAGAATGTATTCCTGAATATAGAAATGGATGAATCGCTTAGGGAGGAAGCGTTGCTGCGCGAAGTGATACGGAAGGTTCAGGAGATGCGGAAGAACGAGAAATTGGTGATAAAGGATGAGATAATACTTACACTTAACGGATGCGATGAAATGAAAAAATTTGAAAAAGAAATCATGAATGAAGTCGGAGCAAAAAAGGTATTGTTCGGCAAAGTTTCCGGAAAGACCGACGAGCTTGCATTTGATGATAGAAAAATAGTCATCGGGATTGAGAAAATATGAGTGTTGTAGAATTCCTGAAAAATATCAAGAAGAATGATGAGGTAGTCATAGTTTTCCATAATGATGCCGACGGCATGTGCGCATGCGCATTGCTGAACAAATTCCTAGAAAGCATAGGAAAAGATTCGTTGATAATATCGCAGCCGATGCCGACGGACAAGAATCTTTTCAGAAAAATCCAGACCACGATACCGACAAAGATAATATTTCTCGACCTGGCAGTCGATCAGCAGAGCAACGTGATAACAAAATTATCGAACATTGCAAACATTCTCATCATTGACCATCACCAGATTTCCAGGAACATGAATTCATCAAGAATCGTGCACTATAATCCGAGGTTCAAGAATCCGAAGATATACCAGTCGGCTTCATATCTTGTATACAAAATATTATCAGAATTATTCAATGCAGAAGAATTCCTGTGGATAGCAGCGACAGGCATCATAGGCGATTACAATATAGAGGACTCGGAAGATCTGGTAGAGGAGATAAAAAAGAGATACTCAATAGAAGACTTATACGATTCGCTGTTTGCAAAAATCGCTGATATGATATCTGCAGCAAAGGCGACGAAAGCGCTTACGTCTGAGGAAATAGCGAATCTCGTCGGAAAGGTGAAGGACCCGAAGGATCTGGTCGGCGTTGAAAAATTCATAGAATCTTTCCAGCTGGTAGAAAAAGAAATCAGCGAAGTGATGCTGGATGCAGAAAACAGCGAAAAAATCGGAGACATCATCTTCTACAACCTCAAATCGCATTACAACATAAGATCGGAGATAGCCAAGAGGCTGAGCGAAAAAAACCCAAGCAAACTGGTATTAGTGTACCAGAAGATAGGAAGCAAGCTCAATGCGAGCGCCAGGAGCAAGAATATCGATATAGCCAGGATATTCAAAAGAATATCGAGAAATATCAAGGCGTCAGTCGGCGGCCACGAACAAGCAGCAGGAGCGACATTAAACATAAAGGACTGGGAAACATTCAAGGAGAATCTCGTGGAAGCTCTGAAATAATTATTTCTTCGCCACTATCATGCAATGCTTTTCCTCGTACGGCTCCAAATCCACTGATTGCAGAACGCTAAAGCCAGCTTTCACTAATTTTTCCCTCTCCTCTTTGTAGACTTGCGACGGCTTTTTTGTGACGTCTATGCTCTGCGATTTTATTGCAATCATAATATATCCTCCTTTCTTCAAGAATTCATTTGCGTTGCGCATCGCTATCTCCGTTTCCTGGGGATCAGCGATATCGCAGTAAACCATATCGCATTCCTCGGCCCAATAGTACTCTTCTGGCTTCCTAGCGTCTGCAAGAATAGGGACTATGTTTTTTCTCTTTTTGCATAATTCCACCAAGTTCCTAAACACGCGCTCGGCAAACTCGATGGCATAAACGACTCCGTCTTCACCAACAATATCAGATACGTGCGATATAGTCGTGCCAGTCGATGCACCAAGATACATAATCCGCTTTCCTGTGTTCAATTCTTTCAGGCCATTTAGCAATGCCGCCGCGAGTTTGCTTCTCGTCGGAACCCACTCGCGCAATTCTTTGCCATCATGCTTAACCAGTTTTTCGCCATATACGCTGCTGCCATGAACCAAGTTCATTGTATATAGTTTTTTTCCATCAACAAAAACGCCTGAAAATATCTCTTTCATTTTACCGCCTTTATCTCTTCTTCCAATTCTTTTTTTAATTTCTCCTCATAGCGTCCGGAATAAAAGTCTATCTTTGCCGCCTGCATAAGCTTTGCAGCAAGCAATCGCGCTATCTTGCCTTTGTTCTCATTTCTAGCGTTCTGTATGTGAGAATCCATAAATATCAAACCGTACTTCGGTGAGCGTCCCTGCTTCTTCAGATGACGGAACAATGCTTTTTCCGCGCCCAGTAATTGTATAGTCGAAGACGGCATCTTGGCCAATCGTTCCAGCGAGCCTGCCAGGGCCAGCAAACGCGCAGCCAGCAGCGGCTCGAGCAGCGAAGATACGTTCGGCGTTATCTCCTTCATTGATTCCTTGACATAACGTTCGATTTCGTTCTTTTTTTCAGAAACATCCTTTATCATCAATGCATAATCTTTCAGTATGCGCTCGTCATTGCCATTTATTTCGATGCCCGTGGATTCCTGGAAATCTGGGAAATTCTCGCGCCTGCCGTATTTGATTATTTTTTCAATATCAGGTCTTGACTCCGGGTAATGCAGAGAATACCATTCTCGCAATCTCTCTAGCAAAAGGTTATGTATCTTATTCAAGTCGTCGAGAGCATTGCTGGCCTGCACGACCAAACGATCGCGACCAATAATGATTTTCATCCTCTTTTTCGACAATATCAGGGCAAAGCCAGAAAGAAAAACGTTTAACTCGCTATCATTCTTTACGAAGCCTAAATCAATCGCATACTCGCGCATTTTCTTTCTTATCAGCCTTCCGGACCTGTCTTCCTTTATCTCATATCCTTTCATCTCAGTGATATGGTTTTCAGCAGGTGACAGGAACTCGTCAACCGCTTTTGCCGCGTCCCTGCTAAACAGCTTGTAATATAACAATTCACCCTTCTCCGAGAAAGCGAATACTCCGATGGGCGTTTTTGCCACTGTTGCAATCATGTATTTAAATTTTTGTGAAGATTTAAAAAGCGATATAGGCGATAAACATGGGAAGAATCAGGACAAAGGACATAAAGAGAGCTGCGTTCCAGATAGTGAACAGTAAGGAGTGTAAAGGCGATTTTGAAGGGAATAAAGCCATTGTAAATGATGCTAATCTTGGCGGCTCGAAGCGCGACAGGAATCGCATAGCCGGTTACGTGACAAGGATAAAGCGACATGGAAAATAGGCTAATTGTTCTTCTTAATATAATCTACGACTCTAGGTAGCGCTATCTTGAACCACGGAGTATACTTTTCTGGCGCATTCCTCATATCCTTCAGTAATGCATCGAGATTGACATACTTCCACTCATCAATTTCATTCTTGTCAGCATTTACCTTTCCATCATAAAAACCGGCAAAAACGTAATCGAACTCATTTTCTCCGTATTTTTCATCATACTTGGCGTCATACTGGAATTTGGATATCTGCTTAAGCTCTGTTGCAAATCCTAGCTCTTCTTTTAATCTTCTTTTCGCAGCAAAATCAGTCGTTTCGCCTTTTCGTGGGTGCGAGCAGCAGGCGTTGGTCCAGAATCCGGGCCATGTTTTTTTCTTTGTGCTTCGCTTGTGCACGAGCATTTCATTTTTTCGGTTGAAAATGAATATTGAAAAAGCGCGGTGCAGTTTTGCCGGATTCAGATGGCATTTCTCCTTCTCCTCGAAACCGATTTCCTTGTCATTCTTGTCGACGAGAATTAGCATTTCGTTCATTCCTCTCTTACCCCGTCATAATCTATGCTTACATCCAGTGGGTAGAGCCCTGCGTTCTGCCATTCCTCTATTATTTTTTCTACAACATCGCTACTGAAGCATACAGCAATTCCGCAATCTCCGCCTCCTGCTCCGGAGAGCTTTCCTGCTGCTCCATTCTCATTGGCTATATCAACTAGCTGCTTGAGTTCCTTCGTTTCTATGTTTACCCCGCTTTTTTGCCCTAACTCCCTGAGATATTCTTCATTCTTTTTTATCAGAGCCAGAATTTCTTCTTGATCATTTACCTTCCATGCGTCTATAAGCTCACAAACGAGTTTTGATATACCGTCGTATATCCTCTTGTATTCATTGAAGTCGTTATTCTTGAAATTATCCATCTGTTTTACCATAGCAGACGTGCTTGCTGATTCTTTTGTCCAACCAACTAAAAGAATAAAATCATCTGAAACCTTAAGTTCCTCGACAAAAAAGTATGGCCAGTCTTCTTCTGCTATCTTCTTGACGGTTTCTGATTCTATTCGTTTTGTCAACCAGATTGGATCGAATCTCTTGTAAACGGTTGCACCGCCATAAGTGGATGCGGCCACGTCGAATGCGCTTCCTACTTTACCCTGGGCAAAGTAATGGGCGATTGTTGATAACTTATATATTATATCATTGGACTCTCTACAATCAATATCATAACCATTGAACTTCAATAACCCAGACACCGTTGCAACAACACACGCTGCAGATGATCCGAAACCGACTTTTTTTGCAACACCATCTACTACAATTTGCGACTCTTCCCCCCAGCTCCTCAGCTTGAAAGACTTGTAGTCGCCAAGATACTGCAACGCTGTTTCTATTGCTCCTTTGATAAAAATAAGTTTTTCCTTTTCCTTGTCATCTGCATTTTTCCAAGCTAGCTGCTTGCCATTAAAATCAGCTTTTACGTCCTTGATGTTGAAATCATCGACAGTTATGCTAATCTCTTCGCTTTCTTCTATCTCCACATGAACCCTTTTGTTTACTGCGGCAACTATGCACGGATTACCTAACTCGAGGACTGACCACTCGCCAGCTAACATCTGTTTTCCAGGTGCAGAAGTATGGACCATAAAATTCACTATAACTTACTTTTTTCCTAGTTGTGTCATACTAGTTTTGAAGCCTTTATTTTCAATCGTCTTTGATATTTTTTCTGCTTCTTCTCTGTTTGAAGCAAGAGATATCACAAGGCCCCCTCTTCCTGTCCCAGTTAATTTTGCGCCAAGAGCGCCGTTATTTTTGGCGATTGATACTATTTCTTCTATCTCATGGCAGCTGACGGTTATCTGTCTAAGTAGTTCCTGATTCTTATCCATAAGCTCTCCTATTTTCTTGACATCTCCTTTCTTTATGGCAATTAATGCCTCATCGAAAACTCTTTTATATTCTACAAAAATCTTGTCAAATTTTTCAGGATTGCTGTCTTTTTCTTTTTTAACATCAGCCACAACTTCCTTTGTCTCCTGGGTTATTCCCGTACTTGCCATAACTATGTCTAACGGTTTCGCAACAGTAATTCTTTCAATTTTATTCGGGCCTCCAGCCAGATTTTTTTCGAAAACAATCATCCCGCCATATGTAGAACATGTATTATCTATACCACTTGGTGTGCCTGCACTTCCCTTCTCGCCCTCGTATGCAACTTCATTAATCTGGTCATCGTTCATTCCGAAATCAAAATGCTCGTTCAATGCCCTGGCGATGCTGCTTGCTAATGCTGCACTCGCACCTATACCCGATGCGCATTCAAGATTGCCTGAAAGCGTTATTTTTAATGGAGTCTTGTCAACATCGATCTTCATAAAATTAAGAATAAGCTCAAGCCCCCTAGATATCTCGCCTTGTTTTGTTTCTTTGTAGCCTTCAACAGCATGCCTGTTATCTATAAGTGTTAAACCTTTTTCTCCTTCTTCAACTTCTGCAATCGTGTAATCGCTTATCGCTGATGCGATTCCTGGGAAACCGTAAACGACAAAATGTTCTCCAAACAGAATAGTTTTACCATATCCAATGCCTCTTCCTGTCATTTCATCACTCTCTAAAATAAATGCTTGTCGATTATTTTCGCTCCTTCGCCAGGCTTGCATACTATCGTCTTTATCACGCCATCCAGTTCCTGAATCCTTCTGCTTATCTCATTTTCATTTTCTTTAAGGCACATGACCTTGACGTTTGGTCCTGCATCCATCGTGAAATATGCGGCTATCCCTTCTTCGCGTATCTGCCTTACTGCATGAATAATCTCCATCGTCGCTGGTATCCAGTAGATTATCGGCGGCTTTGTCGTTATCATCGTCGCATGCATCTTCAAACAATTGAATTCAGCTGTTTCTGCTACTTTAACAAAATTTCTTTCATTTATACCGTCTCTGACGCTTTTCATATCTTCATTAACCGTTTTAAGCCAACCATCATAATAAGGAGATGTCGCTACTGTCTGGGCCATTCCTGCACGGCTGCTAACTGGCTTTTTCTTTACCTCAACGATAGTCGTAACCATTCTGAAATCCGGCCAATAATTCTTGTCAACGATCGATTCTGCATAACTATCACTACCGTCATCTTTTTCACCGCGATTCCATTCAACGAAACCACCGAAAATGCTTCGGCAAGCGGAACCAGAGCCTTGACGGGTAAGTATCGACAATTCCTTTGGCGACCGTTTTAATCCAGCTGCCGCGCATGCTGCCACTGTTAACGCTGAAAAGCCGCTGGCGCTGCTCGCGAGTCCGGCTGCAACCGGAAAATTGCTCTCTGAAATTACTTTTGCATGCTGCTTTATTCCTGCCAGCTTGCAGATACGGTCGATATGGCCATGTATATCCTTTTCATCCTTCTTGAATTCCTCGTCATTTATTACGACCGTATGCTCATTATATTCATCAGAGAATTCTACTGTTGTCGTAGTTGTCATCCCATCACATGTCATCGAGATGCTTCCGTTTTTCGGGAGAATTGTATCCGAGCTCCTTTTACCCCAATATTTAACTAGAGCAATATTCGCATTTGCGGTTGCCGTTGCCTTCATGCTCATCAATTCCTCATTAATCTTTAAATGGGCTCGGCAGGATTTGAACCTGCGACCTTCGCGACGTGAACGCGACGTCATAACCGCTAGACCACGGGCCCGTAATAAGAATTAAGGCAGAAACGTTTAAAGAATTAATCGCTTATCAGCGTACCGATTTTTTCTCCGCGTAGGACTTTTAGAATATCTTTTGGCTCGCTGCCGTTCATTATAACCGTCTTTATCCTATTCTTCACTATTGTGTCAGCAGCCATATTGTCCAGAACGCCATATTTTCCTGGTTTACCGTCCTCGGTGTAATTCTTCAATTCATTGAAGGATATCTCATCAATTTTTTTTGCATCGATGAATTTCCTCGGGTCCTTGTCGTAGACGCCATCAACGTTTGTCAATTTGATGAATAAATCCGCTTTTATTGTCTTCGCGGCGTAGGCCGCGTTCGCATCGGTACTGCGCTTCGGCGCTATACCGCCTATCACGCCGCTGCTATTTTCTTTCAATTCATCCAAAGAGAGTATCACTTTTTTCTTCACCAAAAATGACAGGAACCGCACGTTGACGCGAAGTATGTCGATCGCAATCCATTCCATCTCCTCGTCGCTCAAGCCGAATTCCTTTATCGCATCATAGTATTTTCTTATGAATTTCCCACCGCCAATCGAAAGAATCAGCTGATTGCTTTCATCTATCTTTTCCAGCACAGGCAGTAGTTTTTTGAAGTACTCCATCCTCGGACCGTTTTCGTCTATTGACATCGAACCGCCGATTTTTATGACAAGCCTCATTTTTCTCACCTGTTAATCATTAATCTCATTGAAATTAAATTTTTTATAGTTTCGCTACATTTTTATAGTGATGAATTCAGTTTTTGACCGCTACAAGAAGATGCAGGAAAAATTCAGATTGCCCCAACTCGACGAACTAGAAAAAAGATTCAAGCTCGATCTTGTCGAGGAGGGTGAAATCTTCGACCAGATAAGACTGGAGATCTCGGAAAAGCTTTTCAACTTCTCGGAAAAGATAATCGAACCCATAGTGATGGGGTCTGATTCGCTTTGCGGCATGTTTGAGCAGGATATGATAACGACCGAAGAGCGTGATAGGCTCTTTGAACTCTATAAAAAGATACAGGTATTGAAGTGGGAAAATAACATACTTGCAATAAGGCCCAATGAGGCTGAAACGGCCAGATGGATAAGAAAAACATGGAACTTCTGGGATAGCGAGCTTGAGGTAGAGTTAAGTAGAATATGTAAGAAGCTTTCCTTCTCTTGGGAAAGCTTGGAATTAGAAAACAAAAAGACGGACTATCATGGTTAAAATATTATAAAAACATCTCATTTCGTTTTATTTCTTCTTTTTCTTCTTTGCCATTTTCTTATCACCCATTTAATTTATGATTATATAATGAATTTACCCCATATATATATTTATCGGTTATTTTTTTCACTCCGAGAAAAAAATTGTATGACTAAAAAATAATATTTTGTAATGGGCCGGAGGAGATTTGAACTCCTGACCTACTGCTTTTACGCTCAGATGCCTTATAAGACAGTTGCATGTTACTCTTTGAAGAGTTCTAACCAGCTGAGCTACCGGCCCACGGATTGCATATCCATTAAATGAGTGAGAAACATTTTTAAACATGTCTTTTAAAAATTTTCCGAAAGTGATTAAGTTATGCTGTTGAATAGCGTTGAAAGTATACTGCAGAAGGCCGGGTTTGAATACTCTGAATACTGTGGTTGCTTCGACATAATCGCTAGGCGAGATTTTACGTTGCTACTAAAGGTATTGATGAACGTTGACTCGTTCCAGAACGAGCAGGCCAATAACCTCAAGGTATTGTCAAACAACCTGAAGGCATTTTCTGCGCTGATTGGCATTCAGACAAGATACGATAAATTAAGGGATAACATAATCTACGAGAGATTCGGCATACCGACTTTCACGCAAAAAACTCTGGAAAACATTGTCCATGGATATCAACCGCTAACAAGGAGATTTCGCGGTGGCCTATTCATAGAAATAAATCCTGAAAAACTGAGAAAAAAAAGGATTGACGCAGGCTTTACGCAGGAAGAGCTGGCAAACCGCGTTGGCGTTACCAAGAAGAGCATATACGAGCATGAGCAGAGAACGATGCATGCTCGGCAAAGTGTTGTCCTAAAAATAGAAAATATTATAGGCAGAATTTCTGAACCGACAAAATTGGAATGCAAATTCGCTGACATAGAGAACAAGCCTTCCTGCAGGTTCGAGAGCACCGTTTCCTGCGATATGAGACGTGCAGGATTTAAAACAGACTTCGTGCACCAGACGCCATTTAACATAATAGCGAAGGATGAACGGTTCATTACGTTTTTAGACGCCGAAGAGCACGAAAAAACGATAAAGAAGAAAGTCCCTTACATGCTCGGCTTCTCGGAAATCATGAAAAAATCTGTCCTTGTGGTGACAAAAAAGAGCATAGATGTTGCAGTACCTACGCTGAAAGAGAGCGAACTGAAAGGGATGAAACCAAAGGATATAAGGAAAATTCTCATGTAACGGAAGGGATTTAAGCTTTTTCAATATTATGTGTATGGAAGTATACAAGCTTTCAAAGAAATCTACGGAAAGAAGATGATTGAATAAAATATAAAAAGAGGTGTTTTGATATGGTAGGACAATTGGCTGGACAACCGATATTTATTTTACCTGAGGGAACGCTCAGGAACACTGGCAGAGATGCCCAGACGCGCAACATTGCTGCAGCTAAAGCAGTTGCGGAAAGCATCAGAACTACGCTAGGGCCTAAGGGCATGGACAAGATGCTTGTTGATTCTATTGGTGATGTAACGATAACAAATGATGGCGCTACGATATTGAGTGAGATGGAGATAGAGCATCCTGCTGCAAAAATGCTGGTCGAGGTCGCAAAAACGCAGGAAGACGAGGTTGGAGACGGAACGACAACTGCTGTTGTAATCGCTGGTGAATTGCTGAAAAAGGCAGAATCGCTGCTCGAGCAAGAAATCCATCCAACGGTGATAATACGCGGTTTCAGGGTTGCGAAGTACAAGGCGCTGGAAATCTTGGAAGAACTTGGTGAAAACGTTGGCATAAACGACAATGATATTTTAGAGAAGATTGCGATGACTGCCATGACAGGTAAAGGTAGTGAAGCGGCAAGAGGGGAACTGGCATCTATAGCTGTAAATGCGGTCAAGATGGTTGCTGAAAAGGAAAACAACGGAGTTGTGATAAATCCGGATAACATACAGATAGAGAAGAAGCAGGGCGGCTCGATAGATGACACAGAGCTGATAAAAGGCATTGTAATTGACAAGGAAATATCCCATTCAAACATGCCGAAGAAGGTAAAGGACGCGAAGATCGCGCTGCTGGACTGCGCATTAGAGGTAAAAGAGACTGAGAACAACGCAGAGATAAGGATAACGTCTCCAGATCAGTTGCAGGCCTTCATAGAGCAGGAATCAAGAATGCTCAAGGAGATGGTAAAGAAAGTCGTGAATTCCGGCTGTAACGTAGTTTTTTGTCAGAAGGGTATAGACGATGTTGCACAGCACTACCTGGCAAAAGAAGGTATATCAGCTGCCCGTCGCGTCAAGAAGAGCGACATAGAAAAACTCGCAAAGGCAACAGGCGCGAACATTGTTTCCAACGTCGATGAGCTCAGCAAAGATGACCTTGGCTACGCAGGTCTTGTCGAGGAACAGAAAATCGCAGGAGAAGAGATGATCTTTGTCCGCGAATGCAAAGATCCAAAAGCGGTGTCGATACTGATTCGCGGCGGAACAGAACATGTCGTCGAGGAAGCGAAACGCGCAATGGACGATGCAGTTTTGGGCGTTGCAGCCGCAATAGAGGACGGTAAGTTCGTCACCGGCGGCGGTGCAGTAGAGATAGAACTTGCTAAAAGGCTTCGCGAATATGCAGAGACTGTGGGTGGAAAAGAGCAGTTGGCCATAAATGCATTCGTTGATGCCATAGAAATTGTCCCAAGAACATTAGCCGAGTCAACTGGCAAGGACCCGATAGACCTCCTAGTAGAGGTAAGAACTCACCATGAAAAGGGCGAAGAGCATTATGGAATTGACGTCGTAAACGGAAAAATAACAGATATGAAGAAGCTTGGCGTAATTGAGCCTTTAAAGATAAAAACGCAGGCAATAAAGTCTGCCTCAGAAGCAGCTGAAATGATTCTGCGTATAGACGACGTGATAACAGGCAAGTCGCCGTCAGGAGGGATGCCCGGAGGTATGGGTGGAATGCCGCCTGGAATGGGAGGAATGGAAGAGTAATCTTCCATTATTTTTCATTTATTCTCAAAAAAACCGTGAGAGATTATAATAAATATTCCTTGCGAATATTTGGCTTCTTTGATTAATCTTTATATAGCAAGAAAAATATATCTATTTAGGTGATTCAATGGAAGAGGAATTCGAGCTAGTGCCAGTCAACCCTATAAGAAGGATTGAGAGAAGGTTGGAAAGGATCGAGAAGGTTGGTACAACTAGTGAAACAACAAAAGAATTGCTAGACGTCGTTACCGCAAACCAGCGAGTCATTGATAGCATGGTAAGGATAAATTCTGATATGATGAGCAGGATATCTGACCTGATGACATCTGTAAACGATATGACAAAAAGGTTGGAGGATTTCATATCAAAGGTCGAGTTGACGACCGAACAACCGAGCGATGAGGAGAACATTGCTTTGGAAAGAAAAATAGACGAAAGGCTGGCAAAACTTGAGAAACGAGTCAATGCGATAATTCTCTCTGTCATGAAGCCCAAGTTAAAAAAGTGATTTAATGAAGGGGCAGGAGGCTATATCTGTAATTTTGATTAGCGGAGTCCTAATAGGCGTCGTCAGTTCAGTCTACTTCTGGGGCGTTCCTCTGATAGAAAAAAACATGGACATATCAACGGTAGTCAATTCAAAAAGGTTCATGGAAGACCTGAATGAAAAGATAAAATATGTTGCAAACAGCGGCGGCAAGGACACAATTACAATAACTGTGCCTGGGACGGTGACATTTGACGGAACAACAATTGAACTGAGTGTTGAGACCAAAGGAACCTTATATGACTTAGGCGGATGGATTCCGCTTGGAAAAAACACATGCACATTGAACGACGGTTCGTGGGGCGTGGACAATCCGGCAACGATATGCGTCAGGAGTTCGCAGATAGGCGAAAGGAGCTACAGGAATGTTCACGTATTGAAGTTTATCACGCTGTATGACAACGAAGGCCTGGAATCCTATAAAATTGAATTGAGCGGCAGTCCTGCCGTCGGTGGCGAGAATCACAATATAATAATAGAAAACAACGGCATATCGCAAGAGAGGGTGGGTGGAAGGGACCTAATCAAGACTCTGGTAACATTCAGGATAGACTAATACTTAAATAAAGATTTTCTCAATTATTATTCGTATGAAAGCCCAGTACAGAATACTCGAGGAGATACTGATTTTTTCACTTGGCATTGCAATCGTGAGCTTCGTTATGATAAATTTTCAGCATCTCCATGATTCCATGAGCGGCGTGGCGATAGAAAGCCAGCTCACAAGTGTTTCTAACATGCTGACAGCTGCGATAATAAAATCGTCGCTGAGCAACAATTCAGTGATAAGGATGTCTATCCCAGAGACCATATCTGATAACGAATACCAAATTAAAATTGCGGACAGTGGCGGCAGGACCTGCAACGTCGGAGACGAATGCCTGCTGAAATTATCATGCACCGACACCATAATATCACAAAGACTTTTTAATATAAGCCAGACCCATAATATTATTGGGAACGTTGTAAGCGGCAGCAGGTACATAAGAATAGTCTCGAATTCAACTGACATCGTGGTAGAGAGAGATGAAGATTAACTTAAGTTTAAAAGGCAATTCTAAGGAAGACAGGAAAACATGGGGCATCCCGCTGATTGAAAAGGAGGGTATAGAAGCGGTAAAAAGGCCAGAGATTCTTCCCAGCACCGATGAAAGCAAAAATACAGAAGAAGTGCACAGAGTGATACCTCAAGAGGTAGAATCCAGCGATATGCCAGCAAAAATTGTTGCCAAACCCGCAAAGCGTCGCATAGTGCTAAGGCTGAAAAAAACGGGGGGAGCAGAACGTGAAAGCGCACACCAGGAAGTTAAAGAGACTGTAACAGAAATAGCAAAAGAGCTGCCGGAAACTGTAAAGGAAGAGCCGCCAAGTAGCATGCACCCATCACATCGCATAATGCTGAGATTGAAGAAAAAAGGAGCGGCGGAAGCGAAGAAAGACGAAGAGGGAAATGAGGAAATAATAGAGATTGTAGAAGGGATAAAAATACCTGAAATAAAGACAACGATGGAGAGAATCGAGCATGAAACTGAACTCATAAGAGCGGATATAAGATACCCGCTTGGTGAGTCATGCTCGGCACATATAATGTTTGACAAGAATATCAATGAGATGGTTTATCATATTGAAGAGCCTAAGATAGATGAATCGCAGAAAATATTGTTAATGGAGATAAAAAATTACATCCAAGAAAAGATCGACATGGACTTCGCTCAGCTGAGAAAGAAAGATGCGCTGGACTACATAATAAAGATATTTGACAAGGCACTGGACTACTTCAAGGTAAAATATGACGAAACAACAAGGACCACACTAAAATATTACCTCATGCGTGATTTCATCGGGCTCGAGAGAATAGAACCGATAATAAGTGACAAGCGCATAGAGGACATATCATGCGACGGCGTTGGAATAAACGTGTATGTATATCACCGTGACCCTAGATTGGGGTCGATGAAGACAAACGTTGTGTTCAATGACAAGGATGACCTGGATTCGTTTGTGAACAAGCTGGCTGAACGGTGCGGAAGAAGCATATCTATTGCAAAGCCGCTTTTTGACGGGACGTTGCCGGATGGTTCGCGTGTGCAGGCAACTCTTGGAAGCGATATTGCAAGAAGGGGCAGCAACTTCACAATAAGGATGTTCACTGAAGCGCCATTGACTCCCGTGGATTTGATAAAGCTTGGCACATTCGACCTCAAGATGATGGCATACTACTGGTTTTTGGTTGAGCATGGCGCAAGCATTCTGATATCGGGCGGCACTGCCACGGGCAAAACGTCAGTCCTCAACGCATTGTCGTTATTCATAAAACCGCAGATGAAAATAGTCAGCATAGAGGATACAGCTGAACTAAGGCTGCCGCATTTGCACTGGGTCCCGGAAGTGGCAAGAACGCCGCTCTCTGAAGTGGGTAAGGTTGACATGTACGAATTGCTTCGTGTGTCATTGAGGCAGCGACCTGATTATATAATTGTCGGTGAGGTCCGCGGCAAAGAAGCGTATGTATTATTCCAGCAGATGGCCATTGGTCATGCAGGATTGTCGACGATACACGCCGAAAACTTTCCAAGACTCGTTGACCGACTAACATCACCGCCAATAAGTCTGCCGGTAAATCTCCTAGAAAATCTGGACACAATAATATTTCTGAAACTCATAAAGCACGGGAAAGTGTACATGAGGAGGGTGATAACATCACTGGAAGTGGCGAGATACAACGAGAAGACAAAGAACCTGGAGAAAAATGACATATTCAGGTGGAACCCAAGAAAGGATTCGTATGAGACTCTAAACAGAAGCGTTATTCTGAAAAAGATATCAGACACGACCGGAACTGACGAAAAAGATATACGCAGTGAAATAGAGAAGCGCGCAAAGGTAATCGAATGGATGATTAAGCAAAACATAACAGATTACAGAAAAATTGGGGTAATAATAAACATGTTTTATACCTCTCCTGATGCTTTGCTTGAGAGGATTGAACAGCTATGAGCTATGTCACCATCTCCCAGCAATTCTTTGGAAGTATCAGTAAATCTCTGAAGGTATATTTTCTGGATACAAGGGATGAACTGCAGAAAGCAAATCTGAATTATACGCTAGAAGAATACCTATCAATGGCCTTGTTCACGACAATGATAACATTCATCGCAGAAAACGTTATACTCGCCTTTATCTTCGGGTTAGCCGGCTCGCCTGTAAGAGCCGTATTGCTGTCGTTGACGATATCGCTGGCAATATCAGGCCTGATATTCTTTTTATTCTATTCATATCCAAGCACGCTGGCAAAAAGCAGGGAGAAGGAAATAAGGAAGATACTTCCATTTGCGATATCTTACATGGCGACTGTGTCAAGCGCAAAAGCGCCACCAATCACGCTGTTCAAGACGCTGGCAAGATTCAAGGAATACGGAGAGGTATCTGATGAGGCAAAAACAATTGTCAAGGACGTGGAAATGTTCGGGATGACTTTTTCAGGTGCGGTTAAAAAGAGGGCAAAGAAGACATCGTCTTCTGAACTACGTGAAATTTTATGGGGAATCAACACCGTGATATCATCCGGCAGCGACCTGACGTCTTACCTCAGAGGAAAAGCTGAAGAGTCTATGAATGATTACAGGAGGAGGATAAGAAAATACTCTCAGGATCTGTCATTGTTCATAGAAATATACCTTACGCTGATAATCACCGGATCTATATTCTTCATTGTATTATCATCTATAATATCTGCCATAAGCGGAGGTTTGTGGATAGTAAGCCTGCACAGTTTCATAATCTTCATATTGCTGCCATTGCTGTCAATGGGCTTTATCATACTTTTGAAGTCATTGTCTCCAAGCTGATTGAGATGGATGAAAAAAATATACTGATAGCATCGGTTGCCGTTTTTATTGTAACGGTTGTATTAGCTGTATTCATGCAGGCTTATTCTTTTGATTCTGCCATATCTGCGAACATTATCCTCCTGGGAATCATAGTTCTGTTCGTACCTTATAGCATTTACAGGTTTTTGGAATTCAGGAAAATAAATGCCTATGAAAAGGAGTTTCCGGCATTCCTTCGTGACATGTCAGAAGCCCAGCGTGCTGGCATGAGCATAATAGAGGGCATACGACTGCTGTCCAAATCGGAATATGGATTGCTGACGCATGAGATAAAGAAGATGAACAACGAACTGAGCTGGAACGTTTCGCTTGAGAACGTACTAAGTTCGTTCATAAAGAGGATGAATAGGAGTAAAACAATCACCAGGTCGTTGATGATAATAGAGCAGGCGAACAAGTCCGGTGGAAACATAGAAGACACCATGGACTCGCTGGCAAGCAACATAGAAATGATAAAGGATGTGCAGGAGGAAAAAGCGACATTGATGAACCAGCAGATAATGATGATGTACGCAATATTCTTCATATTTCTGGGCATAAGCATCGTGCTGACAAAGTTTTTGATACCATTTCTTCAGACACAGTCGCTTGGCGGCGTATTTGGCGCTGATCCAAACCCGTGTTATAACTGCATCGAAGGCAGGAGCCCTGACTGCTTTAGCTGCGATGCCTTTTTTGCAGTATCGACAGCGTTTGACCTTGGAGATAAAAAAGAGGCGCCGACATATTATAAATCACTGTTCCTTCTCATGGTTATTGTCCAGGGTATTTTCTCAGGCCTGATAATCGGCCAGATTGGTTCGGATTCGATAGTGGCCGGCATAAAGCATGGCATGATCCTGCTGTTTTCCGGCCTGCTGATTTTTATATTAATCGTCAAGATAGGGATAATATGAGATACCACTTCGTATCTCAATTCAAACCAGTATAATTTATCTGAGGTTTTGAAAATGAAGGCTGCAATCAATATAGAGTTTCTAATCTCAGTTTTTCTTTTTTTAAGCGTCATAGTTTCAACAACCATAGTGGTGGAGAGGGAGTTGTTTCCGTTGGAGGAACGATCGCTCTTAGAAGACCTGAAGGCAAGGAGCCACTACATATCGAGCATGCTTCTGTTTGACAATGGGTTTCCTGAAAACTGGAACTCGAGCAACGTGAAAAGGCTTGGTTTGTCGTCTGGCGAAAATTATATCTTGAACATGAGTAAGATAAATGAGCTAAATAAAACATGCTCAACCAGTTATAAAACTTTCAAGGGGCTGCTGTCGGTAAGAGAGGACGTAGAATTAGGCATCAGGTATCTGGACGGGGAAAGCTTGCTCAATTGCAATGCACCGGAAGGAAATGTGAGATTATTCACTGAGAGAAGCTGCATAATCAACGGCAGGATAGCGATAATGAACGTAACAGTGATAAGATGAAGGGGTTCATAAAAATACTGGAAGCAGTCATAGCATCGCTGATACTGCTGTCTTCAATAACCTATTTCTTTGTGCCGCTGACATACTCCAAATGGAATAACGCATTGCTGCAAACACGCGCAGAAGACAGTCTAGCAGTAATATATAAGAATGGCTCACTGGAAATGTTCATAAAAAACGGCGAAAATGAAAACCTTACCGATTTATTGAGGTCTGTAATACCGAAAACTGATGACTTCTCTGTTGAGATAAACGGAATTGCAAATCCTCTAATCCATATTGGTTGTGATTGCAGCGACAAAGAAAAAACCGACCTTCAGGGCGTTCTCTCTCCGACCTCGTTCAGGTACAATGACAGGAGTATAGAAATAATAATAACGAACGGGTCAGTCGATTATCTGATAAACTCAAACGTGGATATACTTTTCTTCTTTGGGTACAGGGCGTTCTCTGACAGCGACGAGGAGAAGCTAAAGACATTTTTAGGAAACGGTAAATCGATATTCATTCTGGCTAATCTAACCAGCGCCCAAATAAATGACGGCTTCATGAACGAAACGTTCGGATTAAAAGCATCATCTGAATCAGGCACGCCAACAAATAATGTATTCTACACAACAACTGATGCGAGCAGAACGTCGTTCAGGATAGCGAGGTATTTTTACTGGTTAGGAGGCAGTGGATTCGTATTCAATAAACAAAGCAATCTAAACAATGTCATGATTGACAACAGTACCGTCATAAAAACTGATGACAACAAATTCTCGACAGTCAAGGTCAACTACAACATAATAAACAACAGCAAAGGCAGAACCGTGTGGTTCTCAGATTACAACTACGGCTATGGGAGCATAAACAATCTGACAAAAGCGATGATAATGTGGGCTTCTGGCGAAAAATTCGGGATGGACCCTTACACAAAAAACGCGCCTGCCGATCATGCATCATTTGTGTACAGGCATCTGTGCGTTCTTGGCTCCGAGCCGTTTGAGATAGACCTAACTGTCTGGAGAATATTCTACTGAAGCTTTGTTTAAAAACTAGGCTATCATCCTGCTATTAGCGATGATAGCCTATCTATCGATGGACATCATACAGATGTCCATCACTTTTTAAACAAAGCTTTCTACTGAATCAAGTTAAAATACGTTAAATGCATATTTTATACATGTTCTGCATAGTCTGCGGCAAAAACGCGGTTGTTGGAAATTTCTGCGAAGATTGCTTCCTAAAGAGAGAGCGATTATTTGATGTAGACGATTTTTCCATCAGCACATGCGATTGCGGTTCATACTACTACAAGGGGTGGCAAAAATCGAATAAAGGCTTATATGACCTCCTAGCGGATTTGATAGAAAAAAGGGTTAAAACTAAAAACAAGATAATCAAAAAGAACGTTTCTTTCAAGCATGTCGGCAACAAAATTTTTGCGAAAATCGTGTGCAATGGTATGATAAAGCCGTGCAAAAAAACGAAGGAAGAGGAAAGAGATATAGTGATAATACTTAATAAGCAAAAGTGCGACGACTGCGTAAAATTGTTAGGAAGGTATTCAGAGGCCATACTTCAGATAAGAGGCGATAAAAAGGAAAGAATACTGAATATATTAAATCTGCCAAAATATGCGACTGTGGAAAAAACAAAGAACGGATACGATGTTGTCTTTGTTAAGAGAAGCGACTCAAAAAATGCGATAAATCAGCTGGTAGATTTTGACATAACAAAATCGTTCAAGTTCATCGGTGTGAAGAGGGGAAGGAGAATCATAAAGGACTACTACGCTGTAAGATGACTGTATTATTTAAGGTTTCTGAAATTAACTATGTTCGTGAAAATTTTATGGAGGGCGAAGAAGAAGTAAGGGTAAGGTTGCCACGCGGTAATGAAGTCTTGGGTAGGGTTGAAGCCTTGCTCGGCTCAAGCAAACTCAGGGTATTCTGCCAGGACAATAAGATAAGATTAGGAAGGATACCGGGAAAACTAAGAAAGCGGATGTGGGTCCGCGAAGGCGACATTGTCCTGTTAAAACCATGGGATATACAGGGCGATAAGAGCGGGAATATAATACTTAACTACTCGCCGACAGCAGCGTCGTGGCTGAAAAGAAGGGGCATACTAAAGATATAATCTACTTGCATTTAAAAAATAAAAATATGAAAAAGTTTTATGTTTGAAAAAATTCTTATTCCAAAAAATCGTATCGGCATCTTGAGGGGAATAAAAAACGAGATAGAGAAAGAGACTCAAACGAAAATCGATATCGATGAGGACGTATCAATCAATGGCGAGGCCATAAATCTTCTGACGGCAATGAACATAGTGAAGGCAATAGGTCGCGGGTTTCCGTTCGAAGATGCAATGGAACTTCTTGACGAAGACGTAACTCTATGCATAATTTCGTTACCGCACAATAGAAAAGCATTAATTAGGGTGAAGTCAAGAATAATAGGCGCGAAAGGAAAGGCAAAAAGAAATATCGAGCGTCTGACAAACACAAAACTTTCTATATACGGAAAAACTGTTTCGATAATAGGGGAGTATGAAAATGCCGAAAAAGCAAGGGTTGCGGTAGAAAAGCTTATTACTGGAAGTTCACATAAAAATGTCTATATGTTTCTGGTGGGTAAATGAAGAAAACTGCTGAGGAATTTGCAAAGGAGCAGAAGGAAATTTCAATAAGCGAGTTCTTTGAGAAGAACAAGCACCTGCTTGGGTTTGATAATCCAACGAAATCGCTGCTCATGGCGGTGAAGGAGGCTGTAGATAATTCTCTTGACGCTTGCGAGGAGGCGGGAATACTTCCTGAAATCACCGTGAAAATAAAAAACGTCAAAGAGGATATATATCAGGTCATCGTGCAGGACAACGGACCTGGTATAGTGAAGGAGCAGATACCGCGCGTTTTTGGAAAACTTCTGTATGGAAGCAAGTTCCACCGACTAAAGCAAAGTCGTGGCCAGCAAGGGATAGGCATAAGCAGCGTAACGCTATACTCGCAATTAACAACCGGTGAGCCTACGCGCGTATGGTCGAAAATAGAGAGCCAGAAGAAGACCTATTATATGGAATTGCACTTGAACACCGTGAAGAATGAGCCTGATATAACAAAGCAGGAAGACATTGATAAAGACGTTCTTGGCGAAAGCGGTGTAAAGGTCGAGATGACACTGCACGGCAGATACAGGAAGATTGTTGAAGATTATCTAAAGCAAACGTCAATATCCAATCCGTTTGCAAAGATTGCATACACTGCTCCTGACGGCACAAAGCTGATATTTCCAAAATCGGTCAACGAATTACCAAAACCGTCAAAGATAATGAAACCACACCCGTATGGTGTCGAATTCGGAACGCTGCAAAGGATGCTTGAGAAGGCCAGCTCAAGAACGTTACTTTCATTTTTAACGAATGAATTCTCATCAGTCGGGACACAGAGCGCAAAGGAGATATGCAAAACAGCGAAGGTTCAAGATAGCACAAAACCCGCTGAACTTGAAAGGACTGATATAGAAAAAATAATCAAGGCTATGCAATCTGTCAAGATACAGAGACCGCCACTTGACTGCCTATCGCCAATAGGAGCGGAAGAACTGGAAAAAAGCCTTAAAAAAGAGTATCCTTCTGCAGAGTTCGTCACATCGATAAACAGGGAGCCGAGCGTATACCGCGGGTTTCCGTTCATGATCGAAGTCGGCATCGTTTATGGGACACATGAGGAAAAAAATGGAAAGAAGAACAACAATGACGAGGATGAAAAAAATGGCGAATCAATAGACCTGATAAGATTTGCTAATAGAGTTCCGTTGATGTATCAGCAGAGCGCATGCGGACTGACCGAATCGGTGAAACAAGTCGATTGGAGGAGGTATAACCTTGACCAGAAGGGTGATAGCCTTCCGGCAGGCCCGATGAAACTAATAGTTCATATCTGTTCAGTTTGGGTACCGTTTGTTTCCGAGAGCAAAGAAGCGGTTGCGCCGTATCCTGAAATAATAAAGGAGACGAAGCTGGCGCTGCAGGATGCCGGCCGAAAACTTTCGTCATATCTTTCCGGAAAAAGAAGGACAGGAGAAGCAAAACGCAGGATACAGATATTTGAAAGGTATTCACATGAAGTTGCATCTTCACTCTCAATATTAACAAAGGCTGATGCGAAGGACTTGGAAAAGAAAATAAGGGATATGATTTCATCAAGGGTGCATATAAAAGAAACTGAAGAAACAGAGATTAACAAATAATAGCATAAATAAGGATTGGCATGAAGAACGTTAAGAATGAACTGGAGAGTCTTGGAAAAAAGATAGTAACCAACATAGAAAAAAAGGAAAACCCTAGCATAGACATACCACTGCGTGTATTATCAAACGTTATTTTTGACAAAAAAACAAAGCAGATTATGCTTGGTGATAAAAGCGCGAAAAGATATTTCTTCAACGTCGCACATGCAAAAAAATTCATGCAGACGACAATGGTGGCTGGATTCTGCAAATCTCTCCTGGAAGAGAATATACACGCGAGCATAAGGGATATGTACTACAACCTGAAAAGGACTTTACCTGACAGCAATGAAAATACATTCGATGAACAGAACGAGAGCGACCCGATTATAGTCGATTTAGAGGTTGCAATAGATGTTTTGCGTGAGCAACTGCACCTAACAACGGACAGGAAAGGAATTGTCGCAGGAAATATAGTTATAGAGGACCGCGGGGACCTCATAGACTGGTCAAAACTCGGCAGCGGAGGCTGGTCAATACCTTCGACGGTTGACGAGATAGACTTCAAGAAGGTGGACGCAGAATTCGTGCTTGTCGTGGAAAAAAATGCAGGATTTGAACGATTGCACGAAGACAAGTTTTGGCAAAAAAACAAATGCATACTTATAGGCACCGGGGGACAACCATCACGAGGGACGAGATTATTAATTCAGAGGTTGAACAACGAACATAAGTTGCCTGTATATGTTTTCACTGACGCCGATGCCTATGGTGTATATATCTATTCTGTCATAAAATCCGGTTCAATAAGCCTTGCGCACGTATCCGACAGGATAGCAACGCCGGCAGCAAAATTCATCGGGTTAACGATATCGGATATTTACGAATATGACCTTAAGAAATGCACCATAAAAGCGAAGGAAGTCGACATAAAGCGTGCAAAGGAGATGCTGCAATACGACTGGTTCAAAAAGCCTGAATGGCAGAAGGAAATCAATCTAATGATAGAAAAGGGTGTAAAGGCGGAAATAGAAGCGCTCTCACACCGCGGACTGAAATTCATGTCAGAGGAGTATCTGCCGCAGAAACTCAAGAAAAAGGAATTCTTGGATTAAAATGAGTTTTTAAATCCTTTTTTCTATATCTAATAAATCGGCGTATAGATGTGCGCAAATGCCCTTGTAGCTCAGCAGGTAGAGCATCTGACTGTTAAATATGATATACAGTTATCAGGTGGTCGCAGGTTCGAGTCCTGCCGAGGGCGCTATGATGGTTGAGGTAGCGAAGAAATTCGATGTAAAAAGACTGAAAAACAGATGCAACCATCTGCAATGTAAAAGAAGGCCAGAAAAGGAGGTATTGATTTACGATTATAAAACAAAAAAAGGCCTGATAAAGTTATACCTGTGTAAATGGCATATGGACGTATCGGAGTTTATGGAAAGCATAAGAGACCCGAAAAAGATAATCGAAAAATCTGTCAAGGATCTGGGACAGTAGCTCAGCCTGGGAGAGCACACGGCTGAAGACCGTGCTGTCATGGGTTCAAATCCCATCTGTCCCATTTTCTCAAAAATTTAAACCTACACATCAATGATATATTATGACCTATAGCTACAGCACACCAAAGCTGGGGTTTAACGGCAAGTACGTACTCATTTTAATCATATGTATTTTCCTGATAGCTTCATTCTATTTCATAACAAACAGGGCGACCACTTTTGCCACATATACCGAGGGGATTGAAGCAGAACTGAACAAATCAAAGAACGATCTAATCGCAGTGAGGTCGTCGTTAGGCAACTGCGAACTGACTGCCATGGACATAAACTACAGCCTCCGCGTATGTGAAGATAAAATGAGCAGGAGCGAGTTCTATGTAGCCGCATGCGAAAAAAGGACTGCCGAGCTGCAGAATTATTCGACAAGTCTCAATGAATTATTGGCTAAATGCGAAAACGAGAGCAAGGGCTGGAAGGCAAGCTATGAAAACGAGACGACAATAAAAAATGCGGTTATCAAGAACTCTGTAAAAGTGATGTGCTGCTCGATTTACGATACATCGAAGGGAACGGTAAAGAACTGGGACCTGATAAACAATACGATAGAATGCGATTCTGGGGAATATACAGTTAATTGCGCGACAGGAGAAACCAACTACTGAATTCTCATGCATGAATCAACAATAATAGAATCAATTTAAATATTGATAAGGAAATTATCTATTGCGACAAGTGGTTCTATGGGAAAAAAGAAGAAGAAAATACAAGAAGAGAAGATTATTGAAGAAGAAAAGGAAGATATGCCAGAATATGTTGAATGGGAAAAACCGAAAGAAGTCATAGATTCTTCATTGGAAGAAGATAAGATCGTTGTTTTTGAGAAATGGGATCAGATATATGAACCAGGGTACTACGGCAAGCAGATCGGCGACCGCCTTGAACTTGCATTAATCGAGTCGCTATTGCTGCTGAAGCGCGGCAGAATCCGCGTCCTTAAGGACAAGAAAACTGTAAGCTTCGAGGAATTGTATAATCATGCTGTTTCATTGGATAAGAGGCTTCCACATCGCTATCGTGTATACGAGGATTTGAGGGAACGCGGTCTTCTTGTCCGAACCGGATTCAAGTTCGGCTGCGACTTCCGCGTATATGAACGTGGCGTCCAGTTGAAGAAAGGCCCGAAATCTGCAAAAGAGCACACTAAGTGGATTGTATTCACTGTTCCTGAAGATTTCACATGCTCTTTTCAAGAACTCTCGCGTGCGGTTCGATTAGCGCATAACATCCGCGCACGCATGCTTTGGGCTCTTGTCGACAACGAAGGCGACTGCACATACTATCAAATCACAAGGCATAAACCGTGATTTAAATGCTTGTCAAAGACCTGATGATAAAAGATGTTATAACATGCTCACCTGACGATAGCATAAGCGATGCGTTGGGCAAGATGCAAAAATACAATTTTGACCAGCTGCCAGTCACGTACGGCAAAGAGCTCAGGGGCATCATAACTATAAGTAAAATAATAGCGAAAGAGGTTGACCCTACCACAACAAACGTTTCAGCGTTCATGACAACTGCGCAAAAACTGAACCCAAGCGATGACGTTAACGACGCCATAGAAGCCATAGTCAATTCTAGCCTCAAGGCAATGCCCGTTTTCGATACGGAATTGCGCGGCATTCTATCAGAAAGCGATTTATTGACTACAGTAAAGGTTGACGGAGTCGTCAATGATATAAAAAAACCATGTATTCTTTTGAACAGAGATGATGATGTTGGAAAAATAAAGGATATAATAATAAATAAAAATATTACTGTAGTTCCTGTTGTCGATGGATATAACAAAGTAATAGGTAAAATCGAGGCTCTTGATTTCATAAAAATCATTAAAAAAATGAAATATGAGGCGCATGACAGGAGAAGCAGGCACAAGGATGAAAAGAGGGTCAGCTTCGATAAAACATCAGCAGGCATAATAATGAGTCAGGCGGTTATCATAACACCGGACAAGAAAATAAACGATGCCATAACTTTGTTCAGGAATAATGATTCATTAATCGTAGCTGATGGTAAAATAACCATCATAAAACCAAAGGATATATTGCGTTTAACCGTTAAACCAAAGAGAATGGAATACATACAAATAACAGGATTGCAGGATGAATCCCAATCGCAGATAGATAAAATCTATCAGGCGGCCGGCGAATTGATAAACAGCATGAGTGGTTTGGAACTGCAGCCGATGAAAATATCTGTGGAGTATATAAGTTTGAAGGGAAGGAAAAAATACTCAGTTCATGTACAATTACCAACTAATATAGGGATGTTCGTATCGACAAAAACCTGCGGATTCGATCTGGTCAGCGTTGCGCAGGATGCGATGAATAATTTGAGCAGGGAGATATCAAAAAAATACGAAAAGATGAAAGAGCATAAAAGAAGTAAAGAAGTTCTCAAGAAGAGGCCTTAATTCATTTGATGACTTTTCCCGCCTTCTCGAATACTATCTCGTTATTCACCAGTTTTTGCATCAATCCTACAATGCCATTGACGCTGACTCTTATCTGGCGTTGGGTGTCACGATGCCTTATAGTAACCGTATTGTCCTTGAGCGTTTCATAATCAATCGTTATGCAGAACGGCGTGCCAGCTTCATCTTGACGGTAATATAGTTTACCGATGAAGCCCTTGTCGTACAAAACAAAAAATTCTTTTTCTAGGATATTGTAAACCTCTTTCGCCTTCTCCGGCAAGCCGTCTTTCGAGACTAGCGGAAAAACTGCAATCTGATACGGCGAAACGTATGGCGGGAATGAAAAATACACGCGATCGTTGTCCTTCTTCACGCACGATTCCATTATGCACAACAGCGGACGGTCAATGCCATACGATACCTCGACGACGTGCGGAATGAATTTCTCGCCTTCGAAATCAACGCGCATATCAGCTTTGCTGAACTCCATGTGCTTCTTCAGGTCATAGTCGCTGCGGTCAGCTATGCCAACGAGTTCGATTTTTCCGTAATTGTCGGAAATGAACTCGACGTCCCAGGTGTCGCTCGAGTAGAACGAGCGTTCCTCGTCCTTATGCTGCCGTAACCGCAACTTTTTCTCGTCTATACCCATTTTGCTGTATAAATGCACAGATTTGGCTAAGAAATATGCTATCATGCTGCTCATCTGTTTCTTCTTAACAAGTTCGCCTATCTTCACTTTTTTTGCTTTATTGCCATTCTGGTCATCCTTTGTCAAAACATGCAATTCTTCGTCTTTTATTTCATCTATGTTCCACTCGTTCTTTTGCTTCGGATGGATGAAAAACTGGATTTCTGCTTGAGTGAACTCTCGTAGCCGCACGAGTGCTTTTCGCGGCGATATCTCATTGCGGAACGATTTACCTATCTGTATAACTCCAAGCGGCAATTTCTTTCTTCCTATCTCAAATAACCGCTTGAATGACATGTATATCGTCTGCGCGGTTTCCGGCCGCATTATTGCTGGCATTTTATCCTTGCCTGAACCGATGAACGATTTGAAAAGAAGGTTGTAATCATAAATTTTATCTAATGATCCTTTACACTTAGGACATTTTATCTTGTTCTTTTCCATGAGCTCCTGAATTTCAGGGACTTTCATGCCCTCGGTCTTTATATCCAGCTTCTCCTCAACTAGATGATCCGCACGATACGCCTGGCCGCATTCCTTGCAGTCGGTCAGCATATCGCTGAAAGAGGATACATGACCGCTGGCTATCCATGGATTTTCGCTCGTTAGCAACGATGCGTCTATCAATAGGCAATTCTCTTCCTTTATGTAATAATCCCTTATCAGATTTTCTATCCGCAACTTAAGCAAGGCGCCTAACGGTCCGTAGTCATAAAAGCCGCTGATACCGCCGTATATCTCGCAGGACTGCCAGAAGAATCCACGCCTCTTTGCTATATCTTCTATGTCCATAGTATCATAATCATTCCCTATCTTTTTAAATTATGCTAGGAATAATTTGATTTATGTACAGGCTCACAGAAGAGGGCAAAACTTACCTAGAAAATGGCTTGCCTGAAAGGAGCCTTGTAAAACTGCTGAAAAAGGGTAAAATCAAAGTTGATGATGCAAAAAACCTGATAGAGAATTTTTCTGTTGCTCTGCAGTGGGCAAAAAAGAATAACTGGATTTTTGTAGGCCGCGGTGAGATAGAATTGATAAACGAACCAGAAGAATGCAAAGAGGAAGTTGCATTAAAGCACGTAGCAGAAGGTAAGGACGTAAGCAATGAAATGCTTTCTATTCTACTCAACAGGAAGTTGATTGAAAAAGAGCGCGAGGATATTGTCAAAATCGCTGAAAAGCAGATTGGCAGCGAGGTAAACAATCTAACACCGGAATTGATAAAAACCGGGTTCTGGAAAAGGGTAAAATTAAAACCGTATAATGTTTCTGCGACCGGAAGGAGAATCTACCCTGGTAAAAGGCAGCCGTACCTGAATTTTGTGAATGGGGTAAAAAACAGGCTTGTGGAACTGGGCTTCAAGGAGATGACCGGTCCTTCAATAGAAACAGAGTTCTGGAATTTCGACGCACTCTACCAGCCGCAGAACCATCCGGCTCGCGACTGGACTAGTACTTATCAGTTAAAATATCCAAAGCACGGAACAATACCAGATATCGCAAAAAATGTTAAGGAAGCGCATGAGAACGGAATAAGCGGAAGCGTTGGCTGGCAGTATAAGTGGGACCCGAGAAAGGCTATGCAGTTGATGCCACGAGCGCACGGCACGTGTCTTTCTGCACGTACGCTAGCAAATAAACCGGAAATACCCGGAAAATACTTTGCTATTGCACGATGCTATAGGCCGGACGTGCTGGACGCCACGCACTTAATAGAATTCAACCAGGCTGAAGGAATTGTAGTAGATGAGTCGCTGACGTTCAGGAATCTACTAGGCATTCTTGAAATGTTTGCAAAAGAAGTGGCAGGAGCTGAGAAAGTAAAATTCCTTCCGGATTATTATCCGTTCACAGAACCGAGCGCGCAGCTATCAGCAAAGCATCCGGAGCTGGGGTGGATAGAGTTCGGCGGATCAGGAATCTTCAGGGAAGAATTAACAAAACCGCTGGGCATAGACGTTCCTGTCATAGCCTGGGGTATTGGTATTGACCGTTTAGCAATGTTCAAGCTCGGGATAGACGACATTCGTTACTTATTCAGCAACGACCTGAAATGGCTCCGTGAGATGAAGGTGATATAATGCCAACAGTTGAATTTTCACTAAAGGATTTGCAGAAATTGTTGAGGAGAAAAATCACTGCAAAGGAATTGGAAGACTCAATAATGTTCGCCAAGGGCGAGATAGAGAGCGTCAATGGCGATATGGTAAAGGCTGATATCAAGGATAGCAATCGACCTGATTTGTGGAGCATAGAAGGGATTGCACGTGAGATGCGCGGACGCTACGGTGATCCAGGACTAGCAAAATACAAAATAAAAAAATCCGGAATAAAGATGATTGTAGATAAAAAGGTAGAGAACGTTCGGGCGAAAACCGTCTGCGCTGTTGTGAAGAATGTTAGGTTTGATGATTATTTCATAAAGCAGATGATACAGCTTCAGGAAAAGATTCACCAAACGTATGGTAGAAAAAGAGAATTCTGCGCAGCAGGAATCTACGACCTAGACTGCATAAAGCCGCCTATAAAATACACGACTGTTAAACCAAATGGAATAAAATTCACTCCTCTCGACTTTGAAGAAGAGATGACGCCGGCAGAGATATTGAAGAAACATCCGTGCGGTCGTGATTATGGTCATCTGATAAACAAATTCGAAGAATACCCGCTCATGATTGACTCAAAAGGAAACGTACTATCGATACCGCCTATAATAAACTCATCGCTGACGGGGAAGATATCAGAAAAAACAAAAAATGTGTTCATCGAGATAACAGGGCATGAAATAAAAAGAATCTCGATAGCGTTAAACGTTATCGTTACTGCATTAGCCGAGCGCGGCGGGCAGATACAGAGCGTAGATATCTACTATGGAAAAAGCAAAATCACAAGACCGGACTTGACTGCAAAAAAATTCTCTCTCGATACTGATTACTGCAGAAAGATTCTTGGGCTTGATCTCAGCGACCGTGAGATAATAAAACTGCTAAAGCAATCGCGGTATGATGCAAAGCCTGGCAAAAATATTGTCGTCAGTTATCCTGCTTATCGGGACGATATAATGCATTCACGCGACATAATAGAGGACGTGGCTATATCATACGGATTTAACAGGATGAAACCGGAACAACCGAGATTGGCAACGATAGGAAAAATAAATGAACTAGAAGCTTTTTCAGAAAAATTGAGAGAGGTCATGATCGGACTTGGCTTCCAGGAAATACTCACGTTTTCATTGACGAACAAGGAAAATCTGTTTGAAAAAATGAATATAGAAGAAGATAGGATAATAGAGATAGAAAACCCTGTCAGCAGCAGCTGGACAACGCTCAGGAATTGGCTAATGCCGAGCATAATCGAATTCGCAACGAAAAACAAGCACGTCGATTATCCGCAGAAGATATTCGAATTAGCAGATTGTGTCGTTATTGACGAAAGTGCTGAAACAAAAACAAGGGATGAAAAAAAGCTGACGTGCGTAATAACCGACAATTCTGTAAGCTACGAGGAGATATCGTCCAATCTCGATGCATTTCTCAAAACGTTGGGTCTCAAATACGAATTAAAGAGAAAGGAGCACGGCAGCTTCATTCACGGCAGGGCAGCAGAAATCATCGTCAATGGAAAGCATATCGGCATTGTCGGGGAGATAAACCCGCAGGTACTAGAAAACTGGCGGTTAGAAAAGCCTGTAGTTGCCTTTGAATTAAACGTCAACATGATTTTCGATTTTCTATGGAAATAAATAAAAAATGGCACATGAAAAACAAGATGCCTAAGAATGCAAATGCGGAGCAGAGAATAGAATGGCACATTGAGCATCAGAAGAATTGCAGATGCAGGCCGATGCCTAATAAGCTCAAAGCAGAGATTAGAAAGAATAATAAAAATCTTCCAAAAAAGAAGACTATATCAGCACCGAACATTCCCTTCTGTGTTCCTACCAGATACGAATGCCCGAAATGCGGTTCCAAGTTATACCAGTCGTTCTTATTTGACCAGTGTTACCAGTGCAACAAATGCGGATACAGAGGACCAATCGGCCTGGAGCCAGAGAAGAAATAGCGCCTTCTTATAAGATTTATAAATTATGGGACAATTAGATATTGGCCATCATGAGCTTTGGCTGTGAATGGATTATGGCCGCGATTGTGTAGCTTGGTAGCACAAATCTTCGGAGTGCATAGGACTGTGGATCCTTTAGCCCGGGTTCAAATCCCGGTCGCGGCCCTTTTTTATAATTTTTCAACCACACTCCCACGGCTTTGTTGCAAAAGTAGACTTTCTGTTGCAGAAGTCAATGCTTCGGATTAGTTCTGCAACAAAGCCCACTCCCACAAAATCTTTAAGTACTAGTTTAGCGTAGATATCTGAAAGGTGTCAAAGATGAGTGATTACTTTCACAGGGGGTTCACCCCACTGACAAGAAGCTTAATCAAAAACGAAAATTAGGCGATTCATCTAGACCTCAAAATATCAAATTCTACGCAAAGATTGATGACCGCGGACGCATATTCATACCTGCTGATATAAGGAAGACGCTCGGCCTTAATTATTCTGATGTTCTTGATTTAGTTCTTTCTATCTCCGACGAATCCGTAAAAATAAAGAAAAGAGGTGATTTAAAATGGAAGAAGTGAAACTGTCAAAGGATTTGGTTCCAGTTAGCGGGTCATACAGGGTTCTGGGAATAAATGAATACCCAGGAATCGGCCGCGTTATGACAAGGGCAAGCGGAGTTTCTGCTGCATTCAGGTATAACGTATCCAAGATCTCCGGCGAAGGGCCTGAAGGAGATAATACGATATATGAATTAGAGGCGTTACCACCATCCGTGCAGGAAGAAATCTTCAATTGCTACTATCTATCCGGCAAGACAAAAGGAGCAAACGGATTGGCGTGGGAAAAGATGGACGGGCTTTTGCCTGCAGTAGTTCAGAATGCAGATACAGGCGAAGTCCTGATGCTCGCATACGTATCGCAGGAAGCGCTGCAAGTGACGAGAGAGAAAGGATATGCAACATTCTACAGCCGCAGCAAGAAGGGACTATGGACAAAGGGTATGACATCAGGAAATACTATGAAAATGGAAGAGATATTGTATGACTGTGATGGAGATGCTTTGCTCTATCGCGTCAGGCCAAATGGTCCTGCCTGTCATACTGGTGAGCGGACTTGCTTTTACAGAAGGCTGCAAGAATTAAAATAACGGAGGATAAGTGATTATTATGTTCCAACCGCCAAAGGGCACAAGAGACTTTCTGCCAGACGATATGGAGAAGAGAAGGTTCGTATTCGAATTACTTAGAGAAGTATTCGAGAAATACGGCTACGGCGAGGTCGAAACGCCTGCTTTTGAATCATTAGAACTGCTAACGTGCAAGGGCTCGCTTGGCGACGAGGCGGTAAAGGATGTCTATAAATTTGAGGATAAATCAGAACGCAGGCTAGGTTTACGCTTTGATTTTACGGTTCCCATTGCCAGAATAGTTGCAGCACAGAAACTTGCAAAGCCTGTGCGGTGGTATTGCATCGGCAAATCATGGCGGTATGAAGAGACCACGAAATCGCGTTATCGTGAGTTCTCTCAAGCAGGCATAGAATTAATCGGTTCTGCGCTTCCAGAAGCAGATGCAGAAATTCTGCAAATGGTGATCGACTGCCTTCTTTCACTGGGTTTAACGGATTTTATTGTCAGGGTCAACAGTAGGGAAATACTGGACGAGATGGCAGATAATTTTGGAATAAAGAACAAGGAAGAAGTCTTTCGCATTATAGATAAAATAGAGAAGAAAGGGGAGCTGGAAGTAAGGAGCGAACTAAAAAAAATACTGAACAAAAAACAGATAGATGAAGTAATTGAATTTATTAAATCTAACCCAAATGAATCGGATATGAAAAACCTGAAAGAGCTGAAGGAGATAATAAACCTACTGGATGAGAAATATAGAAAATTCGTAAAAATCGACTTCTCCATCGCACGCGGCCTGGATTACTATACTGGAATGATATTCGAAATTAACGTTGATGGTAGCAAAGACGCAATAGCCGCTGGCGGAAGATACGATAATCTGATAAAAAAATACGGTGGCGAAGAGACGCCAGCGACCGGATTTGGCATTGGCGTTGAAAGGTTAATTCCTATTCTTGAAAAAAATAACCTAATTAAGGCTGATGAAAAAAATAAGTTTTTTGTGATACCGGTTTCCAATAACCTGAGAAGGGATGCAATCGACATTTGCAACATGCTGAGAAACAAGAATATTGCTGCTATCCTATCGTTGGGAAAAAGCATCTCAAAGCAGCTGGACTACGCGAATGCAAAAAAAATGCAGTACGTAATAATTATCGGCGAGAAAGAGCTGAAGGAGGAGTCGGTGAAATTACGCGATATGAAGACTGGGAAGGAGAAGAATATCAAGATTCAAGACCTCGTCAAAGAAGTCTGGTCTTTAAAGTAATAGAATCCATTGCAATTTGCTTATGCGAACCTTACCTCTTCGATAATTGCTCCGCACGCTCTGCAATACTTGCTCTCATCTGTTTTGTTCATTGCTATTTTAGTGGATCCGCATTCACGGCATTTTTGCTTTTCCATAATTCCTGGATTCATTAAACGTATTTAAGATTCATTTCCCACCCCCAAGAAGCAATTTAAGTTTATAGATTAATTTCAATTGTGATTGTATGAAAGACAGGGAAAAGATTGTTCCTGACACGAGCGTAATAATATCCGGAGTTCTGATGGACCTCATAGAGAAGGGTGAGGTAAAGGACGCGGACATAATAATACCTGAATTCGTTGTTGAAGAGTTGCGAGCTCAGGCGTCACGCGGCCGCGAGGTAGGGTTCAAAGGTCTTGAGGGCCTGAAGAAGATAAGGAAATACCACGATGATAAGAAAATCACGCTCATAAAAGCCGGTCGACGACAAACGTATGAAGAGATACAATTATCCAAATATGGACGAATAGATGCATTAATTCTTGATATCGCAAAAAAGGAAGACGCGACTATCTATACTTCTGATATCGTTCAATCGATGGTTGCAGAGGCAGAAGGAATAAAAACGAAATATTTCAAGCCTTATGAAAAGAAAAAGGAACTGAAACTTGAGAAATTATTGACAAAGGACACGATGAGCCTTCACCTGAAAGACGGCTGCATACCGTTGGCAAAAATCGGCAAGCCTGGTGAATTCAAACTTGTAAAGATCAGGGATGAAAAACTCACCTCAGACGAACTGGAAGAGATAATAACCGAGGTAATGGATGCTACGCGATACGAGGAGGATTCGTTCATAGAGATTGGCGGTCACTCCGCGACTGTCGTACAGTTGGGCGACATGCGTATCGCGATAGCAAGGCCGCCTTTTTCTGACGGCGTTGAGATAACAGTCGTGCGACCGATAACAAAGCTTAAGCTGGAGGATTATAAATTGTCAGAAAAGCTGAAAGAACGCCTGCTAAAGAAGGCTGAAGGAATTCTAATCGCCGGGCCGCCTGGCTCAGGAAAATCAACGTTCGCCGCGACGCTCGCCGAGTTCTTCGAGAAGGAAAAGAAAGCGATAGTGAAGACGCTGGAATCTCCGCGCGATTTGCAGGTTCCGCCAGAGATAACACAGTATACGAAGCTCAAGGGCTCCTTTGCAAACACTGCTGATTTGCTACTGCTGGTAAGGCCCGACTACTCCGTATTTGACGAAGTAAGGAAGACAGAGGAATTCGAGATATTTGCCGATATGCGGCTATCTGGGATAGGTATGATTGGTGTTGTTCACGCCTCTGACCCTATTGATGCTGTGCAGCGATTCATCGGTCGCATCGAGCTGGGCATGATACCGCACATTATTGACCTCATTATATACATAAAAGATGGTGTTATCAGAGAAGTCTACGGATTATCGTTGGTCGTACGCACGCCGACAGGCATGACTGAGGCAGATCTGGCACGGCCAATCGTAGAAGTTAGGAATTTCGAAACCAATGAATTGAAATACGAAATCTACACCTATGGCGAGGAGAACGTGATAATACCAGTAACGAAGACGAAGGAGTCGCCGATAATAAAACTGGCGAAGCAACGAATATTCTCTGAGATAAGCAAATTTGACAGGAATGCAGTCGTGGATATAGCCAATGATCGTGCAGTCGTTCGTGTCGAGAACGATATAATAGGAAAGCTTATAGGAAAAGATGGAAAGACGATAAGCGAGCTTGAGAAGAAGCTCGGTATCGGCATCGAGGTTTTGCCAAATGTATCAACGCTCGGCAAGGAGATAAAATTCGAGAAAGAGGAATCGGGCGCTTATCTTATATTCTCGTTCAAGGAAAAACAGGGCAGGGTAGCGAATTTCTACTCAGACAACGAATACATATTTTCCGCAACCATAGGCAAAAACGGAAGCATACGAGTCGCGAAGGACTCGGACATCGGAAAATCTGTTCTGAATGCATTGATAAAAAATGAAATAAAGGTTTTCATCTAAGTTTTACTATTTTTAAAATCATTTCTATAATATGTTACTTGTGCTCCTATAGCTCAGTTTGGATAGAGCACTTGCCTCCTATCTGACGCGGAGGTGAACAGAGCATAGCTTTGCTATGTGATGATGATACCGTCAGGTGTGAAAGCAAGGGGTCGCGCGTTCAAATCGCGCTAGGAGCGCTCCCTTCTGAATTTATTATAGAACGCCTTTATCTCAGGCACGTTAGTAGAACCAGTCAGATACGCCTCAACTGTTCCGAACATTCTGCTGGACGCATAACCGATTATACGGTAAAGCGAATTAACGCTGCTGCCACTTTCAATTATATCGTCGCCAGGACCTTTAATTTCCCAGTTGAATTCATAACCATTATTCTTAACCGCTAATCGTGCATTTGCTGTCATTGTGGTTTCTATGGGCTTTCTTTTCATGCACACGTCATCGCCATCACAGTATACAACGGACATTGGTATCCTTGGACATAAAATCAGACAGGCGATATCGAACATTAGATTTTTTTCAGTATAATCAGTGCCTGATGCTTGACTCAAAACCTCAGCAGCCTTTTTTGCACTATATCCATGCATGATAAGGGTGTCATTTAATTTACTTTTCTTTATATCATGAACAGCAACGCCCAGTATCTTTGCATGCCTGGGTAGCAGATATGGACTAACCCCTAAGGCAGAAGATACTTCATCGTGATTGCAATAATGCTCGTAGAGCTCTTTTTCAAGTCTTATTTTCAGAGCCTGCATACCTTGTTCTTTGTCTATGTTGGCTATTGGTATGAAATCCGAATCGGTCCAGCAAACCAGATGGAATCTGTCTACGCCTTCTTCCATTATGCCAACTGAATCCGGATAAATCTGCCCGAATTTCTCCTTGACAAAGGCTTCATCTACGTCAAGGCTTGCTCCTGATGGATAAATTTCAACTGACATGGCTGAGGTATATATGAAATCTTTAAATCCCTATTTTTCAGGCAGTGGTTTGAAAATCCAGTAACCTTTAAATTTCACCATAGCTATAGAAAATATATGAAATTTGTAGGTGTTTTAGCTCTACTGCTCATTGCAACGCCTGTTTTCGCTGCAGGACACCTCAACATCACTTCAACAAATTCAGCGCCTTTGTACATCAATACAAACCAGTCATATCTAATGCTTAACCTATCAATGAACGCGACCGGTGGCGTCGGCAACGGAACGGTTTACATAAACAACATAAACGTGACCATCGGTAATTCAACACCAGTCATAATATCTGCAGTAGAGATATGGAACTCTACGAACGTTGTAATAGGTGCCAACAGGACAAACAGCTCTGCAACCAATTTTACAATCGTTTTCCCTATTATGCTCGTCGTGAATTCCGCGGCAAATACTGTTTTATCAATATACATCAACGTTTCCGCTTCTGCACCAGTATTCAACATAACATCCGTGAACGTTTCATCCACCAGCTTTGGTGTTGATGCAGGAAGCAATGTTTCTATAAACGATATTGCGAACAGCACCATCTCCGGCCAGCCGCAAATTCAAGACATACATGCCGTAGCGAGCATTACGCCAAAATTCGTTGATACTAGCGTAATACAGCAGACGCTGCAGTACACACTCAACATGACTGGGGCTGACAAAATTAATAAAACTGATATAATCGTTCCTGTGGGATACACGATAGTCAACTGGACCAACATAACAATAGTTTCTGCAGGCGGAACCAACACATATGGATACAGCGCAGCAGCTGTAACCGTCGCATGGAATGCCACAAGACTAAACGTATCCTACGCGACTTTTCTCTCAACTAATGATAATGTGACAGTAAGATTTATCGTGGACATCAACTCTTCTGCAATCGACAGCAAAGCAGTTGCTTCTGTACTGCATGGCAGCAATATATCAAGCGCGCCTATGTATGTAAGGGATAATTCTGCAATAAACATCACCACAAAACAGCTGATAATCGTCCAGAACGTGACTGCGATAAAAAATGCGGCAATAATAAACGGCTCGGATTACTGGGAGTTCAACTTTACCCTGAATTTCACGGCTAATGTTTCAGGATTAATACAGTTCAAGATGAGTAACTGGACGTCTGCGGAAGGATATACTATGAATCTCACTAATGCAACGTATCTATTTAACGCATCTTACTATGCAACGTTCAGGGAGAGCGGAAACAGCAACAATTATATGAACATCACGACTAACTACACGTCTACGCAAAGCGTAGATTCAACAGGCGTGTCATTAACGGTAAATACCAACAACATGTACTCTATTCTGCTGAGAATGATAATACCAGACAGGACACAGAGCTCATCAAGATGGTATACAAATTACTGGATGCTGTTCAGAGCAATACCGTGATTAAAATGCGATATTTTTTAGCGTTCTTGCTTCTAATTTCTAGCCTTGCGTTTGCCGAGACGAACGGAACGATAAATCTAACATATGTTCAGGTCCCTGAAGTAACAGGATTAACCGGTTATTCGATCCAGTACTGCAATGCAACATCCGAGTGCATGGACGTCGGCAGATACAAATGCTTTATTGATTACGACAACGTCAGCGCTGGCGGAAAAAAAGGCTGGTGCAACTCATCGTCTGTGACGGGTTGCTACCATGACGGTGGGAATTTTTCCACTTCTACTACGACCTGCTATGGATTGCTTGTGATGACGTGCACCAACGGAAACTGGTCGATGACCACGAACTGCAACGCCACGAACACGACATGCTCAGCTGGCGCGTGCACGACTTCAACAACTACGACGACAAGCGGAACTACATTGCAAACGACTACAAACACAACTACAGGAAAGCTTGCATCGATAACGATTACAACGTATATAAACGACTTTAATTTGACGCAGAACACCTCGGCAACAAAATCGCTCACTATCAAGAATAATGGAGCGTTGAATTTGTATAACATCAGCATATCGTTGAGCGGTTTTGACTGGTACACGATGGCTGTTTCGAAATTCGCCAACCTATCGATAAATTCTTCTGTGACGTTTACAATAACATTCTCTGCGCCGGCCAGTGCGGCTGTCAAAACGTATGGAATAACAACAAGCATATCAACAAGCAACGTATCCGTAACTGCTGCCAGCAAATTCAACATAAACGTTTTACCGAGCGCTGAGACAGTAGCTCAGGACATACTGCCAAAATACCAGAATTATACGTCATTGTTCGATACCCTAAAAAACGAAATACTAAGCATTGAAGGCAGGGGTGCGAACGTCACTGATTTGTGGAGCGCTTACAACGCGATAAAGGATAAGCTTACTCAAGCAAATGCGAGCATGGACAAGAGTGATTATTTCACGGCGAATCAGTTGTTGGATGATGTAAAAAATAAAATCGACGAACTCAAATCAAAGATAAGCACTGCTGCGATACCGGCTGGTACTGATTTGACCCTTATTATAATAATCGGTGTTGTCGTTGTTATCGTGATAGGTGTTGTCGTCTACATGATGATGCCTGCCAAAGGTGCGGAAAAGATGTGGAAACCTAAGGAAGAATCAAAAATAAAAAGTATACTCAAAAGGCTGAAAATCAAGAGAAAGGAAAAGGGAGAGAAGTTCAACTATGAATTTAGATCTAAGTAGAAAGGATATAGTAACCATATCAGGTGTCTTTGTTTCTTTCTTAATCTTCGCTCTGCTCGTCAGCAACCTTTCTGTCGGTTTTTTAGTGAACATTCAGAACAGCTTTCTGAAATCAATGCTTTTGGAGACAAGGGGCATGACTACGATGAGTGCGATTGGATTTATCATCAACCAATTCTATACGTTGCTGCTTGCCATGATATTTGTTGTTTTAGGCTTTTCTTTCCTGAGTTCATACGGCTTCTTCAAAGACGAAAGGAAAATAGCTTTGTTTAGCGGTATCTGCATTTTGCCCGTATTGATAGTGTTCCGCTTCTCGATAACATCAATACTCCTATCAGCTGGCATAATAATCACAAACATATTCGTGATGTCTTTATCCAATACGTATGGAAAAGAGTTGAAGCGGTGGGTTCTGTTCCGCGTTGGCTCGAATTCAATAGGCAAGGCGTTGATGATAATAAACATAATGATAGCAGTCGGCGTCTTTCTGTCGTTATTATATAACCTTAGCTATTACCAGAACAATTTCAAATCAGATTTATCGAGCACGTTGGAAAAAATAGTTGCAGAATCGGTGCCATTCGGCCAACAATTACCGAAAGAGGAGATAAGCAAGCAAATAACCGCGGCAATAGACAATATGCCGTTGTTCGATGCATACATCCGCTGGCTCCCGTTGCTGACGGCATTCGGCGTCTGGGCAATGCTCGAATTCCTCAGGGTTTTCCTGCCGCTCATAGGCGGTATATTCACGTTTGTGATGATAAAGTTGCAGAAAAAGAAGTAATTTTCTATTCAATCATTATCTTGCACAAGCGGCACAACTCTTCGTCCAGCGTCGATTCCTTATTGTAAATCTTGGTGCAGGATTTTTTCACCTCATCGATATTTCTTATTCTCGTGCGGCCGCGCTTGTCGCTTACGTATTGCGATATAGCGGATTGCGTAACGCCAAGAAGCTGCGCTGCCTCCAATTGATTCGATTTGTATTCGTACACCAGCTCTTTTGCAATGAACGCCCGCAGGGCAGGCAAAAACTTAATTATTTTTTCGCAGCGAGTCATATTCCTAATGGCATATGAATCTTTATAACAGCGTTATAGTAATAGGCTATTTCAAAATTTTCAGAAATTCGTTTTCTAATTCCATAGACGTTCGCCAATCAACGCTGCGGTTAAGTTCGTCAAAAATTGTCTTGAAGAACAGGCCTTCTCTATACTCGCCATTATTCTTCAGTATTCTTCTCGTCGATAGAAGCGCATTATTGAAATCTCTTTTATTCACTTTAAATGCAAATCTCCTCAAGAATCTCAGCAAAACCTCTTCGCCGCACAAACTGCAGACCATATTAGTTACCTATATATTATTTATCTTGATTTTATAAAAAATTATTGTCAAAATCCGGGATATTTATGCAAAAAAATGATGTTTTTATATATTTTTTGGAATAACTATTCCAATGCTGGATGATAAGGACTGGAAGATAATAAGCGTTCTGAAAAAAAATTCAAAGCTGTCAACGCAGCAGATAGCCAAAAAGACGCTCATACCGACAACGACAATACACAACAGGATAAAAAAGCTTGAAAAAACCGGCGTAATAAAGAACTATACTATCGTTCTTGACGACAAGAAGGCTGGTAAGAACATTTCCGCATATATTTTGCTGACTGTGGATTACAAATTGCTAAAGGAGAAAGGTGTGACACAGCATGAGATTGCAAAGATGTTAAAAAATCACGAATTTGTAGAAGAGGTCAGCATGATAACCGGACGGTCGGACATAGTCATCCGCATCAAGGTGAATGACGTCGAGGAACTGGACACTTTTATTACAAAGTACCTTAGAAATATGGACGGCGTTGAAAAGACGGAGACGATGATGATTTTATCCAGTTTCTAAATCAGTATAAAAAAGTATTCGAATCGTTTCTTTCGGAAAGCTCGCCCCTGAGGTTCTGCATCATTATATCCGCAGTCTTCTCTTTCGGATAGTTGCTCAACGCCCATGCAAGCTTTACGTATGCTGTTTCTGACAGCATATCTGATTGGTCGCCCAAAACGCCAAGAGATTTCATAATCCTCTGGTCCTCGTAAACATTCATGTTTATCCGTCCGTATATTGTCTGCGGAGCAAGAAAAACGACAACATTGTTCTCTAAAAGTGTTTTGATTGCAGAAAGGGTTTTACCGCTCTCTTCTGTTAAATCATCTATCCTGCTTATCGGCGAGCAGCCAAGGCCACTGGCCTCGATAATCAATCCGTCGTAATTACTGTAGAAAAGGAATTCATCGGCAAACATGTTGTTGCGGTTTTTAATCACTCCGACCTTTATGTTTTCCTTTATCAGCTTCAGCGCTAGCCTTCTTTTTATATCCTTCTTTTTGTAACTGTCGTTCATGAATTCAATGACTCCTGAATAGCTTACTCTCGCGAAAGGCTGTGCATTTATCGGACGGAATGCATCGCGACGTGACGTGTGCATTTTTCTTGTTTTCGTCGCTGGCAGTATAAGGCAGTTCTCATCGCTCATGTTCTCGTGCATACAAAGGGCAACTTCACTGAAATCGCTATTTGCAATGAATCTAGCAGCGCATATCAGGTTCATTGCCGCGTCACTAGAGCCGCGGTCAGAAGAGCGTTGCGAACCCACGAGAATAACGGGTACCGGCACGTCTTCTAGAATGAATGCCAGCGCCGCAGACGTAACGGCCATCATGTCTGTTCCGTGCGTTATTATTATTCCATCGCACCCTTCTTCTAGCTCTTTCGCCACTTCCTTTGCAAGTATGTTATAATGTGAAAATCGCATATCCTGCGACCACATGTTTCTGACCAATCTGGAGCGTATGTTCGCGATATCCTGAAGCTCGGGAAACATCGCAATTATGTCCTCGGACGAGAATGCTGGCGATACTGCGCCTGTCCTGTAATCAACACGAGAAGCGACCGTCCCGCCTGTGTGCAATATCACTATTGTCGGCTTGCCTGAATCATGCCTTATTCTCAATTTCGCATGCGGTTTGGTTATTTCTCTTATCTCTTTCATCTTCTTTATCTCAACGTTCTTGAAATCTATGCCGATGTTGTAGCCGTTGTCCAGTTTTATCACCAGGCAATGCGGATTGCCGCTGCTCTTTGGCATGAGCAACCCTTCGTAGCATTCCTCATCCTTCTTTATGGAAATCCGCTGGCCAATTTCTATGTGGTTGCTTTTCAGAAAATTCTGTATCTCATCAGAATAATTCTCATACATAATATCATCTTCTACTCACAAGAATAAAAATGATTATTATTGCGACTATAACTAAACTTATAAGCAAGACAAAATTATTGTCTTCTTTGCCACCACTCCAGTCATATTCAAACGCGGCGAGAAAGTATTTCGCGGATTCGCCGCTTATCACCAATCCGACTTCCCTGTTATTTTTTGGCGAGTTCTCGTTCCAGTTAATCGATGAAACAAGAACAATCGATTCATCTACAATCATTCCCTTGTTATGAACCTCCTGAAAGCCGAGTTTGTCCAAGTCCACGAGTCTTGCTTCCAGACTCAAATTTTCTTTTCTTGCTATCCCATTCACGTATTCTGCGGTATAAAAATTGCTGTTCTCGTCTTTCTTGTCAACGTTGTACCAGATGCTATCTAAAAGTATTTTCACGTCAACTCCATTTCTTGCCCTTTCTATCGCTGCCTCTAAAAAAGGGTTAGAAGAATTCTTCCAGTAGCGATAGATGTAGAACTGTTCGATATGCAGGGATTTGTCAGCTGAGTTGATGAGAGAAAGTATATCGTCAGTCGCGTTTGGTGCGAATATTGTTCTGATCATCTGGTTATCGAATGATTTTTGCTGGAATGTTGACTTTCCTTTCTTATCGTCATAATTTATCCTGTAATCAGTCAGGTTGCAGACGAATTGCTTCGAGTTTTTCATGTCTTCATTGAATATTTTCATGAATTCTTTTGCGATATTCTCATCATACACGATAACTCCGTAACCGCGGTTGCCATAATTATATTTCGGATAGCCATCGTCGCCGATATTTTCAGAAGACACGAGAACTGCGCTGCCTTTTATTATATATTTTGCGTGCATGTAGCCCTTGCCATAAAAAAGGTGGACAGAAATGTTGTTCTTCTGCATCTCGCAAAGCAATTCTTTGCCAATCAATCCGCCGGCAGGGCTGGCATCTATTAATATAGTGATGTTTTTCGCCCCTATAAGCCCGTCCATTATGTACGGATTAGTGAACGTATAAGACGCTATATACAAATTTCCACCTTGGATAAAGTCATGCAATGCCTGAAAGCTGTTGTCTGGGCTCAGGAACGCCTCAACTCGAGCTGCACTTGCAACGGCAGAAAGCAAAAGCAGGAATAGCAGGGCTCTTTTCATTAATAATGGTTGTAAATCATGTTTTTTATCCCTGAGTAGGTTAGTACTTTAACCTACATTTTGCAGCGAATATGTTCGCCAATAGAAATGCTTAAATATTCACTAAAGGGTAGTAAAT
>JAZDNV010000013.1:0-36885 GCA_043799385.1 Candidatus Aenigmatarchaeota archaeon | reverse complement strand
CTCCTGCGCGGGGAGGCGGCTGCTTACATCTTCAATGCGTTGAATGTGCAGTTTACAGAGTGGCTGGAGATATACGAAAAATTATGCGAGGGGCCGGATTCGAACCGACGAATCCATTCCTCACAGACGACTAAAGTCGTCATGCACTAAGGGACAAGATCTTGAGTATCGCTATCATTTGACACAGCTAGACGGCCAATCGTCTATGTGCTTCAAGACTCAAAAATGCCTTGCGCCTTTGGCCACTTGGCTACCCTCGCATAACCTTTTTGGGAAAAAGGTTAATCAAAAACCTTATAATCTCATTTCTTCTAGAGAGATTTGTGGCTCTAGATTATTAATAACAAGGGCAAAATTTAAAAGCAGTTACTTCAAACCCTGCAGATCCTTTCTCAGCAAGCTAAGCTGCCGCTGCAGGTCCTGTAACGAATCTTCGATATGCGAGACCTCGGCTTCTCCATGCGGCTCAATCTCTAGGCCGCGCGGCCTCAATAGCGCTGAATCTATCTCTATTATGCTTTTCTCTAGCCGCTGCGTGGTCGTTCTGAGTATGTTCAGCGCATCACTTCTAACCGTCTCAAGCTCATGGATGATGTTGAACAGCTGCTTCAACCCAGAGACAAAGACTTTCATCTCCTGTATATCGTTCAATATCTCACGGTACTTTTCAACCTTAACGAACAGCGGCGCGGCGGATTCTTCTCTTGGCCGCTCCCTGATATCCTCATTAAGAACTAAATCATCATCAAGTTCGTCGATGGGCGCCTCTTCCATCGCTTTCTTTATCTCTTCTATCGACTTCTCTTTATCTTTCTTTGCAAAAAACATGGCATCACTTGTTTTTAATTAAACGGGAGAAAATTTAAAGCTAAATTTTCCCAAGCCTTGATAAATATTATGCGGCTGCCGGGACGTTCCCAACCGTTTCTTTCCGTCAACGCTTTCTTTCAAGAAAGGGTTGTTTTGAACCCGGGCTCCTACCGTTCCGCTTTTTGGCAGGGTAGGGTCCTACCACTAGACTACAGCCGCTTAAGGTTAATTATTTCTGAAATAGATTTAAAAAGCCAAAGCTACTCGGATTAAATAAAAACAAGAATTAATAAAAAAATAAAAACTACAACCTCATCTTCTTAACGTATCTTTTGGAGACGTCTGAAATTGCATCCTTCAAACCCAAACCTAGAGCTATTGCGAGTCCTAGAGACAACGAGCCTATTATCAACAACAGGATGTTGTTCACAAGACCTGCGGGTATGTTCAGCACTGGTAAGGCTATGGCTATTCCTACGTACATCACGAAGAAGAATATCACCTTACCGATTATCAATGCATAAGGCTCTTTCGTCTTCTTGAGCTGGCTCTTGATGTACACTCCAATCACATAGGAAACGATTATTATTATCGCTGCTCCTATGATGTTAGGAATGAAGTACAGTACTGATCGCATCCACTGCGTCAGTTCCATAACGCCAAGCACTCCGATAGCCGCTGTTACGAATGCTACGTATATCCACCATCTTGTTATCAATGCGAAGAACCCTGATAGGCTCACTGCTGGTTTCTCTGTTTCGGTGACGTAGTAGTCAAGTTTTAGTCTGTCTAGAATCTCTCCTACGACTCTGCCAAATACCTTGCCTAGCACTAGGCCGATTATTAGCAATAATATTGCACCAACAAGGTTCGGCAGGAACGTCACTGTTTGCTCTGTTAGGTTCGATAGGATTGCTCCTATATCCTGAAATACCATTGCCATCTTTTCACCTAATTAATCATGTTTCAGGCGATTAATAAAGGTTATGGTTTTTGGTAATTACGAGAAAATTACGAAGAAAATAGAGCGCCGAGAGCAGGATTCGAACCTGCGAGTGCTGAAAGCACACTAGCTTTCTTTTAACAATTTCTTGGTTAAACTTCGAATGCACATGGACGCACTTTGTGCGTCATTTTGTTCACGAAGTTTACTCAAGGCTAGCGCGTTGGACCAAGCTCCGCCATCTCGGCAGCAATATCTGTCTGTCAAAAATATTATTTAAAGTTAAAGAATTAACGCGCCGGAAGCAGGATTCGAACCTGCGCGTGGCGAAGCCACAGTAGTTTTCGAGACTACCGCCGTAAACCAGGCTTGGCTATTCCGGCATTTATTTTAAATTTGTTGTATAACTTTTAAAGTGAAGATTAAAAGGCCGTGGTTATGCAAGGCATGCGAACTCTTGAAGGAGATTAAATGAGTCTTTTCATTGCTCTTATTTCCTTTTCTGAAAAACCGACAAGCGGGTTCAATGACAAGAGGTTTTTAACCGGCTTATCGTATATCACCGCCCTTATGTTTTGCTTTTTCGCTATTTTGCTGATATCTTGAATTTTATTTATTTTATGAAATGACAATTTGCTGTTCCACTTCTTTAACTTTTTATAGTTTCTGCGGTCTTTTCCGACAAGAACTACCTTCACGCCACGTTTCATCATCAGCCAATTGGCGAGAAGGTTATCAGAAAAGCCGATCGCCATGCCGCCTGAGCCTAATGGCAGACCACCAGGACCGGGATTAACATTGCTGTAAACGTGGCACTCGTCTCTGACGTCTATGTAAATTTTATTTTTCGGTTTTGTCAAATTCACTTTCAGCCCTGTGTCTGCGATTGCTTTTCCCGCGATTCTTTCTATATCCTGGCTCGTGTAAGGGAACGACTTGTCAGAACGCTTTGCCTCGATTGCGAAAGTGCCAGAAAAATTTTTTGCAAGACTTTTCGCAGTCGTGCATATATCATCCATATCCTTTTTGCACACGAATACGCTCGAGAATGAGACTATGCCAAACGTCCTCTTAAGAGTAGTTTCGGTTTTTTTTACGCTGTTTGTGTAAATTCTTATTATATCGCCTGCGCACACCGACGCGTCAATGCCATTTTTCTGTAAATCATGCTTTATGTTGTCTACAAGAATCTTCCTCATGCGTTTTTTTACGAAATCGCTCTTGAGAAAGACTTCGCCGTACCTTGCTATCATATATTGCATAATCTATTTTTTACAGGAATAGTTTTAAGCTATTCGAATCGAAGCTCAAAAAGGTTTCACCAGGAAACCAACTTAAAACTGAAGTTTTAAGTTTGAGTTGCCCTTCGAATAGCTTATGATAATAAGGTTTCCGTAAATTTAAAGTTTAAATGAGCAGTCTTGCCTGCTCTATCAACTTCTTCATCATACTCTCGTTTATTATCTTCTTCTTTGTTGAAATGACATCCTGTATTGTGAGTATGTTGTTTTGCATTAAAATCCTCTTAGTCTTGTCGTCTGTTTTCAATATCGTTATCGGATAGATTTTTTTTGATTGTATCATCTCTTCCAAGGCGTGCTCATTCTGATACCGCCATCCGCTGAGCCTTATGTTCTTCTTGCTTGCGTATATCTTCGCGTGGTCGGAAAATTTCGTGTTCGTTATCACCCACGCCTGGTCGAACTTGTAGCTTGCTTTAGGATTGTCTATTATATCCTCAAATCTTGCCTGGACCTGCAAAACTATGCCTAAACCGCAGAAACGGTGGTGATTGACGTGATGCTTGCACTCAACCAAGAACAATCTATCCCTTTTGGCTATTATATCAACCTGATGTTCTATGCACTCTCCTTCTACAATTTCATTCCAATCGCAGTCGTAACCGTGCTGCTCCAGTACCTTTTTTACATAGATTTCAAACTTCTCTGGGTTCATGTTTGATATCGCTTCTCTTAGCGGAAACGAAAGAGCGGATTTATCCTTTCTCTTTTCCAATTCGTCAAGTATCAGCTTGTATATCTCATGCGTTGTCGCTAGGTTTTTTACAGCCCTTTTGATGACTTCTACTATCTCGTCTGCAACGTCCCTGTCAACGCCTGCCCTTAGGCATGTGTTTATGATTTTTTCTTCCTGAAACTTTTCCTTCGTGCCGTCAGCCTTTATTACGTACATGTTATCACCTAATTACGTATGATGCATAATCCTTGCCAAGCGGATTCTCGTGCGTGAGCATCTGTTCTACGCTCATCCGCTCAAAGAATCGCCTTATGACGCGCATCGAATTGCTGTGCGCAGATATCGCTACATCGATTTTCTCCTTTTTCACCCTTTTGACTAAATCTTTGCAGAACGGGAATACGCGTTTCTCGACCATCTTCACGCTCTCGCCGTGCGGCGGTGGAAAGTTGTAGCCACGCCTGTATTTTGCCATTAGCTCTGGGTTCTCTCTCATCATTTTGATTTTGCTACGTCCATTAAGATTGCCATAATTCCTTTCTATTATCCTGTCATCCTTCTCTATGCGCGTTTTCGGATGGTATTTCAGCACTATCTTCAGTGTTTCCCTACTTCTTATCAATCGCGACTGAATGGCAAGGTCGATTCTTTTGTTTTTCAGCTTTCTTGCAAGTTCTTCTGCCTGTTTTATGCCTTGCGGAGTCAATCCTGATTGGCGCCAACCTGAAAATATTCTGCGGCGATTGTCGTATGTCTCGCCATGTCGGAACACGTATATCACTGGTTCTGTTTTTGATTCCTCCTTTGGCAGCGCAGGAGATTTACCTGGCTTTTTTAATGACAATACTGCGCTTTCCATGATTTTTTTATCTACGGTCATTTTCTCATATCTCTTCAATCAGCATCTTTTTCTTGCGGTTGAACACTGAGAAAATATCAAGGGTTTTTGATATTTTTACTGCTTCATTCAGTTTTGGTTTCCTTTCTGCATATATTGTGAATAGCGTTTCACCTTTTTCGACTCTATCGCATATTTTTTTGTTCAGCATAATTCCCGCAAGCTTGTCCTTCGGAGCGCCGGCTACTCTTGCAAGATAAGCGATGGTGTCATCATTGACTCCGGATACAATTCCACTGAAGCCAGATTTAATGCTAATCTTGTAATCTGCAAACGGTATATCTTCCGGTTTTATATCGGGGTTTCCGCCCTGTGCTGCAATTATCTCGCGCAGCTTTTTTTCCGCTTTTCCGCTGTAAAGTATTTTTTCAGCTGTTTTTTTATCGCCTTTGCCGCACATCTCCAAAAGAAGGCCGGCTACTGTTGTGGCTTTATCGACTAAATCCGGTGCAGACCGATTGATGCCTTTGGCGTATTGTCCCCTATTCATTATCGTTTCCAAGGCTTCGCGCGCTTCCAGCGCCGGACCAATTGCACGGCCGATTGGCTGGTCACCGCATGTCATCGCGCAGTTGATTTTCATCCCGAATTTCTTGCCCAATGCAATGAAGCTTCTTGCTAGTGTCTCACCGTCTTCCTTGGTCTTCATCTTTCCGCCAGAACCGCACGGTATATCTATTATGACAAACTTCGAGCCGACAACTTTTTTCTTGCTAACAACAGAAGGCATTAGCATGGGGTCAAATGATAATGGCTTTTCAACCTGGATGAACATATCGTCTGCCGGCGATAGCTCAAGCGAGCCTCCCCAGACTATACAGCCGCGGCATTTTTTCACGACCTTCTTTATCTCTTCTATACCCAAGTCAACAGGAGCGAACGTTTCCATTCTGTCGGCTGTGCCTGCTGGTGACGTTATTGCGCGCGATGACGTTTTCGGTATTATCAACCCTGTTGACGCGATTATCGGTACGAGAAGCAGCGTCGTCTTGTCGCCTGATATCCCGCCGATGCTGTGCTTGTCCACGACTGTGCCGGAAAATTTTATTTTTTTGCTCGTGTCTATCATCGCCTTTGTTAATGCTGCATTTTCGCTCATCGTCAGATGGCGTATCTGCAGAGCAGTTATGAACGCGGCCAGTTCTAAATCATTTAGATTTCGCTCAAGCACGTCCTTCACTATTGCAAGCATTTCGTTGTAGTTCAGCTCAGACCCGTTTATCTTCTTTCTTATGTATTTCTTTGATAGCAATTCCTCACGCCTTTCCGCGTTTATTATGTCGCCGTTCTTCAGGCCAAGTATATCCGTTACCTCCTTGTACGCGATAATCTCGCCAGGCTTTGCGAATCTTTTGGTGATGTCAACGATTACGGTCAGGGTCTTCCGGCCTTTTCTCAGAATTAGTCTCTCCAGCGGATGCACGCCGAATTCTATGGCATCCTCGCTGTTTATTATTGCTATTGTTTTGCCGCCTGCGTCAAGGTCTATGCAACGAACTTTGAGCTTCATAATGTTCTCATCTCCTTTGGCTTCTTTATTCCATATTCTGTTATGACACCGCTTATATACTTCCATGGCGTTATATCGAAAGCTGGATTTATCTCTATGCCTTTCGTTCTCTGGATTTCGCTGCCTTTCCTGATTTCAATTTCAAAATTTTTCCTTCTGTCTATCTTGAACGTTGATGCAACTACATAAACAGGCTTATTGAATTTTCTCGCGACCATTGCCATCGGCAACGTTCCTATCTTGTTTACAACACCCTCTTTTCTTATCGCGTCCGCTCCGACGAGAACAAAATCAGCGTCAGGCATGAAATACCCTATTGCCGAATCTACTATGAACACCACGTTTATGCCCGCGTCGCTTAGCTCGTTCGCCGTTTTCACTCCCTGATTCTTCGGTCGAGTTTCAGTGACTATCGCATACTTTATTTTTTTTCTTGCGAATTTCATCAGAGACACGACTTCAGTCGAATGGCAATGGTTCATCACCCCGGAATTTCTGAATATTTTCACACCGTATTTATCTATTTTTTTGTCAACCTCTCCCAATCTTTTCAGCAATTCATCGATTTTGCGCAGCGATTTACCAATCTTCAGCTCTTCGATTACGTTATACAGAACAACAGCAGTCGGCCTTGCGTTTAGCAAGCGCTTACACTCATTATCGAATTTAGGACCAAAACCATTTTTTCTTGCGAATTTTTTCAAGTGCTTCAGAGATTCGATTGCGATGTTCGTTGCTCCCTGTATTTTCAAATCCCTGACTCTCTGGACAAAATCCATATTTAATTAATAGGAAAAGAGAGATATTAAGCTAACACTAATAATACTTCAACGCCTCTAATCCAGGCAGTTTTTCGCCCGCAAGGTATGCGAATAGCGCGCCGCCGGACAGGCTGACATAAGAAATCCTACCCTTTGGTATGCCGAACTCTTCTATTGCGTCGCCGGAATGGCCACCACCTACAACGGAAAAAGCGTTGGAATCAGCGACAGCCCTCAGTATTTCCATCGTCCCCTTCTGCATGCTCTTATTTTCTGTCACGCCCATTGTTCCACCAACAAAAATCGTTCTGCTATCTGCTATAACGTTCTTGTATTCAGTTATCGTCCTTGAGCCTATATCCTCTATGTATTTTTCTATCGGCAAACCGTCAATTCCGATCTCTTTTCTTCCATTATCGTCAAATGCGATATCCACAGGAGTTTTAATTCCACCATTCTCGAGTTCTTTTACTGTGGGTAAAAATCCTTTGTAATTATTTTCTATGAATTCACCGCTCTTTCCTAGATTATAACCCCTGGCGACCAGGAACATGTTAGCCAGGACGCCGCCTGTGAGGACATTATCGTAATATCCCTTCTTCACCAACTTTAATCTGTCCTCTGGTTTTTTGCCGCCCAATATCAGCGTCAATGGCTTTTCCGGGTTTTCCACCCGCTTCAATGCGTTTAGCTCAGTTTCGATGACCCTGCCTGCTATGCACGGCAAATCGATAAAGCCTACCACAGAAGCGTTAGCCCTATGCGAAATGGCCAGCGCATCGTTAACATAAACATCTGCCTCGCCGCTGAGGGTTTTTATGAAATCTGTTTTTGCGAATTCCACCGGGCTTAGCTTTTCCAATTCTTCTTTAACCGAGCGTACGTTATCAAGAAGAATGGCACTGCCGTTCTTCAACCCCCTTATGCTTCCCAACGCCTTCTTTCCGTAGACATCATCCACGAAAGTAACATGCCTGCCGGCATGCTCGCTCAGTAGTTTTGCGTGCTGCTCAAGGTTCGTATAATCCTTGTCGCCTGGACGACCCTGATGGGCGAGAATTATCACCTTTGCACCCATATTCATCAATTCCCTGACGGTATTTGCATGCGCCTTGATTCTTGACGAGTCCTGTATAACGTAATCGACGACAGGCGAGTTTATGTCTACACGTAGCAATACTCTTTTCCCATAGAAGTCAAAATCATCCATCGTTTTCATTTTCAATCACAATTTTGCGGATATTGAAAAGAGCAGTGAATTTCATTTTCTTTCCATGTACTTGATTAAATCTATCAGGCGGCAGGAATAGCCCCATTCGTTGTCATACCAAGCCAGGACTTTGGCTAGATTGCCATTTGCAAATGTGCTCAGTCCGTCGACTATAGCTGAATGTGGATTGCCGATTATATCGCAGGATACAAGCGGTTCTTCTGTGTATTGCAGTATTCCTTTCATCTTTTTTTCTGCTTTTCTGAACGCTTCATTTATATCTTCTTTCGTCGTTTCTTTTTCCAGTTCGCAGACGAAGTCATTCATCGAGCCGTCTGCAACAGGAACTCGCAGCGCTAGGCCGTCTAATTTTCCTTTCATCTCAGGTATAACGTCGCCTATCGCTTTTGCCGCGCCAGTCGTCGTTGGTATTATCGACAGAGCTGCTGCACGAGCGCGGCGAAGATCCTTGTGCGGAAGGTCGAGAATATTCTGGTCGTTCGTATACGCGTGCACGGTTGTCATGAAACCTTTTACTATTCCAAAGTTATCATTCAGTATCTTTGCTACCGGCGCCAGGCAGTTTGTCGTGCATGAAGCCATGGAGATTATTTTATACTCTTTTTTGAGTGTTTCTTCATTGACGCCCAGAACGATGGTCGCGTCCGGGTTTTTTGCAGGAGCGGATATGATTACTCTGCCTGCTCCTGCAGCTATGTGCTTGCCCGCACCTTCTTTATCAGTAAATACTCCAGTGGATTCGATGACTACGTCCACGCCGAGGTCGCTCCACGGCAGCTTTTCCGGTTCCTTTTCTCCGAGGACCTCTATCTTTTCGCCATTCACGATAATGGAATTGCTATCTGCTTTCACGTCTTCTTTCCATATCCCGTGCACAGAGTCATATTTCAGCAAATGCGCAGCTGTTTTTATATCGCTTAGATTATTAATCGCAACAAAGTCTACCTTGCCGAAACCTGCCCTTAATGCAAGTCTGCCTATTCTGCCAAAGCCGTTTATTGCTACTCTCATCAAACCACCCATTTATATTTGATTTATTCGGATTAAAACTTTTTATTTCATTGTGACAAGATTTAATTATGATATCAAAGGCAATACTGAAAAAGGTCTATAAAAAAAGGGATGACTGGAGCTGCAAATACGATTTCGGCTCGCTGCTCGTCGTCGGTGGCAGCAAATCGTATCATGGCTCGCCGACGTTCAATGCCTTGGCTGCTTTGCGTAGCGGCTGCGATTTAGTTACAGTGGTCGCGCCAGAGCGAGCAGCAAATATAATCGCCTCCTATAGCCCTGATTTGATAACCTATCCGCTGAAAGGCGATTTTCTGAGAAGGGAGCATTTGAACGATCTTCTGAAGTTAGCAGAAAAGAAGGCAGCAGTCGTCGTCGGTGGCGGCCTAGGCCGCGACATTGAGACGATGATGACAGTAGACGAATTTCTTAAAAGAACGGACATTCCATGCGTGATAGATGCTGACGCAATTCATGCAGTCGCTAAAAACAAGAAAGCGATAAAGAGCAATCACTTAATCACTCCGCACACCAGGGAATTTTTTGCGTTATCCGGAATAAAGCTCAGAAGGAATATAAGCAGAAGAGAGGAATTTGTCCAAAAGATTGCAAAAGAGCTTGGCTGCACGATTCTTCTCAAGGGCTTTGTCGATGTGATATCAGACGGCAGGAAAACCGAAATGAACAAAACAGGCAACCCGTACATGACTAAAGGAGGAACAGGCGATACACTGGCAGGAATATGCGGTTCTCTTCTGGCGCAAGGCATTAACGTATTTGACGCCGCCTGCGCAGCTGCTTATATTAATGGCGCAGCTGGCGACCTTGCGGCAAAGGAGAAAAAGCAATCATTGCTTGCCAGTGATCTGATAGAAAAGATTTCTGAAGTGATAAAACTTTATTAACTCAGAAAAAGAAAATTAAAAAATGGCAGAAAAACTAAACCCCAAAGTCTTAGCAGCGACGTTTGCGATAATTGCGCTAATTTTTGATTTGGTAGCGTACATCTGGCACGGACTTTTGAAGGAGCCTTCTGTGATGAATTTAGTTTATCCAAGCTTTTGGACTAACTGGAGCCTAATGATATATGCGCTTGTCAGCTGTCTTGTATTCTCATATATCTTCGGTTATGTCTTTGCCTGTGTATACAATTGGGCTGCAAAAAAGTTCAAGTGAAAAACGGACGACTGGTATTGTTTAGTATTCAATAATCGTGAGAATCTCTTTCGGAACTAGGTGCTGCCATTTTTTTCCGTTTTTCATCAAATATCGAATTCTTGTGGCGTTGTAAGTCTTTGGTTTCAGTAGGCTAGGTTTAATCGTCTTGAAGCCTCTCAGGCATTTTTTTACCCAAGAGTTGCCTGTGACAACTACGTCGAATTTTGCCTTATTTACTGCTTTAGTCCATTTGTTGTCATCGATATCTGCTATTCCTATAATTCTGTAGCGGTTTTTGTATTTTTTCAACGCGGCGTTCAGCATTTTCTTCCTCTTTAAAAAAGAGTAGGGGTTATTTTCATCACTTTTGTTTATGCTGCCTATCATTATCACTACTTTATCGAATTTCTTCAGTACCGATTTTATGGCGTGCAGATGCCCTCTGTGCAGTGGCTGAAAACGCCCTGGAAATAACGCAATCATAATCTTATTAGTCATGGATAATAAATATTGTTATGCCTGTGCTTGAAGACGTGAAGAATAATATCAAAAGCATCAAAGGTGCCTTTCTTGCGTACAACTCCAACATAGACAGCATAGTTCACATCAGCAAAGATATGGAAAGGTTGTGGAAATACAAGCCGTTTAAGAAATTGCCGAATGAGATAAAAACCGTGGACGATTTCTTTGCCGGATTATTATATTCAATGAGCAAAGGAGAAGGTCTGGAATTACGAATGAACGAAGAGATGCAGAATTGGATGGCAATGAATTTTATCCATAGAGAGAAAAGGATGGGCGGCCAGGCAGGTATAATGGCGAACTTCTTGTCATCGCTGGGCGTTCAGTCAATAGTCTTTACGCCGCTTCTTTCAAGAGAGCAGTGCTCGCTTTTCAATGATAAGGTAATTCTTCTACCACGGTTAAAACATCCAAAAGCATCAGCAAGGAATGACAGGAAAAAGACAAACTGGATTTTCGAGTTCGATGAAGGCGAGAAATTATTCGGTATAACGGCGAAAGGAAAAACCAGATTCATTGCTGCTTCGCGTTTGGACGAATACCGGTTAAGGAATATAAAAATACCTGTTGGAAAAATAGATTTTGCCCTGTTCTCCGGATTACAGAATATCAGGAACAAATACAAAGACGGAACAACGTACAGTGATCAGCTGAAGATAGCAGAAGAAACACTTAGAGAGTTAAAACGAAACAGGAAGCCTGTGCACATCGAGTTCGTCTTCACAAAGAACGAAAAAATAAAGCGATACATGATAAGACGAATAACGCCTCTAGTTGACAGCATCGGCCTGGATGGTCCTGAGCTGATTGATACATTAGAGCTGCTAAAAGAGAAAAATCTGGCAGAAAAGGTTGCAAGAGATGACATCGCCTCGGTTTTTCTCGGCCTGCAAAAGATTTTGAAAAAATCTAAAACAAGAAAGGTTCACTTCCATCGAAAAGGCTATTTCCTTGCCGTGTGCAGAAAAGATTATCTCAGCAACGATGAGATAAAAAAGTCATTGGAATTTGCCACAATCGCAACAGCAGCCAAAGCAGTCGGAGAAATAAAATGCTTTGATGACATAAAAAATGGATTAAATGTTCCCATATCTGCACTTGGCATGAAAAAGATGGCAGAGCTTACAAGATTCCTGAAAAAGAAAGGGATTGCTATGAGAGATGGCGTTGCTGAGACAGATGACGAGACTATCATAATTGTACCAAACCGCATGGCAAAAGAGAGCAGGCATGTTGTCGGTCTCGGCGACATAGTCTCTGCTTCTATCTTCCTGGCTGAGAATTCGTATAGGATAAAGTGAATATAGATTGTTTTTATACCTTGAATCCATAATTAATATTATGCTAGTTGGCAGCAAGGCGATGCTACTAAGTGCCTATCGTGGAGGCTATGCAATCGGTGCGTTCAACACGTGTAATCTGGAGATTACTAAAGCGATAGTAGCTGCGGCTAACGAGATGCATGCTCCTGTCATTATTTCTACAAGTGAAGGCGAGGCGAAGTATGCAGGAATAAATTATGTTGCCGCTATTCTGAAGGCAATCATGGAAAAAATACCGCTTGCATTGCACCTGGATCACGGAAAATCGCTGCAAATGGTTCGTGATTGCATCAATGCCGGCTACACGTCTGTTCATCTGGATGGGTCGAACATGCGGTTTGGGGAGAATATCAGAATCACAAAAAATGCAGCAAAAATCGCCCATAGGACTAATATCAACGTTGAGGGCGAGCTCGGAAGGATAATAGGTTCATCGACGTTGCATAAAAATGTAGAGATAAAAGAGGAAGATTTAACAGACCCGAAAATGGCAAAGGAATTCGTGAAAAAAACAGGAATCAATGTTCTTGCCGTATCGATAGGCAATTATCATGGCCTTTCCCAAAAAAAGAAAGTGCTGGATTTCAACAGGCTGAATGAGCTGAATAAATTAAAAATACCGATGGCATTGCATGGCGGTTCTGGAATTGCGGATAACGATATAAGAAGGGCGATAAAGAGCGGCATCGCAAAGGTTAACATAAACACAGAGCTGCGACTGGCGTTCGTTACAGCGTTGCGCGATGAACTAAAGAAGGATGAAACCGTGCCGTACAAGATATTCCCTGCCGCGATTGAAGCGGTAAAGGATGTCGTAAAGAAAAAAATCGAGCTTTTTGGCTCAGCTGGTAAGATATGAAAAAGTTATTCATCGTGAATCTAAAGACGTATAGAGAGTCGACAGGAGTGAGTGCAGAGAAGCTCGCTGAGAAGTTCAAGGATTATGATGTTTTTATTGCCGTCCAGAACGCTGATTTATTCCGCGTTAGCCGTGTAATGAAGAACGTCTTTGCCCAGCATGTAGACCCTATATTATATGGCGCCAACACTGGCAAAGACTTGGCCGAGTGCCTGAAGGAGAACGGAGCAAAAGGCGTTCTGATAAACCATGCAGAAGATCGCTGTGATATCGAAATTATAAAAAAATGTATCGATGTCTGTAAGAGAGTTGGCTTGATTTCCACCGTGTGTGCAGAAAATCCAGAATTGGCTGAGAAAATTGCAGCGTTCCTTCCTGATTATATAGCAATAGAGCCGCCCGAATTGATTGGAACACTTGTAAGCGTTAGCAAGGTAAAGCCAGAGGTGATAACAGAAACGATCAGACGAGTGAATGCGATAAATGATATTCCAGTGCTGTGTGGCGCAGGTATAGCAGATGGTAATGATGTGAAAAAAGCAATGGAACTTGGGTGTTCTGGCATCATTCTTGCAACAGCAGTTGTCAAGGCCGAGAACCCGGAAGAGAAACTGGAAGAATTACTGTCAGGTTTCTGATTCTATAATTTTAAAAGCAGGCTTCACAATATCTATATAGGTGGTTGAATGAAACTAAAGGGCAAAGTCGCGATAGTGACTGGCGCTGCTTCTGGAATCGGTCGTGGCATAGCAATCCGCTTCGCAAAAGAAGGCGCTAATGTGGTTGTAGCTGATATGAATCTTGATGGTGCAGAAAAGGTTGCAGAGGAGATAGGCAGTGATAAGGCAATCGCAGTGAAGACAGACGTATCCAGCGCTAAGGACGTGGATTCAATGGTGAACACCGCAGTGAATAAATTCGGTAAGCTAGATATTTTGGTGAACAACGCAGGAATCTATGTGCAAAAACCATTTTTGGATACAACAGAACAGGAATGGGACAGGGTTTTGGATGTGAATCTGAAGTCTGTTTTTCTTTGTACAAAAAGAGCGATACCTGAAATGCTGAAGCAAGGAAAAGGTAAAGTGATTAGTATAGCTTCGATAGCCGGTCAGGTGGGTTTTGCAGCTTCTTCAGCTTATTGTGCCTCAAAGGGAGGAATAATAAATTTGACTAGAGAACTTGCTTTGGAATTCGCGCCAAAGAAGATAAACATAAATGCGATAGGACCTGGAGTGATAGAAACAAACATGACAAAAGATTTCATGGAAAATAAAGAGATGAAAAAAGGATTACTGGCTGCAGTACCTCTTGGTAGAGTAGGCCAGCCAGAGGACATAGCAGCAGCAGCTGTTTATCTTGCGTCAGACGAGTCAGAATATGTCAATGGAATGACAATATTTGTCGACGGCGGTTGGTTAGTGCAGTGATTTTTATTTTTTGTTTTATTAATTAAATTTTAGTTGAACCAATATCATTCAATAAATTTAGAAATACTCATGTCAGAAAAAGTTAATATAAAAATAAAAAATAAAAAAAAGAAAAAAGTTTCTATTTTTCTTATGCAACCTGAGTTACAGTTGTGTCAACAACCTTGGCTTCAGTTCCTGTCAGGCTGTAGCTGTCATAGCTCTGCAGAATGCCGCATGCCTTCACTGTGTCTGCTGCGTTATAACCAGCAACAATCAAAGCTGATTTTCCTGCGACAAATGCGTCGTTAACCAACTTTATCATTGCTGAACCAGCTGTGTAACCTTTTCCTTCAAAGTCACTTACACAGGTCGACAACGTGCTATTCAACAAAGTTCTCACCAATGTGTTTGCACAAGGACCTCCGACTAAAATGAGGTTCTTTGTGTTTTTCTCTGTGTCTCCTATATCCTTGTCCAATTTTGCTACTGATGTCTTTATTGGCGAAACTTGTTTGACACTTGCGCCTGCTACTGCTGCGGTTGTTGATATTGTTGCATCCTTACCCAAAACGTAGACATCGTTTGTCATCTGCTCGTCTGGATAATAGATCTTCAACTTGTCTTGCTGGTATGTGTCTCTTTCTGCGAAAGTACCGTACAAGTCAACATATTGTGTCTTGTAGGTGTTTCCGCTTGACAGCAATGCTGTTCCAACAGTTCTTGTGTATGTGAATGCTGGTACACCAACTGCTGCTTGGACAACAGACCCGCTTGTCTCTGCGGTTGCGTTGAACCATATCGAGTAAACGTCACCGGCTTTTTCCTGCTCTTCGATGACGATTACAGATACCTCAGCGTTTCCTGCTGTTGGTCTTACCGCGCTTGTTGCACCTGCTGCTGTTACTGTCAATGTTGCGTTTGTCGGTCCCTTTGACAAGTTGTAGTAGAACCCTCCGGTTGAGGATTTACCCAATAGCAATGACCTTGACAATCCTGCGTTGCCTTCTGTTGCGTTGTTTGGATCAATGTTCCATGCGGCTGTGTATGTTGCTGTTGAACCTGTGTATGCTGTCAAGTTCATCATCACAGTACCGTTTCTCTCGGTGTATATTGTTGGTGTTACTACTCCTGTTGGGAAGACCAATCTTACGCCGTTTGCGACTGGTATGATTGACTGGTTCATGATTGCCATGTATGCGCCTCCCTTCAATTTCATCTTAGGCCATACTGTCAATTCATTACCGACAGTCGTCAAACCTGCACCGTCTCCCCATGTTATTGTTATGTTGTTTACCGTTGGCACGTCTGTTCTCTTTGAAGCGTTTATGTAGTACGCTTGGCCGTCTAGATACCAGGTTGTCGTATTTGTTGTTCCCAATATCACAGAGTAAACTGTGCTTGTGAACACGTCCGTGAATTGTACATAACCACTTGATGTTCCGTCTACATTCATTCCTGACAATTTCAACAGGTGTGAAAAATCACCTGCGTCAAGGATGATGTATTGGTTCAGGAATACAGGGTCGTTTTCTTTTAAAACGTACCAGTTACCTGAATTGTCTTGTGGGAATGTCTTTTCAGTCGAATCCTGGTGCGACCAGTATATTGTCGCTTCTTTTCCCGCTTCGTTCTGTGTCTTCAATGTCAAGTCGTTGTCACCAGATGCCAAAACATCTATGACTGTTCTTGCAGAGTCTGTCAACCCTGGTGTTGCTGACGGGTATGCTACCTTGAACGTCTTGAATATAGGGTCAGTGAATGTTTCACCTACCTTCATATTCATCGTGCTCTTTGGTAGTGCTACGTATAGGTTTATACCTGACAACTTTCCACCTGAGACGATCAGGTCTGCGTAAGTTCCATCGATGTAAGATGGGCTTGCGCGGTTTGTGTATACTCTGCTGCTGTCTTTGAATACCAGTTCCTCTGCACCAAGACCTAATTTAGCTTGGTTCTGTGTCTGGTCAGTTGTTGAAAATCTCCATACCTTTTCGGCATAGACCTTCAAACCACCGATTGTTTTTGTCTGTCCTTCTGTTATACTGTCCTGGCTTCCACCAACGTTCACGACTGCTGTCGTGTCAGCTGATGCACCGGACAATGTTACGTCATAGTTGACTCCACCGACTGTTACTGTCACAGTCTGTCCGCCAGTGAATACCTTTGTTTGTGCTGAACCGAATAATACGAATTCGTCAGCAGTTGTACCTGCCATTGTCTGGCTTGTGTCGCTTGATATTGTGTAGTCAGTTCCGAAGAGAGATATCTTCTCTCCTCTTGCTGTAGACGTGTTTACTAGTTTCTCAAAAACAATTCTTGTTCTATACATGTAGTCTCCTGCGGCTGGATTTGTTGGGTTTGTGCCTGTCACAGGCCTTATCACTAAGGCTGGATCTGTCTGTACACCGCTACTTCCTACTACAGTCGTATAGTTTATGCTGTAGTTGGATGAAAAGTCGATGTACTGGTTGTAGTTGTATGTGTCACTTGCGTCTGTGTCTGATACTGTTCCGCCCTTCAATAGTACAGGCAGGTCTGTGTTTGTGAATGTGTATCTTGCACCATCTTTTTTGAGTGCATCGTCTACGTATAGCTTTGTGTTGACGGTCGCTAAGGCTTTACCTTCGCCTGTTACTGTTACTCCACCGGATGATCCTGTGCATGTATAGTCAGTTGTTGATTCCCCGCCCAACCTTGTTGCAGTATCAATTGCACCAACTATGTCAGCTGGGTCTGCTGTTGCACCAACTGCTACCAGGAAATCTGCAGTGCCATCACTTTTGATGAATGGCTGCGGATAATCTGATAGTGTCGCTGCAAATGCAATGGTTGATCCTGCCATTAAGGCTGCTAAGGAACCTGCTGCTAAAATTTTTCCTAATTGCATTTTCTCATCCTCTATTTTTTTACAAGGCCCTTTTGAGGCCAGTCAAGTATCAATAGATAGCACTTGCTACCTATCAAATACGTGGGTATAATATGCCCATTTTCGGTATATAAAGGTGACGTGATACTATTTCATTATATAGTATCACCCTAAAAAATAATGTTCAATATAGTTTATAATGACAATATATTGGTTTTAATTGTTCAAATACTGAATTTTAGCCATTTTAAGACTTTTTTTCAATGTTTTCTCTTTCAATTTTTTTATATTTGATGACATTGCTTCTACCCTTCCTTATTTTTTCAATTAGGCCGCGGTCACCGAGATTCTGTATTATTCTCGACACCTTCGCCTTTGAATAATCCATTTCTTTGACAATTATCCGCTGATCGACCCCTTTCCGCTCTTTCAGCAATATTTCCATGATTTTTCTTTCACCCTCATTAAGAACAGGAAGCATATCCTTTATCGTCTTTCTTCTGAAGAAAAATAATACTACTAGCAGAATTGCTATCAATGCAAAAATTATTATCACTGGAAATAAGCTGAATTCAAATAGCTGCTCGTATATTATTCTTGCATCAATCCCCGTTCCGATTTTCGGGTTTTCTAATTCCCATGTGATAAAAATCTTCCTGCCATCCGAACCTTCTTTACCCCACGAAGGCTCGAACGTTTTCAGTCCCGTTTCGCCAAGTTTCGATTCCTCGACTAATCCTGCTCCTAGCGGCAGTTTTATTACCAGATAGAATTTTTCTGTTATCTGGGTTATAGAGAACCTGTATTTGAAATCCTTAAGGTAGTTGTTGTTGAAATCAGATATCATGTCGATTGCCCTGAACCTGTATACGACTCTCTCTGCATGGATGTTTTCGCATAGTATTGATGTCCCTACCTCTTTCCGCGAGACGATGCAATCGACAAATTTGTCATCAGCCATAACCTCGACACCGGTTATCTTGGCAAGAACGAAATAATCGCTTCTGGTGACGTTCTCGTTGTAAAGCAGCGACACCTGCCACTGTGTCGTTTTGTCCTCGTTCAATGAAATTTCTATGTTCCATTCATTCAGATTGGCGTGAGTAATTGGAACAATCATCAGCAGTACTAGAAATGATATGAGCTTTTTCATTATTATAATATTAATAAGCGATAAGATTTTAAAATACATCCCTGATGTATTTTAATATTGAAATAGTTGTGCTATTTCAAAATTTTAAAATAAATCCCTAATGTATTTTAAATTAATCACTCCTAGGCTTGTCTGGAGTTATAAGGACCCCGCCGATGCCTGCGGCAGCATACTGATGAATCAATCCTGCCAGTACATTGCAGATATTCTGCATCTCGTCTATTTTAATCTCTTTGCTGCTCGGGCCGATTATCTCTATTGCAGACGGACCATAGATAAGAACAACGCTCACCAAGGAAAGCATGTCTTTGATGAAGAGCTTTACCTCGGCTATCTGGGAATAGGCTTCCCCTATGTTTTTCATCGGGTTCTCCACCTTATTCGTATCGCTGAATTTCTTTTCGTAGACGAAAGTATACATAGTCTTTGATAATTTATCTATATGCGTCTTCATCGCGTTTTCTACAACGTCTTTGTCCACGCCAAGGACTTCTATCATGAATGATACTTCGATCCACCCGTCCTTCCGTTTCTTTTTTATATCATCTTCCATGAGACCATCATTTTCAGAAAACTTTTAATCCTTTGTTTGCATTCTAGTCCAATCCATACCAGCCAGCGGTATTTTCTCGTTGCAGTTAGGGCATCGATAGCTCTTCCCCTTCTTCTTTAAATCGATTTTTACTACAAAAAACCCCTCGCGCTGGATGAGCATGTTTTTGCAGTTATGGCAGAAAGTATTCTCTTTTTCATGGTGAATGTTGCCAAAATAGACGTAATCCAATTCTTTTTCCGCAATCGCTGCTGCTCGTTCTAACGTTGCAGTAGGTGTTATCGGTGCGTTTAATTTATAATGAGGGAAAAAGCGCGAGAAATGCAGCGGCACCTGCCCTATATTATCAGTAATCCACGAGACCATCTCCTCTATCTGCTCATCGCTGTCGTTCTTTCCTGATATCAATAAATTTGTTATCTCAATCCATATCTTATTCTTCTTGTACGCCTTTAGCGCGTTTTGCACCGGCTCCAGCCGTGCAGAGCACAATTCTTGATAGAATTTGTCATCGCCCTTGTAATCAACGTTAACTGCGTTCAGGAATTTGCTGGCCTTTTTTATCGCCTCCGCGCTCGTATAACCGTTCGTGACCCAGGTGTGATAAAAATTCTTCTTCATTTTCTTGCATAGCTTTGCAGTTTCGTAAAAATACTCGTAGAATACTGTCGGTTCGGTGTATGTCCAGGAAAAGCCCTGCGATTTGTTGATTTTTATTAACGCTTCTGGTTCTGCGCATTCGCCAAAAATCTTCTCAGGCTGCGATATTTCTGCGTTTTGGCAGAACGTACAGTGGAAGTTGCAGCCAACGGTCGCTATGGATAGCGTTTGCGTTTTTGGCGCAAAATGAAAGAATGGCTTTTTTTCTATAGGATCTGTTGCAATCGAGCAAGCACGGCCGAAAACCAGTGAAAAAAGCTTTCCGCCCTGGTTCTCACGTACGCCGCAATTCCCCGTTTTTCCTTCAGCAATAACGCAGTTTCTGGCGCACAGTCTGCACCGGACGATTCCTGCCCTATTCTTGTAGAACAGCGCCTCCTTCATAAAAACATTTAGCCTTGCAAACTATTAAAGAGATTTTGCATTATTTATCTATATGCCTCGGTAGCTCAGTCGGTAGAGCGGCTGTTTCGTAAACAGCAGGTCGTGAGTTCGATTCTCACTCGGGGCTTTACCTGCAATTACGATAACATTACAAAAGAATCACTTATTAAGCAACTTGCATTTAAGAATTTTTCGACTAATAACTAATCGGTGTTTAAGATGGAAGAGGTCTTTCTTGTAAAGAGCGAGGAAAAGAGCAAAGCCGAACTAGCGCTTAGAGGCGACGATTTGGTAGGAAGGCAGAGCATAACGATAAAACTAGCGTCTGCACTGGGCATGAAAGAGGACGGCTATTTTATAATTGTTAATGGCAGCGATGAGGCAATGAAAAAGGTTAAAGAATTGCTGAAAGGCATTGCCGAGAAGTACAAAGATAAAGAAAATGTACTGAAAAAGGTTGCAGAAGAGGAGGATATCGCAATAGAAGGATTCGGGAATATTTTGGGGTGATTGGTATGGATGATGGTCGTATCTTCATAAATGATTTCAAGAGGCTTATTCGTAATGGAGAAACTATTTACGAAATGACGACTAATTTCTATTCGTCTACAGTGAAAAAGTCTCTGATTCTTGATGTCCTTCAAGGAAGGATTGACATAAACAAATTGGCAGGATATCAAAGAAGAGCAGTCGAATTCGTTCAGGAACATCCGGAATATCTTGCATTAGTTATGCTGGCATTAGCTATCAATCCAGCTGTGGCAAATAAACTTCTGGTCAGGGATTTCCTGATATCGTATTAGGGTGAAAAAAATGAGTCTGAACACAGGGTGGACGAATCTGCCGCAAGGCTCGCTGGACGAGTATCATGAATTCAGAACGCAGAAGTATCATCATCTATATTTCTGCCAGAAATGTGTAAGAAACTTCGAGACTATTGAGGCAGTAGATAAATGCATTCACTGCAGCGATGAAGTCGTGGAGATACCGCGCGTTGAGAAGAAGATAATACCGATAAAAAAAAGATTCCGCTATTACTGCTCTGCGTGCGAGAAAAGCTTTGAATCAGAATTCAAGCACGATGAATGCCAGATTTGCGGAAATAAGATAGTTCATTTCTATCGTTGGGAAGAGCTGGGCATGCGCGACAGGATATTTATACGGTTGTTCAAAACCTTCAGGTACACGAAGCCAAGAGAAAAATCAGAAAAGAAATTGGCGTTGCCTAAGTTTGCGATGCCTAAAATTGAAATGCCAAAATTTCAGATGAAAGGCGAATTCTCATTGCCTAGGTTTTTCGTCAGAAATAACGAAGAGCTGCCATCACGATAGCTATCTATCTTTCTCAATCCTATTCAGTATTGCGAATTTCATGCTTATCTCCTTTTTTATTTTTTCTATTTCATTGCGTTTTTCTCTACACTGCTTCAATAATTGGTCGAGCTCTCTTTCCGACTGCTCTTTTTTCTTGTACAATTCCTGCATTTCATCCGTGGTATTTTCTTTAAAGCCCATACTAGACGCCCTTGCCAAATTTTTCCGCTGCTTCTATATGCACGAGCGGTGATTTCTTGTTGATCTCTAGGAAAATGTCTTTGCCAACTTTATTTTTTATCATTTCATACGAGGTTTTGTCGGCGTCAACCAAATCATCGCTGATGACAAAACCAACGTCTTCTGCAACTATTCTGCCTGAGTTAGAAACGCAGTCGCAGTGTTGGGTAAGATTTTTTATAACGTTCACATACAAAACCTTCTTGAAACTATTTTTTGCGGTTATCGCGCCATCTGCAAGTAAATTGTCAAACGTCGTGATATTCGGCTTTATTGCATTAAATTTGCAAGCGATAGCGCAATTAGAGCATCCACAACACCAGCTCTTGTCGAAGCAAGGTCGATTATCGCTGTATCTTATATTGTCTGTCGGGCAGGCTTTCGCGCAGGCGCCGCAAAGCGTGCAATTGCCAAGATATTCCGGCTCCCCGCCTTCGTGTATCATTGCTTTTGTCTCTTTGCTGAGTGCACCCATGCCTAAATTCTTTATCGCTCCGCCGAAACCGCAGCATATATGGCCTTTCACGTGCGTAAGGACTAGGACGCCGTCAGCATCGATAAGTTCTTTGCAAACGCCATATGCAGCGTATTTTCCCTTGATTATTATCGCGTTATTTGAAACTACCACAAGACAGCCGACATCAAACCAGCCTTCTTTTTTAGCAGCATTCAGATAGCCGTCAGCCGTGTTTCTCTGGCTCTCGTACGTTACAGGGCTGTCAAAGAGAAACGGCTTGGCGCCTAATCTCAATAAAATATCAACAATCTTCTTGACGAACGGAACAGGCAATCTCGTTTTGTTTCCCGGTTCGCCCATGTGAAGCTTTATTGCAATTCGCTCGCCGGCGAAGAATTTTTTTTTAAGAACTTCTTCTAGTTTCTCAAAGAGTTTGCTCTCTTCATTTACGTCAAAGAACTGTGCCATGATAAATCAATCATCTTCAAATTTATAAAATCTTCCCTGCCTGAATCTTATAATGAGGCTCATAATCGTGCGGCACGGCGAGACAGAAGAGAACGTTAAAGAAATGATACAGGGTCACATACACGGCAAGCTGACGAAGAAAGGTATAGCTCAGGCCAAGCGGCTGGCGCTTCGCTTAAAAAAAGAAAAAATCGATGCCATATTCTCCAGCGATCTTGCTCGTGCCATGGATACAGTTAAGGAGATAGCAAAATTCCATGATGTTAAAGTTAATTTCACCCGTAAGCTTCGTGAGCGGTCCCATGGCATATTCGAGGGAGTCACTAGAAAGGAATTCCAGAAGATAAGGGAAAAACGCGGTTATATCATTTCTGAATTCAAACCTGAGCTAGGAGAAAGTTACATAGAAGTCAGGAAAAGGGCGAAAAAATTCCTCGATTCCTTGTACAAGAAATACAGAGGAAAGACCGTTCTCTTAATGTCTCATGGCGGTTTCAACAAGGTTCTTCTTAGCATTGTTATGAAAAAGCCGCTTGAAGAATCAATGGACATGAAGCAGGGAAATACCTGCGTTAATATCGTTGAAGTAGGCGAAAAGAATAGAGTCCATCTTATAAACGATACGAAGCATCTCAGGCGAAAAGAACAAGGTCCTTCTGATAAACGATACTGAGCACCTCTGATAATTTCATCCATAGAATCTTTTATTTACAGGCAAAACAATTATATTTCATGCGCGGCGTGATTGTTGTAACCGAGACGATGCTCACCATCGGCTCGCTGGTTGTGGGCATAATACTTCTCGTTGTCGTCTTCAGCACTGTGTTCAGCCACCAGGCAACGAGCGTGGAAGACACCGCTTTAATCTCGCTGGCAAGAAGCCTTGAAGTTTCAATCGACCGCGTCGCCGCATCCGCAAGCTCGTCAATGGTGACGCATGAATTTCCGGACAGCGTCAAAAGCGGCGTCAATCTGAGGGTTTTTCTAGACCAGAAGGGAATGGAAATAACTTTTTTGGATACAAACAGAAGCGTGAAAAGGTCTTTCGCCGCTTCAATGCACATCGACCAGACGTATTCGTTCGATAATCCGCAGAAGCTCTGCCTGATAAAGAGCCGCAATGACGGAAAAATCTATGTGTCAGAGACATGCGCGTGCAACTATGGCGACGGCATCTGCGATCCATCGTGCCTGTTGTATGAGAAATGCGATCCAGAATGCTACGGACAATTATCGGACAACGTCTGCGATTCACGATGCGTCAAAAGCGGCGACGGCATCTGCGACCCTGATTGCTACCGCAACCAATCAGACGCAACTGTCGACAGCGACTGCATAAAGCCAGGCGACGGCATCTGCGATCCTGACACGAACAACAAAAAGGACAACATCTGCGACCCAGATTGCGCAAAGGATAAAAAGGACAACTTTTGCGACCCCGACTGCTCATCGAATGTTACAGGCATATGCGACCCAGACTGCAGCCCTGATGACAAATGCAACGGCGTATGCGATACCGCATGCTCAAAAGAGAACGGCATCTGCGATCCTGATTGTCCAGACGACCCGGACTGCTGGCTGTGCGCTAAGGAGAACGAATCCTGCTCGGACAAGCCATGCTGCTACAAAACGCTTTGCGGCCGTGAAGAGACGTTGACGTGCTGCCCTGGCGCAAAGACATGCGTTCAGAAGAATAGCACATGCTGCGGAAATAATTACTGCGAAATCAGCCCGTTTGCAGAAGCAGAAAAAGAAAAATATCCGTACATTAATTTCAGCTCTTGGGGATTTAAGAGTGAGCCAATGAAGTGGGAGAACTTCTACACATGCGAGCAGGACTGCGGGAACTTCTCCATGAAAGAAAGTTGCCCAGAAAAAAACGGATGCAACTGCAGCATAAGAATAGACGCTGGAACATGGACAAGTACGCCATGCGTAAGCACGATAGTAACCCAAACGCAAACAGGAACGCAGCAAAGAACATACCAGCTTAACTGGACTCCTGACGCCCTCAATGTGTGCAATCGCGCAGTTATTGATTATCTCAACAGGCGCGGATGGGACATAAACGAGATTGCAAAGGACCTGACAGCTGAAATGCCAAATGGATTCGCATTCGACAATTCAATATACCTAACCGGTTTTGGCGCAAGCTGCTTTATCCAGAACGCGCGCGATACAATAACCACGAACGAGAACTACGTTAACGAGCGATTCTGCTGTTGTTCAACGAACAACTGTGCATTCATGCCGCCTCCAGGAGCATTTATCCAGGAGGAATGCAAACCTACACCAGATTGCGGAACGCCTGGAAAGAGCGTTGGGATATGCATGGATCACTCCACTGCGGTTGTCTCAATAATGAGGACGCTGGGAATACCAAAAGACCATGTCTATGCATTTTATATAATCGGCCTGCCTGCAGGAAGCGTTCGCTGTCCAGGGCACGGAATCGTTGCTTATTTATGCAATCACACGCTGGATGAAAACATGATACTTAAAATCAACGGCGAGAGGTGCGTCAACGAAACGTGGTACATCATTGATGCAACGAGCCACATCATACGCACGTTCGATGAGTTCAAGTGCAGCAAGATATGCAGCTGGTGGAATGACCACGGCCTTTACAATGGAACGGTTATCACCTATCCGGAAGGGTTGCAGTGCGGGGATTTCGACCCGAATAATTATAAGATATGCAACACGATTGAGAGCGCATATTGCATACCGCAGGACAAGATATGACCGATAATCTTTGTTTAAAAACAAGGCTAGGCAGATAAAAAACTATTTATTATGGGAAATACAATCTATTTCTATGAAAGGGCTTGAATTTCTCAGCATGGCAATGGTTGGTTTCCTTGCCGCGGCTGTTGTTCTCGGCTGGTCGATGACCCAGGTCGGAATGCAAACGTCGACAGCGGCAAAAACTCCTGCAGACGAGGCTGCCTCGACGATGGATAAGGCAAAAAAATCGCTTTCTGATTCATTGATGTTGGCTTCGCATCAATCATCTTTGGAAGTTGCTGCAGCCGGCGGTTCGCTGTCCGGCGAGCGGGTATGGATATGCAACGGTGCATCAACGCCACCCGAGCCTAACGAAGTCCGTTATTCGATGAGCGAAAAAACGAAGACGATAGCAAATTCTTTTATTGACGCATTCAATGGAAAGATGGATGGCGTTACTGCCACGAAATACAGTTGCGTTAAGGTCTTTGAGCCCGGAGCAGAAAAATGCGGGATAAGGAGTTCCGCGAGCTGCGAATCATGGTTCAATTCTGCGATGGGAGGAACGATAACAGTCAAGGGCGACGAATATCGAATGCTGTACGACGGCGATATCACAGCAGACACAATTTCAAACCGCTTCTGGTGGATGTATTATAATTTATACAATACAGTGAAAAGCAACATCATGCAGCAGACTATGACAGGTGCCCTGCAATGCATACCTGTTCCAGGTCCTGAACAGGCAAGAAATGCAATAAACGCTGCTGTTACAATGCTTCAAGGCCAGTTTGATAGTTTTGTGAGATGCGAGGTTGAATATGAATGCGGTCCTGGCGGAACAGCGAACTGCATGAATTACCCATGCCCGACAGCGTTCGACAAGAACTTATGCTATGAGCCAGGCGAAATCGGGTTGCAGGGCTCCAATGGCGCAAGGATTGCAATCAAGTGCACAGACACGAAGTTCAAGATCCCGAGCCAGGAGGGCACAGAGAATCTTGTCTGGGTAATAAAAGCGACAGTCGCTCCAACAGGCACGGCATGCGGCGGCGGAGGCGGAGACGCACCGAACGTAGTTGTATAAAAAACAAATGATTTTATGGGGGTTGAGAACTTTACAGATTATTTCAATGAGTTCGCAAGCGGCTTGTCGTTTTCCAGCGCGCAGAACACACTTGAACCGCTCGTTTTCTTTGTTATAGGCGTAATCGTTTATTCAATATTCGTCTTCAAGTTTTACAGGTTCATTTCCAGGCGTGACATATTCAGAATAAGCAGCGGAAAGAGCCATACGACGATAAGGAAAATCGCCTACATCCTTGAATATATCTTCTTGTTCCCTGTAATATCTTTCTTCTGGTTCCTTGTGATGGCCTCGCTGCTCTCGATGATATCAGAAGTCCTCGTGATAAAGAACATATCCATGATTTCAATGGTCATAATAATATCAATAAGAGTCGCTGCTTATTACAACGAAGACCTCTCGGTAGAGATAGCGAAGCTCGTGCCGTTCGCATTGCTGGCGATAATACTTGCTGACATAACCACGTTTTCGTACGAGACACCACTAAAGACGCTGATGAAGATACCGGACTTCGCGCACACGCTGACTTATTATTTCATTTTCTTTGTAGTGCTCGAATTCGTGCTAAGGGCAATTCGCTACACAAAGCTTCGCTTATCAAAAAAGAAGTAGCGTAATTCATTCGTAATTTTAAAGTAATTGAAAAAAACGCGCAGTAATGAAACTTTTTAATTTATAACTGGATTACCTTTTCTATGGAAGAGTATCCGCCATATCGTAGCGTCTTGGCTCCGCGCATAGGCGGAATAATGCAGGTCCCGCCAGGCTACTGGGCTGATCCCAAAAACGTCAAAGATAATCTTAATTGGCTTGTTAAGAAGGAGAAAATATATTTTGACGATATTCCCAGAAGCATATCCATTCCTTTGCTGAAAGACAACAACCTTCACGGGTTAGTAAGTTATTACAAAGGCTCAACGTTCAAAATAGTTAATGCTGCTTATCCTGGGAAATTTTATATATGGCAGTTCAGGCACAATGGCAACAGAATATGGACAAATGAAGACGGAACGCCGAATTATGAGCTATGCAGGAAAGCGACGAAATGGTTGGTGCAAGAAAAATTTGAAATTGGTCCATGGTTATCTGGAACGCTCAGACAAAAAGAATTCGAACGTTATGGCTTGGGAGGAATGCTGTGCCTTGTCTATCACGGATCTCCAAGACAGGCACTTGATGATGCCTATCCAGACGCGCTAAAAAAATACCACAAACTTCCTAATGGATTCTGGAAGAGCAAAGATGGACTTAGAGCAGCCATCCGTGCAGTGCAGCGACTGGTCAAAAGAAGGGAGATACCTGTAAATGAAATACCGCTGCGCCTAACATTTGACATTTTCAGGGAAGAAAATCTTGAGGTAATAGTTCGTGCAGTTCCGTCTGAGTCGCATATCGATTTGATAATGGCCGCATATCCGCATTTCAAGAGAAGCGATTTTCCTAATTACAAGGGCAAGAGCTTGTTTTCAAAGAAGCCCACAAAACTGGAAAAGCTTCTGGCCGAATACCGGATAAAGGACGACGGCAGCGTTGTTTCGTTGCAATCAGCCGAGGGAAAAGAGATTGCATTGAAATTAGTCAGGGAATTGATGAGAGAGGAAAATATAGCTGAAAAGGAAGCGCCGAAAAAACTCACGAAAGAATTGTTCAGAAAACATGATTTACTCGAATTGTACAGGGCCCTTGGAGGGAGCATGTACAATGTTTTAACGAACGTTTTTCCGGAAATGGGAATCAAGCCATGGCAGGCGGAGAAAGCGCCCGAGGGTTACTGGTGCGGTCCCGACGGAATGGAGCATGCGAAAGAAGCGACGAAGTGGTTAATAGAAGAAAAATTGAAAATACCGTTGGAAAAAATCCCTAAAAGAATTCATCAGCGCGATTTCGATGAGAACGGCCTTAATGGCATGATTCATCTGTTCAATGGCAGCGTTTACCGCGCAATCGATAACGCTTATTTGGAAATGTTCAATGAATGGGAAATAAGGCAGACGAACATGTGGCAAGGCGATTCGGGCAAAGAATTAGGCAAAAAAGCAGTTCGGTGGCTCGTTGATTATCTTGATTTAAGAATAGAAGAATTGCCAAAAAAATTGAGAAGGCATCATTTCCTGGAGAACGGACTATACGGTTGTCTGGAAGGATGCTTCAGCAGTTCTCTCTACAACGCGATATCAGAAACGTTTCCAGAGATACCAAAAGAAGAATTAGCGTGGATGAGAAAAAAGACAGAGCATTTCAGGAAGAATGGGTGAGCTAACTCTTCATGAAATCTTTGATTTCATTCGAAAGTATGATTCTCCTAGTCTTTCCGTATGACTCGGTTTTGATTATGCCTTTCATTTCCAGATCCTTGACAACACGGTGCGTTTTCAGCTTGTCCATCCCTTCCATGCGGCTTATCTCTGCCTGCAATGCAACGCCTTTTTCATTAGTCAGCTTCTGCAGAACTTTCCTTTCAGAAGGGCTCAGAAATTTTAATATTATATTGGCGTTGTCGCTGTTTTTGGCATTTCTTTTCATGACAGTATTCTTGTTAAGTATTTTCGATATGAACTTCAGGTTATTTTCCAGTTTGTCTTCCAGGCTTTTTGATATGAAATAATAGGATATTGAGATGATTCCTATCATCAGCAGTATCGGAGACAATATTATCCAGTGCATCGGGATCTGCCTGTATTCTGTCCTGAAAAACGGCGGCGGTATCGTTTGATTAGTCATATTTGAAGTGAATCTGGATTCATTATCACTGAAAACAGGCATTCTGTTTTCAGCTCTTTCTGATGTTATGTTGAAGAAGAATATTACTACGAATCCGATTATTGCCGGTATAGATATTAACAGTAGCCATTTCTTCCCTATGGATTTCATATTACTATTAAATGCACACACCTTATAAAACCTTCTATGGTTTCATTTTTTTGAAACCAACAATACGGTTTCATATACCCTTTATATACGGTTTCATAACTATGAAACTATACTGAATGTTGTTAGTATGGATAAGAAAACAAAGTATATCCTCATAGGAATAGTCATCGGGATTGCAATAGGGATTTTGTTGTTTTATCTTTTGATGAGTTCAGGTATTATACGGCCTTATGGCTTCAGAGAATTCATGAGGCCTGAGAACTTTACTAATGCGACAAGGCATTTCAATCCACCTGGCGGTTAATTATGGCAAAATCAATAATAAAACTGAAGAACGTATGGAAGAATTACAGGATGGGCGAGGTCGAGGTTTCTGCGCTGTGCGGAATCAATCTCGAAATCCAGCAAGGCGAGTTCATCGCCATCGTCGGTCCGAGCGGCAGCGGAAAGAGCACGATGATGAATCTCGTCGGTTGCCTTGACATGGCAAGCAGGGGAGAGATTTTCCTTGACGACAGGAATATAGAGACCATAGATGAATCAAGGCTCGCACAGATCCGCGGGAAAAAGATAGGATTCATATTCCAGCAGTTCAATCTTATACCAACGCTCACTGCCGTGGAGAACGTTATGCTTCCGCTTGAATTCCAGAATGTTGATTCCGCAACGGCAAGAAAGAAGGCGGTTGCTATGCTCGATGTTGTTGGATTAAAGGACAGGATTAATCACCGTCCGTCGCAGCTGTCAGGAGGCCAGATGCAGCGAGTTGCCATCGCTCGTGCGCTGGTCGTCGACCCGGATGTGATTCTTGCAGACGAACCGACCGGAAATCTGGATAGCAAGACAGGAGATTTCATCATGGATTTTTTGGCAAGAATCCACGAGGAAGATTCCAAGACTATAATCATGGTTACGCACAGCCTTGAGCTGGCGAGCCGCGCACAGAGGATCGTCCGCATGAAGGACGGTCAGATAGAAAGAATAGAAAATAAAAAAGAGGTGTTGAAAGATGAATAAAAAAATATTGATATGCACTGCGCTTTTGTTTGTTATCGGAATATCGAATGCAGTGATGTATGACGAGACTACGACGTATATTGATGCTTCGCTGATAAGCCAGAATCCTGATCCGGCCGGATCCGGCGATACAGTCGAGCTTCGTTTCATGGTCCAGAATCTCGGCGGAAAGGATGCCAATAACGTCCAGTTCGAACTGGTTCCGAAATATCCCTTCGCAAAGATTTCCGGCGAGAATTACGTTACTGACGTATCCACAATAAAAGGATACCAACAGGGCGTGGATGCGATAATAATAAAGTATCGTGTCAGCGTGGACAGCAACGCAATACAGGGAGAGAACCAGATCGAGCTGAAGGAAACGTATTCCGGCCTGACAGTAACGAAGAAATTCAACGTGAGCGTTACCGGAACTGAGTTCGCGCAGATAATATACATCGACAAGGCAAAAATAATGCCCGGTGAGGAGACGCCGCTGACATTCACGATAACGAACGTGGGCAATTCGCTGCTGAGAAATCTGGTCTTCTCCTGGAACGAGGAGGACAGCGTTATTCTTCCGGTGTATTCAGATGATACGAAATACATCAAGAAGATAGACGTTAACGATTCCGTTGATTTAACATACACCGTTGTTGCAAACGTGAACGCAGACCCAGGATTATACAGGCTTAATCTCAACCTAAAGTACGAGACAGAGAGCGGCTCAACGCAGGAAATGAATACAGAGGCAGGCGTTTTCGTCGGCGGGGAGACGGATTTCGACGTTACATTTTCCGAGAGCACCGCAGGCCAAACATCGCTTTCGGTCGCCAATACGGGCAATAATCCCGCGATGTCCGTAACGGTGAGAATACCTGAACAGAATAATTTCATGGTGAGCGGAAGCACATCGTCGATAATAGGTAATCTCGACAAGGGCGATTATACAATTGTTTCGTTCCAGATAACTCAGGCAGGAATGATGTCCGGCAACAGGACAATACCACGTCAGCAGCAGATGAACGCAACAATGCCCGATCAGAATACGCAGAACAACAACCTGAAAGTCCTTGTTGAGTACACGGACACAACCGGCGTTCGCCATTCTGTTGAAAAGGACGTTGCGATAAACTTCCGTTCTTCAACAAACAGTACCTTTGTGGTTGGGCAGGGATTTGGCCAGAGAACACAGACCGATCTTACGCCATACATCCTGCTCGCGTTGATCGTAGTCGGTTTCGTCTGCTACAAAAAGCGCGAAAAACTAAAGCAAATTATAGGAAAGATGAAGAAGAGGCGCTAGAATGAGGTTGCAGAAGTCGTTTCAGCTTGCCGTGAATATTCTTTTTCATAGCAAGCTGCGCAGCTGGCTTACGATATTGGGCATAGTCATTGGCGTAGCTGCAGTGGTGGCGATAATCTCTCTTGGCTCGGGAATGCAGAGTGAGCTGTCGAGCAGATTAAGCGGCCTCGGAGCAGACGTGATAACGATATCGCCAGGCTCGTCACGTGCATTCGGGGTTTTCATCGGCGGCAGTCGTGATGGTTCGCCTGGCAGTACACAGAGCAGCAGCAAGAATCTTACGATAAAGGATATGCAGGTCATAAAAACTGTTGATAATATCAAATATATTCAGGGAACAGTATCAGGCAGGGGTGAGGTTTATTATCTCAGCGAGAAAGTTACTGCTTCGATAGAGGGTGTCGATCCGATGGTGTGGAGCAAGACCACGACCTCAGAGCTTTCGTCAGGCCGCCTCTTTGGTCCGTCCGACTACGACGTCGTTATAATAGGAAGCCGCCTGGCAGAGAGCACGTTCAAGCAGCCGCTGGTGCTGAATAGAATAATAACAATAGAAGGAAAGAGCTTCAAGATTGTTGGAATTCTAAAGGAGAGCGGCGCCATGGGCGGCGGCGACAACACGATAATAATGCCCATTGATGCAGCGCGGAATACACTAGAAGACATGAGCCAGACCGCATTCGATTCGATAATAGTTAACGTTGAAAATTCAGATATCGTTGAACAAACAACAACGGCCATTGATGAAAAGCTGATGCTTTCGAGGCACGTCACTGAAAAGGCAAAGGATTATACGGTCACATCGTCAAAAGCGATGCAGGAGACGGTCAGTGAGACGATGTCATCGATGACGCTATTCCTTACGGCCATCGCAGCCGTATCGCTGATAGTCGGCGCAGTGGGCATAGCGAATACGATGTTCACGACCGTGCTGGAAAAAACGCACGAGATAGGCATAATGAAATCAATAGGAGCGATGAACCGTGATATACTTGCGATATTTATCCTGAATTCTATTCTGGTAGGCGTTGTCGGAGGAATACTTGGCGTTATCCTAGGTTCGATGGTCGCTCCCTTCATCTCCCTTGGCCAGGGCAGGATGAGCATGAGCGGTCTTGTCACGCCAGAACTATGGGTGCTTGGCATGACCATCGCGATTCTCACAGGAGTGATATCAGGAGTAATACCAGCCTATCGCGCCAGCAAACTAAAACCGGTCGACGCACTGCGCTACGAGTAGTAATGCAGTAATGCTTTGCATGTTTTACAGTACGCGCCACAGCATCCAACAAATCTTTTTGACATTTATCTTACCTATGCACCAGCCGGGGCTCGAACCCGGGTCACGAGCTATCTCCTTTTTTTCTTGATTGAACTTCTTTAGAAAAGAAGTTCATTGGGAAGCTCGGGTCTTACCACTGGACCACTAGTGCATTCCAGGCTTTGTACAAAGCCTACATAACCCTAATTAAGAAACTAACTTTTTAACTTTTCATTGCGAAGAAAAAAGAATGAAAGAATGCAAAGAAAAAGCGAATAAAGAAAAATGTCCTTGTACATATGAACCGTGTTCGCGAAAAGGAATTTGCTGCGAGTGCATACGCTACCACTTAAAATCCAAAGAATTGCCGGCCTGCTTTTTCTCTAAGAGCGTCGAGAAAACGTACGACCGCTCCATAGAGAATTTCATAAAGAACGCTAAGCAATCGTAGAGACAAGCATAGAAACGATGCATCCGGCAATGAAACCGATCCCTATCCTATGTGGATGGCCGTACTTTTGCGCCATCGGCATTATCTCATCGACCGTGAGGTAAGTCATCACGCCTGCGGCAAAAGCGAGCCCGAGAGGCACTAATCCTCCTGCCATTGACAGAAGCAATATACCTATCAACGCTCCTACTGGTTCGGCTAATCCAGAAAATAAAGTTATCATAAATGCCCTTCGCCTGCAGCACTTGGACGCAACTAGCGGCAACGCGACTGCGATTCCTTCAGGGATATTGTGCAAAGCCAGTGTTATTGCAATAAAAATACCGAACGCTGGCAGATAGTTATAGCCAGCGGAAACGGCGAAGCCCTCGGGCATGTTGTGTATCGCTATTCCGAGTGCGATGAGCATAGCTGTCTTGAACATTCTTTTGTTGACAGCGCCCTTTTCAAAAATCGAGAATTTCATATGCGGAACAAGCGTATCCGCGAAGAGCATAAACAAAGAGCCGCCTGCAAAACCGACAATCGCTGAAAGAAAGCTAAGCTTCATCGCCTCAGTCAGTAATCCCGTCAATGCGATTGTAATCATCACTCCACCGGCGAATCCTATGCTAATCGAGATGAATTTTTTCGTCGGCTTGAACACAAATACGATTAATGCACCGAGCGCAGTAGCCATGCCAGCAAGAAGCGACAGCAATACTGGATAGAAAATGTCCATGATAACGTATTTGCGTGGTTTTTTAAAAAGATTTAGTATAAAAATAGAGTAAAGAGATGGGCTCGTAGTCTAGTGGTATGACGTCGCCTTGACGTGACCTTTTAGGATGCGCGAAGAAGGTCGCAACTTGGCGAAGGTCGCCGGTTCAATTCCTGCCGGGCCCACTTTCTTCTTTGTTTTTTCCCAGTCTTGCAGAAAGAGCGTCAGAAAGGGTGTCAGCATCATGCAATACATCTTTCGGAAAAATGTCCTTCCTGACATCGAACCTGCCTGACTTGCAGTCAAGCGCGAAATATTTTATGTATTGTCCAGGAATCTCGCAGAAGTATTTTTCTATCTCTCCCCTGAAGCTTTTTCTGTGCTTTCTCAAAATTCTGAGCGATTCTTTTTGTGCATCTCTTATCTGCTTCTGGGTTCCCTTGTCCAAGGTAGCAAAACCGCTCACAAAGCATACGTCAATGCCGGATGAAAGACGCCTGACTTCCATCTCGACAACCTCCCTGAGTGAATCTATTGAAACACCCTCAGCACCGCCTATATGGTATAGAGCGCCTTGCTTTGTCTTCCTTCTGTAAAAGCCGAGGCCAAGGCATGTGGCAATGGTTTCTGTGTAGATAAGCGTGGGCGAAGCTGACTGAAATCCTGAGTGCATTGGCACTTCTACAGAATTTTCTCGATACATGATTACACCATTAAACTGAATGTTTCATAGGATTCTAGAAAAGTTCTTAAAATGCGTTCAGTTTAAATATATTTCCGACATCCTTTCGGATATGACAAAGTTTGCAGTGCCTGGGTTGTCAATAGACGAATATTTCCAGCTTAGCCATATCGAATTCGACGAGTTGTGCAAACAGCTCTATCAGGACAACAAGAAATGGCTTAATGAAACACTCAATGATCCGGTTGTGCACTCTGTTCTTGTAACTAGCGACGGCAGGATTCTGAAGAGCAGATATGATAATTCCGTTCTTACAGCTGAGCAGGTAAGGGATGCTGCAAGGATTTACGGAAGTTTGGTCTACCAGCTTTCCAGACCAACCAGGTTTCTCGATGTCAATCTTTACTTCCAAGATGCCAGTGAGCATGAAGTGCTCACGGCGCTGGAAAGAAGCCGCGATGGCGTTTCAAGATACAAGGGCCACGTGAAAACCGCAAAGTCCCAGTCCGGCTCGCTGGAGAAATTAAGCAACGTTTTCATAGTTGGCAGGATGGAAGAACTGATACCTTCTATCAAAGGCGAACGCTACGAGGAAGGCGCAACTGTTGCATATTCGCAGCCAATGGAAGTATTTGGATGGAAAAGGCTTCATATCGCTTCCCAGTCCGCGGAAAAAGTGCATCAAAGGAATGCCAGAACCATGGACGAGAGAGAGCCAGGCAAGTGGCTAAGAATCGAACGATTGCACAGGTTCGACGACCCTGTGCTTGACATGTTTGATACGTATGATATCGAGCGTCTTCCAGCATGGCCTGGCATGATTCTATACAAAGTCATGGATGCAAAGAAACCACCAGTAAAATACTAGCGACTGCCTACTGATTTATTTTTATATTTAACTTACATCCTAGAATAATGGAAATTGAAGAAGGATTGAGCGTTGCAATAAATCGCATAGAGAAATGCGAACATCCTGTGCTCGTTGCAGTGCATGGACCGCAGGACGCAGGAAAGTCATACATGATCAGCAGACTGAACAAATATTTTGCAGAACACGGCTGGGACGTTGCTGTCGGCGAAGGCTATATGCCGCCTCAATCAGAAGAAGAGCTGCATCTGCCTGAATTTCGTTGTGATTTATTTCTGTTCCACATGTCATGGCAGAAGCATAGGCATTATCCATCTGTAATTCTCGACGTGGCTGTCTACAACCCGAATTTTCATAAGCCGCCAGAAGGAGATTACGGCATCATGATAGAGAATCATAACTCAAAAAAGAAATCTACTTCTTCCTGAAAAACAGCACTATAGCAAGAAGCAGAATCGCTACCGTTATCGCCGCGATGAAAAATTCGTTCTTCGTGTCAGGACAATTTTGAACGATTGCAAACGGCTTCTCATCGACAATCGTTCCATTGCTTCGGAATTTAGCTATCCCAGTCATGTTCAGGTCAGAAGAAAGGTGCAGTTTCTTCGTTCCAATTCCGCCGCATAGCGCATCGTTTACGTAGAAGAACGTGGACTTCCATTCATCACCGCTAAGAATCGTGCCATCTACGTCCAATTTAACATCAAAGCATTGCGTGGATTCAGAATATATCACAACATTGAAATCTCTGCACTCTCCGTATGTGTTTATAGAAAAGTCAGCAAAGGCAATCGATGAAAAAGCGAATAGAAATAACAGAAAAAGCATCAACCGCATTCTAATCCCAGTTCTGCTTCTTCATCTTTATCTTGAACATGTTCTCGATGAAGTCCGTGCCTGCATAACCGGCGAGCATTGCGAACCGCACGTCATCGGTAATGAAAAGCCCATGAGTAAACCCAATCCACCGGACGACAGCAGCGTCAGGCATAGGTAATCCGTCCTTATTCGTCGCTTCTTCGACGGCGAACCTGTGAGATATTTTGTTATGCCGACAAGGCCGCGTATAACGCCGCCAAGGAACCCGGCGACGAAGACTTCAATCATAAAAATAATATGGCTCTGGGTAATTAATATAGGTTTTTAAGGGTTGGAAGGGCACTCTGCAATCGCATTATCTTAGGAAAATGTATCTATTTCTCTTAATATGGTATTTGAAATCATCTTCAATTTCGTTCTTATTATCTTCAATATACTCTATTATTTCTGCCAATTTAGAACTAAGCTCATCAGCATAGTAAACAGCAACAGCCTCTGGAAACATTGGTTCTTTTGGAGAACCAAAATCATTTTTTCCATGATGACTTACAATTATGTGTAATAACTTGTCTTTTAAATTAATGTCAATTCCTAACTCATCCATTTTA
>JAZDNV010000004.1:0-17443 GCA_043799385.1 Candidatus Aenigmatarchaeota archaeon | reverse complement strand
AAAACCGTTTTGATTATTGAGAAAATCTTAAATAAATGCTCTTCGTATAAATTGTATTTGGCCGGAAGCATAGACTGGTCTGAAAAATACAAAAAAGAACTGATTAAATAATTTGTTGTGGTTTCATGGCAGCGTTGCGCGTGTTGTTATTGTTCGGATTATTGACCGCGATTTTTTTAGCAGTCGGCCTGTTCTTTGCCGGAACGGCCGGATTGACATTCGGATTGACATTTGCGTTCGTCACCAATTTTTTTGCATACTGGTTCTCGGATAAGCTCGTGCTTCGTATGTACGGAGCAAAGAAGTTCTCGGACAAGAAGATATCATCGATGGTCGATAAGCTGGCAAAAAAGGCATCTATACCCAAACCGGAATTATACGTAATGAATTCCGCTGCACCGAACGCTTTTGCGACTGGCCGCGATCCGAATCACTCGTCTGTTGCGGTAACGAAGGGCCTGATAGAAAGATTGGACGATGACGAAATCGAGGGCGTTCTTGCCCATGAGCTAAACCACATAAAGCACCGCGATACGCTGATAAGCACTTTAGCTGCAACAGTCGCGGGAGCGATAACATGGCTCGGCTACATGTTCTGGTTTTCTGATAATGATAACAGGAATATAGTCAGTTACATATTCCTTTTTATTCTCGCTCCGTTTGCCGCGATGCTCGTGCAATTGTCGATATCACGTGGTCGCGAATACCTTGCTGACCGCGGTGCTGCAGAAATATCATCACCAAATAGCTTGGCTGACGCTCTTGAGAAGATATCCACGGACGCGAAGCAAAGGCCGATGAGAGGAAATAATGCGACCGCTCATATGTTCATAGTCAACCCGTTCACCGCGGGATCGGTAATGAGCCTTTTTTCCACCCACCCGCCTATAGAGGAAAGGATAAATAGATTGAGGCAAATGAGATAAAGATATAGCGTCTAGGCGATGATATGGCAGCAAGAAAATTACCCGAGTCGGTTGCAAAGAGGATGTTCATAAACGTCTTCATATGCATGAAATGCAATGCAAGAAACAAGGCGAAGTATGATGCTGTCAAGAAAGGCAAAGTTAAGTGCCGAAAGTGCGGCTCCAGAGAATTGCGACTCAAGGCCAAAGAGCGACGCGGAGTAAAGGCGTAGTTTTTTCTAAATCTTTAATTACAGCGACTGCAAATATATGCAGGTGAAAAAAATGGCAAAAAACAGGAGACAATCAAAGAAAAAAGACAACGGTGCCGTAGGTTTGTTCATTCCAGCAGGGCTTTTCATAGGATTTGGACTTGGCTTCTTTTTCAACAATGTGCCTGCAGGTATGTTTTGCGGTCTGGGAGCAGGATTCCTTCTATTCGCAATTGCAGTTCTGATGAAGAAGTAATCATCTTCTCTTTTTCTTTTTTACCGGCTTTGCTTTAGAAACAGACTTGTTGTGCCTGCAAGACTTGTGCTTTATCATCTTCACGCTATAACTGGCTCTGCATGTTTTTTTCAGAGTCTTACATTTTCCTCTACTCAACTTCGGGCATACCATCTACAATCACTCTGGACTCGGTGAGGGAACACCTTATGTGTTGATTCGGTCCTTTCCAACTGAATTCACGGCGTTTTGCCCCTCCTAAGCCACAATTAAACTTGCTGGCAATTCAAAATGGTGAGGTATAGTCCAGTCACCATATACATGGAACCGATTGCCGGTATAGGTTTGTGGTCTAACTTTTTCCAAGCTAACCGATTTGTCCGATAAGAGATACAGCGAGATGACAGCTTTTAAGGTTTATTTTATGGGAAAGTATATGTTGCAGAATATACTTATCTGGCCTTGCACGAAAACTATCAGCATTAACTTTGAACGTACTTCCGAAAAGCCAAACGCATCACCTGGAACGACTTGCTCTGATTTAAATAATTTCCTGCAATAGCAAAAAATGATAATATGATCGATAGCTATAACATGTTTGATATATTCATTGAAGGTCCACGTTCAAGTGCGTCTGAAAGAATAGGAAAGCAAATGGTTGAGGAACTAAAGAAGAAAGGATATGATGTTCTGTCCTTCTGCCATGTTATTTCTGGAATCCCGGTCAGTATATTAGTTGGGAGCAATAATGGTTTGGATGTCAGAGACGATGTTTATGCCCTATCGAAAAGGTTCGGTCTCAGAATCGCATTGAGAGGTAATTACGAGAGAGATAACATCTTTCTCTGATTTCTGGCCAATAATTCACCTTGATTAATCGCCTTTAAATATCAGGAAACCGAAAAAATAATTATGCTTGATTATCTGCGGTTGATAAGGCCATTAAATTGCATTATGTCTGCAATTGCTGTCTATATCGCAACAGTCGTTTCAGGCCTTGGCTTGTATCCAGGCGTCGAAACAGCGTATGCTATGCTTGCCGTATTTTTCGTTTGCGGGGCAGGAATGGCGGTCAATGATTATTTTGACATAGATGCTGACAAGATAAATCGACCAAAAAGGCCGCTGGCATCAGGCAAAATAGGAAAAAACACAGCCTTGCTTTATGCGTTCTTTCTCTTTGCGTTGGGAATATTCTTTTCCTTTATGATAAACAGAACTACACTGATTGTTGCGATAATCGCATCGTTGCTGCTGCTCCTTTACGCCTGGAAGCTAAAAAAAGTCATGCTCGTAGGAAATATCATAACCTCAATTCTCGTCGCATTAACGTTCCTTTTCGGCGGCTTCATAAAAATGAATATCGCGTCATTGCTACCTCTGGCATTGCTCGCGTTTCTATCGAACCTCGGCCGCGAGATATACAAGAGCATCGATGACATCATGGGCGACAAGAAGGCGAACGTAGCGACAATAGCAGTGAAATTCGGCGTTATGAAAGCGAAATTGCTTGCATCAATATTCGTCATCGCTGCTGTTGCGTTGAGCGTTGTCCCGTTCGTTCTGGGAACGCTTGGTTTCGTTTACCTGTTTTTCGCAGCAATAGCCGACATGCTTTTCATCCTTTCCATCGTCGTTCCAGTGCGCTTTTCGGCAAAGCTTTGTAAAATCGCGATGCTAGTCGCACTTATTGCATTTTTTGTAGGAGCAGCAGCGAAATAGAATTTTAGGCCAAGTCGCACTTTCCGCTGATGCATTTTGGCTCTTTGCTGCAACTAGGGTCCTGCGAAATAACCGCTGCGCAGAGAGTTCCCTGGCAATCGACTATCCGCCTTCGATTCCACTCTTTTTCATAGTTTTTATTGACGGCAGTAGTTGCTCCGCCCATATTGCAGCTGCAGCAATTGCCCTGCACAGAAACGCAGTCATCGTTTCGTGTGCATGAGTAGAAATCCACGCGCGGCTTGCAGCCGATGTATCCGCCCCACCCATAATCGATGGCCTCTTCGCCACCGACTTCTATGCATTTATTTCTTCCGACGTTCTCGAAAACCAGGTATACGCCGCCGTAAGCCGGGCAGACATCAGAACAGTAGTATTTCTCTATAAGCGCAAGGCCGTTGTACACGCCTATTGTCTTCGGGTATTCATTCGCGTCTATCATCGTGTTGTTCGGGTAGGAATTTATTAACCACAGTTTTTTGAGCTCATCCTGTATATCCTCTTCTGTAAGAAATCTGGCCTTGGTTTGGATGAAATTCGTTATGAAAAATACAACGAGCAGGACTAGCGCCAGAAGTATCAGCCATATCTCTGGATTGGATTTCTTGATTTGCTTGTTCTTTTTTCGTTTCACGATGATAATTTGGCACCCCTATTTAAATATTTTAAAATGCCAGAAGCATTTTAATATTTAAATCAACAGGGATGATTTAAAGATTTTTCAAGAAAACTGCAAAAAGCTTATATACAATCGCTGCATTTAATAGTAGGGAAATCACATGGACAAAATTCAAAAATTCGTCGCAGAGAAAAAAATATTACCGTCGCAATGTTTGTATCACACTAACCGCTCTTCTAAAAACAAGAAAGGTGAGATAACCGGCCAGACTCGCGTTCTAGTCCTCAAGAGTGATAATCTGGCGCGCGTTGAATACGTGTGCCCTGAGTGCAAGCACTGCGGTTATATTGAACAGGAATGGAAGCGCCCGTTCTCCACCAAGTGCGAAAAATGCGGCGCGAAGATAAGCGTTCCTAAGATGAAAGACGAAGCGAAGAGAGAGATGAAGAAGTCGTAGAAGGTTCGGTTTTTATATTTCATCTGCCATACTATTTCTCATGGAGCTGAATTTCAATAAAATAATAATAATCTTCGCAATTCTCATGCTCGTCTTTTCCATATTGTTCAAGCCGCTCTTTTTTGTTTCATTGATAATTCTCAGTGTTATCCTCAGCTACTGCCTTGGCGCATGGCACATTCGCGGTATCGGAGTTGAGCTCGTTCTGCTCATCACAGTGCTCACGGGTTTCGCGTATGGTCCGTGGCCTGCTGTAATCTTGGGCTTCATACTGATAACGTTCCACATGGTCGTATCCCAGCATCTAGGCGTCTATCTGCTCTGGGTCATACCTGCGTACAGCGCAGTCGGCTTTTTCGCCGGCACGACAGCGATGAGCATAGCGCGATTCGGCATCTTTGCAACGTTCGCCTTGAATGCGTTCAACTTTCTCGTCACCCTTTTAATCATGCGCGAGAACGTCGGAAAATTCCTGCCTTTCGCCATAACGAACGTTGCATTTAACGCAGTCGTGTTCATGTTCGTTGCGCCGAACACGTTGAATTTTGTCGCAGGATAAGACTTTCTATGGATTTTTAGCCAAGGTTTCGAACTTTTTGCGCAATTTTTCGCCGTCAGTCCGCATGGGCTTTCCCAATTCTTCATACAACTGGGTCGGGATTTCAAGCATCCATGACAGGTTTGATTTGCTGTTTGTTATCCGGTAGATTACGCTCCCCTTTACAGAATTAAAATATTCAAACCTAAGCATATCGAATTTAGCATAGCCAATCGCCTCGTCCAGACTTTTGGTTCCTGTCATACTGCCAATATGTAGAAAAAGGATAAAAACCTTCCCGTTCTCTTAATGTATTAAGCCTCTGTAGCTCAACCTGGCAAGCCCCTTTCTTTGTAAAGAAAGGCCCTTGGATTCAAAGAAACAAGTGGCATTATCTTAGAAAGGTCTCAGGAAAGAGCATCTGTTTTGTAAACAGAAGGTTGGGGGTTCAATTCCCTCCGGAGGCTCTAAACTTTTGTGAGAATATGAAAGAAAAATCCAAATTTTCACTTACACGCTACAAAGACGAGAGAATTGTAAAGCTTGCGAGCAAAACTGACCATAAAACATTAGCAGTCTGGGCTGCTGACTGCGCTAAGCGTGTCCTGCCGTACTTTGATGAAAAATATCCGGAAGACAATCGCCCTCGAAACGCTATCACGACCTTACGTACTTGGATAGATACAGGGGTGTTTAAGATGGCAGTTATTCGCAAGGCTTCGCTTGACGCTCATGCTGCTGCCCGCGAAGTAGGAGAGAACAATGCGGCTCGCTCTGCTGCCCGTGCCGCCGGCCAGGCAGTAGCAACAGCTCATGTTCCACGACATTCTTATGGTCCTGCAATTTATGCCCAACAGGCCATCCATAGAGCCACCGGTTCTGACGATGCCGTAGCTAAAGAACGAGAATGGCAACATCAGCACTTACTTGAATTGAAGAATTATTCTTAGCGAAAAGACTATCTTAAGGAACTTTGGATACATAATTATAGATATGTACGCAACAAAGAGGCAGCTGATGTCCTGGTTGAATGGAAACAGTAAAAGAGAAGATTTCGGAAGAGCCGATTTAAAGGAGGTAATCGCATGGCTGAACGGAGAAACTAACCAAGGGGTTGACAAGGACTTGATAGCCGAAGGCTATGGTTGGATATACGACCTCCGCGAAAGATACAAGGAAAAGACAAAAATTGAAATAAAAGACATGCCAGAAAAAGATTCGTGCCGTCCATAAGTCTCTTTTCTATTCAAAGAAAGTCCATCAATCAGAAATAACCCTTATTATTCTTCATGTCAGCTTTCCAGCAATCATAACATAGATTATAATAATCTTGTTTTTCCTTAAAACTCTTATCGCATTTAATACATGTTTTCATATTTCTCACCGTTTACGATCAATAAAAATAAATAAAATTCTAATAGGGATAACGTGGTTTTGGCGACTGAGTCTCAGAAACCCTGACCTTTAGATTACTGATTTCCAAGAAGACTGAACACGTCAAATTTGCAAACCCAGAATGATAAGTTTTCACGCCCATTATTAACGCACATTATTAATGTCTTTCTCTTGTCATTGTTGGGTTATCTTTTTCGGTTCAAAAGCCGAATGATGCAGTCTCTTCCAGCAAAATCGCTGAATTATGTCAGTAGTGAGCTCCTCACATTGAGGAACCTTGGTGCCACGTTATCAGCCTATCAAATATGATAAGTTCCTAAATTGGATGTCAAACGTTTGGTCTAGGATAAAATTGTGAGAAGTTATCCTTAAGTTGCCATACTGCTCGTGTCAATAAAGAACTTATTGTTAACTTTCGAATTGTATATTTCATATTTCTCACCTATATATTCCTAAATATATTATATACTGTATACTACTTAAAGCTGTGTAATTTTAATTACGATTTAGTGAATACCGCTATAGTGACACAATTAAGTCTCCAGCGGTTATTTGTTCGCCTCAAGGTAGTCCTTGGAGCTGATTATTTTCTTGCCGAACGTGGATTTCACGTCTTCGACCGTAGCGATTATTGGCAGGTCCTTTGTTATATGTTTTAGCTTTGGCAGCTCTTTCCTGTATATTATTCCCTGGTGTATTTTTCTCAGCTTTCCCTTGTGGGTGTAGAACCTTTTTGACTGTATGAAAACAAAGCCGTTGTCTCTCAGTATTTTAGAAAGATGTTTTGAATGACTTTTCGAAATCTTGATTGTAACAATCAGCTTTCCAAGCGCCATCTTATCTTCTATGATTGACCCAAGGTAATATCCTGCCACATATCCGCCAGCGACTGCAACGAGCAAAAACAGGTTCAGGTCGCTCAATACGATCGCCCTGAAAACATAAAGAAAGAACACCGTTTCAATTACTATCAGAAAAGCGGTGATTGTCTTATGCCCTCCGATTTGTGTTATATCTTCGATTGTCTTTATGCTTCTGATTATCACGCTCAATACAAAAAGCTGGATTAATTCAATTATCATGTAATCTACTATAACTATTAGATTGGTTATTTATAATTCTTATGCGTGTAGGCTTTTCAAAACTTTTTATTATCGTCCTGATACATTATGTCATGAATAAACCAATGTTCTGGGTCGGGATAGCGTTGATAGCGATAACAGCACTGGCGCTGCTTTTCGTAAAAGAGGGCCTTGGAGTTTTCCCTGCGTTCTTTGGCTTGCTAGGGATAATCATGATAGGCGCTTCAGCCTACAGGCCCATGAAAAAAAGCAAGAAGAGATAAGACCTCAAAACGCTCGCTTTTGTTCATTTAACTACGGAGGCTTATATTTACCTCTAAGTAGTGAAATATAGATATCTTTAAATACCGGGAAATAGCTATAATCTTAAGGGGTGCGTTAGATATGTCTGAATCAAACAACAAGGACCCGTTGGGCAGTTATTTTGGACTGGCATGGGAAGATATGCAGTCAACTGAACCTAAACTTGCCGGTGAAGCACGAAGCCTTGTGGATAAGGGAGAGTTGAAAGGTATCGAATATTATAAAGGATGCGTAAATTCATTATTGAACATGGCAGCGCGCAATCCCAGCCTGTTTATCGACGACACCCCTGAAGGCTATCTTTACAGGGCAATATTTGTATACGTAGAAGACCGGTTAAGATTGTATGATCGGTCGGATTCTACACCAAATAGATGAATTGATTCGGATATTTTTTTGCAGAGTAGATTACCTTATCTTCACTTTCACTCCCATTATTTTTGAGGCTATTGTTGCAATCTCGTTCTTCGATTCTTTCTTCCCTGTTTCTGCTTCTTCAATAGCCTTTGGTATTTCTTCCATGGATTTTTCTAGATTTTTTATGTTAGATTCAATCCTGATCTTTTCGTTCACACGCCTTTTCTTCTTCTCTATCTCAGGGGCAATCACATTATTCAGGTATTCCTTCTTTTTCTTTAGCTCGTTCATCGCTTCTGAAAGTTCCTTTTTCTTGCTTTTCAGGTAATCGGTACTATCTATTATTTTTTTGGCCTTGTCTATCTTCTTTTTCTCTACTTCCATGTCGCCTTTCTCGGTGAGTTTCAGCGCCTCTTTTATGAAATGATTTATCTTCATATCCCTGTCGCTGAGCAAAGCTGTAACCGGCGATTCTATGTATAGATCAAGCAGCCAGTCCTTTATCCCTTTCTCATGGACCAAAATTTTAAGCAATTTCTCTATTGACAGAAAAGATAATATTTCCTGTTTAATGAGGTCTATATTCTTCTCAAGTTCATCTATCGCGCCGCTGTCCGAAATGTCTATTTTGCTTATCTCACCAGATATCTGTTCATTTTCTTTGCTCAACTTCTCTATTTCTTTGCTCAACGATTCCATATAGCTATTCTTCCGGATTATGACATTGTCGAGTTCTTTCATTTTTTCATGAATGTCTTTTATATGACCATAGAATTCTGAATCGCTTTTCATGATTCCCATGGTTTCGTTGACCATGTTGCTTATTTCCCGCACCTTCTTGGCCATTGGCATGAAATCTGCCTTGAAAAAGATTTCTATATGCATCAATTGCCTGGGCGTCAGACCGCCAAGATTATTGATTATACTGTATGTGTTGTTCAAAAAATATCTTATTTCGTGCAGGTTTTTTGACGGCTTTATTATCGCATCTAACTGATTCTTTGAATACTGGCAGAATCTTTCTTTGACCGCCTTTGAGCCTTCCAACACGCCTGCATGCTCAAGCTTTTCAAATTCGTCTATCGACCTTTTTAGGGAATCAAGTTCATTTTCAATTGGTTTTATTCTTTCATAGGACTTTTCAGTTATTTCTTTATTCTGCTCATCGGTTCTTTTATCCAGCCTGAGAATAAGGTCTTCCAGTGATATCTCCAACTCAGTAATCTTTTGTTCTTCCCTAAAGACATTTCTTATACGGTTGAGAATTCCCATTTATATCATGCCTAAGAGAATAATATTCGAAAATGGCTCGGTAGTGGAATACAGGGCCTGAATGTTAATTTATGGTATCTCGTACCTGTTCCCATAGTCTTTGTGAGTCCCTTTTGAATCCACGTAAGTAACTTCAATCTGGAAGTAATCTATGTTGCACAGCGTCGGGAAGATGAACGATAATTCTTCTCCTGGCGCAAAAATCTTGTTTGGGTTCTGCTTCTTCGTTGTTGATACTTCATCTTTCACCAGATTGACAGAAACCTCCTGCACATTTACGCTTTCGTTGTAGATATTTTTTATTGTAAGTTTAAGTTGCGATAGCACATCGTCACAGCTTACCTTTGCGACATTGAACCTGCTTGTCGTTGCTGAAGGGCACTCCCCGCAGTCGCTTGGGCAGGTCGTGCAGTTTTCAGTATAGCCGTTATAGGAGCCTGGCAGGCATGATTTGTCTCCGCACCAGTAAGTTGGGCAGTTTTCATTTGAATTGATAACCGCACCGTTTGGGCATGTTTTCGTCTGAGGCGATTGCGTCGACTGCGTGCAGCCGCTCACAAAGACGACTATCATTATTAATGCTGTTGCAAGTACGGGCGGCCAGAACTTGTTCATTCTATCAATTCAACATGCCCAGAAATTCATTTAAACCTATTTTTTGCTGTTTCCTTCCCACGACAGTTCGCTTATTTTCGGTTCCAATTCGCCCAAATCATGATGATACCTCATGTAATCCAAAGCATTACTTGAAAATCGCCTGCACTCCTCTTCTCTGCCCAGCGCGATTAGCGTATCGCCGCACGTTATCTCTTTTTTAGGAATGTGCAATCCGTCTTTGATTACCCACGCGGAGATATCAGGATTTTTGTCCCATCTTTTTCCTATGTTGCTGAAACCGAAGAAGTCTATCATTCTTGAGCCGTTGTCTCCCCACAGCGCTGCCAGAATAAGATTGTAGTGAGCACACTCTTTTTGGTAATTGTCCAGAACCTCAAGCAGATATCTCTTTGCTCCTTCAATTGGATAATCGCCATACGCGGCTAAGCCTGCCTTGTGCACATAAGCTCTTACAGGCGGTTCTCTGTTCGGAAAACTCATTCTTGCGACGAACATGCTTCTGCTATTCCTTGAAAATATATAAATGTTTTGAATCAGATTGCTTTGTTTAAAAACTAGGCTATCATCGCTAGAAGCAGATGATAGCCTGAATCGATGGATATCAGACAGATGTCCATCATTTTTTAAACAAAGCCGAATCATCCTTGTTCCAGATTTAAATCTTTTCATAAATACTTTGGATTATGAAGATAAAAATCGCGCATCGTTTTATTGGTGATGACGAGCTGCCGCTAATCCTGCCTGATGTCGGGATAAACCACGAGGGCGATATAGAGAAAGCGCTATTGCTTGTCGATGCAGCAGCTAATGCGGGCGCTGAGGCAATCAAATTCCAGACGCACTTCACCGAGAAGGAGATGATTCACACTGACATGAAGCCTGGCAAGATATCGGACGAGCGCTTATTCGACATAATCAAGCGCTGCGAGCTCAGCGAAGACGAGCACAAGGAATTGCAGAAGCGGTGCGAAAAGCGCGGCATAATGTTTTTGTCAACGCCGTTTTCAATTGAAGCATCGGATTTCCTTGATAGCATAAACGTTCCTGCATTCAAGATAGGCTCAGGTGAACTGACGAATATTCCGTTTCTGGAGCACATTGCAGAAAAAGGGAAACCGATGATAATATCGACTGGAATGAGCGAATTAGAGGAAGTCATGCGAAGCGTCGATGCGATAAAAAAATTTAACGTGCCGTTTATTCTACTCCAGTGCACATCTACCTATCCGTCTAAACATAGCGATGTGAAACTGGGTGCAATGAAAGTGCTAAGAGACGAATTTAACGTTCCTGTCGGCTTGTCCGACCATTCTTTCGGGATTTATACCGCGCTAGGCGCAGTCGCGCTAGGCGCTTGCTTGGTGGAAAAACATTTTACTCTTGACAGGAATTGGCCTGGTCCTGACCAAAAGTTATCGATAGAGCCAGATGAGTTAAAGGAATTGGTCGTTGGCTCTAAAGCAATCCATCAGGCTCTGGGCTCGGAAAAGAAGATAATCGAAGACGAGTTGCCTGTCGTTGAATTCGCCCGCCACTGCGTCGTTGCGATTCGAGATATAAAAGCAGGCGAAATACTGACAGAGGAGAACGTCTGGGTTAAGCGTCCTGGCACTGGCGAGATTCATGCAAAAGACCTGCATCGCGTTTTGGGAAAAAAGGCAAAGCATGATATAAAATATGATTCTCAGCTGAAGTGGAGCCATATCGAGTGATTATAATTGTGGTATTATGAGAAAGATTGCATTCATAACCGAGCGAAGAGCGGATTATAGCAGATTCAAGCCGATACTCGACCTGATAAAAAAAGATACTGAACTGGATTACACGTTGGTCGTGACTGGCGCACACCTGATGAAGAAATACGGCCATACGATAGATGTGATAAAAAAAGACGGCTTCAAGGTCGCAGCGGAAATACCAATCTTTGATGAGGATTTCGACGATACTGGCGCCGAGATGGTGCGCGGCATCGGCCGTATTCTTGTCGATTTGCCAACGATACTTGAAAAAGAAAAACCGGATATAGTTCTGGCTGGTTTTGATTTAGGTCCAAACCTTGCTATTGCAATAACTGGCAGCCACATGAACATACCTGTATTTCACTTACAGGGCGGCGAAGTCACCGGAAGCATCGATGAATCGTTGCGCCATGCAACGACAAAATTCGCTCACGTTCACCTTGCTTCTAATGACGATGCGGTGAAGCGTTTGATAAGGATGGGCGAGAACCCGAAATACGTTTTCAACGTCGGCTGCACATCGCTTGACGTGATACGAAATGCTAAGAAAATCAGCAAAGAAACGATAACGAAAAGATACGGTCTTGACCCGTCGAGGCCATATGTAATTATTATACAGCATCCTATCACGACTGAAGTTGAAAAAGCAACCCGGCAAATACTGGAGACGATAAAGGCGGTGAAATCGTTGGGCGTTCAGTCGTTGTTCATCTATCCCAATACCGATGCCGGAAATAAAAAAATACTAAAGGAGATAGAAAACTCAACCATAAAATACGTGCCGTTCCTCGACCTTGAGGATTATGCAAATCTCTTGAAATATTCGTCTGCATTGGTCGGTAATTCATCTTCTGGTATTCATGAAACATGCTTCCTGCACGTTCCGACTGTTAACATCGGGTCGCGACAGCAGGGACGTCTCCGACCTGAAAATGTTATCGACGTCGACCACAATAAAGAAAAGATAAAATCTGCAATAAAGAAGGCATTGTATAACGAGAAGTTCTTGGCCAAGGTCAGGAGATGCAAGAGCCCTTATGGCGACGGCCGCTCTGCGCAACGCGTGATAAAGGTCTTGAAGAGCGTCAAGATTACTCCTGAACTAATCCAGAAGAAGATAACGTACTGATTTTGCATTTAAATATTTTTTTGAAATAGTTGAACCGAGTGATAGCATTATGTATGGTTCGTATCGTTCGTATGATTCGCATCGTCCGTATTATTCGCATGATTCTGACAGGAGAAGAGGCACTAGCCTGGCTCAGAAGATATGCCAAGGACATCATATGATAAAACCGGACCATATCAATACTCTGAGAGGCCAGGAAAAATCTTTCCCTCCTTCTGGAAGAGAGAGCAAAGCATACGAGACACTTCAGCGTGCCATAAAAATAGCGGAGCAATCAGAAGCCAAACTGACAACTTCTTACAGATGGTAATGCCTTAATATTTATAAATCTCGCTCTGCATCTAATCCTATGGAGAAACCAGTCGAGCAATTGAAGATTGCGAAAGAGCGCATAGCGATATTGTTCAACGAGGCACAGAAGACGGTTAAAGAAGACCCGGAACTGGCAAAACGCTACACGCGTCTGGCGAAAAAGATTGGCATGCGCTATAATATAAGGCTCGGGCGACTGAAACGGCGCTTCTGCAAATACTGCTACAATTACTTTTTGCCAGGTGTCAGTTGTCGTCAGAGACTAAACAAGGGCAAGGTAAGTATTAAATGCTTTTCCTGCGATAAAACAATTCACTATCCATATAAAAACATTAAGAAAAAATAGGTTGCTGATATGATTCACGATATAGAGGCAGATAAATTGATAAAAAAGGCTGCTGAAAGCCTTAAGGAAAAGATGCAGATGCCCGCATGGGCGGTATACGTCAAAACTGGCGTAAACAGGGAACGGCCACCCGAGCAGAGCGACTGGTGGTTCATTCGCGCAGCCAGTATACTTCGTCGGATATATCTAGATGGTCCAGTCGGCGTTGAAAGACTGAAGAGCTACTATGGCGGGTTGCATCGCCGCGGCCACAAGCAGGCGCATTTCGCAAAGGCGGGCGGAAAGATAATACGCACCATTTTAAAAGACCTGGAAAAACTGAATTTTGTGGAGAAGGTCGACAAACCGAAGAAAGGGAGGAAAATAACAAAGGAGGGCATCAAGTTTCTGAACCAAGCCGCAAAAAAGTAATGCTTATGGATGATGATGAATTGCTGAAAAGGAGGATGCAGGAACAAATGATGCTCCATCAGCAGCAAAAACAGATGGAAGAGGTATTGAAAGTCGTAAGGATGCAGATACTTGATACAAAAGCAAGGGAGCGGCTCTCTAATCTGAAGGTCGTTAAGCCTGATCTCGCCTTCCAGCTCGAGGTCTATCTGGCTCAGATGTACCAGGCAGGGCAATTGCGGACGAAGATAACAGACGAGCAGCTGGTTGCGATATTGAAGAAGATGAGCGAGAAAAGGGAAATTAGAATAAGAAGAAAGTGATGATATGTCAAAGAATAAGACGTTCGGCAAAAAGATAAAACTCATTGCAGCAAAGAAGCAGAATGCGCCGCGATGGGCGGACATAAAAAAATACTCGTTGAAGCGCGCCAGAACGCGAAGAATCAGGGTTAGCAAAAAGCATTGGAGACGCGGAAGAATAAAGGTATGATTTTTATGGCAGATGAAAAGAAGGAAGACGTGAAAACGGAGAAGATGCACGAGCATAAGATTGAAGAAAGGAAAGAAGAACATAAACATGAAATTGTGAAGAAAAGTGAAGAAAAAATATTCACTATTCCGCTGAGAAAGGCATTCAGGAAAGCGGAGAAAAAACGCGTTCCTTATTCTATTCGTTTAATTCAAGATTACTTGAAAAGGCATGCGAAGGTTGAGGAAGTAAAATTAGGAAAAAATCTAAATGATGAGATATGGAAGCGCGGAATAACCCACCCGCCACGTCGAGTTCGCGTCACAGTCATAAAAGATGGCACGACTGCAAAAGCCGAGCTGTTCGGCCATTCTTATGCTGAATTCAAAGCGCAACCAGCAAAGGAAAGGAAGGGTATGAAAGAGAAACTGATGGAGCGACTGGGGCCAAAAGCCGCGAAGAAGGAAGAGGAGGAAAAAGCCACGAAGGGCGAAAAGAAGCCCGAGGAAGCCCAGAAGATTGAACAGCATAAAGTGGAAGAAGAATAGTCTACTTCTTGCTTATTTTTTCTATTCATTGCATTACGCCAAAATTACCGTTACTTTTATATACCGACCAAAACCATTAGTTTACTATCAGTGGTCAGGGCTATCGGATGAAAAAGAGATACATTTTGTATGCGGTTTTGCTTATTTTCTTATCCTCATTAGCATTCGCGCAGGAGAACCAGACAAATCTGTGCGCAAATCCGTGTTCGCCTGCAACGCTGACGTGTCCTGATAGTTATGTTGCGTCCTGCACGCCGTCATGCGACCCAGTTAGCGGTTGCGGTACGTGCAATCCGGATTGCAGCGGACATCAAAACTTATGTGCTGGTGTTACTTGCAATGCGGTAACATTGACATGTCCTGACGGTTTTGCTGCATCATGCAATCCTGGTTGCGAGCTTGCCACAGGAACATGCATTGTATGCTCACCAGATTGCTCTGCACATCAGTCAACAAACAAATGCACCGCACCGTGCAATGCTATAACATCAACGTGCCCTGATGGGTTTATTCCACCCTCATGTACGCCAACTTGTGACCCTGCTACTGGCTTATGTGGAACGTGTAGTCCTGACTGCACCGGGCATCAGATAACACAGGAGGTTTGTGCCCAGGTAATAACGTACGGTGTCGATGATGCTGGTCATTGCAAAACATTTGCAAACTCATGTCTGCCGCCTGGTTTCAAGAGGGTTGATTCCTGCCCTGTCATAGGAGCTCAATGCAGAAACGGCATTTGTGAGGTAGGCGAATCATGTGATAACTGTCATGATGATTGCGGGCCTTGTTCAACCACGACAAACACGTGCCCTGTTTACAACGAACCTGAATGCAAGAACGGTTACACTGTGATGAGTGGTAAAGATAACCGCGGCTGCTCGATGCCTTCCACGTGCTGCGGCGACGGAATCTGCAACGGCAAAGAAAACCAGCAGAATTGCGATAAGGATTGTATCGGCAGTGTGTTTAATTGTAATAGCGTTGTCGTATGTTTATCCGGTGACGGTTGCTGCCCTCCTGGTTGTTCTAATCAGGACAAGGATTGCGGCCCGGTTATGCAATGCCCGTCTGGCCAGAATTGTCCTGACGGAACGTTCGTTTCATGCTACACGAGGGATAATTTCTGCAAATGCGACCCGTGCCCCATATCAACGACCAGCGTGCCGCAGAACTGCAGACAGGAAGTTGACAGTTATTCTGGTTTTGTTCGTATGGTTTGCAACAAAATCTGCCCAGTCGACCAGGAGAAAATAAACGAGGATATGAGATATGCCAAAGAAAAGTGCATGAACAACGACGGCAACATATTTGAAAAAATAGATGAACGCGGATGCAAATACATTGAGTGCAACTTTGGTTCGACAGCAATATCAACAACGTCTGCATCAATAAACCCTATTTATTGCCCTTCGCCTCAGCAGGTAGAGGATACTGCTGAAAAATGCAGGTCAACGGGTGTCGAGCCTTTGTACACATTCGACAAAGGCTGCAAAATCGTTAAGTGCGAAGAAAGGCGCGAGCAAGGGTGCGGTCTTGTTCCTGGTCCTGAACGCGAGAGGATAGAAAACGAATGTGCGGACACGGGTCTTAATGTTATAAAGGAATTCGACCAGAACGGCTGCCAGATGATCAGGTGCGGCGAAACAAACGACTGCCAGAGAGAAGTCCCGAAAGAGGCTTTCGAAAAATGTAAGAATAACGGCGGAGAGCTTGTTGTAAAAAGGGATTACAACGGCTGCGTTTCATTATCCGATTGCATCATGCGCGGCGACGAGCGTGACGTTTATGTTGAGTCGATAGAGGAGATGCCTGATGCCACTGAATTGCTTGGCATTGCATTCAAGCTTGAGGGATTGAAAATCGAGCTGGACAAGCTCGCAAAACAGACAGACGACATTGCAAAGTATTATGAATCCACAGGCTCGAACGAGAACGAGCGATTCAAGCGCGTCTCCAGCATGTTCGATGCAGCGAAGCAGAAAGTAGACGAAATAAAGAAGAAATTAAGCGAAAAACTGAAGACCCTGACGTTAGATGACATAATGCAGGTAAAGCATGATATAAGATACATAAAAGACGTGACGTTAAAGGATATCGTTTACGTTATGCTGAGCAGCAGCGATGAGATTAAAGAAATAGTCTCAAAATCCGAGGGTGACTGCGGCAGCGATGATCATTGTTTTGACAAGGCCTTCCGCGTGTGCAAGCCGGTAAAATTCACGCCGACTAAAGGGCCGAACGGAGAACCGTCAGAAGGCGAGCCTGATATAGTAATAGTTGGACTGGAAGGCGATAATTGCATTGTAAAGATTACGATGCCGACAGAACAGGGTCCTCCTGCAGGATTCGTTCCAGGCGTTAACCCGCCGTATGAGATGAAATGCAAGTTTTCTGATTATGCGGTTGGAGCAATGATGCTGGACAAAGACAAACTGAAAGAAAAGTGTGAAGGAAACCTTGTGAAATTGATGGATATTGGTCCAGGCGGTACAGGCGAGCAATTGCCATCCCAGAAACCAATGACGCCGACAGAACAGCAACAGCCTATACAGACAACGCCAACATCCTCCAGCAGTGGCGGCGGTTCAGCAGGCGGTAAAGGTCCGTGCGCCGGCTGCTTGAACAATGGAATATGCGATAGCGGCGAATGCAGCGATTGTCCAGATTGCTATGGAAAATAAGTCAATATAATTAAGAAAATATAGGTGATTGTATGGGAATAATTCAATGGACGTTTTGGGAAGTGATAGGCGCATTATTTGTATTAGCCGGCGTTTTCAGGCTTGTTGTGCC
>JAZDNV010000029.1:0-5378 GCA_043799385.1 Candidatus Aenigmatarchaeota archaeon | reverse complement strand
ATTACTTCTAGGTTGTGCGATGCGGAAAAATCACGGAAGCATTACATCTGCAGAAAAAATCGCGTAATTTTTTTATGCACTCTTTGCTTCATTATTACTCTGTAGGTGTGGGAATGAAAAAAGGGCTTTTAGGCTTGATACGCCTTGGAGCAATTGCAAGCTCTGTACTCGTTATAGCAGTTGCCATTATGTTTTATGTTATCCCTGCAACCGCAATTGACGAAAATTCAACGATTGCAGAAACTAACGATACTCTAACCGAGCCTACAGGCGCCAATGAAACTTTTGCTGATCCTGAACTGCAAACTGATGTTGCCAACGATACATCTTCTACTGAAGATACAGCGCTGAACGTCTCTGACGATACGCTCGCTGCTGGTGACAACTCTTCGCTCACGGATGTTAATGACTCTTTTGTTGATAATAATAATTCTTCATCGACAGATTCTACGAATATGGATGTTATTAATGATACGGCATCTGCTGATGAAAACTCCACGTTGATTGCCAGTAATGATACGCTTACTAACAATGATACCCTGGATGATTCTACAATGAATGTCACTGATGATAATTCCACCCAGGAAAATGAAACACTTGTTGATGACTCTATGCTGAATATCACTGATGGCATGCCTGCTGATAGTGATAATTCCACGATAATGGTTGACAACAGCACAATCCCTGATTCTGAATTGAACATTACTGATGATACATCAGTTGACAATTCCACGCTGGAAAATGACACGCTCGTTGCTGATTCTGAATTGAACGTTACCGATGAGCTTCTAGTTCCTGCCAATGACACGCTCGCCACCGAAAATTTAACTCTGGATGATATGCCTGATATTGACGACAATTCCACGCTGAATTCCACCAATGATTCTGCGTTGAACGTTACGGATTATGCAAGCAAACCAGTGGTATTGGCAGAGTGGGTGACAAACGACGAGAACTCAACGAAACCGTGGACGCAGGTCAACCCTACGATGGTTTTCAACACGACGAAAAAAATCGGATACTGGATGGTCGTCAAAGGCGATTCAGCAGCCGCTTACGTGGATGTATATCAACCAGATGGGAATTTATTGCATCAGTTAATGCTGAATGAAATGTATATGAACTGTGACTCCGAAATGGCGATAGCGAACCTGACAAGCGCGTACAACGCTAGTCTTGTCATTTTGAGCGAAGGTTATACGCTACAAAATGTTATTGACGAGCTCGAGCAATGCACAGCCAAGGTCTACTATGCAGAATCTGACATTAGCTACTGCCAGATGTGCGGGGAATTCGTATGGTCATTGGATTGCACGACTGACTGCAAATGGACGACTGATGAATTCACACATGGATACAGAGTCGATGGCTACGCGTTCAACGATGGCGTAAAAAGCCAGTCGTTAACAGATTATTTCGAATACATCTGCCAAGACGGCATCGAACTGGACTTCGATGGAATACAATTCGGAAACTTGGTGTTGTCGATGAATAATTGGGTTACAGGTGATTCTGTTTTCGATTCAGATGTTGGACCGGCCTGCGCGATTATCGACGAGGAAGGATGCCGTGCACCAACTGTAAGAAACGTAGGCAACATACCGGTTATCGTCAACGTACAATACGATGACATGAGTTTTGGTTATACTGAATCATCGGACAGGAACGTATGGAACGTCCAGTGGGGCGCGAGGCTCGGCTCAAGTCCTAACAGTTATATGTATCCGTATGAATCCAAGCAATTAGATGGGAACGTTCCGTTATGCAGCACGCAGAAGATAAGCTTCTCTTTGTACCTCAACAAGTTTACTAGCCCTGGACATAGATCAGGTTCAGTTACGATTGATGATTCTCCAGACCCGAGTTATCCTTACCAATAGAATTATTTTTTATCAGTAGCAACTTTTCTTCGCTAATGCTAAGTTATGTAATTCATGAGTGACACAAAAGCATTACAAACGGCAAAATTTTCGCGTCATTTTTAAAAGCTTTTATGGCTTATTTTTTCAAGGTATATGGTGAACTAAAAATGTTCAATAAAATCTTGTCTGTAACAATTCTGGTACTTTTTGTTTTTGCAGCCAACGTTGCCTTTGCAGCAACCTCGCCATCATTGGGCGCTGCGGGAAGCTACTCAGTTCTAGCTGGTTCGATAGTGACCAATACCGGTCCGACCACCGTGAATGGAGATCTGGGTGTCAGTCCAAGTATCGGGGTACCACCGCATGTCACTGGTTTTCCTCCAGGTGTCGTTGGTCCTCCAGGCACGATACATGACGCTGATGCGCACGCTGGTCTTGCTCAGGCTGCTAACACCGCTGCATTCGGCGCTCTCGATCAACCTTGTACTACCACATACGCTGGTACTAAAGATTTGGTTGGATCAAATCTCGTGCCAGGCGTCTATTGTGCAGATGCATTTACATTGACAGGAACACTCACGCTCACTGGGTCAGGCGTTTGGATTTTCAAATCTTCGTCAACACTTATTACCTCAGGCACTGCCAATGTTGTTGGTGGCGACCAATGTGACGTGTGGTGGAGGGTTGTCAGCTCAGCGACTCTCGGTACAAACACTCAGCTGACAGGAAATGTTCTCGCTCTCACAAGCATCAGCCTTCAGACCGGCGCAACATTAAACGGAAGAGCATTAGCGCAAACTGGACAGGTTTCATTAGATGACAATACTGTCACAACTAGCAGCTGCACGTCTAACGGAGGCGGAACAGGTCCACCAGTTTCAGTTCCGACCATGGCGCCGATCGTGATGATTTTGCTGATTGGTACAATGGCCATTGTTGGTGCAAGGAAACTTGAAGTTTAATTCATGGCTTTTAATTTTTATTGAAAAAACATATTCTATGACATCGTCTGAAGATAGCAAAAGCGGTAATTTCAAAATAAGATTGGGTATTAGCCAAGAAACCGTGCATTTCCTATCGATTTTCATACTTTCCCTATCTGTTCTTTATTTTCTATCAATATATTTTGAGGCATCGATTCCTTTTTTCAGCATGGAATCGACTACGCAGACGTTGCATTTCTTGCTGAACATTTTTGGATTAGATGCAATAGTCAAATCAAACCAGCTGATATTTTCTAATTTTTCATTTATAATTATCAAACAGTGTACTGGAATTTTTGAAGTCATCACCATAGTATCATGCATATTGGCTTTTCCATCAACGATAAAGAAAAAAATCATTGGAATCTCTTTAGCAGTTCCAGTCATCTATTTTTTCAATATGGGCCGATTGGTATTTCTCTCATTCTTAGGCATGTATTATCGGTCCGTTTTTGATGCAGTCCATGAATACCTGTTTCAGCTGACTTTTGTATTTCTGGTGGTGTTCTTCTGGATAATCTGGATAAACAAGGTGGCGAAAAATGAAAATCTGTTTAAAAAAGGATAGCCTGACTTACTTTGCTCTGAAATTTGCCGTAATAGCAGCACTACTGCTCGGTATATTTCATGTTTTATTTCCTTATTATTTGATTCTCGTTATGAAAATACTAACCATATTTTCAAAGGGGTTCAACATACATTATTCAGGCGTTTCTATATTAATTATGCCATTTGTATCGTTGTTTGCATTGATTTTAGCAACGCCTAAAAGAACAGTAAAGGATAAAATAAAATACTTGGTTCTGACTTTTTTTCTGTTCTTCATAATCGACGTATCTTCTTCGATAATTCAGCTTCTTACGCCTTCTGTAAATCATGATATTGTACTCCTTTTCCAGGGTTTCTTCACGATTGCGATGCCGATAGTCGTGTGGTTCTTGTTCAGCCACAACGATTTCATCCAATATCTGAAAAATAAAGATTCCTGATATTTTGTGCAATTACGCTGTAATCACGCATGAATTACGTTTATTTCACTATTCTTCAGTGATTAGTTTTAAAAGGGTTGATTTCTTACTACTAAGAGACAAATATGTTGAATTACTTGGGCATATTGTCATTGACTGGTTCTAGATATGAGTATGCTTTTGACTTTCGTTTTCATGGGAACAGGACGACATTCCAACGGTTTTCTGTTAACACCGCAAAACAGATTCTGAAAAAGGTGATTAGATGAATACAAAATTCTTGAAAAAGGAAGTGACTATCTTGGGAAAAACAATGCCATTGCTCGTTGCAGCGATGCTAGTTGCATCAGGAGGCGTGGCGACAGCAGCGTTGGTCAGCTACTTGAGCAACATGATGGCAGTGAGCACCACGGTTAGTTCTCCGCTGCAGATGACTTACAGCTTCGCGGGCAGCCCTCCTGGAACATGCGATGTGACGCAAAACGGAGAGGATTACTCAGCTGCGTGCGAGGGCGGCGAATCAATAAGAGGAGTCGGTACGACAGAAAACAAGGCAGGAGTTGATATGCCATTGACTTCGGTCATTGTTTTCAAGGACATGGACGGCTCTGAACTGACGATAAAGTCAGACGGCTGCGCTCCGGGACAGGAGGACAATTGCCAAGATTGGGACGGCATAGGGTTCTACGGCAACATGGGAATCGAGGGTTATCAGTGGTGGACACACGACGAGCGATGCCAAGGAAAGCCTGACGTAAAGTACTTCAACATCGACGGCACTGACTACTACGTGGTTCTGCTCGGCGGTTACTTCACTGGCGATGTAATAACAAACGGAATATTCGGCTCTTATACATCGCCTAACTGCGACAGCCCGACTGCAAACAACATAGCGGCAGGCGGAAAAGTTGCAGGAAGGGTGGAGATAACCTTTGATGCAAACACGCAACCGAATACATATCCGTTCAAGGCCATGGCAGCAATGCCAGGATACACAGGGCAGGACGTGATAAACGAGTTGTTCCTAGGAACGGTCTAGAAATTTAGGAATTCTTTATTTTTTTAATTTTATTTTTATGAGGAAACGAAATGAAAACGAAGACTATGGTGGTGATATTTGCATTGATGTGCATCTTGTTAGGAATCGGAATATCTTACGCACTGGTAAGTTACCTATCGAATATCGTCACGATTACCGTGACTGTCGTGCCGTAGGTGAAGAGAATGAAAAAAATAATATTCATTGTTGTCTTGCTTGCAGGATTAGCTTTGGCTGAGCCTATAACTAATTTTCAGGCAGTAAAGCCGTTTCCGAGCGTGATGTACGGCGGTAAAACCTATCAAGTGGATTACCAGCTCAGCAGCGATGATGATTTGCCGGCAATCGTTAACCTGAAGATTACATCGAATAACGTAATCAACACTGATGACATCAACGTAGAGGCGTTCATCAATAGCGACGGGTTGAACTGCAGCTCTGTTGAAGGAAAGATAATGGACATTAAATGCTACAACGGAACAGGCAAATACATTATTCCTTCTGGAACGAATCACATCTACTTCAA
>JAZDNV010000022.1:0-11776 GCA_043799385.1 Candidatus Aenigmatarchaeota archaeon | reverse complement strand
TATGATTTCCTGCCCTGTTTTAGAATCAAGGTTACCAGTCGGCTCGTCCGCAAGTATTATTTTAGGATTATTTGCCAATGCACGGGCAATCGCTACTCGCTGCATCTCGCCGCCTGACAATTGGGAGGGACGATGACTCTTCCTCTCCTTCAGACCGACTATGTCAAGGAGCATATCTGCACGTTTTTCATCGGTCCTTCCGCGAAAAATCATCGGGAGCAAGACATTTTTGTACGTTGTCAGCGAAGGGAGCAAATAAAAGAACTGGAAGATAAACCCGATTTTGTCCCCACGAACATCGGCTAATTCGTTGTCGCTCAGCTTTGAAACGTCCTCTCCGTCAATTATAACCCTTCCTTTTGTAGGACGATCCAAACAACCAGCGATATGAAGTATCGTCGATTTTCCAGAACCGGAAGGCCCCATTATCGCCACAAATTCACCTTTTTTTACGCATAGGTCAATATCCTTCAGAATACGTAACTTAACGTCTCCCATCTGGTAGGTTTTTGCAACATCCTCGAGCTTTATGATGTCCATGCTAAAACTCTTGTTGTAAAAGTTTTAAATCAGTTGTCCGTTAATTTTGGTTATGATTAGTAATCTGGTAAAAGCAGTCAAGTCAAGGAAGCCGAAAAAAATTCTACTTCAATTACCGGACGGCTTGAGGATGAAAGCGCTGGAAATAGCAAATGAACTGGAAAAGAGCGGAATAGCTGTCATAGTGTCAGGCGAGCCGTGCTACGGCGCCTGCGATTTGCGTGACGATGAAGCGAGAAAAGCAAAATGCGACATGCTCGTTCACGTTGGCCATATAAAATTCTACAAGAAAATAAAAACCAAAATTCCAGTGCTTTATTACCCATGGGCGATTGCAGGAGATATCAGCGGCGTTGATTTTTCTGCAATAAAGGAAAAAAGAATCGGTTTGCTGACAACCGTGCAGCACATGGAGTCAATAAAAGAAGTTGCAAAAAAATTAGAAAAAATAGGAAAGAAAGCAGTCGTCGGCGGTCACGTTCTAGGCTGCTGGACACAAAACGCGGAAAAAATCAAAAGCAAAGTAGATGCGTTTCTTTTCATCGGTTCAGGGCGATTCCATGCACTTGGCGTAAAAGGAAAAGTCTATTGCCTTGACGTTGAGAAGAAAAAAATCGAGTCAGTGGATAACATGCTTTTCGAAAAGAAGCGTTATGCGAGGATATTCAAGGCAAAGGACGCAGCGATATTCGCAATACTCGTTTCAACGAAGCAGGGCCAGTTCGATTTGAAAAAAGCAGAAGCGATTAAAAAATGCTTGGAAAAAAGGGATAAAAAGGCTTTCATACTAATTATGGATGAGATAACGGATGAAAAGCTTCTTGGAATAAAAGCAGATATGTTTATAAACACTGCGTGCCCAAGGTTATTCGATGCGATGAATGTTCTGAATGCTGAAGATGTTGATGAGATATGGAAGTAAAAGTTCTTGAAAAGGATAAAAACAAGCTAAAGATAGAATTAGACGACCTGACGTTGGTCAATCTATTGAATGAAAAATTGTGGGAGAGAAAAGTCGAGCTTTCCTCTTATGCAGTCGCGCATCCGTACCTGTCGAAGCCTGTGCTGCTCGTGAAGAGCAAGGACCCCAAGAAGTCGTTAATTAATTCGTCTGGCAAGATAGTGACGTACGTCCGCGAGTTAAGGAAAGAAGTCGAAAAGGCAATCAAATAATATGGCATTGGACATCATCCTTTATGCTATTGGTATAATGATTTTCTATGATTTTTCGCTGCATCTGCTTAGATTCGTCTTGGGTTTAAAGAGGGCACAAAAGATAAAATATTACTGGCCGACGTTTCTCATCGGAAAGAGAAGAAGATACGAGATTTTCTGGACAATCTATTGGTTTGCAGCATTAGCTTTGGTTCTTGTCTATCTTCTGACGCTTTGATTATTTCTTCATAAGCTTTCTGTAGAATTCACCCTGCTCCCTGTAATAAAATAATCCCGTCAAACATATCCCGAGTATTATGCATACGTAAGGCAAAAGGCCGAATTCAAAAAATATCAAATAGGCGGTTACTGCAACGAGAAAATAGGAGATTAGTAAAGGTTCCATCCTCCTGAATAGCTTGTGATACTCGCGCCTCAAGATTGATTTCTTCCACGCGCCGAAGTTTTTATCCATGAAAGAGAACCATACTTCGTTCACTGCGATGCCGTGCGATATCCCGACCAGCCATGAAATCAAAATGACCGTCGAGAAATAGAGCGAGAATATAATCAATATCAATGGTATGGATATTATCCCTAACAAAAGATAGCTCCATGGATGCAGTCCGTAATAGCGGTATGCCATAATACTATTATTTCACCCGTATATATTACTTTCGTAATTGATTCGTAATCCTTCCGCAATGCCTGTTCAGTTTTAAAAAAATTAAGTTCAATAGAAGGTTATGGTTGAGAAATGCGAAGGCGCAATGACCGCATTGATAAGACCGGATAATTTTAAAGATTTTATAAAATTGGTTGAATATCAAGTCGCTTACGGCATTCACGGGTTAGTGCCTTGCGGCACGACAGGGCAAAGCCCTACCTTAGATTGGGAAGAACATAAAGGATATATTTCTGAAACCATCAAAATAGCCAATGGAAAAGTACCTGTAATTGCTGGTGCCGGTTCTAATAATCCTGACGAGGGTGTGGATGCTACAAAACATGCAGCTGACATGGGCGCATATGCGACATTGCACGTAACAGGTTATTACAACTGCCCTTCCCAACAGGGATTTGCCGATTACTTCTCTAAAGTCGCTGAGGCTGCTCCGGAATGCAAAGTAATCATCTATAACATCCCAGGGAGAGGACACCCGATTATAAAGCCTGACATAATGATCGCTCTTGCAATGGAATATCCCAATATAATAGGGAATAAAGACTCGACAGGAGGCAAGGCAAAACCTACCGACGATGAGACAAGCTTCTGGAAGGCGATAAGAGCGGAAGCTAGAAAAAATGGTCTCAACAAACATGCCTTCAAGTTGATATCAGGCGACGACCCGAACACGTACAGGATGATGTCAGACCCAGAGATAGAAGGCGTTGGCGCAATTTCTGTCTGGGCAAATATGTTTCCCCGCGTGTATGCAAAGTTGGCAGAACTTGCATTAGATGGCAGACACAGTGAAGCAAAGAAAATTGATGATAGTCTAATTGGTTTGAACAAGATAGTAGGAATCCCGATTCCTGAATACTATGCATCAATTGGTAAGAGGAAATTATTAGTAAAAGATGATACCTTCAGGAATCCCGAGGCTGTTAATTTTGCTGCTTACTTGCTTGGCATGACAGAATCACCTAGAATGAGGTCTCCGATGGGATTTCTGCCATACAAGGACGGACAAGAAAGAATTGGAAAAACATTAGCGGATTTATATGAGAAACATCCAGAATACTTCAGTTCGATAGAGGAGTTTTTCAAACCGAAACCAAGCATAGGCGACAGATTGATGCACTATCGCGCTTAAAAAATCTCCTCATCAATTTCTTTTGTGATTAAAGACGAAATCCGCGTAATTGCATGGGACGACTGCGCTTTCCGATTCAAGCAGAAAAACGTATTGATAGTTGGCGCAATCTTCAGAGGCGGAAAATTCCTTGACGGTCTGCTTTCTACTCGAATAAAAAAGGACGGAACAGATGCAACGGAAAAGATTGCGGCTAGCATCTTAAAGAGCAGGCACTATGACCAGTTGTCGTATATAATGCTCGACGGGATAACGTTTGCAGGGTTCAATCTCGTGGACATAAAAAAACTTCATAAAAAAACAAAACTACCAGTGATAGTCATCCAGCGAAAGAAACCTGACATGAAAAAATTCAAGGAAGCGCTAAAGATATTTTCTGATTATAAAAAAAGGCTGAACGTAGTTAGCAACGCCGGAAAAATATCAAGCTCCGGCAAAATCTACTACCAGAAAGCTGGATTGAGCAATGACGAATGCGAAGAATTGATGAAAGTAACGTGCGTCCGCTCAAACGTGCCCGAGCCGATACGCGTTGCGCATCTAATAGCATCAGGGTTGAGCGGCGAGTCCAGAGGCCGGGCATGATTAGCTTTGCACAAAAATCAGGCTATCGTCTTTGCGACGATAGCCTAACGTCGATGGGATTGCGCGTATCACTTTTTGTGCAAAGCTGGTATGATTTAAATCCTTAATCCCAAAATAACAATCATGAAGCTCGCAAAGGATATTGTCGAGATTATAGTAGCCTTCGTCGTGGCATGGATATTTCTGCAGGGATTAGGCTTTGCATTCGGAACACGGATGCCCATCACTTCAGTCGTTTCAGAATCGATGGAGCCCATACTGAACGTCGGCGATCTGGTCGTCGTTGTTGCTCCGCAGAATTTGAAAGCGGGAGATATAATATTGTTTGACGGTTTTGATGGCATCGAGTGCAGGCAGAAGGGCCCGATTATACACAGGATAATCAAGATAAACGATGACGGCAGTTACGAGACAAAGGGCGACAACAACGTCAGGCAGCTGTCATGCGAGCACAACATAACCAAGGAAAAGCTGGTCGGCAAGGTCGTTCTCGCATCGCCGCTATTGGGTTATCCACGGTTGGCGTTGTATGCGGTAGGAATCTAGAATCTTTTCTTTATTCTGCGGTTTCTCAACGTATTGTTTATCAGCCGTATCGCATTAAGCTTTATGAAGCCTTTCGCGTCGCGCTGATCATAACCGCCTGAAACGTCCATGCTTGACTGCGCTTCGTCATACAATGACTCTTTTGATTCACGCCCGGTTACCATTACGTTTCCTTTGTACAATGAAAGACGAACTTTTCCTGAAACATGTTCCTGGCTTTTGTCAATCAGCGCCATGAGCACTTCCATTTCCGGCGAATACCAGAAGCCGTAATAAATTAACTCGGCGAATCTAGGAATCAATGAGTCGCGTATGTGCATGACCTCCCTGTCCATCGTTATGCCCTCCAAGTCGCGATGAGCAGCGTGAAGTATCGTTCCGCCAGGCGTTTCGTAAACTCCGCGTGACTTGATGCCAACAAAACGATTCTCAACCATGTCGATTCTGCCTATGCCATTCTTGCCACCGATTTCGTTGAGATATAAAAATAATTCCAATGGTTTACTCTTTGTCGTTCCGTCTTTCAGATTTCTGACTCTAACAGGAATGCCTTTCTCGAATTCTATCTCTATTTCCGTTTCCTTGTCAGGCGCGTCCTTCGGCGATACGGTCAGTTCAAACATGCCATTCCTTGGCCTTTTCATAGGGTCTTCCAGTTCTCCTGCCTCATAACTTATGTGCATCAAATTCGGATCCGAGCTCCACGGCTCGTCTTTCGTAGCCTTTACAGGGATTCCGTGCGCCTTTGCATAATCTATCAAATCAGAGCGGCCTTGGAATCTTTTGAGGTATTCCTCTTCTTTCCAAGGAGCAATTATCTTGATATCTGGTTTCAAAGCGTAACAAGTCAATTCAAAGCGCACCTGATCGTTGCCTTTTCCTGTTGCGCCATGAGAGACGAATGTTGCCTTTTCCTTGTTCGCAATATCTATCTGTTTCTTTGCAATCAGCGGCCTTGCCAAGGACGTTCCTAAAAGATAGCGCCCTTCGTACATCGCATTTGCTTTTATCGCCTTGAATACGAAATCTTTTATGAATTCTTCCCTTACGTCTTCTATATATACCTTGGAAGCGCCTATCTTCAATGCCTTCTTTTTCGCTGCTTCAAAATCTTCTTTTTGTCCTAAATCGGCGAGAAAAGCAACTACATCATAACCCTTTTCTATGAGCCATTGCAGAATGACAGAAGTATCCAGTCCACCGCTGTAAGCGAGCACGACCTTTTCTTTCATATTTCTGATAGGATGACAAAATATTTAAAAATGACAGGAACGGCAAGAAATGGAAAAATTTTTCAGAAAAAATTATAATTACAACCGCCGCACAGCACTGAAGAATAACCTTTAAGTCCTTTTTTATACGATAGATTTTGAGTATCTATATGACTCTTTGGAACGGTAAAGCCAAGAATGAAACTGCAAGAAAAGTGGAGAGATTTACTGCAAGCGAGGATATTCTGTTAGATCAGCTTATTGTCAAATATGATGTAATAGGGACGATTGCGCACTTGACGATGCTCAACAAGATTGGCGTCATATCAAAGGATGAACTGAAAAGGCTGAAAAAAGCGCTGAACGAAATAATAGCGCTGGACAGAAAAGGCAAATTCAAGATCACCCCTGAAGAAGAAGACGTTCATACAAAGGTCGAGACGCACCTTTCAAAGCATCTAGGCGAAGTCGGAAGAAAAATACATGCAGGAAGAAGCAGGAACGACCAGATACTGCTCGATATGCGGCTTTACACAAAGGAAAAAATGTTGGATATAGAAAAAAATATCCTTGACCTGTGCTATTCGCTTGTAAAATTCGGCAAAAAGAATAAGGACATACCGATGCCGGGATACACTCATTTCAGAAAAGCAATGCCGTCTTCTGTCGGTTTATGGATACTGTCCTTTGCAGAGGCATTGCTTGACGATCTTATCATGGTCAAATGCGCATACAAGCTGAATAATCAAAATCCGCTGGGCTCAGCGGCAAGCTACGGCGTTCCGTTGAACATCGATCGATCGTTTACAACAAAATTGCTCGGTTTTGAAAAGGTCCAGAACAACGTCTTATACGTTGCAAACAGCCGAGGCAAGATAGAATCAGGCGTGATATCAGCGCTATCGCAAGTAATGATAGACTTGAGCAGGCTGTCAACTGATTTGATATTATTCAGCGCAGACGAGTTTGATTTCTTCGAGATTCCAAGCGAGTTCTGCACAGGCTCAAGCATAATGCCAAAGAAGAGAAATCCGGACGTATTGGAATTAATCCGTGCAAGAGGGAACAAAGTTTTTTCCTTTTTGTTCCAGATGATAGGAATAGTAAAGGACCTGCCATCCGGCTATAACCGCGATTTGCAGGAAACCAAAGAGCCGCTGATGAAAAGCCTTAACACGGTCAACGCATGCCTTGACATCATGGCAAACCTTATCGACGATCTAAAGGTCAATGAAGACAAACTAATCGCTGCTTTCACCCCGGAAATCTTTGCCGCAGACAAGGCGTTCGAGCTCGTCTCAAAGGGCGTTCCTTTCCGCGACGCTCATAAGGAGATAGAATACAATTTCATGAAACTGGACAAGATAGACCCGAGAGAGAGCATAAAACTGAAAAAGCATATCGGAACAACTGGAAACCTTGGCGTTAACAGGCTTGAAAGGCAGATAGTAAACGAATACAGAACACTGAAATCAGAAAAAAGAGCGTTCGCCGAGAGGATAAACTCGCTGCTTGCATAATCCCAACAAAAGCAGATAAGCTATATCTCTTTCAGGATAATCGATATCAGCGTATTCTCAACGCCCTTTATCGGCTTGATATTACCCATGACAAAACTGTTCAGGTGGTCAACGTCAGACGTAGATATCTTGACAAGGATATCAGTCGTGCCTGTCAAAATGTAGCATTCATCGACGTCAGGCATCATTGAAATCTTTTTCCCGATTGACGCCGAATCCACGTTGCTCAAAGATATATGGATGAAAGCCTGTATCGGTTTTCCTATCTTCTTCTTGTCCAGAACAGCGCGGTAGGACTTTATTACCCCGTCCTCTTCCATCCTCTTCACGCGGTTGTGAATAGTGGTTATCGGTATACCGGTCCTTTCGCTGATTTTCTTGCTCGGAAGCTTGCAGTCTTTCTCGAGTATGTTGAGAATTTTCACATCTTTTTGCGAAAGCATGGAATATTTTTCCAAAAAAGATATTTAAAGATTAGTTTCAGCTTCATGGGAGAAATAAGCTTTAAAAATGGATTATTTTTCCAAAAAAATGATGTTTTTTGTAATTTTTGTAATTTTAACGGATTAAGGATATAAAATCGAATATCGTAATAGATACAGTGAATCTATGAAGCATGGCATCACGAGGCTTGATTCTAAGGGACGCGTGTCGATTCCTTTTTACTTGAGGAAGCTGCTCAATCTAGACAATGGCGATGAATTTATGGTTAAAGTGAGCAGCAACGAGGGGATAAACGTCATCCCGCTGAACAACAAGAGGAAGATTGAAATAACGCTCAGGGATTCGGGCCAACTTAAAGACGTGTCAGAATTTCTGAGAAAAAATCGCATTGATGTTCTGAGCAGCGAGATAGGCACAATCAGAAAAAGGATGGTGTGGTCGGCGATACTGGATTACGATGGGGACATAAAAAAATTGAAGCGTGATATTCTGTTTTTGAATACAAACCAATGAATAGTCTACTTCTTTCCTGTTGTTGTCAATATATCGACCTTTCTGATAACATCCACGTTCTTCAGCTCATTTTCGAGCTTTTTCATATTCTTGTTTCTGCACTTTGAGATGTCGACTATGCCGTTCCACTCAGCGAGCTTGCCTTTTTCTATTGTCTGGCTAGTGCTCATCATGACATCTATCTTGTTCTTGCCAAGAACGGAAAGGATTTTTGACATCGCTCCTGGAACATCAGTCATGGTTATCCTGATTTTTGCAGTCTTTTCGTTGAATAATGGAAATATCCTGAGCTCGTTCTTTTCATTGTTCGTAATCAGTAGTTCCATCCCGCCGCGCAATCCAAAATAATCGCGTATGTGAAACGGAAGAATCAAACGGCCTTTTGAATCCAGTTTTACGATGTTGAAATTTTTGATAAAATCACCTTCCGCTTATTTCAACTAACCACTGTCACATATTTAAAACTTTTGTCTTTTCCCCTATCGTGGGATTTCATAAAATTGCAGAAAAAGAGTCTCAATTTACATTCTTTTTACACGCAAAGTTTTAAATGCTTTGGAATCCGTTTATTTGACTAGTTCATTTTCATCGGGTGCAAAAAATGAAGAAAAAAAGCACGATAGAATTCTGTGACAAGTGCGGCTCAATAATGATTCCAGAAAAGAAGACAAAAAACATCTATCTCAAATGCCGCTCGTGCGGCGCCGAGAAGAAGAGGAACGTCGGGGATTTAAAAATCATCGAGAAAAAGGAGAAGGTTAGGGGTATCGTAGTTCTTGAGAAAGACAGGATAATATTGCCGATGACAGACAAGATGTGCCCCAAGTGCGAAAACATCAAAGCGTATTATTGGCTGCAGCAAACACGATCTGCGGATGAGCCGCCCACGCAATTCTTCCGCTGCGTCAAGTGCAACCACGTCTGGCGCGAGTACAAGTGAGTCATAACTTTAAAATCATTTATTCTTGCGGCAGCGGAACAAAGTACAAGAAATGCCACGCGCTTAGCGCGATTTCTTCTGCATGTAGAAAAACGTTTTAGCCGACTCCTGGAACACGTAGAGATAGGCGAATATCGCTGAGCTTATCGTACCTGCAACGGCGAAGCTGAACATGTTCGCCTTTACCATAGACACTATGCTGGCGAAAACAGCAGCGTTTGGATTCATGAACAATGCGGCTGATTGGATTGCTATTGGCAACAAGACAGCCAATACCGGTATAATTGCAACAAAGAGTATTACAAAAGAAAGTATTGCAAAGACGATGAGGAAGAGAAAGATTTCAAGCGGACTTTTCACGAAAAGCCTGTAGCCTTCCCTGATGCCGTCTATTGCGCCTTTGTTGGATATTATGATAATTTGCATGACGAAAAGGAATATCATGGTAAGCACTAGGGAAGCTATAACTGAAAATGCCCTGCCAAGAAACGGGATAGGAACAAGAACCGAACTCGCAAAACCAGATATAAGAGAAACAAGAATCAAAGCAATGACTATGGTAAGATATCTCTTCTTCGCGACAGGAACGGATTTTGCTATTCTGCTCTTTTTCTTCTGCCAGTAGAGTTTTGCGTTGTCCGTTATCACAGTACGAAGGAAGATGTTCAGGAGAGCGGCGATGATAAAGACAGCCGCGACCACCAAAAAGGATGATACAATGCTGCCGATGGCAAAACCGTTAGTCATCATTAGCGGGAGTATGTTTATGGCCGAGTCTACGAACAAAAGCGCAAAACCAACCAAAACGATGTTTATAATGAAAAACGGCAATAATCGCTCGATATTAAAGGCATACCGGAACGCCATGGAGAATGTTTTGCCGAAATCAGCACGCATATAATGAATTGTCCGCCCCGATATTTAAGCTTTATAACTACCGCGCAAGAACGTATAAGTTAATTTATAGTAACTTTAAAGTAGTTTATAGTAACTTTAAAGTAGTGAAAGCTTTAAGAACCTTTTGCCAGCAAGTATTGGATATGAAGGCAATAAAGAGGATTCGCGGGTTTCTGACAAGAGAGGATATTGCGTTACTAGAGGAAGCGTCACAGCGAAAATTAAAGCACCCGAAATCCGTAGTCAGGAGATACTCGTGCAACAGCTGCAATTATAATTTCTTCTATAAGTCCGTTAAATGCCCGGTTTGTGGAGGCATGGTTGACGAAAAGGTCCAGAGCAATGCGAAGGTGTGATGGCAATGGCTGAATATTCTTGGGTTGTAGGAGCGAGACTACCGGAAGCTATAGTAAAATTAAGGGGAGCCAGCGCGATAACAGGAAAGATCATGTTCGACATGACAGTCGCGATACCGGAGAATACGCCTACATGGGCGGACTACCCGACCATAGATTCATCTGTTAACGACCATCTCTCGGCGAAACAGCTGATAATTCCGGAGATCGATGAAAAACCAAGAACAGAGATAACCTTCATGGGCAAAGGCAATGGCATGAGAAACTACTGCGTCCTCGCCAAGCAGAACTACTCGTAATCAGATTCGTAACCGCCGCCGCTAGGCACGCATTCTTCGCATGTTATGCCTTCTTCAATCTTTTTTCCGCAAAATATGCACTTCATTCAATCAACTTATCTTGTTGTCTATGTCCTCAAGTATCTGGCCGATTTTTTCGACGCCGCTGCTCACGTTCTCAACCGCGCTTGATGCCTGGTCCTGATTCTTTATAGTCGTGCCTTCGTTGGCAACGCAGCCGCAGACAAATGTGACTGCCAGCAAAAGCATCAGGATCAGGATAATCTTTTTCATGTCAATCACCTACAGATAATATATCAGCAATGCGCCGATTATTACCAAAAGCAAGCCGATGACGCGTATCATCGTTGCATTCATCTTCTTGCAGTGTGCTGTAAACTTTTGCAGCATCGATAATTTATTTTTCTTTACCCATAATGGCACAACAAGCCTGAAAACGCCGGCTAATACAAATAATGCGCCTATCACTTCCCAAAACGTCAATTGGATTATTCCCATACAATCACCTACATTTTCTTAGTTATATTGGCCTATTTTCCATAGCAGTCTGGACAATCGCTGCATTCGCCGCTATCGCATATTCCATTGTTCAAACAACCGGCGCACGGACCTTTACCGCCTGCTGAACCGCCGCCACCTCCTCCCCCACCACTACTGGAGGATGTTGGCGTTGTCTGTATAGGCTGTTGCTGTTCTGTCGGCGTTCCTGGTTCCTGGGATGGCAATTGCTCGCCTGTGCCGCCTGGACCAATATCCATCAATTTCACGAGGTTTCCTTCACATTTTTCTTTCAGTTTGTCTTTGTCCAGCATCATTGCTCCAACAGCATAGTCAGAAAACTTGCATTTCATCTCATACGGCGGGTTAACGCCTGGAACGAATCCTGCAGGAGGACCCTGTTCTGTCGGCATCGTAATCTTTACAATGCAATTATCGCCTTCCAGTCCAACTAT
>JAZDNV010000003.1:0-3143 GCA_043799385.1 Candidatus Aenigmatarchaeota archaeon | reverse complement strand
ATCCTTTTTCTTCTTCAATTCATTCAGAAAATCATCGATATCGTCCGGTGTGCCTGCGTACCGGTGAATCTCCTCGACCGTTTGTGCCATCTTTTGAGATAAGCCTATCAGATGAGCCGATGAGCCGAAGATTTGCAGCTTCGAGGCATTCTCGCGAAGAATCCTGTGGATTATCATCTGCCTGCCTATGCGCGAAACAGATTCTCTCGCGGTATTTTTTCCAAGAAGCAGAAACTCAAGCCTGTCGAATGAAAGCACGTTCAGCCTGTTGAAGCCGTCTATTCCCTTACCAGACAGAATCGCACGCTCCGCCTGGTACGTAGCCTGCTCCGGAACAAGCAGAATCAGCGGCGTTTTGCCTCCGGACAGCAATTCTTTCGCAATTGCATTTATGCAATAGCTCGTCTTGCCTGTGCCGCTTCTGCCAAGTATAAACTGTACCGCCATAATTTCTTATTTTCTGTCGTTTAAATGAACTTTTGCAAAAATGAGAAAAGGCATACTTTGGAAAGAAAAAATTTATTTTCTAATTTTTTCTTTTCAAACATAAGGCGGATTCAACTCACAAGTGCAACTGAATTAAATCCTGTTTTGTTATTCGGTTAATATTATTACGTTCATAAAATACTTCATTCGGCGTTAAAAAGCCAAGAGATTTTCTTGGCCGATTATTTAATCGATCCATAATAAGATCAATCTGTTCTTTCGTAATAGTTCGGATTTCACTGCTTTTCGGTACATACTGACGAATCAAGCCGTTGGTATTCTCATTTAAGCCTCTCTGCCAGGCACTATATGGGTCAGCGAAATACACCTTTATCTGGAGCTTGGAAGCAACATTTTCATGGTTTGAAAACTCTTTGCCGTTATCAACAGTAAGTGTGTAGTGCCGCCTGGATAAAGACTTCATTGCAGATATGATTGCCTGTTCAACTGCATCGGCAGTATAATTATCAACTCTCTCGATTAGTGTAAATTTGCTTTTTCTGTCAACCAATGTAACTAAGGCTCCTTTATGATTTTTACCAACAACTGTATCACCTTCCCAGTCACCAACGCGTACTTTTCTTTCCACAATATCAGGACGAGATTCAATTCCTACCCTGTTCTTAATCATTCCACGCATATCTCTGCTATTGCGGCGTTTGCGTCGTCGCTTTGTGCCGATTATCCTCAAATGCTTATACAACCGGCCGCCATCAGCTTTGTTACGCCAGATATGCTGATAAATTCGTTCATGGCTAACAACAGGTCCAGACCACTGTGAATCCAGCTTCATTCGATCAGATATTTGTTCCGGCGAATGCTGCTGAGACAATTTGCATTCAATATAGTCAATTGTCTTTGGTGTCATTTTAACCGCTTTACGAGCTGCCGTTCTCCGGTGTAAAGCCTTCTGATGAGCCTGCTTAGGTCTATATCCACGAAATCCTGTATTGCGTGCCAATTCCCGGCTGACAGTGCCTGGATTGACGCCCAGTATTGAGGCAATTTCATTTTGTTTTTTTCCTGCTTGCATCATCGCATAAATTTCGATACGATCTTCTTCGGTGAGTTGTTTGTACTCTCTCATAAGCGTTCCTTTACGTAGGTAACCAAAATTCAACGAGAGAGTATAACATCTCACCTTGATTTTGGCGATTCAGTTGCACTTATGAGTTGAATCCGCTAAACAGTAACCGTTCACAGTAATTCAGGATAAAGGCTTTTTGTCCAATGAGCAAGCAGTGATTGATGTATAAACTCAAAAACATTTCGTTTCTGCTTTTTACATGTTGCAATGGTAGTCCAAATACGTTCGCACCATCGCATCCCTGCCTGGCCGCGAGTGCCCTGCGTGATACGGCGGTCAATGACCGTATGGCGAATCTCTCGTTCAGTTCCGTTATTGGTCGGCTCGATTCCCGGATCAGTCAGAAACCTGAAATAATTTTCAGCATTCTCGCCTTTAAAACGTCTGGCCAATTTTTTGGCAAGTTTATGATCAGGCGGTTGCCGCATTTGGCGAAGAAAACCATTTTTAATCTGACGCATTCTTCTCGCGAAACACTCGTCAGTAAAACTGTCACTGTGATGCAATGTATCAAAGATCTTTTTAAGCCACTTGAGCAGCTTCTTAGCCCAGCATGCAAGCAGCTTTACAGGATGCTCGCAAAGAAAAAGAATTTCACGAATCAAATGAGCCATACAATACTGCACAAGGGCATCCGAAAGACGGTAAAACTTGCGATAAGAACTGTAGAAATCGCATCCGATGATCCCTCTAAACTCTTTTCCAAGCAAATTAAACAGAACCTCAGAGCCGCGAGACTGATTAATGTGAAACAAAGTATATTCAGGAGTCTGAAAACACCACGTCCAGTGTTTTTTGCCTTCGTCTTTATGCCCTGTTTCATCTACGCCAATGTAAGGCTCATCAGGCAGACGTGCGGCCAGCTTATTATAAACAACTTCAAGCGAGCCGGATACTTTTTGCGTTGCCTTGCAGAACATTCCCTGCGAAATATCCAGTTTCATTATTTCCCTGAAGAATTTCTTTATTGTCGAGAACGACATATGACAGCCGCCCTTCATAAATGCAGTCATCGCAGCAGCATCGGCACCGAGCAGGCCGCCTTTGCGAATTTCATCCGGAATAGGAGCAATGTATATCTTGCCTGTAGCAGGATCAAGGTATTTTCTGGCTTTATGTTCTATAACCTTATACATCTTCTTCGGCAATACTATCTGCTGAATTACAAGCCATTCATCCAGCGGTTCGAGACCTTTGGCATCTTTGGCATAAAACTCATATTCGATAGTTTCGTCAACTTCTTCGGGATTGAAAGGCTGACGTGTGAATTTTCTGTGTCCATGCTGAGCGCCTCGTTTACGTTTGTTGACAAACTTGCGTGTAACCTTTTTCGGTTTAACAATGTCACTCGAAGGCGGCTTGGAAGAATTGCCGGAATTTTTCTTCAATCTGGCAATATCTTCTTTAAGAGATTGTATCTCTTCCCGCAGCATGGCGTTTTCTTGTCTGAGTTCTGCAATAATTCGGTCTTTGTCATCCATGCCTCTTTTATAACAGAACAAATACAAAAGCGCAAGTTGCCTATTTTAACATTTTGAGTTTTTTATAAAAAATTTCTGTGAACGGTTAC
>JAZDNV010000028.1:0-2199 GCA_043799385.1 Candidatus Aenigmatarchaeota archaeon | reverse complement strand
AGCCATATCTGGTCGTAATCAAAATCTTCAATCGTATTCGTATGCCTTACCTTCTTCACGTCAAATCCGACTATATCGATATTTTCAGGATTAGTATTTTCATCCTCCCACACAATCAATATCTTATTGCCTGAAAAGAATTTTGCAATATTGTTCAGCAGTTTTAGAAATTCCTCGTCTGATTTTATCAGCGAGGTCACCTCACCGAATATAAGTATGTTATCATATTTAACCAGCAGGGGCTTGTTGTCGCATGAGATCAATACGTCTGCGTTTAATTTACAATCCTTAAGGGCATTCACATCCATTACGCTGATCTTCTTCTCGTTGCCGTCGTAAGAAATCTTTATCGTTGTCTTCTTGTTCTTCACAATCCACCTAACCTTGTCCTGGTCGTCGTAATCATCTGATTTGCAGTCGCATGCCGTGCCATCGCAAAGCGAATTAGGCAGAATTTTGCAGTCAAGATATTTTGTCATGCTTCTTTCAGATAGCACTTTGTCTATGTTGATGTCAATGCTGTTGCAGACTTCGCTTTCCCTGTCCAGCCCGCGGCGATGCTTTATCCAGCAGTCAACTGATTTCTCTGCAATCGTCTTCGCGGCATTTTCGCGGTTTTCTATGGTCTTCGGCGCCTCGAGCATCGGGTAGTAGATGAAAACGATCGAGAACATCATCGCAACAACGACAAATCCGATTACAATAAGGTAGAATTCAGGTATCGCCTCAAGTATCGCTTTGGCCATGGTTAAACTATCTTCGACTCAGAATATAAAATTTCGCTCAGTGTGCCCGTGTTTTCCAATGAGCGGAACAAAAACATAATAACCCAGACTCGTTCTTTTTATTTTGCCATTCTTTTCTACGAGAAACATTTCATCACCGACAGGGATGACCATGCGGCCGCCTTTTTTCAGCTGGTCGATCAATGGCTCTGGCACACTAGGCGCATTAGCAGTCACGATAATCCTGTCGTATGGCGCGAATTTTTCATAGCCCTGAGAACCATCGCAATGCATGACAAAAACGTTTTTGTACCCAGTTCTTTCCAGGTTATCACTAGCAAAATCAGCAAGGCGCTGCAACCGCTCCGTCGTTATTATTTTTCCATTATTGCCGACTATCTCAGCGAGTATTGCGGCTTGATAACCGCTTCCTGCACCTACTTCCAGTATTTTATGGCCGCGTATTGGCTCCAATGCTTCTGTCATTGCAGCAATAGTTAGCGGCTGCGAAATCGTCTGGCCCTCGATTATCGGTAATGGATAGTTATCGTATGCCCGCTCCTTCATCTGTTTGAGAACGAACTCTTCACGAGGAACCTTGCGGAACGCGTCGATAATCACCCGTGTCTTCAACCATCCCTCGTTTATCAAAGAATTAATCAATCTTTCCTTTTCAGCGTTCATAACAAGAAATAATCCATCTGTAACTTATATATCCGACTTGCAGAGCCAGCACTTGCTGACGAACTCGTCGTTCGGCGCGCCGCACTTCGGGCATGTTTTCTGTTTTCTCTCTTCCGGCGTTGGCGCTTCTTCCTGCGGAGTAACCATTACAGGAATTTCCGTAGCTGCCGGTGTTTCAACTGGCGGCGCTTCTTCTTTCTTCCTCTTGAACAATTTCTTCAGAAAATCAAATATTCCCATGATGCCATTAGAACAAAAATCTACTTAAAGTCAGAACCTGCTTTATTTCTTTTCTTCCTTGCTTGCATGACTGTCTGACGCCTTCGGCGTCTGTTCGATTAATACTGCATTAACCACACCGCTTTGTCCTGGTCGCGAAGTCACACGCGCATTTCCAATGTCGGTTTGTATGATTGCTCCCTTTGTTATGATGTTTCTCCTTATGAACTGAGCGTCTGCTGCGTTCCCAACAACAGTGATTATTTTTGCCTTCTTTGCATTGCCGTTAACTGAAACGTTTGCAATGTTTGCTTTTAACGCTACTCGCTTTTCGCCTGCGCCTTTCGTTCTTAGCTTCACGACGCTCTTGTTGCCTATATGAGTCGGCAGATAATCGCGGCCGCGCTGGAATCGCTTCTTCTTGCTATTTTTCTTCAATAATTTTCCACTAGGCTTTTTCATCGAGCGTAATTGCCATTGCATAGTATCACGTAATCTATTAAGATGAGACTCAAATATTTAAATACGTAAGATATATGTTAGAATAACTTTTATAAATTTGGAGGTTTTT
>JAZDNV010000018.1:0-57334 GCA_043799385.1 Candidatus Aenigmatarchaeota archaeon | reverse complement strand
ACGAACAAGACTGTTGTGTTCAACTGGTCATCTGCAAGCGACAGCGGCTGTGCAGGATTTAGCAATTATACGATACAGATAGCGAACAAATCTGATTGCACTGGATTGCTATACGAATCAAACCAAACAGCAAGCAATTACACAGTCAACCTGTCAAATGGCGTCTATTACTGGCGCGTTCGCGGAAAAGATAGATATGGCAACGATGGCAGCTGGAGCAATTGCCGCAATCTGGATGTGTACGATAATCTTTCAATATCGATTAACGCGCCGGTTGAAAACCAGATAGTGCACAAAGGAACGATTGCAAGCCTTACAAGCACCATAGGAAATTCATCACAGTCATTAGCGATGAGCCAGTACAAAGGCGATGCAAAGACATTATTGCTGTGCCACCTCAACGACTCGACTACATGCGACGAGGCAGAGACGCCTACGGCCAGCTCAGGAACAGGCTATTCTGCAGGAAAATACGGCAGTGGAATAACAGTGAACCATGGTGATACGTTGAGCTATTCGGCTAGCGGCAATATTAATCTGACGCACGGCGTTGTCGAATTCTGGGTAAACCTGACGTGGAACACTAACGACACGACTGCAAACAAAACGTTCTTCACTGCAAGAGACCCAAGCAGCAACAAGTACGAGATAATATATTCATCCGATGAAGATGCGATTGTCTTCTTTGTCGGCTCGAACTACACGCAGCTGAAAGTGGATTGGAAAGCAAATGAATGGCACCACGTTGCTGCTTACTGGAACGATTCAGCAAGCGATGATGTTCGCCTGTATGCAGACAGGGTGATGAACTCGACCAACGGCACGGTATTCACGCCAATTTCTACAATTAATCTATTAGAGATCGGTTATGATAGCGATTCATCTGATTCAAGGGCAAACGCAACCATTGATGAACTAAGGATATCGAATCTGCGCGATGACTTCGAGATAGTGAGATGGCACAATGCAACGCATACTCTGTGCACGAGCGAGGACTGTTCGTGGTTAGTGCAAAGTGATTACCCATTAGGAACGCAGACGATATACGCGAATGTCTCAAAGCAATATCACTACTCCGCAGCGGCTGCGAGAAACGTAGTCGTTTATGGCTGGTCGAATGTTTCGATTATTGCGCCGAGCGCGGTTAATGTCGGGCAGAACATATCAATAAACTGCTTGGTCAACGACGCGAACTCGACGACTGGCATAGCAAACTACCAGGTTAAGATACACAATGAAACAGCGCTAGTTTACGAAGGTCCGACAGATGCAAGCGGTGTTGTGAATTATACATGGGTTACAGATAGCATACCTACAGGAACTTACACGTTCAACTGCACTATAACGCACAACGGAACACTTTACTACAATGCGTCGGTGAGCACTGTATCAAAGCAGATATTCGCTAATCGGACGCTGCAAATAAACATAACAGAGGGCAACGGCACCGCAGTCGGCACAGGTAATGCGATCAATATAACGCTGACGTTCTACGATTTGGGCAAGAGAATCTATCCGCAGGGCGTCATCGGAAAGATATGGGTCGAAAAATCATCAGGAATCTATGGAGAGTTCGCCTGCAATTCCACTTCGCAAGGCAATTGTGCAATAGTGTTCACGCCTGACTGCACATACGAAGGCGGAACGAGAACATTCCTGGGCGGTCCGCATCTTGACACATATTATGCTGACACGAACTCATCGCAAGGAACAATTACCATCGACCGCACCGCCAGTTGCATGAACAGCATCGGATTAATGTTCGAGTTCAACATATCCGGCAATTCGAATGACGCTGCAGAAGTCGACCGTAATGGAGCAGGGTATTACGCTGGCGCAGCATTGGATAATTACTACGTGTGCATGAACGATTCATCTCTAACAGATGTGCCGACGTTCGGCATAGTATTTGCCGGCAATACTTTCGATTACATAAATCTCACTACAGGCAATTCATACAAGATGAAGCTGTCGCAGAAGCAGCCTGGAAATAAATTCATAATACCTGTGATAAAGGGCGGCTGCAACAACATAAGGGAGAAGATGCCTAACGTCAAGACATATGGAACTTCAAAGCCGTTCTCTAGCTTTATAGCGCAAGCAGAGTATCCGATAGAAGTGGCACTGACGTATGATGATATCGACATAGTGGGCGATTTCTCAAAGAGCGGCAGATTCATGCTGACCTTTGAGAGGAATGAAACTGGAAACAAAACGCAGATTGTTATAAGGTGATAAAAATGAAAGGAACTCTGATATCGAGCGTTGTCGTGGTTGCAATAATAGTGGCGTCATCAGTGATGGTCATAAGCATGATTACGCCGCTGATGGATGAAGGGAAAGCATATCAGGATATGAACAAGGCCAAGGAGACGATGTCGGTTCTTGATTCAGTCATAAAAGAGCTGAGCCAGGAATCAGTCGGCGCAACCAGGACAATAGACGTAGCGTCAGATTTCGGTACGTTCCATGTCGCTGGAAGAGAGGACAAGCTGGAGTTCAGGCTTGAATCACTCAAACTATTGGAGCCGGGAATAACAAGAGAGGGCAACCTCCTGATTTCTTCTGGCCCGATGATGAAGGCGTACGAGCAGGATATAGACAACGACAACACGACTGACCTTGTGCTGGAGAACGGCGTGGTCCTTTTCGCAGTGAAGAAGCTCGGAAATTCAGGAAATTGGATGAGCATGAACATGACCGATATCATAACAAGAGTAAACAACAAGCAGGCGAATATCAACATATCCAAGCCAAAGGCGTGGATATTCGTCGACGAAACGGATGTTTCTGCAGGCAACGGTTATAGCGAGCTGACAAAACTTGGCTCCTTCCTAACGTCATCAGGAATAAAGCTTTACATAAATACGACAACGGCTAGATACGAGGCGTTGTTCACGCTGGGCGCAGGAAACGACTTCCTTGAGATGGAAGTCAAGCAAATCGATTGATTCCTCAATAACTTTAAGGTCACTCTATTACTATCTTGGAATAACCTTTATATCAAATCAGGATAAAAGTTTTTTATGGATAGGGTTTTTGTTTTGATTGTTCTGATTTTATTGAGTAGTGTTGCTATCGCCGGCTTTAGCACGTTCGGACGGAGCGTTACGATGAATCTTGCCTTTCACATTGCAGACAACAAGAGCGATGACATAATCCTCATCAATGATAGCTACGTTCTGGCTGAAGATAACGGAACTGTTCTGGCGCTGCTCTCTTCTGGCACGGTTTTCGGCACCAGGAACACCAGCTACAACGCTTCTGAAAATCTATTTGAAGCAAAGCAAAGTTTAGATAACCGTTTTCTGCTTGTCTTTACCAGTGGAAATAATCAGACGATATTAAGCAAACTGAATCTTATAGGAGAGAAGAAAATTCCTGCCAAAACGCTCGGTAATCTTAGCTATTATTCGCCTTCCAGCTTTCCTTTGTATTTGCGGCTGGATTACAGCGATGTTGACATAATATCGAAGTTGCACTGGCCTTCTGGCGCTAGAGAGATAATAATAAAGAATGAAGGAAAGAACGCGCAAGGCCTGCCAAAAATAGGCATAACGGTGAGCAAATGAAGAAACAAACAGACGCCATAGGCGTCAATGTATCATCATATCACTCTAAGGGTCAGAATCCGTTGCTGAGCCAGACGTTGATGGTAGCGTTTAGTTTAGTGCTTCTGCTGGCTGTGGTGACGACCCTGAACAGCGTTCGAAACGATTATCAGGATTTTGTCGGCCGCCACGAGATACGCCAGGTCTGCGCAATCGTTAAGTCAGGCGTGGAGAAGATATATTCTCCTGGCGACTACAATTCATCGACAAATGCGACAATGGGAAAAATACTTCTTGACCTGCCAACGCGCATTGGCGACATGAACTATCGGGCGAAATTCGCGAACACGAGTTTGCTGATAGAAACAACAGGCAGCAATCGCATAAACGACACGTGCAAAATTGGTTTTAATATAAGCTACTCGGGCTCCACGGTTGGCGGCAGGACTGAGATGAGCTGGATACGCTATACGAATGAAAGCAGAATCGAGATGAGGAAAATATGAAAGCGATGGTGCCAATCGATTACATACTTGCAGCAGGAATATTCCTTGTGCTGTTTGCTTATATTATCAATTACACGACGAGTTATTATTCAACCGTGAAGGACGTTGCCGAGATAATGACGTTGAGGAGCGAAGCGCTGGGGCTTTTGAGCATCGCTGACCGTGGCCCTGAGCCAGAGAATTGGACCAATGCGCCAGAGCGACTAGGTCTGCAGTCATACGCTTATCGCTTCTATATACTCGTGAACAATTCAGCTGGTTACCGCATAAACGCGAGCGAAGGAATAAACAATATCGAGGATGAGCTGGTGAGATTTAACCTATCGTCGCTCGGCTATACGATTGATCTAAATTCAATCGCGATATACGACGAATACAAGAATCCAATCGGTTATCAGAGGAACGGAGATAATATAACTTTTGCAGTTAGCATCAACGCAAGCCAGTCGATATTCTTTGTCGTATATTTCGATGACGACAGCAATTTCACTTCTTCGTCTGCGGCAGTGAGCGGCAGCAACAACATAACAGAAACAATTTATCCAGTTGAGAGATTCTCGCTACTGCAGTACAGAAAGATATTGAAGCTGAACGCTTCGACTTATGCGACTGTGAAAGGCAACTGCGACATCGAGAATGATTTCAACATACAGATTTACGATACTGACCGAAATCAGACGTACGTCAGTTATGGCGGAGCGTCTTCAAGAGCTGGCAACATTGTCGCGCTAAGCAGATACGTCGTTTTCCAAAATGCTAGTGCGTCGATAAATAACGGCAAATTGACGGTTAAGGTATGGTGAGTATGATATGAAAGGATATATTTATACAATGGAGATGCTAATCGCAGTTTCGTTGATATTCATCTCGCTGGTCTACATAAACAGCTACACGCCAACGAAACCGGAGATGGAATTGAGCCTGATAAAGGCGCAGGGCTTTGAGGCAATGGAATATGTTGATGGCAAGGGCAGTTTGAGAACTCTTGTCAGCAACGCGAATGAAACAGGGGTGGAGGAGCAGCTAAGAGCAGTAATATCAAACAATCTAAATTTTGAAACAGAGATATGCATAAATGATTGCACAAAAACTAACGTGCCGGACAATGAGACGGTCGTTGGAATAGATTACTACATTTCTGCGCACAAGAGCAATTACTTCGGCAAAAAGGTAAGGTTATGGCTATGGAGAAAGTTCTAAATATAAATACATTTAATGAGGGAACGAGGTTCAAAGGAGAGAACCGTAGGTTCTGCTCCTTGAAAGGTCAGATGTTCCTGGTTGCTGCGATACTAGTTGTTATAGCGCTGGTTGCGCTGAAGAACCTGTTCGGAATATATGCTACGACAGAGGAGAAGCGATTCGGCGAATCATCGCTGCTCGACAAGCAGATGAAGAACCTGAAGAACGAGTTTAGAGCAGTGGTGGGCGTCGCCGCACTGCAAAACGATGCAAACGTGAGCGGAATAAATCACCTGTACAACTTTTCGAATTTAATCAAGAGCGATGCGAAATTACTTTATGTCTTTGTTTTCAACAACGCAACGAGCCAGCGATTTGCGGCTACGATTGGAAATTTCCTGAACGACAAGATAAACGTGACGCTGAACGCAACGGATTCCGGGCTCGGCTATAATTTTGTTGTCGATGACGAAAAGAACATTACGAAGATATTCCAGTCTACAATAAACGGAACGGTTAATCTCACGTTCATTTACGAGATTCGCGGAGAGAACGTCACTGAAGCGTTCAGAATAACGACGGACAAGAATCTTGTATTTGCATTCTTCGATGTGCAGCTAGAAGACAGCAGGGCGCTCGTTCGTTCAAAGGATATATACAACTGGTCATGGGTATGAATCCGTTATTCGCAACTATGATAGTATTCCTGGCAGCAATAATGGCAATCACAATAGTCTTTACAAGCGGCCAGTCGACAATCGAGCTGTCCAAGGAAACGGCAAGCGTGAACGAGGCAGAGGACGCGATGCGAATGTTAAATAATTATATAAGGGACGTTGTAGAGGAGGGCGACGGCGCCAAAAGAGTTCTCAAGCTTACGTCGCCGGACATGGAAGTTTCTGCAGAGGAAAATGCAATCCAGTATCGCTTGTCGTCAGGCGTTGAATTGTTTGAATATCTGTCACGAAAAATCAGCGGCGACCTCACTTACATATCAGGAAATGACGTTTCCTGCGATGATGCTGGAAACCTTGCAATGGACAATACTTTTCTACACGTGGAATTCCAGAAAGTAGCTAATGTTATTCCTTTATCGCCAATCGACACGAAGAGCAACATACTTAATATAACTGAAAAGACCTTTGGCAGAACTGTATATCCTGTGAATTCATCTGTCGTTATCGATGGCAACGTTTCTGCCGGCAACGGCTACAGCGAGATACTGAAGAAAGGGAAAAACCTGCCGCTGTGCATCGTTCATATCTACGTCAACGCTAGCAGCAGTTATGACGTGTTTTATACATTATATGCAGGCGCTGACTTTCTTGTCGTTGACGTGAGGAATATAAGCTGAAGTTATTTATTGTCTAAACAAAGCCTCTGTAATAAAAAACTTTATATACCGCTTATTACAATTATCAATAAGTGATAGAATGAAAGGAATATCCCCGTTATTGGCTAGTGTGCTCTTGATAGCAGTGACAGTGGCAATAGCGACCTTGGTTATGGGCTGGATGTCAACTACAATGCGTTCCACGCAGACCACGGTATCAAACAAGACAACACAGGCAACCGAATGTTCAGCAGCAGCAATAAGCATAGATGATGTATACCTTTCAGGATTATATTCAGCGAATGTAATCGTCAGAAATTCAGGTCAGACTGATAACCTGCAGATAACGTCCGTGCAGCTTTACAACGTAACAGGAGGAAACTTCACGACGTCCACAGCAGAAACAGACTTTGACAAGGGAGAGGTTACAACATTTGCAATAAGTGTCGGTTCAAACACGTTCCCCATCGTTGATACGTGCCCGACGGATTTCTCAAAGGTCATTGTGACAACAAACTGCGGTGGAATAAAGGATACCTTTGAAGGAACCCCTAAGTGTGCGTGATTGGCATGAAAGGAATATCTCCGTTATTGGCTAGTGTGCTTCTGATAGCAGTGACCGTGGCGATAGCAACATTAGTGATGGGCTGGATGTCAACTACGATGCGTTCTACACAGACTTCTGTGACCAACAAGACAATACAAGCAACAGAATGCTCAACCGCAGGAATAAGCATTGATGACGTTTACGTTGCAAACGCAACGTACGGTGGTTTTAACGTAACAGCGATTGTCAGAAACTCAGGCCAAACAGACAGTCTGCAATTAGTTTCAGCTGTAGTTTTCCTGAACAATGGTAGCAGTTTCCCAAATCTAACAGTTATGTCCCAAGACTTCGATAAAGGTCAACTTGAAAGGGTTAAGTTTGGAATTGTTAATAACACTTTATCTAACAGTGTATTTAACAGTCAGGGTAACTTCTCAAAAGTCATTGTAACAACAAACTGCGGTGGAATATCAGACACATTTTCTGGTACCCCAAAGATTGCTACTGCATAATTTTGGTTTTTTATTATATTCTCTATTATTAATTGTATAGGTATTGTATCGGGATTTTTATACTAAAAATGACAAGATATGTTTATGCGGTATGAGTCAGCGGATTACAAGGTTTTCAAGGCAGATGAGACAAGGAAAAAAAGCTTGTATGAAAGGGCATGCAGATTTTCTTCCAGGATTATTGGCATAGAGCCGGACAAAAACATGAAGAAGAAGATACAGGATGCCATAGATTTTTCAAAGATGCAGATTTCCCCAAAGGACGCGGCTTCGCTGCCTGTCGTGTTGATGATTTTTGTCTGCATTCCGCTGCTAATCATGATACCGCTCAACTTATTTCTTTCAACAGAAGAGAATGGCAAAATAATCCAGTTCGGTCCTCCATGGGGTTATTCTGCACTCGCGCTAGTACTGGCGCTTTTCTTCATATACTATCTGTACACCTATCCGTTGCGGCTCAGGAAGAGATATGAGATGGAGGCAGGTTCCGATATAGTGACGCTGATACTTTACATGGCGATGCACATGCGCAACTCTCCGAATATGGAGCGCGCGGTAAAATTTGCCTCGCAGAATCTTTCAGAGCCGCTGGCAGGCGAGATAAGAAAGCTCATGTGGGACGTTGAAGTCGGCAATTATACGACAATTGAGAACGCGCTTGTTGACTATACAAAAAAATGGTCCAACAACAAGGAATTCATCCAGGCAATCGAAATGTTGATTGCGTCGTTGAGCCAGACAGAAGAAAGGCGCGTGGCGATGCTCAACGAGACCATGGAAATAATACTCGACGGAAACCGCGAGATTGCAAAACATTTCAACCAGCAGTTGAAGATGCCTGTGATGGCTGTTCATGCAATGGGCATAATACTACCTGTTCTCGGCTTAGTGATGTTTCCGCTGGTTGCAGTGTTCTTGGGTATCGGCGCAGAAGTCCTGTTCATAGGCTATGACGTAATCCTGCCGTTCGTGCTGTTCTTCATAATAACCAACATACTTGAGGGAAGGCCGGCGACATTCAGCAAAATAGATGTTTCAGAGAACCCAGATATACCGCAAGAAGGAAAATTCCGTTTCGGCGGCAAGTTGATACCGGCCTGGCCTTTTGCACTGCTCGTCGCTGTGGCGATGATTATACCTGGCGTTGCTCTTTATTCGCCTAGTGACATAATCGCGCCTATTCTAATCACAGGCGGAATCGCATTCGGGTTTGCGACATATTATTATCTGCTAACGTATCAGCGCCTGAAACTGAGGGAAGAGACGAGGGAAATCGAGAATGAATTCACGTCAACGATGTTCCAGCTCGGAAACAGCGTTTATGGTGGAACGCCGATAGAAGCATCGATAGAGAAGAGCATAAAACGCACGCAGAACCTGAAGGTCAAGGAGTTGTTCATAAAGACGCTGCGGAACATGAAAACATTTGGCATGACTTTCAAACAATCGTTGTTCGACAGCACTCGCGGCGCAATACGGTATTACCCATCAAAATTGATAAAAACGTCGATGAAAATCGTCGTCAACTCTGCCGAGCGCGGCTCGCGTTCTGCTTCATTGGCGATGCTTTCGATATCCAAATATCTCAAAGGATTGCACGAAACGCAGGAGGATATACGTGAAGAGCTAAGCGATCCTGTCAGCTCAATGAAATTCCAGGCTTTCTTTTTATCGCCACTAGTCTCGGGTATCGTTATAACCATGACAATCGTGATACTGAAAATACTGGCAACGCTGGGCGCGAAGTCCAGCGATGCAGCCTTTTTTGACATGTTCGAGAATTTCGCCGGCATAGGCATAACCAACGCCCAGTTTATTATTATAGTTGCAGTCTACCTCATAGAGACATGCTTCATCCTGTCTTATTTCATCAACGGCATAGAGAATGGCAGGGATGATATCGGCAGAAAAAGCATCACCGCGGCTACGCTTGCGCTGGGCTTCATAATATTCATAATAACGTTCTCAGTGACGATGATGATACTTGGACCGCTTATTTCATCAATATATTAATAAATAAAATATTATTCATCTTATCGGTTCATACCTGACATTTTTCGTGTCATATTTTTTGTTTTTCAGGATATAGCCGAGATATATCTTCGAATATTTCTTGAATAGTCCCCATCGTCCCCAGTTGCTCAACCTTCTCACAGACGTGAATACGCATGTCTCGGTCGAGAACTTGAACTTGCCGTGCTTTGATACACGCCACGTAAGGTCGTGGTCCTCCATAACCTTCAATGACTCGTCAAATCCATTAATTTTTTCAAATACGCTTCTTCTTACAGCGATGTTGAATCCGGCAGCGTGCGGTTTCACGTGCTCGACTAAAAATTTTATCAGGTCGCTTGTGGCCGTGTACATCACATGGTCTTTCAGATAAGGAGAGAACGCATAAAATGTGCATGTCCAGCCGGCAATTCTCCTGTCTTTAAAATCCTTTTTTATCGTTTCCAGCATGTTCGGATAGGCAATAGTGTCGGCATCGAGAAAGAGCAAAACGTCGCCCTTGGCCTTCTTTGCCGCAGCGTTCCTGCCGATAGAGGCGGCGCCGCGCGGAGCGTATGCGACTTTCGCTCCATATTTCTTCGCTATTTTTACCGTTCCGTCGTCCGAGTACGAGTCGCCGAGTATTATCTCGTAAGGATTCTGGCGCTTTATATGAAACAACGTCGGCTCTATGTACTTATCTTCATTGAGGGTCGGGATTATAACCGACACGCGTATGTCGCGATTCTTTTGTTTTTTCTTTTTAGCCATATGAAAATTATTGTGAATTTCGCTATTTATAGGTTAAGTGGAAAACGCCCCCATCGGGATTCGAACCCGAGCTGAAAGGTCCGCAACCTCTCGTCCTATCCAGGCTAGACCATGAGGGCATAAACACTGATGCCTTTTATAATTTTAAAAAGATTACCATAGAATTGTGTGACTATGAAATGCATATCCTGTAACCAGAATCTTCTGTCAGAAGAGAATTTTACTAAGTTTAAGTGTCCGTCCTGCTTAAAGGTTGAGATAGTCAGGTGCGAGAAGTGCAGGAGAAAGAGCAACGTATACGTCTGCCCTGAATGCAAGTTCGAGGGGCCGTAATTCTTAATTATATATTGGTGATTTTATGGGAGATGTTGCTGTTAGCTTGAGGGTAATGCCGTCCGGTACGGACGTTAATCTGGAACGAATAAAGAAAGAAATACGGGCAATCGTCGAAGAAAAAGCTCGGCTGAAATCGCTGGAAGAAAAGCCGATAGCATTCGGGCTCAGTGCAGTCGAAGTGCTTTTCATAGTGCCTGACTCCTCGGGATTCAGCGAAATAGAGAGCGCGATTGCAGAAATAGATGGCGTGGAGAGTGTCGAAGCAGGAGATATTACATTACTTTAATTCTAGAAGGTTTTTGGCGCGTTTTTAATCAGTTCAGGGCTTCTTCTGTATAAATCATCGTCCAATTTCCGCTTATTCTTCTTTTCCCATTCGCCTATCTTCATGCCAAACTTCTTTTGTATCTTATCGCGATACAACGAAGGCAGCACGTTGAAGGTGCAGAACGGTATTATGTTTCCGTCAGGCGTTGCGTAATGTATGCAGCACCGTTTTACGCGTTCGATGTCATAGTTGTAGAGGTCCTGAAAATGCATGAGCCCTATGAACAATGATTTGTGGTGGAACACGCTCAATGTTTTGTAATTCTTCTTAACGAAGGCGTCGAAGAACACCTTATTTATATTAAGTCCCTTAGGCGTTTTCCCATGGACGAATTTTCTTAAACCAAACAATAGCTTTAGTCCAGTAATGTATTTTATATGGCCAGGCTTGATCTTAGTTGCCATATCATCTAGATATTTCATCAATCCTTCAACGTCGACAAATCGTGTTATTGGTATTGTTTTTTCATCTTCTTTGAAAACATAAGTTGCCGCCCCGCACGCGAAATGCGATGAAAACTGGTATTCGCTTTTCTTTGTAATTGATTCGACGAAATTGCTTATTGGCATCACGAATGGCACGGTGTAGAAATCGTTTTTGCTTATTTCGCCTTTGGTCTGTTCTTCTATACGTTGCATGACGTCAGGTATCGTTATACGGTACTTTTTTCTCTCATTTTTCGACATGCGGCCGACCATCGATACCGGCTGGAAGTTGATTCCGCGGACAACGTCTATGTTGCGAACAGCAAATCTTATAATATCTCCAAGTTCGTGGTCATTCACTCCTTTTATTATTGTCGGGACGAGAACAACACCTATTTCTGCATAGCGGCAGCTTTCCAGTATCTCAGGTATCTCCCAGTGGTTCTTCGGATTGGTTTTTGCGCTTACCCCATCAAAGCTAAGGTATATCGTGTTGACGCCGGCTTTTCTAATATTTTTTGCCAATGCGGCGTCCCGTAGCCTTATTCCGTCCGTATTCAACTGAATATGCTTGAATCCTTCCTGCCGGGCGATTTTTATTATTTCGATTATATCGTTTCTCAGCAAAGGCTCGCCGCCTGTAAACTGCACGGCGTTGCATGGAACCGGCTTTTCGCTTCGCAATTTTTTTAGCATCAACCTTACCTGTTCCAAGTTCGGTTCGTAAACGTAACCGGCTTTTTGCGCAAAGAAGAAACAGTACCAGCAACGCAAGTCGCAGCGATTCGTTAAAACAATATTAGCAAGAGCAGTGTGGCTCTTGTGCACGTTGCAGAGCCCGCAGTCGAACGGGCACACTATCCGCTCTTTTTTTATTTCAGGATTGTAGACGCCGCGCCCGTCCCTAGCAAATCGTTTTGCCTTTTTGTAAATCTCATATGAGCCCCAGTACAACTCCTCAGTTTTCCCATGCCTCTTGCAGGTTCGCGTTATCCATACTTTGCCGTCTCGCTCGAAAATAGTAGCGGGCAATATTTTCATGCATCTTGGGCATAGCGACTGCGTTTTCTCTATCTCCATCATAATCTCAGGTATATTTTCGCCTGAAAGGCTTAAAACTTTGCTTTCACCGTATAATTTGGTTTAAATATCTTTTCCATTAATGTATTATTGCTCTCATGTACCTATTCTTAGGTTGACTACAAGTAGCTTTTAAAACATACGCTAAGAAATAGAGCGAAGGACTGATGAGATGAAAAGGAGAAGACCAAGGCGCGGTTCGCTGCAATTTTGGCCAAGAAAGCGGGCGAAGAGGATTTACCCGCAGTTGAATAGCGTCGGCTTTGCCGGATGGAAGGCCGGCATGACGCACGTCAGTTATGCGGATGTTAATGCGAAGTCGCCTACACACGGCAAGACGCTGATAATGGCGGCAACAATAATAGACTCGCCGCCTTTGCTCGTATGCGGTTTGAGGTTTTACAAGAAGAAGAATCATACCCTTTTTACAGTTGGCGAGAAATGGATCGATAATATTCCTGAAGGCTTGAAAAGAAAAGTTGGAAATCAAGTTGGTGCGATGGTAGATGACTACGATGAGATTCGGCTCATAATCTCGACCCAGCCAGAAAAAGGCGGGATGGCAAAGAAAAAACCAGAAGTATTTGAAATGCAGTGGAGCGCAGATGCGAAGCAAATGCTCGGCAAAGAGATTTTTGCAAAAGACGTTTTCAAGGTCGGCGAATATGTTGATGTTTCCGGTGTTACGAAAGGGCATGGATTCACAGGTCCTGTAAAAAGATTCCACATCAGAATCCAGAGAAGAAAAGACCAGCAACACCACCGTCACGCAGGCTCGATAGGCACGACTACGCCAAGAAAGGTAGACTGGCGTGTCCCTCTCCCAGGCCAGTACGGATTCTTCACGAGAACCGAACTCAACAAGAATATTGTAATGATAGGCGATGATTCAAAAAAGATAACACCGGATGGCGGATTTCTCGGTTACGGTCCTGTAAAGGATTTCATACTCATAAAAGGTTCAATACCAGGCCCGAGAAAGAGACTGATGATGCTGAAGAAAGCGACCAGAACGAAGAGATTTGAACCAGTTGACGTAAAATTCATCTCAACAGAGAGCAAGCAGGGTAAGTGATTGATATGACAAAGGTTTATGATTTGAACGGAAACGTAAAAAAGGAAATGAAATTACCGAAAGTATTCAGCGTCGCTTATCGCCCTGACGTGATAAATCGCGCTATCCTATCGATACAGTCAATGAAACGACAACCGTATGGAGCGAATCCATTAGCCGGAAAAAGGACGAGTGCACATTATCACGGACGAAGAAAATATCGGTTTACGATGATGAACAAGGAGATGGCAAGGATATCGCGAATCCACGGTAAGGTCGGTTACCTGAATCTACGCGCACGTTTCGTGCCGCAAGCAGTGAAGGGCAGAAAAGCGCACCCGCCTAAAGCAGAAAGAGTCTGGACCCAGCGCATAAACGAAAAAGAAAAACGTTTGGCGATAAAGTCTGCTCTTGCTGCGTCAACTAATCAGGAACTGGTCAAGGAGCGCCATAATGTTGATGAAGCACCGTTAATATTCACGAATGATTTCGAGGATATGAAGAAGACAAAAGAAGTCAAAACTCTTCTGGACAAAATAATCTACCAAGAGATGAAGAGATGCGAGAAAAAGAAAGTTCGCGCAGGCAAAGGAAAAAATCGCGGCAGGAAGTACAAGAAGAAAATCGGTCCGCTGATAATAGTTTCAAAGGATTGTAATCTGTTGAAATCAGCGAGAAGCATAGCCGGCATTGACGTTGCAAAATTCGATGGTCTGGACGCCGAATTGCTGGCGCCTGGTTGTCTGGCAAGATTGACGATAATGACCGAGTCAGCGATAGAAAAGCTCAATGAAAAGTTCGGTGAATGATGAATGGAAGCAAAAGCTAAGGCAAAAACTGAAACGAAGACTGAAAAGAAATCTGAGAAAACAGAGAGCAAGATTAAGCTTCCGAGCATACTTAAGAAGAAAGAGCCTAAGGAAAAAGTAACTGCAAAAATTGTGACAGAAAAATCAGATGAAAAATCAGTGGTCGATGCATTCGATGTTCTGAAATTCGTGCTCATGACGGAAAAGGCGATACAAACGATAGAAAAACAGAACAAGCTCATATTCATAGTCAACAGGAAATCATGCAAAAGCGAAATAAAAGTCGCGGCCGAAGCCGCGTTCAAATCGCCTGTTGCAGGCGTGCAGACGATAATAGACCAGAAAGGCCGAAAAAAAGCGGCGATAAGGTTCAAAGACCCGGGCGCAGCTGGCGATATAGCAATAAGGCTGGGAATAATATGATAAATGTAACACAAGACGAGATAATAGAACTCTGTCCAGATCTCATAGTTGTGGAGCCATACAGAGTTCAGTCATACTGTCCGATATCATCCGGGTTGCCCATGCAATGCGCAATTCATGACAGGAATGGATTGCCATTGGAATGCAGGTATGTTTCAAGGTCGGTGTATGATAAAAAAATAAGGTTTGATTTATTCATCAAGCCTCCAAAAAGCTGCATGGGTTAAATAAGGTGCAATGAATGGGAAAAAATCTTAGACAGCAGGCGAGGGGAACAGGGTCGCCGAGATATAGGTCACCTGCTCACAGATTTTTGGGCGAAGTTAATTACAGTCAGATACCTGACGGTGCTTCTAGCGGAATGATAGTCGACATACTTGACGCTCCTGGAAGAACATCACCAGTATCGGTGATAGATTTTTCAGGAAAAAGGATTCTGCAGATTGCGCACGAGGGAGCATCAGTCGGACAGAAAATAGATTTCGAAGCGCCAAACAATGGAAATATTCTTGAGTTAAGGAACGTCCCGGAAGGAACAAAAATATATAATATTGAACTGCACCCTGGTGACGGCGGAAAGATATGCCGCTCATCTGGATGCTTTGCAACAATTACTGGGAAGGAAAAAAATAAATGCACGATACTCCTACCTTCAAAACAGAAGAAGATCCTGCCTTTGCGATGCAGGGCGACGATAGGCGTTGTCTCTGGCGCTGGAAGAACAGAGAAGCCTTTCATGAAAGCAGGCACAAAGTGGTATGCAATGCGTGCTGTTAACAGATATTATCCTCATGTTTCAGGCGTTTCAATGAACGCTGTTGACCATCCGTTCGGCGGAAAGGCAAAACCTGGAAAGCACAAAACCGTTTCGAGGAACATGCCGCCCGGAAAGAAGGTTGGAAGCATATCAGCAAGAAGAATGGGTAAGAAAAAAAGAAAAGCATAGTGTGATTTTATGGCAAAAAAAATTACTTTCCGCGGTAAGTCCGTTGAGGAAATAGAAAAAATGAGTATAGAAGAATTTTCTGCAATGCTCAACGCAAGGCAGAGAAGGTCACTAAAAAGAGGGTTTACAAGGCAGGAAAAGAAACTTTTAGATAATGTGAGAAGGTTCAAGGGAAAGGATAAGCTGATAAGGACCCAATCGAGGGACATGATAATAATTCCGGAGATGCTTGGGACAAAGATAGGCGTTTACAACGGCAAAGAGTTCGTGCCAGTAGATATAGACGCAAGCAAGCTTGGCCACTATCTTGGAGAATTTGCACAAACGCGCGGCCGCGTAAAGCACTCTGCGCCTGGACTCGGTGCAACGCGCTCAAGCAAGTTCGTTCCGATGAAGTAATTTTGAGGTTTGATTAAAATGTCATATACGTTCGAGCCAAAGGATAAGCACGCGAAGGCATGCGGGAATAACATGCGAATAAGCAGAAAAGCCGCGGTGAAGATATGCCGCGTCATCCGCAACAAGCCACTGACTCGCGCAAGGCGATTGCTCGACGACCTGATAGCAAAGAAGAGGGATTTGCGCGGAAAATATTACACGAGCGCAGTGAATGAGATAAAGATGCTCTTGGACAGCTGCGAAAAGAACGCGGTTGCAAAAAATCTTGATTCAGGAAAATTAATGGTTCATGCGTCCGCGCATCAGGGTGGAATATTCCGAAGGCGCAGGAGAAAGGCCGCATTCGGCTCGAGAATGAAATCGGCGAACGTGGAGATAATGTTAATCGAAAAGGGAAAGGAAAAGAAGCTGGCAAAGGTAAAGACAATCAAGAAAATGGAGGATTTGGAGAAAATCAAAAAGGAATTGGCAGAAGCGATAAAGAAAAAAGCAGAGAAGTGATTGCGATGAAAGAGAGGATATTCATACAGAAGGCAAAAGAGCGGGTCACCGTGGAGGAATTTATCAGGAAACATCTTGCTGATACGAAATGCAGCAACATCGAAGTCCAGCATACTCCAATAGTAACCAGAATAATCATATACACGTCTACGCCCGGTCTTGTGATAGGTTCAAGTGGCGACAGGATAAGAGAACTTGTAGAGGTACTTAAGAAAAACCTGAAGATAGAGAATCCGCAGATAGACGTCCAGAAAATCAACAACCCTGACATGGACCCGACGATAGTTGCAAAGACGCTCGCGCTGTCAATCGAAAACAGCGTGAATTATAAAAAATTAGGAAATGTTTATATCTCGCGAATAATGTCTGCAGGCGCAATGGGATGCGAGATAATATTTGCAGGCAAATTGTCAGGTGAACGGTCAAGAAGAGAACGTTTCACGGCTGGATACCTGAAAAAATGCGGAGAGCCTGCACAGTATGTGCTCAAGGGTTTTGCGGTCGCAACCCCGAAGCTTGGCAACGTCGGCATTACGGTCAAGATAATGCTGCCGTCTGATAAAATGCATAAAATAGTGAAGAGCGAGACGATAATCGAAGAAACCAAAAAAGAACCAGTTAAGAGCGAGATGATAATTGAAGAAACAAAGCCCGAAGAAATCAAAACCGACCTGCCCGTTGAAGAACCGAAAGTCGAAGATGCAAAGGAATGATGATAATGGCAATACTGAAAATGAAAAAGCTAAGGGAGATGAATGAAAAGGATAATGACGAGAAGCTGATGGAACTTAAATTGGAATTATCGAAAGAACGTGCATCAAGCAACGTCGGCACCATAAAGAATCCCGGAAGGATAAAAGAGATCAGGAAGACGATTGCAAGAATATTGACAATCAAAAGCGAAAAGAATAATACTCAAGCGAAGAAGAAACAAACGGGCGCCAAAGGCGTCTTGTCCAAAAGAGGTGATTGAGGATAGTCTGCCAAAAGTGTGGTTTGCCAAAAGAGCTCTGTGTTTGCGAGACAATCGCAAAGGAGGCGCAGAAGATAAGGATATCGGTCGCCAAGAAAAGATTCCAGAAATACGTCACAGTGATTCGCGGGATAGACAAAACAAAGATAGACATCAAGGAGCTGATGAAAAAGCTCAAGTCAAAGCTTGCGTGCGGTGGGACGTACAAGGAAGACGAAATAGAGCTTCAGGGAAACCATAAGTATAGGATAAAGGAGATACTGGTGAAAGAAGGATTTCCAAGAGAGATAATCGAAATTGAGTGAAATCAATGAGAAATCCAAAGAACATATTGAGACATGAACTGATAGGATTGCAATGCGAGATAATCGATGCATGCAACAAAAGCCAAATCGGATTAAAGGGCAGGATTGTTGATGAAACGCTGAAGACGGTAATGATCAAGGATGAAAAGAAGTTGAGGATACCGAAAAAGGGTACGGTATTCAGGCTCATCCTTGGAAAGCAGAGGGTTGACGTGAACGGCAATTTCATAATATCAAGGCCTGAAGACAGGATAAAGAAAAAATTCAAGAAGTGGTAATATGAACATCGGAATAAATGCGAAAGAACCAAAAGGAGTTTGTGATAGTGATAAGTGTCCCTGGCACGGCCACCTGAAAATCCGCGGAAGGATATTTGTTGGCGTTGCAGTTTCGACGCGAGCCACAAATACGGCAATCGTTGAGTGGAACTACTACAAAAAGGTCCCGAAATACGAAAGATACGAGAGAAGGAAGACACGAATTGCAGCTCATCTGCCAAAGTGCATACTGGTCAAAATTGGCGACAAGATAAAGGTGGCTGAATGCCGGTCTCTGTCAAAGATGAAGAAATTCGTGGTAGTTGAAAACATGGAGTGATAAAATATGAAGGCATTACAGGCAAAAATAACGAAGCCAATAAATTTAGAGGGTGTGCTGAACTGCATAGACAACACAGGAGCAAAGGAACTGAAGCTCATATCAGTTGTCGGTTATAAAGGACGGCTGCGAAGAATACCAAAAGCAGGCATAGCTGATGTTATCGTATGCTCTGTAACAAAAGGCAAGGAAAAGCTGAGGCATACAATAGTGTATGCGGTCGTCGTGAGGCAGAAGAAGGAATTCAGGCGAATAGATGGCACTCGCGTGAAGTTCACTGATAACGCGGCCATTCTTGTTAACCCAAAAACATACGAACCGACGGGAACCGAGATAAGGAGCGTTATTGCAAAAGAAGCTGTCGAGCGCTTTTCGGTTATCGGAAAAATAGCAAGCATAGTTTTGTGATGGTTATGAAAAAAGAATTTTCAAAGTTTTGGGTTCGCAGCACACAGCCGCGAAAGCAGCGCAAATACAGATATAACGCTCCGATGCACATACGTCAAAAATTAGTATCCGCACACTTGGATAAAAAATTGCGCGACGAGTACAAGAAACGCTCGATTTCGCTGAGGAAAGGCGACGAGGTCATGGTAATGCGCGGTGAGTTCAGGAAAAAAACCGGAACCGTGGCGAGAATCGACCTAAAGCGGCTAAAGATATTCGTTGATGGAATAAAGAAGAAGAAGGTTTCAGGTCAAGAGGTCGATGCAGCGTTAGAGCCTAGCAACGTCAAGATTATCAAGCTGAATCTTGATGACAAGATGAGGAAGAAGATTCTGTTGAGAAAAGAAGCCAAGAAAGAGGTGAAAAAATGAAGCTCATAAAAAAGGTAGAAAAATATGCGAAGGAGAATCTGAACGAATTGAATTATGAACATTCGCAATTAGTTAGAAAGATAGCCAAGAAGCTTGCGAAAAAGGAGAACGCGAATCTTGAAGTAGTGGAAATAGCCGCGTTGCTGCACGACATTGCAAGAGAAAAGGACGGCGACCATCATATTGCCGGCAAGGAAATAGCCAAAGAGCAGTTGCAGAAGATGGGCGCTGACCAGGCGATGATCGATTCGGTATCGCATTGCATTGAGGCACACAGCATGAAAACTGTTCATCCTGATCTGCTAAGGCCGCAAACGATTGAGGCAAAGGTCTTGTTCGAAGCAGACATGATAAATCTTATGAGCCCGTTCGGAATAGTGAAGATGATGTACAAATCTGCAAAGAAGGATGCTGGTTTCTTAGCAAGCATTGAGGAAGCAAAGAAGATATCAGAAGCTGCATACAGCGAACTGCAGAGCGAGAACGGAAAGAAATTCGCAGAGAAATACTGGAAATTGAACCAGAAATTTTTCAAGTTGATTTCGGGTTGATGAAATGGTAATGAAAAGATACGCTGCGCCAAAATTTTGGCCAATCGAGAAGAAGACAAAGAAGTATGTGATAGACCCGAGTCCGGGACCGCATGCAAAGAAGATGTGCCTGCCGTTGGGAGTGATTTTGCGGGACGTGCTGAAATACGCCGAAACGCTGGAAGAGGTCAAGGAAATATTAAACAACTGCATCGTAAAGATAGACAAAAGGGTAAGAAAGGATCACAAGTTTCCAGTAGGTCTGATGGACATAATCACGATAGGCGACGATTCATATCGCGTACTTCCAAATAAGCATGGCTTTTACCTGCAGAAGACCAACAGCGGAAACATAAAGCTGCTCAGGGTTGAGAACAAAAAATACGTCGGTAAAAAAGTGCAGCTTAATCTGCATGACGGAAAAAACATATTGATTGACAAGAACAATTACAAAACTGGAGATACGTTGCTCTTCGATTTGGACAAGGGCTCGTTCGATTCGATGAGTATGGGTAAAGGTGCGACTGCACTTGTCGTATTCGGCCGCAACGTTGGCAGGGTCGGAAAAATAGAGGAGATAACAGTGATGGAAGGCAGCAAGATAACCCAGATTACGATAAATTCAGACGGCGTTATGCTGATAATCCCGAAGAATTATGTTTTTGTAATCGGTGAAAACAAACCGGTAATCGAACTTGGTGAATGAGATGCGTGACATAACCGTGGAAAAAATCGTGTTGAATATGGGCTGCGGTGCAAAGACGCCGATAGAGAGCGCAAAAACAATACTTGAAAGAATAGTCAACTTGAAGATAATCATAACAAAAACGAAGAGGAGAAGCACGTTCGGCATGCCGAAGGACAAGCAGATTGGATGCAAAGTCACTATACGAAATGATGATGCGTTGCTGAAAAGACTTCTGGACGCAAAGGACTACAAGCTAAGCGAAAAGAACTTTGACGTTCGCGGCAACCTTTCATTCGGAATAAATGAATACATAGACATACCCGACATGGATTACGATCCCAAGATAGGTGTTCTCGGTCTTGACGTATGCGTTACGCTCGAGCGACCAGGATACAGGGTGAAAAGAAAAAGGCTTGCAAGAAAGCTCGGAAAAAAGCATGTTATAACAAAAGAAGAAGCCATCGCATTTATGAAAGAGAAGTTCGGGGTAGTAATTGAATGAGGCGTTATGAATGAGAAACAAGGCAATAAAAAGGAAAATCGGTAAAGGATCGAGGAAGTGCATACGCTGCGGTTCTTTCGATGGAATAATAAGGAAGTACAGACTTTTTTACTGCCGACGTTGCTTCAGGGAGATAGGAAAAGATCTAGGCTTCAAGAAATATAGGTGAAAAAAATGAGACATGATTTGCTGTCAGACGTTCTGTTTGTGATGAATAACGCAGAGGATAACGGCAAGACGGATTGCACAGTACCTGCATCAAAGCTGATAAAGAACGTCCTGGATGTAATACAGAAGCACGGATACATAAAGGGATATGAATTGCTGGGAGAAGGCAAGCACATGAAATGCATAGTCAAGATGTCAGGCAATATTAACAAGGTGCGTGCAATAAGGCCGCGATTGTCCGTAAAAAAGGACGGATATGAAAGAATAGAAAAAAGATACCTGCCTGCAAAGGATTTTGGAATACTCGTAATTTCCACGTCAAAGGGCACAATGAGCCAGAAAGAAGCGATTACAATGGGCTTGGGCGGGAAAATAATTGCATACGTATATTAGTGATTGAAATGGAAAAAAAAGTTGACATACCGGAGAACATATCTGTTGAGATAGACGGCAGAACGATAAGGGTCAAAGGCCCAAAAGGCGTATTAGAAAAAAATTTCAACAACCCAAGGTTCAACAAGATGATTTCAATAGAAAAAAACGGCAATTCTGTGATAATCAAGACATTAAATGAAAAAAGGAGCATTAAAGCGGTTGCAGGCACGATATGCGCACACACAAACAAGATGATTATCGGTGTTACCGTGGGCTTCAATTATACGATGGAAGTATTCTATTCGCACTTTCCGATGAATATAACAGTGAAAGACGGCAAAGTCGAAATAAGGAATTTCCTTGGTGAAAAAGGTGCGCGCGTTGCAAAAATAGCCGGCAAGACCGAAGTGAATGTGGAAAAAAACAGCGTAATACTCACGGGAATAGATTCAGAAGAGCTCGGCCAAACGGCAAGCAACATAGAGCAGGCGTGCAAACTTTCGAAACGAGACAAAAGAACTTTTCTGGATGGAATATACCTTTCCGGCAGGCATCTGCAAAGCGGTGAAAAGATATGAGAAGATTCATCAGACAGGATTACTCCACGTTGAAGAGATTGAAAAGAAAATGGAGAAGGCCGAAGGGCAGGCACAGCAAACTAAGGGTTGGCAAGTGCGGCAGTGGCATAACGCCATCAATAGGATACAAGAAAAACAGAGAAAGCGTTGCGATAATAAACAACCTGAAAGACCTTGACAATATAAAGTCAGGTATATTAGCATCATCAGTCGGAAAAAAGAAGAGAATGCTCATCGCTGAAAAGGCTGAAAAACTCGGAGTGAAAATAACAAATCTTAATTTAAAAAAGATGAAAAAAGAGATTGAACGGGAAAAAAAGGAACGGGAAAAGAAAAAAGAAGATACCGGAAAAGATAAGTCAAAAGGCGTTGACAAGAAAGAGGTAGAGAAGAATGAAAAAAATAAATGAAAAGCTGAGATGCCCGATGTGCGGAAACTTCGGCAAGAGAATTTCGGATGAGTATTACTGCCATGGATGCGACGTCATGTTCAATGAGTTTTATGTTTTTTCGTCAGTTGATGAAAATAGGTGGAATTGATGCCTCAAAAAAAGATTGCTGCAAGAATTTTGAAATGCGGCGTTTCCCGCATCTGGTTCGACCCATCGAGAATAAGTGATATATTGCAGGCAATAACAGCAGCTGACATAAGAAAACTGATAAACGACGGCGTAATCAAAAAAAAGCCAAAGACTGGCGTCAGCAACTACAGGAAAAAAATTGCGATGAAACAGAAGAAGAAAGGCAGAAGAAAGGGTACTGGAACAAGAAAAGGCCATGCATCTGGAACAAGGAAGATGCTGTGGGTAAAAAGGATAAGAGTATTAAGAAAAACTCTAAAGGGTCTGCACGATAGCAATAAAATCGATAAAAAGACTTATCGTAAGCTATACATGACATCGAAGAGTGGGTTCTTCCGCAGCAGGAACCACCTGTTAACGTATATAGAAAAGAACAACCTTTTGAAGAAGTGATAATTATGAAGATTATGAGAAGAAGAAGGGAACTGAAGACAGATTACGGGAAAAGATTGAAGCTTTTGAAGGGCAGAAAGACAAGATTGGTGGTAAAAAGGAATCTCGACAACATACACGTGCAGTTCATAAACTATGAGAAGAACGGGGACAAGACCGTTGTCGAAGAAATTTCCAAAAATCTTGTCAAATACGGCTGGAAGTACCACTGCGGCAATCTGCCGGCTGCCTACTTAATAGGATTGGCCGCTGGCTTAAAGGCAAAAAAGCTCGGGATAGACGAGGCAATACTGGATACAGGGATGCAGATGTCAATAAAGGGCGGCGCGATTTATGCAGCAGTGGCAGGTGTCATAGACTCGGGAATGAAAGTTCCTGTCGGCGAAGCCATGCCGGACAAGGAAAGGATTTCAGGCAAGCATATAGCTGAATATGCAAAAAGCATAGGCAAGGAAAAATACGAGAAACAGTTTTCGGGTTATATTAAAAAAGGAGCGAAACCGGAGGATATGTCAATAAATTTTGAAGATGTCAAGAAAAATATAATCGAACAGAAAATGGTGTAAATATGATGGAGAATTGGATACCCAAGACAGAACTCGGAAATGACGTCTTTAATGGAAAGATAACTTCATTGGACGAGATATTCAAATTAGGAAAGAAAATAAAAGAGCCCGAGATAGTGGATAAATTACTGCCGAACCTGCAGAATGAGGTATACTTCATAGGAGGCTCGCCGGGAAAAGGCGGCGGTGACAGGAAGACGCCTACGAAGAGGACGGCAAGAATGCACAGAAGCGGTCGCAGATACAAAGTTTCTGCGATAGTTATTGTGGGCAACGCTGACGGCTACTTCGGTGTTGGCAAAGCCTCATCGATTGAGCATCGTGATGCGATAGAGAAAGCAACCGTAAACGCGAAACTGAACATAATGCCTGTTAAGCGCGGTTGCGGTTCATGGGAATGCGCGTGCGGCGAGAGGCATTCGATACCGTTTGAAGTGGTTGGCCAGGCCGGATCAGTGAAGGTTGTCATGAAGCCTGCGCCAAAAGGAATCGGTCTTTGCATAAACGACGAGGCCAAGAAGGCAATGCGCCTTGCAGGCATAAACGATGTGTGGAGCACAACTTTCGGCGAATCGCGCACGAGGTCGAATTATGTTTTTGCGATTTACGATGCATTCAAGAAGATGAATATAGTGAGGGATGGGAAATGATAGCAGTTATAAGAATTCGCGGCAGAATCGGAGTTAGGAAAGATATAAACGACACGCTGAAAATGCTCGGCCTGAGGAAGTTGAATTCAATGGCAATATTGCCAAGAACAGATTCTATCATCGGCATGATAAAGAAGGCCAGCGATTATGTTATGTGGGGCGAGATATCTGACGAATTGTCGAAAAAGGCAAAGGGCATGAAGCCAAGGCCGTTAAAGAAGAAATCTATAAAGGAACGGTATCCGAAGGGCGAGTTGGGTTACAGGAAGGACATGGAAGAATTGCTGAAAAAGATGCTATGAAGTGGTTGATATGGTAGTGAGATTCAGAAAGAAAAATGAAAGGATGCGCGGTTCGAAGACGCATGGCTACGGCAGTAAGAAAAAGCATCGCGGCAAAGGCTCGAAAGGCGGAAAGGGGTATGGCGGCTCGACACAGCAGAAAAGATCGTACATACTTCGCTATGAGCCAAATCATTTCGGGCACAAAGGCTTTAATTCGCTCAGGAAAAAAAATAATATAATCAATGTTGGAGATTTGGAAAAACTCGGCAATGAAATCGACCTGATAACGATGGGTTATGATAAACTGCTTTCAAAGGGCGATATTTCAAAACCGATTATAGTCAGGGTAAAGAAATTTTCCAAGATGGCAAAGGAAAAGATAGAAAAGGCTGGCGGGAGAGTTGAAAATGCTTGATCAAATCATATCAAGGCTGCCTGGCGTTGAAGAGCCAAAGTCTCATCTCAGCTTCAAGTCCAGGCTGAAGTGGACGGCAGTGATACTTTTATTGTTCTTTGTGATGGGCCAGATTACCATATACGGCGTTGCAGCAGTGTCAAAGGAGCGCTTTCAATTCTATGAAATGATTCTTGGCTCTTCGATGGGAACTATAATTACACTGGGTATCGGTCCGATAGTTTCAGCGTCAATAATCCTGCAACTATTGGTCGGCTCAAAGATAATACCGTGGGACCTCAAGACAAAAGAAGGAAGAAAGAGATTTCAGGGCAGCCAGAAGTTATTGGCAATATTCTTCTGCATATTCGAAGCATTCGCCTTCGTTTCGTTTGGTGCAGTTCAGCCGACGATTCCTAGTGTATCTTCAGTATTATTATTAGTAGCTCAGTTAGCGATAGGCTCGTTCCTGCTTTTGCTCATGGACGAGGTCGTGTCGAAGTGGGGCATTGGTTCAGGCGTTTCTTTGTTCATCGCAGCAGGAGTGACTAAAGGCATATTTGTGCGGGCACTGAATCCGCTGCCGCCTACGGGCGAGAGCATGGCAGCAGGCCTGATACCGCAATCGATATCACTGCTGGGCTTAGGCGAAATATTTCAAGCGTTTGTAGCGTTGTTGCCAATCATTGCAACGCTGCTCGTGTTTGCAATAGTTGTTTACGTTCAGGCGATGAAAGTGGATATTCCGCTCGCTTTTACTTCGATACGCGGTTTTTCAAGGAGATGGCCATTGAAATTAATCTACACGAGCAACATACCTGTTATCTTGGTTGCCGCACTACTTGCGAATATTCTAATGGTAGGCAACATGATGGCCACGCCGGTCGAAGCTGGTGGACGCTGCGGTATTTTCGGCTGTTTTGATGACAATGGCAATCCGACATCAGGCATCGTTTCTTTCATGCGCTCACCAAATGCATTATCGATACAGATATTCTTCCTCGTATTCCTGCTAATCGTATTTCTTGCAGGATTTCTTGCATTCTACATGAAATACAAGAATGCGGGAAGGATAATGCTGATATCATCGCTGCTGGGCATTGTTCTGGCACTTGTTGCGACCAGTTCATTGACGGGGTTGCCGACAATCGCTGATTCATCACGAGCATTAGCTTATTTCTTTGTCATGGTTATCGGTTCAGTGATATTCTCAATATTCTGGGTCTCGACCAGCGGCATGGATTCGCACAGCGTTGCAGAGCAAATAGAGGGCATGGGAATGCAGATACCCGGCTTCCGTCGTGACCCGCGTATAGTCGAACAGGTTTTGGATCGATATATACCGAGCCTTGCTGTCATATCAGGCGTATTCATTGGCGCGCTGGCATCGTTAGCTGATTTCACTGGCGCATTAGGCACAGGAACCGGTATTCTTCTTACCGTCATGATAATTTACAACTTCTACGAGCAGATATCCATGCGCTACATGGAGGATATGCACCCGGCATTGAAGAAGTTCTTCGGCTAAGAGGAGTAGAAACCTACGGTTTCTCTTTTTCTAATCTAATTACTTTTAAATAAACTCCGAATATTTGAAGCCACATGAATGTGTCCTATTCCAAAGAATTGAAAGTGAACGGAAACGTCATTTATATTGGCATAACGAATGGAAATGGAAACAACAAATGCTGGATGGATCGTGTAGTAGGCATGATTTTTGAATGTTATGATGCGATGAAGGAAATGGACGGCTATGTTTTTCCAAGAGTTGATGTCGAGGTCGTTTTTGAATTCGGTACAGATCCATCGGTATACGACTGCATCATGGGAGTTAATTTTGACAGGACAGAAAACGGAAGATACATCGTTGAATCTAGTACGCCGCGCGTCTTGGAGGAGCTCTCAAGAAAGCAGTACAAAAGATACCACCTGCCGAAAACTGATTTTTACAAGTATCTCAGGCATGAAATGCAGCATATAAAAAACGGAAAAGAAATCATGAAATTTCACGATAGGATAGATTCCGCGGTAGTATTAGGAAATATTTCACTAAATGAAGCCTATCAGTCGATTGCTTTAGAAGATTTGAAATTCGACGGTGTCGCGGAGACGATTGAGCATGGTTGCAGGTCGTTGAACATAAGGAGCAGGGATATGTCTTGGTTCAGGAAAAAATTTGATGGTATACCAAAAGTAAATGGAAAAAACCCAGAAGAGCTCAATGAGAAGCTTGAAAAATACTATGAGAGGATGATACGGATGCAGAACAGCGAAAAGATATACCTGCAGGATAATTACACAAACGGAAGGTATATTTTCTACATTATCGCCGCAGCGAACAACGGTGGCGTCAATGTACAAGACAAATCCGGGAATGCTATAAAAGCCGCCATTATAGGAAGTGAAATACAAAATAACGGCCTTGTTCGCGTTGAGATGGCGCCTGAAAAATTCATGGGAACATACGAGTTTATCGAATCTATTGATATCGATGATTTCTTTGAGGAATGCAGGAACGCGTGGAATGCTTTGGGGATTCCTGAGCATCTGAGGGCAGTTGACGCAAAAACAGTCGGAGAGCTTTTACAGAAGCTGAAGTAATCTTTTTATTGATAATCAACAGTAATTCTTTTATCGATGCGATCGTAGTCTAGTGGTAGGACCTCAGCCTTCCAAGGACCTTCTTTAAAAAAGAAGTTCCATCAAGAAAAAGAAAGCTGATGACCTGGGTTCAAATCCCAGCGGTCGCATTGATAATCTTTATATATTTGGAAAGAAAAATGATTATTATGGGAAAAAAGGGATTGTCACTTCCGATAAACACGATAGTGATAATTTTGATAGCGTTCCTTGTATTGCTTGTAGTTGCTGCACTTTTCTCGGGCATGTTTTCTGACACTGAGGTTAAGATGAAAAGGCAGAGCGCAATCAACCAGGCATGCCAGGAATTGAGGAGCCTCTATGGCTGCGACAAGGCAAAGATGAGTTCAGTTACGGTTAAACACCAGGATATCGGTGACACGAGCCCAAAGGATTATTCTCTTGCCAGGCTTTGTGATTTGATGAGTTACGATGAAGACAAATGCTACAAAACGTGCGGTTGCACTGAATCCTAGAAGAATTTTCCAAGACCTTCCTGGCTTTCTTCGCGTTTCATCTTTTTCAGAACATTGTCTACGCGCTCTTCTGAAAAATCATACTCATCGCAGAGAATCTTTTTTATCTTGTTTTCATCAATTTCAGTGAATTCTATTTTATAATCAGATACGGTAGGATGCTTGAAGAAGTTGAATATATCCTCTGCCGATACATCAAAATCCCAGACGAGCTCCTTCATTACTTCATTCAGCGTTTTCTTCGCTTTCACTAGTTCCAGCGCACGCTTTGGCCCGTAACCTGAAACGCCGCCAGGGTTGTAATCAGTTCCGATAAGTATGCCGAGCATTATCAGCTGATCCTGGTTTATCTCAAGATTTTTTAGTAAGTCATCCAGCGTAAGCAATTCGGGATTTACCGTCACATACGAAGTTCCGCGCTTTCTCTTCCCGGTTATGGACAAATTCCTCACAAGCTTATTGCATCCGAAGAGCAGTGAGTCATAGTCCTGCGTTGCGGTTGCATATACGTCGCCGTTCCTTGTCATGACTGAGCACAACGCTTCGCCTTCGGACGGAGCCTGGATGACAGGAACGCCAAAAGCACTAAGCAATTCTTTGCTGCCATTGATAATCTCTTCTGTTACAGTAGATGAGCGCATTGCAAACTTTCTCGCTGCTTCATAGTCCTTTCGCTCAAGCGCGCTTTTCCACTCGCGCATTGCTTCTAATCGTATGTCGCGCCTTTTTTCCACGACGACCTTGAATTCAGGCGGCTTGCCATCAAAAACGAATACAGGCTTTACATTTGCTTCGAGAAGCTTTGTCGTCCTGTAAAACAATCCGGATATATGAGACGTTACGCGGCCTTTCGAATCCTTAAGCGGCTCGCCGTCCCTCTGCCTTATTATTGAAAGAAATTGGTAAATCCAGTTGAACGAATCAATTGCGATTCTCCGGTTGCGCAAATCCTCTATCGTTATCTCATTTCCTTTTACAAGATCTGTTAGCTGTATTCCCATAATAACATTACTCAAAAAAGAGATAAATGCTTTCTAGTCGGCGACTTCTATGCCACTGCTGGTTATCCTCATTGCATGCATTTTGTCATCATGCTTTGTCTTTCTCATCTTTTTTATGAACAGGCTTCTCCCTTTTATCGAATGATGCAAGACTATGACTCCGTCCGCAACGAATTCCTCGACGCCGAATCGCGATAACTTATCCGAACCGGACGGAATCTCGCCCGTGAGAAGCGTTACGCAGTTCGTCTCTTTCAGCAATTTTATCAATTCGTACAACTGACGTCTCATTTCGTTCTCGTCCTTGAACACGATTCCGAACAGCGAAGTGGAATCTATAACGACTCGCGTTGCATTGAAATTCTCTATCCTATTTTTCACCGCCGAGGCGATATTTATTGTTTCGAACGGGTCGCGGTATTCGATGAGCAGGCGCCCGCTCTTTTCAGATTTCCTGAAATCCCATTCGAAGCTGTCGGCATCGTTCATTATGCTATCCGGCCGCTCTTCCAGCGAGAAGAATATGCATTTTTCATTGTTTTTGAGCCCTTCGTGAATAAACTGGCAGCAGAATATCGTTTTTCCGCTCCCAGTCCCGCCTGTTATGAAATAGACATCGCCCTGAACAAAGCCTTTTGTCAGCTTGTCAAGGCCACGTATTCCCGTTGAGATTCTTTTTACACCTTCAACCATGTCTAATTTATGTGACTTTCTGAATAAAAAGTTTGATATGGTTGTCAATTGATTAATGGATAGCATCTATAACGATGATATCCCTTCCTGTTGGGTATTGACACTTTCATATGTCAATGCCCGATTAGTTGACAACCAATTTGATATGTTCTAGATATTTAAGATTGTTTTAATAAAATGATAAAATGAATGTTGAGAAAATATTGGAAGCCAAATCAAAAATGATTGACCGCGAGATAGCTGCTGTTTTTCCAAAAAAAGGCCTGAATAACCTGAACGACGCCGCGTGGTATCACCTGTCTACAGGCGGTAAAAGGATTCGCCCTGTTATGGGCATAATGGTCTGCGAAGCATTGAACGGTGACTCAAAGAAAGCATTGCCGTTCATGGCTGCTTGCGAAATCCTGCACAACTGGCTTCTTATCCATGACGATATAGAAGACGGCGACGCGGTTAGAAGGAATAAGCCAACGGTCTGGAAAAAATACGGCATTGCACACGCGATAAATGTCGGCGATTACATGTCGCAGAAAACATTTGAGTTAATATTGCGATCAAGAAAGCGTGGCGTGGACGAGAAGAAAACCCTGCGGTTAATGGCGATGATGGTCGACACGGCAATTAAGACAGCCGAAGGCCAGGCGATGGACATAAACCTCAGGAATAACGACCGCCCTAAAGAACGCGATTACATGGACGCGGTCCTGCACAAAACCGCATACTATATCGCTCTTCCGATGATTGGCGGAGCAGTGATTGCCGGTGCGGACGAAAAAACGATTAATCGCATAGATGAGCTTGGAAAATACATCGGCCCTGCGTTCCAGATAATAGACGATCTGCTCGATCTAACAGAAGGAAAAGGCCGCGGCGAGATTGGTCGCGACGTCAAGGAAGGGAAAAGGAGCATACTCGTGATTCATTGCCTAAGCAAATGCAGCAAAGAAGAAGAAAAGAAATTATTGAGCATACTGAACAAACAGGTGAAAGAGACGTCAATCGATGACATAACCTATGCAAAAATTTTATTTGAGAAATATGGCTCAGTTAATTATGCCAAACGCAAGGCAGATTGGCTTATAAAGAAGGCAAAAGCGATTACAGCGAAAATGCCGCCCAAGCTGAGGGATACGCTGGATTTATTCATCGATTATCTGGTCGAGAGGAAGAAGTAATTTTTTATATCTTTTCAGGCAAGTTCTATTATGCAGTATCCGAAAGGAACAAACGGTAAAGATAATTCTACCTCGGATGATTTTCTAAGAAAACTCCATGAACTCAACAAGATATTAAATGAAGGCACACCGAGCACAGGTGACGGTAATCTTCCAGATGGGTACAGACACGCTTCTTTGAATGAGCAATCGGTTAATCCTGAAGAGCCTAAGTACATATTTCTACAGGAAAAGAAAAAGAAACGGCCAGGAAAACTGGCAATCGCAGGCGCAATCGCAGGCGTCGTACTAGTCGTCTATTCAGCAGCAGCGATAAAGGGCATAGGCAGGGATTTTGCAAAAATTCATGAATATGAGGTTGAGATGGGGTATTCTACTGGCCAGGCGTTCGAATATCGTTCTGATATACTGTCAAACAGCGGAATAGACAGGGACGGCATCGTGTTCCAGGTAATAAGGGACGTGTACAGCCCGATGACAAGGGAATATCTTTCTAACGCCGCGACTAGCGCGGCGACAGGCAATTACTTTGGCGCTTTGGGAAATCTCCTTGGCGCATGGATGATGGAGAAAAGCGCGTCAGGTCTCATCAGGTCTACGTCAAGCGATTCTTCTCCGTCTTCAGGTTCGCAGCCTTCCTCCACAAAACCTGATTATGGCAGTTGGGTTACGCCCGAGCAAAAGATACCGGAAAAAACAAGAGGGCAAAAGGAATCAGAGAGGATTAGAGATGAGCGTGAAAAACAGATGACAAAGGAGCGTGAGGATATAGATAACAAGATTAAAGGCGTACTGGACGATATTAATAATATTTTAGGCGGCGGGAAAAAGAAGTAGCCAGATTTTGAGAATTATCTATTTTTATTTCAGCTTCAGCGCCTTTTTAATTGCCTCTTTGTTGAAACCGACTATTATCTTCCCGTCTATTTCGATTACAGGCACGGCCATCTGGCCGGTTTTCTTTATCATTTCTTCTGCCGCGCTCCTGTCCAGTTGCACGTTAATCTCCTCGAACTTTACATTATTCTCCCTGAGGAAATCCTTTGCAAAGTTGCAGTAAGGACAGACAGATGTCGTGTATACTTTAACGGTCATGGTATCTATTTTGAAAAAATACGCTTTTATACTTTTGGGACTAAACTTATGGAAGAGGAAGGCACAACGAAAGGTTTTTAAGGTTATCTGATTAATACTACCGTTAAGGGGTAAAAATGGCAAAGGAGAAACACGCTGATAATGACGTTGAAAATGAGGTAAAGGAAGAGAAGAAGGCAGAGAAGCGCGAAAAGAACGTCTGGAAGATTTCCACGATTGCAATGATTGTCGTTCTCGCTAGTTTCATAGTTTTCACATTCACTGTAGGCAAGCCTAGCGCAGGAACAGGCATGGTCACGATAAATGCGCAGGACGCCGCAAAGAAGGCGATAGACTACATAAACGCCAACGTCGTATCGACAGGTTCTGTATCTCTTGTAAGCGTTGAAGAAACGAACGGAATGTACAAGATTACGACAACTTACCAGGGCCAGCAAATCCCTGTTTTCATAACAAAGGACGGCACGAATTTATTCTTATCACAGCCAATGGACACGACAAAACCGGTTGAAACAACCGAGCCAGAAACTCAGGAAATAGAGAAGAAGGAAAAGGCAGAAGTCAACCTATATGTGATGGCCTTCTGCCCTTACGGCGTGCAAGCGGAAGAGGCAATGAAGCCGGTTGCGGATCTTTTGAAAGGCAAGGCTGATATTAAAGTCAGGTTCATAGCAAATGTCGGCGGCGATACGGTTGATTCCGTCCAGTCGTTGCACGGAGCGCCTGAAGCAAAGGAAGATTTGCGCCAGCTGTGCATAATGAAGTATTACCCGGACAAGTACTGGGAATACGTAGCGGACATAAACAAGAACGGTTATCCTGTTTATCGCGATGCTACTGCGTTTGATGCTGCATGGAAGAACGCCACAAAGAAGCTGGGCATAAACGCAACAAAAATCGAGGCATGCGCCTTCAGCAAAGAAGGCCTTGATTTATTGAAGGCCGACGAGGCATTGACCAACCAGTACGGAGTAAGTGGCTCGCCAACATTGATTATAAACGGCGTGAAATACAGCGGTGGCAGGGATGCAGAATCATTCAAGAAAGCCATCTGCAGCGGATTCGTAACTGAGCCAACTGAATGCTCAACAGTATTGTCAGGCGACGCGGGAACAGCAAGCGGCAACTGCTGAGCTTGATTTTCTTTTTCAAATACAATTTTCAATTTCTAATAAAAATAGAATAATTTTTTAATCGTACAATTTAATCCCGCATTCCGGGTTCGGGAATGTCTTATCTCCAGCAAAAGCCCATAATGGAGCTTTGCTCATTATCATTCCGTTAATTTCTCCACGGAACTGATGGTCGCAGTTCGGAACTATCACAAGTTTTCTTGATTTTGCGCCTGTTGCCATATCATAGAAGAAAAGACCAGCTTCCTGTCCGACTATCTCATCGTTCTCACCAACTGTTATATATACATCTCCTTTGTATTTTCCTAGATTTACGATTGAATCGCCTGCATCGCCGGACGGAGCCAAGAGCAATATTCTGCTGACTTTCTCGAATTCATGCGCTATCGCGGCAACTGCGCTTGCTCCGGCAGAAAAGCCCATCAAATATAACTCAGGTTCTTTGGAACCGCATATATCTTTACTAGCTTCCAATGAATAATCAATAACAGTTCGCAAATCATCGACTAAAGATTTTTCATATTGAAAGCCTGCCCACGGATGGTTGCCTGTCCTGACGACTGCTGCAATATTTTTTTCCTGAATTAGATTAGCAAGCTTCAGGTATTTGTCGGCATAACCATCGATACTTCCACCAACGCCCGGATAGTTTATTGCTATTCTTCCAGATTGGTTTGGATGGACAGCTATATTCCATTGAAGAGGAACTTGATTTCCAAAATCTTCGCCATTGTTGGAGTATCTATCGTCAGCAGTTCCAATCCTACTGACACTGAGATCTATGTACCACATACTTATGACATGATGAAAATTTTTATAAATCTTACATTTTATGTGCTAACCAAGTAACAACCACCATATTTTTAAATGAAACTACTGATGAGTCATTTCAGTTTTCAAGGACACAAACCTTTTTTAATAGGGGTAATACTAGTATTATTCTGTCTGTGGATGTGGGGTTAGAATGGTTTCTAAAGTAAAGAAGAGAGACGGTAGAATCGTTGATTTCGAAAAGGAAAAAATCGTTAATGCTATTTTTAAAGCCGCTTTGTCCGTTGGCGGCCGCGATCAAAAGCTCGCAGAAAGCGTTGCTGATAAGGTTTTAGAGAACCTGAACAAGAATTTCGCCAATGAAGTGCCTAGCGTCGAGGATGTCCAGGACATGATTGAAAAAGTCTTGGTCGAGGGCGGCCATTACAAGACAGCAAAAGCGTATATTTTATACCGTAACAAGCGAACTGCGATACGCGAGGCTAAGGCGCTGCTTGGCGTCAATGACGAGTTAAAATTATCGATAAACGCGATAAAAGTTCTGGCTTCACGATATCTGAAAAGAAACGAGAACAGGAAAATTATTGAGTCGACGTCGCAATTGTTCAGGCGAGTCGCCGCAGCAATAGCAGGCGTAGAGAAGAATTACGGAAAAAGCGATGAAGAGATCGCCAATTTGGAAGAGGAATTTTACAGGATTATGACGAGCATGGAGTTTCTGCCTAATTCACCGACGCTGATGAATGCAGGAACGGATTTGGGTCAGTTGTCAGCGTGCTTTGTTCTGCCGGTCGAAGACAACATGGATAGTATTTTTGAGGCAGTGAAGAACACTGCGTTGATTCACCAGTCCGGTGGTGGCACAGGCTTTTCCTTCTCCCGTTTGCGGCCGAAGGGCGATACGGTAAAATCGACTGGCGGTGTTGCTTCTGGCCCGATATCCTTCATGCGCGTTTTCAACGAGGCGACTGAAGTGATAAAGCAGGGCGGAAAACGAAGGGGTGCAAATATGGGCATACTTCGCGTCGACCATCCAGATATTCTTGAATTCGCAACTTGCAAAGAACGCGAGGGCATGCTCGCTAACTTCAATCTCTCTGTTGCGGTCACAGAAAGTTTCATGAACGCAGTCGAAAAAAATGGCGAATACGACCTGATAAATCCGCGAAACAAGGAAGCGATGAAGAAGCTACCCGCGCGGGCGTTATTCAACCTGATGATAATGCTCGCCTGGAAAAATGGCGAACCCGGTATCGTCTTTATCGATGAGATGAATAGATACAATCCTACGCCGAAGTTAGGCGCTATCGAATCGACGAACCCGTGTGGCGAGCAACCGCTGCTTCCGTACGAGTCTTGCAATCTCGGCAGCATTAATCTCACAAAATTCGTAATCGATGGCAAGGTCGATTGGGAAAAACTGAGAAAAACGATACGGACCGTTACAAGATTTTTGGATAATGTGATAGACGCTAACAAGTATCCGATAAAAAAGATAGAAGAGATGACAAAAGCCAATAGAAAGATTGGATTGGGCGTGATGGGATTTGCTGACTTCATTATTCAACTAGGCATACCGTATTCAAGCGACGAGGCGACGAAGACCGCGGAAGAGGTAATGAAATTCATTGACGATGAGTCAAAGAAGATGAGCGAAGAGCTCGGCTTGGAGAAAGGTTCGTTCAAGAATTTCACTGGCAGCAGATGGGAAAAGAAATACAAGGCGATGAGAAATGCTACAACTACGACAATCGCACCGACAGGTACGCTGAGCGTTATCGCTGACTGCTCGTCAGGCGTCGAGCCGATATTCGCCATATCCTATGTGCGCGACGTATCAGAAAGCTTAGGTCATGCGTTAATCGAAGTCAATCCATTCTTCGAGCGCGTTGCAATAGAGAACGACCTCTACAACGAGGAGCTCATGAAGAGCATAGCAAGGCGCGGTTCGATTCAGAATATGCAGGAGATACCGGAGAAGATAAGAAAACTGTTCGTCACTGCGCTGGATATACCACCAGAATGGCACGTTAGGATGCAGGCGGCTTTCCAGAAATATACTGATAACGCGGTGAGCAAGACGATTAACTTCCCTAACTATGCGACGCCGTACGACGTCGAGAAGGCGTTCATGCTCGCCTGGAAAACGAAATGCAAAGGCCTTACCGTTTATCGCTACGGCAGCCGTGAAGTTCAGGTATTGAACATAGACAACGGCGGCGCCAACAAGGACGTTTGCCCCACGTGCAACGTTTGATTATAACTTCGCTGTAAATTATTATAAAATGATTTTATGGGCTACGTTTATCTGTACACCGGCAGCGGCGGAGGTAAAACGACGAATGCGCTTGGCCTTGCTTTGAGAAGTGTCGGTCACAAGCACAAAGTGGTCATAATCCAGTTCCTGAAGTTCTGGAAAAATACAGGCGAGTGGAAGATAGCGAAAAGGATGGAACCGTATTACGAGATATACCAGTTCGGCAGACAAGGATGGCTCAAAAAAAATCACAAAAGGTCCGTTGTCTACAAATTCGGGAACAAGAAATTTACCGTAGAGAACGTGAAGGAACTTGACAAGAAGCTTGCAGAAGAAGGATTGAACTTCGCTAAGAAAGCAATAAGAAAAAAGCCGCACCTCCTCGTGTTGGATGAGATAAATCTCGTGCTGCACTGGAAACTTTTGGATATTAATGCTGTTCTCGAATTGCTTAATAATCTGCCAGATAGGACGGATGTCGTGCTGACCGGACGTCATTCGCCAAAGGAACTTTTTAACAGAGCAGATTTTGTAAATGAGGTTATAGATAGAAAACACCCGGAAAGTATACCTATGACTAAAGGTATTCAGTATTAATTAAAATTAGGAGGTTGATGAACATGATACAAGATGAAAACTGTCCTGAATGCGGATCGAAGCTCGTCTTTGCAGAAGGCTGCGCGTTCTGTCGAAATTGTGGCTACGGAGTTTGCGGATAATCAAAAATCATTCAAAAACAATGCCTGCATAACTAACAAAAGAAGAGTTTCGCATGACTTCATAACTGGTTTTATAGCTAACTAACCTGACGGACTTTGCTCCTAGCCGTTTCGCTATTAATATAAGCAACGTTATGGGAACAAAACCGCAAACAGTGTAGTCATTTTCTGTGACAGAAGAATAGAACCGTTTTGCATCAAGTTTGCATATCAGGTCTATTAATTTTGAATCCGTTTTCTTTACCCAATCTAATTGTTTTTCTACGCTGCCGCCAATCGGCTCGTAACCGTAGTTCGGACCGAAATGCGTGAAGTCGCTGCTCGCAACGTAGAAGGCGTCTTTCGGAAATGATTTTGCAATCTCCTCCAATTTGTCGAACTGCAATTGTTGCATTGCTATCGCCGCGATGGAAAAGTCTTTGTACAGCGTTTGCAGAAACGGCAGTTGCACTTCCAAGGAGTGCTCGTATCTATGGGCAATTTCTGCGATTTCCAACTTCAATTTTTTTACCAGTTCTTTGTCTGTTTTTACCACGCCAAGCGGCGTTTTCCAGTCATCGCTACTAATTGCAATAGTCGGACCGTAGCCTGTGTGGTTAGGTCCGAATAGAACGAATGTTTTCTTATCCGTTTTAGCAGACTTGAACGTTTCACCAGCGACGCTGCCAGAAAATACGTAACCGGCGTGCGGAACAATCGCTCCTAATGCATTGACACGCTTTTCTGATTTCAGATAAACGTTTGTAGCATTCCTTAATTCGTCTGGATTAGACGGATAAAAGCCATCTGCAATAGGCAATCGCATGATAAGAATTGGGCAGAAAAATATTTATTCATACCCGAAATCTTCAACAACGAGCTTGAACTCTTTTCCGCGCTTTTCGTTTATCAGCTTTGCAAGAATCCAATAGACGAGCGCTAACGATTTTTTGCCCTTGTTGTTGCACGGTAATACAAGATCGAGATATGACGTGTCGTTGAACGTGTCTGCGAGACCGATTATTGGTATTCTCATGCTTATCGCTTCCTTTATTGCCTGCTTATCGGCCAGCGGGTCAGTAACAATCATGAGTTCAGGCTCGAAGAATTCCTTGTATGAAGGATTGGTTAATGAGCCTGGCATAAAACGTCCAGTAACCGCTTTTGCATCTATCGACTCGGCGAATTTCTTTACAGCGTCGAAGCCGTTCTCCTTTTTCGAGACAACGAGTATCTTTTTCATGTCAGCCAGAAGATTAACTGCATAAACCAATCTCTTGTCCAATGTCCCGACGTTCAGCACCGCTAATCCTGTTGGTCTAATTTTGTATATGAACCGTTTCATGTTCACCGTCTTCGTAGTCATGCCTATGTGCACGCCTGCTGTAAGGTATTTCTCCCTAGGTACGTTCAGTTTCTCCTTTGTTTTCGTCATACTTTTCGCTCTTTATTAATCTATGTAAAACTTTAAAAATAGTTTATTTCAGTTTTTCCTCTATTCTTAGCAACTGGTTGTACTTTATCGTTCTCTCGTGTGCTGGCGCGCCGAACTTGCAGTAGTCGCCAACGGCGACGGCTAAATCAGCTATGAACGAGTCTTCGCTTTCGCCGGAGCGGTTCGATACGATGACAGAGAATTTAGCGTCAATGGCAATCTTTGCCGCGTTCAAGGCTTCGCTAATCGTGCCAATCTGGTTTATCTTCAATAGCAATGAATTGCATGCCTTCTTCTTTATTGCGTCGCGAATCAATTGCGGATTGGTGCAAAGAAGGTCATCTCCGACGATTTTTACCCTGTCACCAATCTTTTTTGTTAGTTCCGTCCATGCAATCCAGTCTTCTTCATGGAACGGGTCCTCTAGATAAAGCAGCGGATAGGTTTTTGTCAGATTCGTGTAGAGATCGATTAATTCGCTGCCACCCATCTTCTTGCCTTCCACGGTATAACCATTTTTATAGAACGTGGATGCAGCGACGTCTAATCCAAGATTGAACTCTTTCGCATAACCGCATTCTTCAACAGCGTTCATTATCAGTTCCAATGGCTCTTTCACGTTCGTCAATGGCGGCGTGAATCCTGCCTCGTCGCCGACGCTGGCAGAGCCAAACCTTTTTATTAGAATCGCTTTCAGCGTATGGTATACGTCGCAGGACGATTGCAAGTTCTCTGCAAACGTTTTCTTTGTCGGTATTATGTGGTATTCCTGGAAATCAATTCCGAAGCCGTGGCGCCCGCCGTTTATTATATTAAACAAAGGGATTGGCATTTTCGACTTTCTCTTCAAAGAGTTTGAAAGATGCTCATAGATTCGCAATCCCGAATCCAACGTAGCAAGTTTGCATACAGCCATGCTCACGGCCAGCGTTGCGTTCGCTCCGAGCTTTTGCTTGTTTTCGCCTGCCATTTCTATTAGCTTATTGTCAATATTCTCCTGGTTGATTCGCATTCCGGTAATCTTTTTTGCAATTATGTTATTGATATTACTGCACGCTTTTTTCACGCCTTTGCCCAGAAATCGCTTCTCGCCATCGCGAAGCTCGAGCGCTTCACGTCTGCCCGTACTGGCGCCTGACGGCACGGACGCGCGGGCGAAGTAAGGACCGGCAAGAATTTCGCACTCCACAGTCGGAAAGCCGCGTGAATCGAGAACTTCGCGGGCATATATGCGTTCAATCATGCTATTAATTGCACGGCGCTATAAAAAAGGTTATATTGTATAAAAGAATAAATTACTCCATCCTCTTTGGCATTCGTCTTCTGATCGTAATCGGCAAGATGCCTTGGCTGAACTCTAATTTTGCTATCGCCTTCGGGTCGTCCAAATCAGTTTTTATCAATATTGGTGCGCCCATTGATATCTGCAGCGAACGTGCAGACATTATCCTTGTTTTTTCGAATCTCGTAAGTCCTTCGTATGCGAACATATCATCGCCAAAAATCAACCTATATAGCGGACATCATCCTTTGGTTTCGGCGTTTCATCCAAAACTTTCTTGTATGCCGCTTCGGTCTTCTTTATCTTCTCGTCCATAGTTTTAATAGTTTTCTCCAAATCGACCAAGTCTAGTTTTATGCCCAATATCTTGATCAAGGCCTGCAGGATTTTGTCAGCTGCCTTCGGGTCTGTTATAATAGGTAGTCCTACCGTTTCTCCCATCAGGCACAATCCATCCATCCTGTATTTCTTTCCAATGCCTATCAGCAATCCGGACGCTCCGACTATCGTGCCGACCAGATGTTCCTTGCCGAAATAGACGCCGAATTTCGAGTATTTTTTCAAAAGCTCCCTGTCATTGACAGCGCCTATCACCTTAGGGTCGTCCGTCTCCTGCGATGCGAATCCGCCAAGCGTGATGATTTCTTTTACTCCAAGCTTGTTCGCGAATTCAAGGATGCTCTCGCAGATTTCATAATGCCCTTCAGGGCTTATGCTCTGCGTGTCGCCAGAAAGAACTATGATATCCCTCTTGCCTTTGTAATAATAAAACTCGCATTTCAAAAGATGAGCGACGTTGTCCTCGTGCAGAATGACCAGCGGCAAAAAATAAGGCGAATAAAGCTCTGCGAATTTTTTCATCTTTAGTTTTGAGATTAGGTAGCCAGCTGCAACACGGCCGACGTTTCCGATGCCAGGCAAGCCTTCGATTAGTATAGGGGTTTTCAGCTTAACCTTTTCAAGGACATTTATTTCTGTCTTCATAGCAATCGTATATCTTTCTTATGCCTTCACTCGCTTTTAAGTTTTGCGATTCTTCTATACTTACCGTATCTGTCCGCAGACGAGAATTTCATCGGATGAGCGTCTCTTGCAGTCGTTCCGCACTTGCATATTTCTGCTAACGTGTATCTACCGCACTTCGGGCATCTTAGAATCATCATATGACCTTTACTTCAGCGTTGGCGGATAATCTGTCCAGCATTTTCTGAAATTCATTTCCGCCCTTCTTCGCATCTTTTGATTTGTATTTTACCATGTATTCCGGAGCGGATATGTATTTCACCTCAAGGCCGCTCTTCTCTGCGGCAGATAATATGTTTTTTACGATGCTTATGCCGTCCGGCTTGCTAGTCTTGACAGTAATCCTTGCAGAGAATTCGAACTCCTTCTGCTCTATGGATTTCTCCGCTATCTCTTTAATCGGTTTTATCCATAACTCCGCAATGCCGCGCTCCCTTAGCGCGGTCGGATTTTGAATTGCTTTTTTGAATCCCTCGAACAATGAGCCGAAATTTTCCTGAAGAAGATAACCGACCTCATCATACGCCTTGTTCAAATCCTTGCCCAGCTCTTTTGTAACTATCTCGAGCATGCGCTCTGCTTTCTGGTCCAGGTTGTATTCCTTCATCCTTCTCTTCTCTTCTTTTTTATCGACGCGCTTTATCGACAGATTCAGATGGTTCTCATCAACGCCTATCACCTTTGCGATAAGCTCCTGGCCGGCTCTTACATGGTTTCGGATATCTCTGACCCAGCCGCTGCTGACCTCGGAGATATGAATCATGCCTTCCCTGTTGTATTCCAATAAAACTGCAAAAGCAGAATTAGGATTTAACCGCTCTATCCTGCATACGACCAATTCACCGTTGCTTGGCAAACCACGCTTTCTGACCATTATTTACTACCTTAATTGCAGCTTTGCACAAAAACAGGCACGTCCACACGCTGATAGCCTACCGCCGATGTGCATCATACAGATGCACATCACTTTTTATGCAAAGTTCTTAATCGCTAAGATTTTCGAGTACTTTCGCTTTTATCTTCACAGAGCCGCCAGTCGGCTCGGCTAGAACGCTGTCGCAGACGAGGCATTTCACGACCGTTGCCGCTTTGTTGAATACTATCTGCTCGTTCTTGCATTTCAAACATTTTACTTTCAAAAATTTTCCCATAACAATCACTTATTTCAACTAGTTTATAGCTTAATCAAGGATATCTTTCTCATATTAAAATTTAAATAGGTTTACAATAATGGTTATCTTGATACCTATGAAGAAAGCTGAGGACATTTTTGAACTGATAGAAATAGCAAGAGAGACAGGAAAGATAAGGAAGGGAATAAACGAGACTACAAAGGCAATAGAGCGCGGGATAGCAAAGCTTGTTGTCGCAGCGGAAGACGTAGATCCTCCGGAGATAACAATGCACCTGCCGCCATTATGCGACGAGAAGAAGATACCTTTCGTGACTGTGTCGAGCAAATCAGAGCTTGGCCGTGCGTCCGGTATCAACGTCGTAACAGCGTCCGTTGCAATAGTCGACGCGGGCGAAGGGAAGAAGAAATTGGAAGAGCTCGTGAAGAAATAGTTCTGCACTAAGTGATAAAATGCCAGAAGAGTCAACTCCTGCTGAAGTAATAAACGTTTTGGGTAGAAAGGGAGCTAAAGGAGTGACGACTATAAAATGCAGGGTCGTTGATGGCCGCGACAAGGGCAAGGTCCTGACTCGAAACATAATCGGGCCAGTGCGATTAGGCGACGTTATAATGCTGCGCGAGACAGAGATGGAGTCAAGCGAGACGTATGGCAGGCGATAAAAATGGCGAAATGCAGTTTTTGTAAAAATCCAATCGAGCAGGGCACTGGAGTGATGGTCATAGAAAAGACAGGCAAGGTATTCTACTTCGACTCGAAGAAGTGCGAAAAAAATTTATTCAAGCTGCACCGCGATCCAAGACGTTTCAAGTGGGCAAATAACGAGTAATCATTTCTTCTTGATTTTTTTGTAAGCGAATATTATCAGGCAAGCGATGAGATACCAGAATATAACGTCAACCAAAAGTCCTGAATAATGTATCATATATCCTGGGCAATTGGACGTTGGCGTTGGTTCACAACCAGGCAACCCATACAGGTCTAGCGGAAAACCATGCGCTTCTCGTACGCAACCAGGACATTGTACTGAAATATCTGGAACAGATGACGCAATTAACAAAATTAAAGTCAAAACAACCTTCAAACCACTTTGTTTCAGAAACTCTTTCAATTTCATATCATTTCTCCAGCTTGTCCAAAGCGCGAATCAGGTCCCAGCGGGTGATTATGCCAACGAGCTTTTTATTTTCAGTCACAGGCAACCGGTCAATATCATGCCTGTTCAGCAGCCTCGCGGCTTTGTAGACATCGTCGTTCACGTCTATTGTTACCGCCTTCTTTGACATGAATGTTTTTACCTTCAGGCTCAGTACGTCCTTTAGCGCTGATTTCAATGCGTCGTATTTCTCATCCTTTATGACGGCGAGGATGAGCGGGAACAATCCAGATTCAGGCTTGTGTATCTTTGTGTGCACGTCGATTATCCTTATTATGTCGCTCTCCGTGATGACGCCCAGTAATCTCTTTCCATCGACGACAGGGCAGCCGGAAATACGGTTTTTTGTAAGAATATCAAGAACCTTTTCCAACGAGTCACACGGATCCACGGATATTGGGTTTTTTGTCATTATCCGGCTTACGAACATAGAAATAACTTGTTCAGGGAGAATAAAAAGATGCACTGTAAACTTAAGGGCTATGACTATTGTCAATAGCTCGTTGTTGAGGATTATCATCGCAAAGCTGATGCCAATCCTCGTTAAGTTTACAGTGCCAAAGATGCTTTTATTAAAGATTTAAAAGTTTGGATTGATACAAAGATATACGAATTATCGTATTTAAGGATTGAGGATGAAGAGATTGTTTTAGTAAGGTGAATGAATGGAAAAAACGGAAAAGAGCGAGAGGAAGCGGATTGTACGATTACTTGAGGCAGACCTGACAGGCGAGCTAAGTACGCTGAGGGCTCTCAAGAAGATAAAGGGAGTCGGTTTCATGTTTGCAAATGCGATATGCTCATTGACAGGTGTTGACCCTAAGAAGGAGATAGGGCTTCTCAGCAGCGACGAGCTCAAAACGCTGGAGAATGCAATAAGAAACACTGCTGTCGGCGATAAGAAACTGGAGCCTTGGCTGCTCAACAGAAGGCGCGATTTTGAGACAGGAGAAATTATGCACCTCACTGGCTCCAAGCTGGACATGAAGAAAAGGGATGACATTAATCTTTTGAAAAGAATCCGTGCTTATAAAGGCGTTCGGCACGAGCTCGGGCAGCCGGTTCGCGGCCAGAGAACACGCAGCAGTTTCAGGACGCAGAAAACGGTAGGCGTCTCGAAGAAAGCCATAGCTGCAAAGACAGCGCCGAAAAAAGAGGAAAAGAAATAATTCTGAAGTGATTATATGGGCCACCCAAAGATGCAGAGAAAAAAATATGAAACGCCGTTTAAGCCTTATTATAAAGACAGGATTGAAAGAGAAAAAAAATTGCTCGCAGAATTCGGATTGAGAAGAAAACATGAAATCCAGCGTGCTGAGAGTATACTAAGAGACTTTCGCCGCAGGGCGCGTGAGCTCTTGGCAAAAAAGAATGATAAGAAGGAAAAAGAGCTTTTTGATAAAGTTAACAAGTACGGGTTCAACTGCTCGAAGCTCGAGGACATACTGGGGTTAAATATAGAGAATATTTTATCCAGAAGGCTGCAGACAATAATATTCAAGAAGAATTTTGCAAGCACTTCCAAGCATGCAAGACAGATGATAGTTCACGGCCATGTGATTGTCGACGATAGAAGGATATCATGGCCAAGCTTCCTGGTTCCGACCGAGCTCGAAGCAAAGATTCAGCTTAGTCCGAAAATAAAAAATAAAATAATCGCGGGAGAAAAAGACGCTGATACGGTGAGTGCATGAAAGATAAAACAGGAATAGCAAATATATATTCATCGATGAACAACACTATAGTGCATATAACTGACCTCACTGGCGCAGAGACTGTCGCATTCGCCTCAGGCGGGATGGTTTCTGACAAGGACATGAACAAAGGCAAACCTTTCACGGCAATGAAAGTTGCAAGAAAGGCAGCAGAAAAGGCAATACCGCAGGGAATAACAACACTTCATATAAGGATTCGTGCGCCTGGCGGAATAAAATCAAAGATACCAGGCCAGGGTGCCCAGCCGGCTATTCGTGCGCTGGTCCGCTCGGGTTTCAGGATAGTCAGCATAGAAGACGTGACGCCCATTTCTCATGATACTTGCAGGAAGAAGGGAGGTCGTCGCGGCAGGAGAGTATAAGTGATTTTTATGAATCTTAAGATACTGGAAAAATCAGACAGAAGGATGGAATTTATTCTTGACTGCGACCCTGCTTTTGCGAATGCATTGCGAAGGATAATGATTTCTGAAATGCCTGTGCTTGCGATAGAATACGTTGAATTTGAGTATAATTCGTCAGGGCTTTTCGACGAGGTAATTGCGCATCGTCTAGGTCTGATACCGCTCGTGTTTCCAGACATATTTGAGATGAAGAGCGAATGCAAATGCAAAGGCAAGGGCTGCAGCAGATGCGAGGTCGTTGCAACGTTGGAGAAAGAGGGCCCCTGCATCGTAAAAGCGAGCGATCTGATATTTGATGGTGACGTCACACCGTTTGATCCTGATATTCCGATTGTCGAACTTCTAGAAGGGCATAAAATAAAGTTTAGAGCATTCGCTCAACTCGGTTTTGGCAGAGACCATGCAAAATATCAGGCAGCAACCGTTGGCTACAGGAACGTTCCAGTAGTAAGGTTTTACAGCGACAAATGCGACGAGTGTGGTAATTGCATTGACGTATGCCCGAAGAACATATTCCAGAAAAAAGATGGAAAAATCGGACTTGCTGGTGCAGCGAATTGCAATTTGTGCCTTCGTTGTATGGAAGTATGCGATAAAAAAGCAGTCACGGTCGCTGGCGAAGAAAATAATTTCATATTCAAGATAGAATCCATTTCAGGGATGAACGCAGTTGGCATATTGAGCAAGGCATTGGATATCCTGGAGAAACGTGCATTAGGGTTCATAAAGGAAGTCAGGAAAGAAGTGAAGTAATTCTGATAAATTTTTAAGATTGACTTCATAAGATTTATAAATGCCGGGGTACCCAAGTCAGTTTGCTGAACCTTGAATGGTCAAAGGGGCAGGACTTAAGAAAGCTTTTCTTGAAAGAAAAGCTTTATCAAAAGAACACGAAAGAAAAAAAGAAGACATCCTGTGCGTTAGTCGCTGCGTGGGTTCAAAAAGGCTTTTCTTTTCAAAAAAGAAAACCCTGGAAAAGAAAAGACTGGAATCTCCCATCCCCGGCACTCATGGTGATAAGCTTTGCACAAAAGTGATGGACATCTGTATGATGTCCATCGACGTTAGGCTATCGTCAAAAAGACGATAGCCAGGTTTTTGTGCAAAGCTATGGTGATAGAATGAAACACGGAACAGAGAACATAGAACTGAAAAAGTTGATACTGGCTCTGAATAAATCAAAGAGCGATGTATGCAAAGAAATAGCCAAACGGTTATCGAGGCCGAGCAGGAGCAGAATTAGCATGAATCTGAGCGACGTAGACAATAATTGCAAAGACAATGAAAAAGTCGTCGTGGCAGGCAAAGTCCTTGGCAGCGGCGAGATAACAAAGCCCGTGACGATATACGCATGGCAGTTCTCGAAGCAGGCAGCGGAAAAGATTAAAGTCGTTGGCGGCAAGGTGTTAACAATAAATGATTTGCTGGAAACAAATGAAAAGGCGAGATTGATATGATTATTGTAAATGGAAACAATGCAGTTCTCGGCAGAATGGCAAGTTACGCAGCCAAGAAACTCTTGAGCGGCGATGAAGTTACGGTAATCAACGCCGAGAAAATAATAATAACAGGCGACCCGAAGAATACGGTTGTAAAGTACCTGGAAAGGCTAAAGAAGGGTTCGCCGCAGCATGGTCCTTTCTTTCCGAGAAAGCCTGAATTATTCGTGCGTCGTGCGATTCGTGGAATGATGCCGTACAAGACACTGAAGGGAAGGAAAGCTTTCAAGAAATTGCGTGTTTATGTTTCTGTTCCGGACGAATTCAAAGGCAAGGAATCAGTCAATATGGAAAAAGAGATCAAGACAAATTTCATTACAATAGAAAAGCTTGTAAAATCAATCGGGTGGAATAAATGACCGAGAAAAAGAAGAAAGAGAGGGTTATCGTAGCAGTAGGCAAAAGAAGGAAGGCAATCGCCCGCGCAACGATTCGAGAAGGTTCTGGGAACGTAAGAATAAATTCACGACCACTCGACCTCGTAGAGCCAAGATACAAGCAGATGAGGATAAATGAGCCGCTATTTCTTGCTGGAGAATTATCGGATAAGGTTGATATAGACGTAAACGTTTCAGGCGGCGGTGTATGGGGCCAGGCCGACGCAGTCCGCACCGCGATTGCCAACGCCTTAGTCGAATTTTCCAAAAGTGATGATTTAAGAAATATCTATCTTGAATACGACCGCTCGTTGCTGATATCAGACGCAAGAAGGACAGAACCGCACAAACCGTCTCGTTCCAGCGCTGGACCGAGAAGGACAAAGCAACAGAGCAAACGATAGGCGGAATAATGGTAGTTATGCAGAGCGTAGATAAGGTTATTATATATGCTGATTCTAGGGAGATGAATTCCAAAGTCACGAAAATCCTTGCAAAGCGATGCACGCTAAAAGAAGAGCAGCTGTGTGTCGGCGATTACATTCTCAGCAACAACGTCTGCGTTGAGCGAAAAACGACGAGCGATTTTCTGCAGAGTATGATAGATGGTCGTCTGTTCAGCCAGCTGAGCCAGATGAAAAAAGAATTCAAAAACCCGCTGCTGGTAATCGAGGGTGACACGCTCTTCAATAATGACAGGAAAATCAACCACAACGCGGTTCGAGGCGCGCTCTCTTCAATCGCGATTGACATGTCTTTACCAATCATATGGACAAAAAACCAGCTGGAAACTGCAGAGATGCTATGCGCTATAGCGAAGCGCGAGCAGACGCCAAAAAAGAAGGCGATAAGGATACGGACGAAAAGAAAACCAAAGTCAATGAACCAGATGCAAGAATTCCTAGTTTCCGGAATACCGCTGATAAGCTACGAAAAAGCAAGGAATCTTTTGAAGCATTTCGGTTCGCCTGACAAAATATTCGCAGCAAGCGAAGCAGAGCTGCAGAACGTTGAGGGCATAGGAAAAATACTCGCGAAGAAGATAAAGAAGATACTGACAGCAGGATACGAAAAGTCGATTCTGGAATGATTTAAAAAAGCTCCTTTTATTAATTGCTTATGCTCTACGCATCGAATACATTTGTGCCGTACAACTACTCGCTGAAAGAGGCAGACGTCGTGTTTTTAGGTATACCTTTCGCATCGACAAGCATAAGTTCGCAATCAATATACGGACCGGTGATGGGTCGTGAATCGCTGAAACTCATCGAAGACTTCATAGACGGAAAAAACCTTTTCGACAAGATAAAGGTATGCGATCTGGGCGATCTGGAGGTCGTGCCCGGCTCTTACGAACTTACAGCCAAGCGGATAAAAGAGACGATCAGCGACATACTCGATGCGAATAAAAGTGCATTTCCAATATTTGTCGGCGGCGAGCATTCGATAACGCTGCCTATCGTGGAAGCGATGCGACCGAAGACAATAATTCATCTCGATGCGCACGCAGACATACGAAAAGACTACCTGGAAAACAAATACTCCCATCAGTCATGGGCATACCATGCCAGCAAGATCGCGAAATTAGTGCAGATTGGGGTAACCACTCATAACAAGGAAGAATTGGAATTCATAAAGAAAAGCCGTATACAGAACTTCACGCCTGAACAATTCATGAAAAGCAAGCTAACTTTCCAAAGACCGGTGCATCTTACAATCGACGTCGATGTCTTTTCGCCGCAGTACGTCGAAACGGGATTGCCGGAAGGAGCGATGACGCCAAAAGAAATATTCAAGATTCTTGGAAAGATTAGTTGCGATTCTCTTGACATAGTTGAGATAGCAGACAACAGGTTGCCGAGCAAGAGCGGTTTTCTCGCCGCAGAGATAATAAAGCGAGTGCTGGCAAGGCGATGATATGCTCTATCTGATTGGTTTAGGACTGCATGACGAAAGCGACTTGTCGTTCAGGACGATTGACGAGCTAAAGAAGTGCGACGCGATTTATTGCGAGTTCTACACAGGCAAGTGGTTCGGCGACCTGAAGAAGCTTGAGAAGACGATTGGCAAAAAAATCACTTTGCTCAATCGTGAGAATGTGGAAAGCGACATGATTGTCGATGATGCGGAGAAAAGAAATGTTTCACTGCTAATTCCAGGCGACCCATTGACTGCAACGACTCACATGGAATTGGTGATAGAGGCGAAGAAACGAAACATAGAAGTGAAGGTAATCCATTCGTCGTCTGTCTATACGGCGGTTGCTGAAAGCGGGTTGATGATATACAAGTTCGGAAGGACGACGACGCTCGTCAAGCCGCAGAAAGGCTTTAACCCTAGAAGTCAATACGAGCCGATAATCGAGAACAAGAAGGCCGGACTTCATACGCTTATTCTTTTGGACATAGGAATGACGGTTCGCGAGGGAGCAGAGCTACTGATAAAAAATAAAATCGTCAGCAAGGATGATAAAATCGTTGCGTGCTGCAGGCTTGGCGGCGACCAGGTAATAAAATACGATTCTGCATTATCACTAACAAAAGAAGATTTCCCAACGCCTGCTGCGTTGATAATACCAGGCAAGATGCATTTCAAGGAAGAAGAGGCGCTAGAACTGCTAAAATGAATTCATTTCATTGAGATGAATTGGAACATATAGAGTTTTTCATTGGTTAGTGGGTCTGTGAAATCACTGCCTGTAATATACACGTTTCTGAAACCCACCTCCTCCATATCGGTCTTAAATGACTCTTCTGTCAGAAACAATATATTATGCCCATCACATTCGTCTTTTATGGTAATAATTCTATCAAGTCTGCCAGGTGTTGACCCGAAGTTAATACCGCCTGATTTCAAAACCCTATGCGCCTCATCAAGGAATTTATGCACGTTTTCTCTGTTACTCAAATAATGTATCAAAGAGTTGGAGTAAACATAGTCAAAATGCCCGCTATTAAACGGCATAGCGCAGGCATCGCCAATAATGAAATTGCCCGATAGTTTTTCCTTATCACCATAATAATCAAACCCGAGTTCCATATTCATCCTATTATGGTCGATTCCTATCGTATTCTTCAATCCGTTCCCGACCAGATATCTTGTATCATCGCCAGCACCGCAACCGCAATCGAGTATTCTTGCATCCTTATTCTTCAGCAATTCTGAATAGAGGAAGTGTTCTACTATCTTTGGTTTGCCCAGATAGAGTAGCCTTTTTGGGCTGACCTTCCCTTCATATTTGCCAATGTCAAACGCCATGATATGACTAAAATGATAAATGATTTAAAGCGTCACACTTGTAGTAAATAAATGGCGTTAGATGAAGAACTGAGAAAAGAAACTGAGAAGTGGCTGCAGAGGATAGTTGCTGAAAGAAGCAAGATAAAGTCAGGCAATGAATTTTTGAAGAACATAGACGCATACATTTCCGATTCATACCATTTCCTGAAGAGCGGAGATTTGATCCGCGCTTTCGAGGCAGTAATCTGGGCATGGGCATATCTAGAGATTGGAAAGGAACAGAAGATAATCAAGGCGGATTGAGTCTCTTTACAGGTTTCCCATAGCTTCCGTCGAATTCCACTAATTTCTCGGTTCCGATTTTGAGCAATTCCTCAAACGCTATGTCGTTTCCGTACGGCACAGTGATATTCGGGTCAATAATATATGCATATCTTCTACAATCCCTGCGCTCGAGATCTTCTTTGGTTCCGCTGTATATTTCTATATTACGAATTGCAGCGTACTCTTGCCGTTTTTTGTCTAGTTTTCTGAATGGGTTTGGCGTTTAATTGTCACCTTAGAAAGGCGTTATCTTGCTCAAGAAGAAATACCAGAATAGTGCAGATAGTATGAAGGCGATCGCGCCAGTCGCTATTCTCAGGAGCTTGCGGTCCATCTCGTTCCATTCCTCGCCGACAAGCCACAAGAATGTTTTCGTCATTTCCCTGAAAGACTGCATTTTTGACATGAATATCAAATAATCAATACCATAGAAGTGTTTATAAAATTTATCCACTCAATTAAAAATATTAACTAAACAGTAGTGAATAACCGAAAGATTTATAAAGACTGTTGATTACTACTATTAGTCATAAGGTGGAGTGAATGGGAGAAGACATCATACAAAAAACTTTGCAGAACAAGGCTAGGATAGTTTTGGAATGTCCTCATGTTGAGACAATTATTCCTGATATCGGTGCATCATACGTCAAATGCGAACACCCAAAAGCCACTTACAGAGGTTATGCGCCTGAACGTGCATGCGTTGTCTACGAACTTATGACGCGCGGCAGTAATTGTGCACCGTTGTTTGGCGAAGGTTTTAAATGCCCGCTTGAAAATAGTGGCGGAATCGAACGCGGATACATTTGCAGAAAAATATAATTCTAACGAGAAATAATCCATTACTACAACTTCTTTATCTTACCTGGCCTCGGCTCGAAGCAGATGCCTTCTGACAGGAGGTCGTTTATTATGCCGTCAAGAATATCTTCGGCTAATCCTGAAGCTTCGATGAGCTCTGCGTAGTTGCAGCCGTCGCCCTTGTCCAATTCCTCTATCAATTTCAGAACAGAGTCCTTGGCTTTTTTGTTTGTGTCATCGTCGACTATTTCCTCTTTTTCCTGCGACTGGACGATTGCTTCAACCACTTCGGCAGGTATACCGAATTCCGCCGCCATCATGTTTTTTAATTCTTCAAGATCCGATGTCTGCTTCTGATATTCAAGAATGATCTCTTTGTTCTTTTTCAGGTTCTCCTCGGATTTTCTTATCTCCAGTTCGCGTAGCAATTCCCAGTTCGGCTCGACCTTGCTGACGGTTTCAGGCAGTATGTATATCTCTTCCTGGTATTCCTTCACTTTTCCAATGACGTCGACTATCTCACCAACGCTTACATCTTCGAATATCAGGGAACCGAATGCTTTCGCGCGTATCGTGCCGCTGCCATCGTCTAGAGTCACGCTCGAGAATTTGCCGCTCTCTGAAAGAAATTTATCAACGACAGTCGCGAGAATCCTTGCACGCGATATCTTCAGGCCAAAATTCGTTATTACGTAGCTTGGTTCAAAACCTTCTTGTTTCACAAATTTGCCGTCGATTATCGGCTTTACCCTAGTTTTGATTGCCGGCAACCTTTTCTTTTCCACTAAAAACACCTCATTTCTCAAACTTTTCTCACAAAGCCAGCTCGTGGCTCGAATATAAGGCCTTCACGCTTTAGCTTTTCAAGTATATCCTCTGCGTCGTCAATGCCCTGCTCTTCGCACGATGCTTTAATGTCTTCTCTCGCGACTTCCTTGGATTCTTTCTGCAGGTTCTCGATTATCTCGAGGACGATTCCAATCTTTCTTCTTTTCGTTGCAGTTATCCCGGATTCAATTCGGTCAATGTCTATTATTCCTGTTCCAGGCTCCATGGCAAGCTGCGAGAGCGAAAATTTCATAAGGCGTATCGCCCGCTCCGCATCACTCATTGTTATGCGGTCTTCTAATCTTATTTTTGCAGACGCCTCTGCCAACCGCAGCAATGCTTCGTACTGCCTCAGTGTTATGCTGACGGTTTTTGCTTCCTCGCTTGTGTACTTTGTTCTCATATCAATGTAGAAATTCTTTAATAGCTGTGCCGTTTCTGCTAATAATTCCATCTTTTCTATCTTCTTTGAATAAGCAATATACTTTCTCAACAGATTTACGTTTATCATGGGTTTTACAGCATCAGGCGTTGTTCTCGCCACTATTATATGTTCTGCAAGCCTTTCATCAACGGTCTTGTCTGGTATGTCGCGAAGCGCGAATTTCAAATCGAATCGCGTCATCAGAGTTTCAGGAATACTAATCTGTTCCAGTATCGGCAGGAACGGATCGAATCGTCCCAGCTTCGGGTTCGCTCCGGCAAGCACTGCCGTCTGCGCAGGCAGCGTAGCGATTATGCTTGCCTTTGCTATGCTCACCGTTTCGACGCTCGTTGCTTCGTGCATCGCTATCTGGTCATCCTTGCTCATCTTGTCAAATTCGTCAATAGCGATCAATCCTTTATTGCACAAAATCAATGCGCCTGCTTCAAGTACCCACGTCCCAAGTATCTCATCCTTTCGCACAGTTGCAGTAAGGCCTGCGCCAGAGACGCCGGAGCCGGAAACGTATCGGCCGCGCGGCACGATTGATGAAACCAATTTTAGTAGTGCAGTCTTTCCAACACCAGGGTCGCCTGTGAGTAGGATGTGTATGTTGCCGCGGATGCGCGAGCCGTTAGGCAGCACATGCGGAACACCGCCGAACAACTGCAATACGAGTGATTCCTTGATTTCATCAAAGCCGTATATTTCAGGAGCAATTGACGCTTTCAGTATGTCATAAATATCAGGGTTCCTTGCAAGTTCAAGTATTTTCAACACGTCCTCATCAGTGATATCCAAGTCCTCAAATTCTATATCTGACGGCTCCAGATAATTAGCTTCAAAGTACATGTCAACTTTTGTGCTAAGGCGGCCTTTGATTCGTTTTGACAGTTCTTTCAGAACTCCTATGACTTTCAATCTGCTGCCAGGGTCAGTCTTCTTCTGCATCTTCGGCGTTGTCAAATCCCCCTTTAGGAATATCTTTATCTCGCCCGGCTGCTCACCTGTGGTTACTTCAAACGGCTCTATTCCTGTCAGCCAGCGGACGTCGAGCATCCTCTTGTCAATAAACTTGAAATCGCCCCTGCGTCCGCACTCGCAGATATCAGGCTTCTGCACGATGTTGCCGTCCTGCGGGACAGACACTTGCGTGCCGCACTCCGGGCATTCAAAGATCGCTTCGAATATCTGCGGCTTAACTTCTGACGCTGATTTTATCGTTGCGCTGATGCACCAGAACTTGTTCAGGTGTTTCGTTCTGAGATTCCTTATTCTTATTTCACGTCGCTCGGGAATATTCCTAATCCTTACATTTATTTTCTCGTTCACGTTTTTTACAGCTGCCTGGAAAGCGTTAAGCACGGTTTCAGGATCTTCCAGCAGCTGGTCGGCGATTATCGGATCGAAACGATCGAGGTCGTTGAAGTCAACTAATAAGGGTTGCTCATCTTTTACGGCTTTAAGCAACTCGTTGTAGTATCGCTTTCTCAAGAATTCGTCCAAGCATTCAACGAGTTCCATAAACACCCATAATAGAGAAGACGCGAAACTTTTTTAAGACTACCCCGCTACTTCCGATGGAATGTCACTAATTACACGAGAATTACGATTTTATGCCTTCAAACTTCTCAGTTTTGACTCTAGTTTCTTAACTGCAATCTTGACGCTGTCCATGCTCTTCGCACCGGCACAGACGACGCGTCCGGATGAAAAGAGCAAGAAAGCAACTTTTGGCTCAAAGATGCGATATACGAGACCTGGAAATTGTTCTGGCTCGTATTCGCTGTTCTCCAGCTGGAAAGCCAGCTGATCCAAGTTCAATTCTTTTCCAAGATTTACAGCAACAACGATATTCTCTATCTTGACTTTGATGCTGTCCTCGCTTATCCGTATGCCGATTTTCTTTATGTTTTTCACAGTTTTCCTCAGGGCTTCTTTTGCCGCTGCCGTGCTTCGCGCTCCGACACATATTATCTTTCCGGAGCGAAATATCAGCGTCGCGACGCGCGGCTCGTCCAAGCGATAAACTAAACCAGGAAACTGCTCAGGCTCATACTCGCTTGCCGGCAGAATCGTTAGAAGCTTGTCAAGCGAGATAGTTTTTTTGATGTCGGTAGAAGCAACAACGTTTTCTATTTTTATTTTTTGTATTTTTTCAGCCATTAAAATCAACATTATCTTAATGAATATTTAAATGCAACCTATAAATATTTAAATAATATGTTCAGGGAGAATATCGAAATCGAGACACTTGGCGGGATGAGTTTTGTCGATATAACGGACAAAATTGTCTCTGTTGTGAAAAAGTCTGACATAAAGGACGGTTTGTGCAGTATTTTTCTTCCAGCAACAACAGCAGGCCTGCTCATCAACGAAAATGAAATAATGCTGATGGAGGATTTCAAGAAACTTTTCAGTGTCGTGGATGAAAAGAGGATGTACAACCATCCTGACAATGCATTTTCTCACATGCGTGCGCTGCTTGCGGCGACAGAGAAGACGATGCCGGTAGAGAACGGAAACCTTGTTCTAGGAAAATTGCAGAAGATACTTTTAGCGGAGTTTGACACAGGTCCAAGAAAAAGAAGCGTGATAGTTACGTTAATCGGCGACGAGAAAAAGGATAAGAAAAAAGACAAGAGCCAGCAAGAATAATGAAAGCTTTAAATTCTAGGATTGGAAAATGATAATATGTTCGTCGGATTTTTCTGGTTTGTGTGGGCATTGATGGTAGCACTGTGCAGTTTGGTGCTAAGTCTTGTAGCCTACTACTTCCTGAAGAAAGAGAAGAAGCTCAGCAAAGGCATGCATAAGCTGAAGGACATAGTGATGTATTATTCTATTGGCCTTTCATTTGCGATAGGCTTCGCGGCTGCATTGCTGCTATTAACGTTTTAATCCTTATTAGATAAAATTTCATCATGTTTGCAGCATTAGTTAGCGGCGGCAAGGACTCGCTTTATTCGCTCTATCTGATGAGAGAGAATATAAAATACGTTGTTTCTTTGATATCCGAGAATCAAGAAAGCTACATGTTTCATGTTCCGAACATAGAATTTGTAAAATATCAAGCATCATCAATGAATCTGCCATTAATACAGAAGACAACAAAAGGCGAGAAGGAGAAGGAACTCGAAGACTTGAAGGCGGCGATAAAAGAAATCAGCAACGAGATTGACGGTCTTATATCTGGCGCGATTGCAAGTGAATACCAGAAGTCGCGAATCGAGAGAATATGCAAAGAATTGAAGTTGCAATCAATTACTCCGTTGTGGCACAAGAATCCTGCAGAACTGATAAGGAAAATGATTGATGACGGCTTTGAAATAATAATAACAGCTGTTGCCGCGCCGCCGCTGGACGAGCAATGGCTTGGCAGGAAAATAGACTACAGTTGCCTTGATGAGATGATAGTGCTGAACAAGAAATACGGCATTCATGTCAGCGGCGAGGGAGGTGAGTACGAGACGTTTGTTCTCGACTGCCCGTTATTCGCTAAGAAAATCGAGGTAGTCGAATCAGAGAAAATCTGGGACGAAAATACTAAGAGCGGTATTCTGGAAATAAAAAAGATAAAATTGGTCAGGAAGTAAAATTAAGTTCTCTTTTCAAAATATCTGACGCTTTGTTAGGGTATGCATGTGCAAATTCATGTGCCATATACTCTATTATTGGTCTGTTTTGGAACCCCCACCTCGGTTCGTAACGCAATACATGACTGCTTGCTGCAACAATAATATGCGAGTATTTACTTGCCTCACGGTATAATTTTTTCATTTCATTCCAGCTAAGTTTATCCAAATGAATCACCTAATACATGATGTACCATAATTTTATAAAATTATGCGGCAGAACTTTTTATTTTTTCAGCAATGCTCTCGGTGACGGAAATCTCGGATATCGGAGAGCTTATCGTATCAGTTGCGATGAACTTCCATACCTTGGAGGAAATCTTCTCAAAGACTCCGGTTGCGAGTGCCGGATGAACGGCAGTGCATAAAATCCTGTCTGCGCCGGAGCTGTTGCATATCTCTATCGAGTTCAGCATGGTTCTGCCCGAACTTATGATGTCGTCCACAATAACAATGTCCCTGCCTTCGACATTCAGGTTGCCCTTTACAATAATCTCGCCGGTGTTAAGGTCACGCTTTTTCTGGAACGCAAAGCTCTCGGCGCCGAGGATATTTGCGATTGTCTCTGTAGAATGGCTGACGCCCAAATCCGCTCCGACTACAACTGGATTGTGCAAATCAAATTTTTTCAGTTGGTTGCCTATCGACTCAAAACCGTTGATGTTGTAGGCAGGCATAGGCGTCAATGAGATTTTTTCGTCATTCCTGTTGACATGGCTGGAGACGGTGAAGAACCGTGTTGCACCTGCTTTTTCTAAAAGTTCAAGCACGTATTTTGCCGAGTGTGGCTCGCCTTTTCTAAAAACCTTATCCTGCCTGGAATAAATGAAATATGGCATCACGACGTCGATTTTTTCCACGCCCAAGGCCCTTAGGTTTCTTGTTATGAACAACGTTTCAATGAGGTATCGGTTCGGGTCCAGCGGCAATGACAATCGCTCTGCAACAATTGCATGGTTGTCCACATCGCCCACTATTCTCGGGCAGACTTCGCCGTCAGGAAATGCCCTTTTTTCGACAGG
>JAZDNV010000008.1:0-3146 GCA_043799385.1 Candidatus Aenigmatarchaeota archaeon | reverse complement strand
AAGAAGACCCAGGACGTTGTTTCGGATAGCGAAGTAATAATCGTTAATTCGAACTCGAACGGGGCTTCTGACAAGTTCGTCTTCAAGGTACCTTCAAAGCGTCTCGCTGCGAAGGTCTACTTTGGCAAGATGGGCGCTACGACTGGAACGAGCACCTACCAAAATGCTATACCTGTAACTACACCGGTCGGCAAATTGACGTCCGACTACACAGATGCCACAATCGGAACAACCGGCAAGAACATAGTCTTAGTCGGTGGTCCGTGCGCGAACAAGTTTGTCGCAACACTGATGAACACGACTGCGGATGCTTGCTTGAGCGCGTGGTACAGTGCAGTTGGCGCGTCTGACGCTGCAGGAGCAGCGAACAAGGCCATGATCAAGGTTGTAGAAAATGCGTTCGGAAGCGGCAAGGTTGCGTTGATAGTAGCTGGAACTGATGCAAAGGACACCAGAAATGCGGCAGCCAAAGTTATGGCTGGCGGATTGACTGGAGCCTCGCTCGTTTACAGCACTGCGGCATCCTCAAGCCAGTAAGCTTTCCTTTACAGGAATGCATACGCGCGGCGCAATGCGCCGCACCCTTCTTTATTTTTTTCGGATTAGCTTCAGGGCTATGCGGCAAGGCTAAACATTTTTGAATCCTTCAGGTTGTTTCGGTCTTTTCTACAAACCGAGACCTATCACTATTCCAGCAATAATCGAAACTATGATAATGGTCTCGAGATTGCATGTTATTGAAAATATCCTAATTTTCATAATAACACCTCTTCAATCAAGGCTGTGTTATAGGCTATCATCACTGTATCTAGAACCTGTTTTTTGACAATCACAAACAGGATTGTCCTGTAACCGTAACCACTTATCAAGCCCAGCCTGACAGACACATTTACAGAATTCAGAGTATTAAAAGATAACTGGTGCTATCTCTTTATCCTGAAAATCAGGCATTTCTGGTCGAGCGAGCGGCCATACGGGCTGACTTCTGTGATGTTTTCTATCAATTCCGTGCAACTCGCTGTCGCGCTGATGAAATTGGCTTCGATGGTATGATACCATCCGGCGGAATAATATATCGAATAGTTGTAGCCTTTCCACGATATCTCGTCGCACGTGAAATTGTTGTAGTCCCAGGGCAACTGGTCAAAATACCTCTTGTTGATGAACGAGAAATACGGCTGCATCGTTGTCGACATCGCCTCATTCGGAAGTTTTGCTATCGCATCGTTGCATTTGTAAATCAAACTTTCCGAATCTCCGGGTTTCTCGATGAACGTGAGAAATGAAAAAATTGCCAAAGCAAAAAGAATCAGTGCCAAGGCGTTTTTCCGCGACTTGGCATCCAGCATGGAAATGAAATTATGAATCCCAATCGCTTCGAGAATGATTATCGAAGGAAGGACCATGATCATAAATCTCGCTTCCTTGTGCGACAGCAATGATAGTGCTATGATACCGACTGCTATTGTCAGCCAGTTAAGCATCAAAAATTTGTCCTTCTTTATTTTTTTGACACCCAGAGCGAACAGGAGAAATATGCCAGTAATCCCTACGAACTCGGGAAAATTGATGAGATAAAATAACGTGTCTTGCAATTGGTAAGTCGCAAAATGCGTCGACTCCTCCGTTACCTTGTAATTGAGTATTTGTGCCCACAGCGGGTTGCCAAACTGTATCCAGTTGAAAACAAGCCACGGCGAAAGAACGGCCAATGTTAATAGTCCTATGATATATGTTCTTCTGTCGCGAAGGAATTTGAATTTGGTTGTGAGAAACAGGTACAAGACGACGACCGGTGCGAAATATGCCAGTGCATGCTTCGCCATCATGCCCAGACCGATGAAAATACCGGAAAGCATGGCGTACTTATCCGATTTTTTTTCACAAGCCAGATAGAAAAATCCAAGAGACAGAATGCTGAAAAAAATCGCCGGCGTCTCTGCCAGGATGCGCGTGGAGTAAAAAATCGAATGGAAGTTAATAGCGAAAAGGAACGCAACTATGAGCGCTTTCTCCTTATCCAAAATCTTCCTTATGAGCAAATATGCTACAGCAACTGTTGCCATGCTCAAGAGAATGGAGAATAATTTACCGGAAGCGACAGATATCCCAGCGACAGTGCCGAAAAGGTAGAGCATGAACGGCAGTAATGGCGGGCGGAAATACTCGACGAAATAATTGTTTCCCGCAAATGCGTCGGCCATCGACAGATAAACAGTCTCGTCCCACCAAACGGACCACTGCTTCGCAAAATAAATGCCGCGTATGCCCGCGGCTATGATGAATATGCCGATCAATATTGCGAAAATCTTTTCCCGGCGAGAGTGGCTTGCGCTCATCTGTAACCCTCGCATTCGGTGTAGTCGTTTTTATACAGCGGGCATATTTCCCTGAACATTTCCTCCATCGTCAGGAATTTGTCAATGGTCTTTCCCTCGATGACAAGATTCGGAAAGGAATAGATTTTGTATTGAGCCCTGAGAACGTCTATCATCGGCTCTGCTATGGTCGCATCTATGGGAAAAACGAGCAGCCTGTCACCGAACATCTTTTTCATTTGGTCGAGAATGTAACCCTCGTCGCCGCAGCGGTCGCAGTTCTTTGAATGGAAATAAAGCACGTTCACAACATCTGTGCCGCAAAGCTTCTTGCTCTGATCAGCTAGCAGCCAGTATCTCAAATTCGCTACGATGTATTTTCTTTTGACTATGATGTAGTCCTCGTTGTTCGCGTCCCCGCTCTGCTCGTAGGCTTCTATCCTTTGAATGACTGCGCCCAGAATCTTCAGGTTGCTCTCAAGTATCCGCGAAAGAACGACGCAGCTCTCGTTTGCGGGCAGGCTCTGTAAGTATGAAAACTGGAATTGCAATGAGTTCAAATCTGATTCCTGCTCCTTGGCGATTTTCTCGATGTCCTCTATCTTTTTCTCATTCAAGAACGACCCGAGAAAGAAGCCTAGGGAAAACAGGAGTATCGTTATGAAGCCTGTGACCATATACCTCTCCTTGCTCAATTTGCGCATACGCTACCACGTAATCTCCTTTCCGAGAATAAGTTCTATTAGGGATTTAAAATACATAAAACTCAGGAGTATGAAGAAAAAGAGGGCGAAAACCGCCAATGGGATGATTTCCCATAACCTAAGA
>JAZDNV010000027.1:0-27187 GCA_043799385.1 Candidatus Aenigmatarchaeota archaeon | reverse complement strand
CTTGTGCTGTCTGCGATACTAGGGATGGCTGTCGGATTGGAGCGCGAGATGAGGCACAAGCCCGCTGGGCTGAGGACTCATACATTTGTCTGCATGGGCGCCTGTTTATTTGCAGTGATTTCAATATCCTTTGTTTCCAATCCTCAGGCAATAGCAGCCAGCATAGTTATAGGCGCAGGATTCCTCGGAGCCGGCACGATATTTCATGCGAGGGACAAATTAATAGGTCTAACGACTGCTACGGAGATATGGGTTCTCGCGGCTGTCGGCCTTGCAATAGGAATCGGTTATTATGCAATCGGAATAATAACAACTGTAATAATCCTGTCGATACTCATACTTGGAAGAAACTTTGAGAGCAATGCCCTGAAAAAAGACAAGAGACGCATCGATTAATTCTTATACCTTTCTCTCGAATTATTTGATGGTGAAACATATGATGTCCCAGATACCGATGAATCTCGCAAAAGTCAAAAAAGAAAACCTGGACGAAGAGATATTGAGGGTAGGAATGATAGCCGAGCTCGATGCAGTCAATCTCTATGAGCAGATGGCTGCGATGACGGATAACAAGGACATAAAGAAAATCCTGCTCGACATAGCCAAGGAGGAGAAAACGCATATCGGCGAGTTCCAGACAATGCTTCTGAAGCTGGACAAGGAGCAGGTAAAGGAACTGGAGAACGGCAGGAAAGAAGTTAATGAATTAGTGAAATAGAATGACAAAACTGAGCGAAATCTACAGATGCAACGTATGCGGGAATATTGTTGAAATGGTGCACGCGAGCGTCGGTCAGCTCGTATGCTGCGGCCAGCCGATGGAGTTGCTTTCTGAAAAGAAGATGGACGTGGGCAATGAAAAGCACGTTCCGGTCATAGAGAAAACAGACGCAGGAATAAAGGTAAAGGTCGGTTCTGTTCCGCACCCGATGGAAGAAAAGCATTTTATCGAATTTATTGAAATCATAGCTGACGGAAAGCTTTATAGAAAATTCCTCAAACCAGGCGACAAGCCTGAGGCTGAATTCTGCATTGATGCAAGTGTTGTCGAGGCTCGCGAGTATTGCAACGTGCACGGATTGTGGAAATCAATATGAACAAGATACTGTTAGTCGTTGCATTGATAGCAGCAGTTTTTATGAGCGGTTGTGTTCAGGTGCCAGATAGTCAACCAGAAGAAAACCAGACAAACATTATTGTCATCAAGGACTTTGCTTTTATCCCTTCGATGCTCACAATAAGGAATGACACGGTAGTAACGTGGGTTAACGAGGATTCAGTTCCGCATACAATTAAAATACTAGATTTCGAATCCCAGGTCCTGTCAAAAGGCCAGACATTCAACCGCATCTTCAATGAAAAAGGAACGTTTGAGTATTCTTGCGGTCTGCACCCGAACATGAAAGGCAAAGTAGTGGTCGAATGATACTCGGAATGCCGTTGGCGATATGGTTTGGTATAATAACGGTAATCTCTTTGTTCATCACAGCATATTTCGGAATAGCGATGTACATTTTCAAGAAACCGGTTTTCAAGCAGCATAAAATCTTCGCGTTCATTACTGTTATATTGGCGGTTGTGCATTCGATACTCGCTGCTATGCTTTGGTTCTTCCAGATTGTGATATGAGCTATACGGTAAAACTGATCGACAAAAAAGAAGTCGCGTTTGGCACGATGGCCTTTTTTCTCGAGAAGCCAAAAGGTTTTTCATTTAATCCAGGTCAGTACATAATACTTTCTCTAATCAATCCGACTGAAACTGACGAAAAGGGAAACAGCCGTGCATTCTCCATAGCATCGTCAAATTTCGATGAGAGCATAGTCATAGCAACGAGAATGACCGGCTCTGCTTACAAGAAAAATCTGGATGCGATGGCGACAGGAACCGAGCTAGCAATGGAAGGCCCTTTTGGTTCGCTTGCACTGAAAGACGAAAAGCCGGCAGTGCTTCTTACAGGCGGTATCGGAATAACCCCCTTCCGCAGCATTATCCTGGAAGAAAAACGAAAGGGGGTTCCGCATCGGGTTCATCTCTTCTATTCAAACACAAAAACAGAGAACGCAGCCTTTCTCAGCGAATTTATGAAAATAGAAAGCAATAACTACACTTTTGTGGGCACGATGACAGACGACCCGCAATGGAAAGGAGAAACAGGTTTTATCAATAAAGAAATGCTGGAGAAATACCTGCACGACCTAAATGGAAAGGTTTACTACATAACAGGCCCGCCGAAGATGGTCGAAGCCATGAATAAAATGCTGCTTGATGCAGGAATCAATAAAAATGATATAAGAATAGAAGAATTCTCAGGCTACTAGTAGATGACTTTATTTAATTCTGTCATATCGTTAAGGTCGTTCATCTTTATCATGCTGCCCGAGATTGTATACAGGACGTCATCCATGTATAGCGACCTTCTTATCTGCGATGAATAATCGTAGTAATAGCCATCGTTTGTCTGATTTGAATGCGTTACCTTGCCTTTCAGCGTGAATCCATTGACCAGGTCGACGTTAAAAACAAAGGCACCGTACCACGTTTTCTCCCATCGCCATTCTTCGCCACCTTCAACAAGGCTTATCGGTATTACTAATAGATTTTTCTGCCTGCTGAACAGAAACGCTTTATGGTCGTTCAAGGCTTCTGATTGCGTTCCTCGTTCTCCGATGAAGTATTTCGATATCTCTTTCGGATTGGAAACGTCGCTTACATCGAATAACGAAAGCTTCATTCCCTTTATCCTACCCTCATCGCTTGCGTCGCGACCGACTCCTATGATGTGGGTCTCGTCGTAAGGATGCAGGTAATCCGATACGCCCGGTATTTTTAGATAGCCGAGCACGCTCGGATTGCTTGGGTTCTCAAGGTCTATTATAAACAGCGGATCGATCTGCCTGAACGTTACCATGTAGCCCTTATTTCCGATGAATCTAACCGAGTATATCCTCTCGCCTGAAGCAAGGTCCTCTAATTTACCGACTACTGCAAGACTATCATCAAGAACGTAAACATGATTCTTCGACTGTCCGCTCCATGCATCCGTTGTCGTTGCTATCCTGAAATAACCATTGTATTCATCCATTGAGAACTGATTCAGCGTGTTTCCCGACGCCTCGCCCTGGACTTTGTACTCAATGTTGCCGTTGCTTATCGAAATCTTGTGAATGACGGTTTTTTCCATCTCCTTTGCTATCTGCGTCTGCACATCAATGAGTTTTTCCTCATAGTTTTTCTGGAAGTTTAGTCGCTCCTCTGCGGTTAGCTTTGCTGAGTATTCGCTCAGCACTCTTCCAATGGCTGAAAACTTCTCTGCATTTGAGAACAGCTTGGAATTCATTATCTCGTTTATCTTCTCAGTTTCGCTCGGTACCAATGGCAGAAGCGCATCGACTATCTTATCCAGGAAATCCACATATGTCAAACGCTTTGAGTATGTTATGTAGATGTTGTCAGTAGAAACGTACATATTTTGCGTGTAGCCCATCAAAAATACCTTTGTGCTCGTTTCATGCGTCTGCACGTTTACTGAGGATACTATCGTAAATTGATAATTTGATTCAGGCACATCAAAATACCACACGTCTATGCAACCAACGCCGCATCTTGCAGCAATGGGTATTACCGGATTCTCAAAATTGTTTACATACTGGTTTGTTATCAGGTAAACGTAATCGCCGATCATTCTTGAGTTGTAGTAATTTCCGTCCATTGTATAATTCTTTACAAGAGTTGGGTTTTCCCTGTCCGAGATATCATAAATGTTTATGAACGTTTTGTCTGAGCGATAATATGGGTATGGCATCATTTCACTCTGTGCCACCCCAACCTTTTCCTGTATAACACCGCCGTTTGAATAATAATAATCGTAATTATTGCCAAAAGCGATCAATCTGTCTTTGTTTATGAAGATGTTCGAAACGCTCGTATTTTCAAATTTTATCTCTGAAAGTATTTTTGCACTCTCCGCAGGATAGGCGTCAACTATGGTAATCTTGTTGTTAGATATCGTGTATATGTATTTTCCGTCGTTCTTCACGATGTCCGCCTCGTCTACGCCCGCGACCTGTATGTTTGTCGTCGAGTAATCGCTGCCCGATGTTCCGTCCGTGGTCGGCGCGCTTTCTGCGCCCTGCTTTGTCGCACCGGTCGTCATTATCTCTCTCGTACCGTAATACGTTCCGGATTCAGCAGCGGCTTTTATGTAACTCTTCAATTCCGATTCAGACGAGAATTTCTTTAGCTGCTGTTTTTCAGGCTCTGCGTATGGATAAAATAATAGCACTGAGATTATTACAAGACCAACAACTGCCATTGCGATATTTTTCATATTACTAATCGATACGGATATTATTTAAATGTTGCAGAAATCGTTCGGTTTAACCCGAACAAAAAAATAATCGGCAGAGATAAGCTTTGCACAAAAAGTGATACGCGCAATCCCATCGACGTTAGGCTATCGTCAAAAAGACGATAGCCTGTTTTTGTGCAAAGCTGAAGAAATAAATAATTTTCTGCACAGTTTCTGTTATGGAAATAGACAAAAAGACGCTTAAGGCCCTGTCAAGCGACACGAAGGTTGAGATATTGAAAAATCTCAATAACAGGAGAAAGATGCCAACAGAGCTTTCCAGAGAGCTAAACCTTGCGCCTTCAACGACGTCAGAACACCTGAAAGAAATGGAAAAACTGGGTTTGGTCAAAAGGATTGAGACAGGGCATAAATGGATTTACTACGAGCTGACGCAGAACGGAAAAAATATTATGAGGCCATCATTCCCGATACAGATAATCTTCACGGTTTTCATCGGTTTTGTCATGGTGATAGGAAGCTTTTTTGCATCCACACAGCAACCGCTAGCAATGAAGAGCGTTCCTGAAGCAGCCGCGACTGCAACAGACTCAGGCAGGGATTTCAGTTCAGCGTCTTCCAACGACATTATTATGATAATTGTTTTCATTGCCGGAATTCTGCTGATTGCTTACGGAATATGGAAGATGAGAAAAAGGTAGCAAAGTCTATCAATCCCGACGACTTATTTTCTTTTCAGCTCACCATGATACCTTGCTATTAGCTGCAACCCTTTCGGAGCCCTTTCAAACAAACAAAAAAGACTCCCGTCGCTGTAGACTAATCCACCCTGTTTGGTTTTTCTATGAAATGAAAAACCATTATTCTCTATCTCACTTTTTTCGTATATTTTGCCTATTTTCATACCATCACCTATATTGATTTCATTTCTGAAAAGTATTCGAAGAATTGTCAGCAAATTATTTAAATCTAACCCAATCGACTGTTCTCTTCAATCCCTGATCTAAACTTATTTTCGGCTCGTACTTCAGCAATTTTCTTGCCTTTGTTATGTTTGGGCATCTTCTTCTGGGGTCGTCTTTTATATCATAATTCGGCGGAGTGTTAAACCCTATCTTGGACGATGATTTGGTCAATTTTATCACTTTTTCCACTAGTTGCAGTATGGTTATCTCCTTGTCGTTGCCTATGTTGACGACCTCGCCAGCCAAGCCGTCGGTCAGAAGAAGCCTGAATAGACCATTAATCTGGTCTGTGATGTAGCAGAAACTCCTTGTTTGTTTGCCATCGCTGTACAGGCTTATGTCCTGGTTTTTCAGCGCTTGCGATACGAACTTCACCAATGCACGGCCATACTGGTTAGCATCAGAGTCCAGACGCGGGCCATATGTGTTGAATATTCTCACTATTCTGATATCAAGACCGTATTTTTTCCAATACGAATAGCAATACGCCTCTGCGCATCTTTTTCCTTCGTCATACATGCATCTCGGGCCGTAAGAATTTACATAGCCGTAATAGTTTTCAGGACTAGGAACGACGCGTGCGTCGCCATAGACTTCACTAGTGCTCGTAAAAAGCATTCTAGCGTTGTTCTTTCTCGCGAGCTCGAGCATATTCCTTGTTCCAAGTACGTTCGAGTCTATCGTCTCCACTGGCTTTTCCTGGTACAGCGGCGGCGAAGCGATGCTTGCCATGTGCACGATGTAATCTATTTTCTCATTTATCTTGAAGCTGCATATGTCTGCTTTCAAAAGCCTGAAGTTTTTCGACTTGAACAAGTGCTCAATGTTTTTCTCCGCTCCTGATGAAAAGTTGTCAACACATATTATTTTTGCGTCGAAGGTATTGAGCGTGTCGCAGAACCATGAACCGAGAAAGCCGGAGCCGCCTGTGACCAGAAACGTCTTGTTCTTTATATTTTTTTCAAATCCCTTCAGGCTGGATTTTATCGTATTCAAATCCTCTTTTATGATGTCAGGCATTTTATAACATTGATTGCAAAGATTTTATAGGTTTCGAACATAATAATATTGGTGATGAACATGGCCGAGAACGTTAAAGAATTGATTGAGGATATGAAGAATCTCTCTGAACTTATGCTGGATCTTGCATATTCTTCTGTTTTCTTCGAGAACAAGGAGATTGCAAAGGAAGTGCTTCTGCTCTACAATAATCTGGAGTATACAGAAGAACGTTTGTACCTGCATCTTATGGCTGCCTCCAGAGGAAGGCCAGCGAAAAGGCTGATAAGCGTCCTTGACCTCGTCGAGAGTTCGAAATTCGTTGCGACCGCAGCGAGGAACATGAGCGAGTTAGTTTTGGGCGGCGGCGAACTGCATCCGATAATAAAAGAGGCATTGAGCGAAACGGACGAAAGTATAACGCGTGCCGTCGTATCGAAGAAGTCGCCGTTATGCAACAAGACGCTGGGAGAAATAAAGCTTGCGACAGAGATTGGCGTCCGCATCGTCGGTATAAGAAGAAAAGACAGATGGATATTCGACCCGAACGGAAACACGACAGTGCTGGAAGACGACATACTGATAGGTGTAGGGCCTTCATCGCCATGTGGAAGGTTGCAGAAGCTTGCAAAAGGAACACTAAAGTGCCTATAAGGGTAATATAGCGTTTTTGGTGACTTGATGCAGCTTCTATACGTTTTTACTGACAAAGCACTGAGACAGAGCTTTGTCGCGCTTTTGATTAGCGTACTAGCTGCAGTTTTTGCTGGACTACTTCTTGGAAAATTCAGCGAAACGCTGCTGATGCTGCCGGGTCTTTTCATCCTAGTTCCGCCTGCGCTGGGCATGCGCGGAAACATTTTTTCCGCCCTCGGTTCGCGTCTAGGCTCGGCATTACACTTAGGTACAATAGACAAGTTCACGCTAGGCAACCGTGTTGTGAAGAACAACATTTATGCAACGTTCACGACAACAATCGCATTATCCGTGTTTCTCGGCTTCTTGGCAGATATATTGACAAAAATACTAGGTCTTGCGAGCATAGGCATGGTTTCCTTTGTTCTGATTTCTTTCATCGCAGGAACGATTGCCGGATCAATCCTTATCGTAATAACATTCGGCACAGCTGTCCTTGCGTATCGCTACGGCTGGGATTTGGACAACATACAGGCTCCGCTGATAACAGCGTTCGGAGACTTCGTGACTATCCCTTCATTACTGCTGGCTGCATATGTTGTGCTTGCGATAACGGAGTATGTTATTTTCCTGTTCATAATAATCATTGCTATAACAATAATGAACATTTTCCTGGTTTTTTCAAAGGAAACTAAGTATGACATGATATTTCTCAAAGAAGGTTCCTGCAGGAACATTGTCTTACAATCGTCGATAATTCTGGCATTGTGTGCAATTCTGGATACGTTTGCAGGAATACTAGTCGAATTCAACATAGAGAGCATTGTGAGCATACCGATAATATTCGTCCTGCTTCCAGCATTCTTAGAAGAGGGCGGAAACATTGGAAATGTTTTGTCATCCAGACTTGCTTCAAAATTACATCTTGGTACTCTGGACCCAACGCTTAGGATAGATAATGAGACAAAAAAAGAGTTCCTGAATTCATACATACTGACTTTCTTCATATTTCTCATAATGAGCGTGCTGATATGGTTTTCTGGCTATATTTTTGGCGTGTCCGGCATGACACTGTTTCAGATTATTGAAGTAGTGATGATATCAGCCTTCATACTGATAACCATCGTGTTATTCGTTTCATTCGCAGTGTCAATACTGTCGTATAAGTACGGGCTGGATCCGGATAACGTTACGTTACCTTTAGTGGCGAGCGGCGTTGATCTCTTGGGCGTCATATGCCTGCTCACAGTTCTGCATTCGTTCGGAATTATTCAGGCATTTGGCCTTGTTTAATCAAAGCACAGACCTTTAAAAAATATTTATATTACCAAATATAAGTAAAATATAGTAATTAGAGGGTTTAGAGATGAAGGGCATATCGCCGTTGATTGCAAGCGTATTGCTGATTGGTATTACGATGACAATTGCAGGAGTGATGGCTACCTGGGCGACTTCTTTCCCGTCCTCGAAGCTCGGTTCTACAAAATGCGTATTTGCGCTCGGTATAGCGGATTTGAGCTTCAGCGAAGGCAACGTAACAGTAAGGATAGAGAACACCAACAACAATTTCAATCTGTCAACGCTGAAGGCTTCCATAATATACGACGACCCGAAAAAGAACGTTGAGAATATACTGCTGAAGAACTACGGAGCAAAAGACCCGCTGGGCCCGGTTGAAAGCACGACAGCTATTATAAGCCTCAACGAAACAACCAAACCAAAAAAAGTTGAAGTTGTCGCCGCCAACTGTCCTGAGTACAAGATATCAAAGGAGTTCTGATACTTCTTCTGCAATAATATAAATTTTAAATACAACAGATAATAATATAACAAGCGGTTGATATGGCGGGAAAGTTTATTGTCTTTGAAGGCCTGGATGGCAGCGGCATAACGACTCAGGCAACGCTGCTCAGGAACCATTCGATTAGCAATGGTTATGATACGTTATTGACGAAAGAGCCTACAGACGGGCTTATAGGCGGGATAATAAAATCAGCACTGAAAAAAGAGTGGAAGATATCGCCTATAACGCTGCAGATTCTGTACGCTGCTGACCGCTCGCACCATCTTGAGAACGAAATAGAACCGGCATTGAAGGCGAACAGAATCGTGGTATGCGACAGGTACATAATGTCCAGTTTGGCTTACGGCAGCCTTGACATCAACAAGGACGTCCTGCAGAATCTGAACAAGAATTTCAAGAAGCCAAACCTGACAATCATAATCGACACGCAACCGAAAATCTGCATCGAGCGCATGAAAAAGGCGCGGCATCACCTGGAATTATTCGAGAACGAGTCAAAGCTCGTACAGATAAGGAACGCATATCTGTCGATGAAAAATTACTTTCCGGACACATATATAGTAGACGGAAACCGCGGCGTTGAAGAGGTATTCAGCGACGTGAAGAAGATTTTCGGCAAGGTTATTTAGGTGATACTCTGAAAAAGATGCTGACATATGAAAATTTTCCTGTCAGAATAGTTATTTTATCCAACATTTTTTCGATATTAATCTATGCAATAGGAATCTACATTTTTTCAGGATTCGGGGCATTTTTTGTCGTTCTATACGCCCTTTACTGTCTTTGGATGGAGTCTAACGTATTGAGAAGAAGTTGTGTGAATTGTTACTACTACGGCAAATTATGCGGTTTCGGCAAAGGTAAGGTGTGCTCTTTGTTTTTCAAAAAAGGCAACCCCAAGAAATTCATAAAGGACAAAATCACATGGAAAGATATTATTCCCGATTTCATGGTTTTTATCTTCCCACTTATCGGCGGAATCATACTTTTAGTCAGAAGTTTTAACTGGATACTTTTGATATTAATTGCAGTTTTGTTATCCCTTTCATTTGCAGGCAATGCATTCATAAGAGGTTCTTTCGCCTGCAAATATTGCAAACAGAGAGAAATCGGATGTCCAGCGGAGAAGTTATTTATGAAGAAAAAGTGATTTAATTTCCGTTTTCCAAAGCGGTTTCTGGCTGTGGCGTTTCCAACGGTTTTGCATCTTCTGTGTGCTGCACAGATGTATTTTTTATGCTTTCAGCCGGCTTGGTTTTTTCCGTTTTCGCCACCGCTTTCTTATCCTTTGTCTTCAGCTTTTCTGACATTGCCTTTATCTCGCCCCTCTTCGCGCCAAAATACTCTTCAAAATGCTGGGTCGTTGTCAATAGCTTCGTTCTCGATTTTCTCTCGCTGCTTATCAGGCCGCGCTCTTCCAGCTCTTTCGTATACTCATACGTGCGGTTGCCAACGACCTTGACTATTTCTGACTGCGCAACCGGCTCGTGGTAAGCGATTATCGACAATACACGCAGAAGACCGCGTGACAAATCCGCATGTGGCGTTAAATGCGAGACTTTGGCAACGTAATCCTCTTTGACTATCAATCTGTAACCGCCGCCAGTCGATAATTTTATCCCTGCGTCCGGGTTTGAATATTTACTCTCCAGAACTTTTAGCAGGCGTTCAATCTCATCCCGTTTTATTTTCGTGGTTTTCTCCAATTCTTCTATGACCATAGGTTTATCCGTCGTGAACAGTACTGCCTCTAATAACGCTAACTTGTTTATCATAATTGCCCGCCAGTCTTATCTAATTCCTTCAGTCTTATATATATTTCCTTGAAGAATTCCTCCTGATCGCAGTTGATTTTGTTTCGCTGCATTAAATAAAGCAACGGCATGAACGTCTCGACTATTTCTGTCCTCTTCCATACTGGCACAAGGTCAGAAAATTTTGTCTTGCCGTCCATGATGTCGTCAAAGACGCCTTTTATCTTGATTTCAATATCGATTTCCGGCTCTATGAGGCTTTCTGCTGCCCTCCGCATTCTCAGCTTTTTTATCTCCTTCTTCTCGCGGAATTCGAATGACTTGTTAAGCGCAGTTATCAGCTCGGTCAGCGTGACTTTTCTTGTTGTCATCCTCTCTATGGGCGGCGACAGAGGCGGGATGTTCTCTATATCAATCTTTGTTATCTCCTTTTCTTCCTTCACCTTTTCAGCTTCTTCCTCTAAAAGCAATTCGCATTTCATCCTGAGCAGTATCGCAGCTATCAATATGAATCTGGCAGGTATGCGGAAGTCGAATTTCTTCAATCGCTGCAGGTATACGATGAATGAATCAGCAAGCTTCTTTATATCGATATCCAGCGGGTCAAGTCCCTCTTCCACGACTATTGACGTCATGACCTCCTGCCAGTCGCTGCCCAGGATTATTGTTTGAATCAGCTTGTTTTCATCTATCATTTTAATCGTCCTTATCACAACTTTGCACAAAAACCAGGCTATCGTCTTTGCGACGATAGCCTACCATCGATGGACATCATACAGATGTCCATCATTTTTTGTGCAAAGATTATTATCACTCTTTAGGCATCTCGATTCCGAAGACTTTTGACGCACCGTCTTCTATCGATACGCCGAAGACTTTATCCGCTTCTTGTATCGTGAAGTCATTGTGCGTTATAACTATGAATTGACGCTCCTTTGAGTATTTCTTCATCAGGCTTACAATCTTTTTTACATTTGCCTTGTCGAGCGCCGCATCCATCTCGTCCAAGATGTAGAACGGCGCCGAGTAGAACTCAAGTATTGAGAAGAGGAACGCAAGCGACGTCATAGTTTTTTCACCGCCCGACATAACATCCAGATTCAGAACCTTTTTTCCAGCCGGGCTCGCCTCAATCACAAGGCCTGAGTCTATGTTGTTTTCTATCTCTAATCGTAGTTGGCCGAAGCCGTTCATTAGGTCTGTGTATATTCTCGAGAAGTTCTTGGATATCTCGTTGAAAGTTTCAATGAATTTTTCATAACGTTTTTTCTCAACTTCATGCACGACGTTCATTATCGACGTTTTCTCTTCCAGTAGCTTATCTAATTTCTTTTTGAGTTCGTCAAACTCAAAGCTTATTATGTGGTACTCGTCAATGGCCTTCATGTTTATCGGACCGAGCTGGTTTATCTCTGTTATGCACGTTCTCACGTTCTCCTGCAGTTTGTCCAAACTGAGCTCGTAGAAGTCCTTTACATCATCGTATTCTCCGTATTCAATTTTTATGCTCTCGTAGCTTGCTTCTATCCTTGCGCTCTCTATTTTATGTTTGCTGATGTTACCCTGCAGCAGTATTTTTTCTTCATAGAGCTGGCTTCTCTTCATTCGCAATTCTTCAACTTCCTTGCTCTCCTTTGTTTTTTCATCCTCAAGTTTATTTATCTCATCCATCGTCGTTTTTTCTTCTTCCTTCAGTTTGTTTAGTTCTTCCTCAAGCCCGGCAATTTCCTTCTTCAGTCTTTCATTCTCCTCTATGAACCGTTCTGCGCCGAAGAATTTTCTCTCGTAAAAACCGCCAAGCATTGCTCCTGACGCTTCTATTAAATCACCATCAAGCGTCACGATGCGACCGCTGAGCTTCCTGGCCTTTCCGATATCGTCAGCGATTGCAGTGCTGCCGAGAATGTATTCTATCGCATTCTGATACTTTTTGTCGAATTCTACCACATCGATGGCATAAAGTTCGTTTCCTTTCTTCTTCTCGCCCTTTACCTTGTTCAGCGGCAAAAATCGCGCACGACCAATTTTCTTTTCCTTCAGCATTTTAATGCAGTTTTCTGCAACGCTGTCATTTGAAACGATTATGTCATTATTGTGGTTGCCTATCGCAACTTCTATTGCAATCGTGTATTTTTTTGGTACTTTCACCAGAGAAGAAACCGTACCGTATATGTCAGGCAGATTTTGATCCAATACTGCTTTTACAACCGGGCTGCGTATCTCTAATCTCTTTATTTCTCTCTCATTCATGTCTATTCGGTCGCGCTTTCTGAGTATCTCTGTAGTGATGCCGTCTATCTTTTTGATTAACTCGTAGTCGCGAGCCTTTTTGACAATCTCATCGCTCTTCGTTAAGATGCTCTTGCCTGTGGAATCAAGGCGGTTCTCTATATCAATAAAATTCCTGTCAACTGATTCGAGCTTGGTCGTGCCTTCCTGTATGTCGTTGTCCAGTTTTTTTAGATTTGTCTCGATTTCAACTATTCTTTTCCGCAGCAGCGATGCTTTTGATTTCCTCAGCTTATCATTCAAAACCTTGTATCTCTCGGCGTTTTCCTTATCCTCCTTTAATCGCGCGACCAGCCGCTGCTTCTCTGCTACAACTATCATGTTTTCTCTGACGCGTGTCTCAACTTTCTCTAATTCACTTGTCGCCTTCGCTCTTTTTTCGTCGAACTCGGCTATGCCTGAGACATCGTCTATTATCCCTCTCCTCTCCATGTTGTTCATTTCTATTATTCGTGTTATGTCGCCCTGCATGATGATGTTGTAGCCCTCGGGCGAGAGATTTGCGTTCGCCAGCAAATCCAAGACCTTGTTCCTTGTTTCAGTCTTTCCATCCAGCTTGTAAACGCTTATCCCGCTTCTGGTGATGCGCCTGGTTATCTTGACATCTTTTTCGCAGCCAGGTATTTTTCCATCGCTGTTGTCTATATACAGGATGACTTCGCAATAATCGGCAGGCTTTCTGTCCTTTCCGCCGTTGAATATAAGGTTCTGCAGTTTCGCGGCTCGTATGCTTTTCGCAGATGTCGTTCCAAGAACGAATGTAATTGCATCCACGATGTTCGATTTGCCAGAGCCGTTCGGCCCGCATATGCAGTTGAAGCCGGACGGAAACGGTATCGTGACCTTCCCGGCGAACGACTTGAAACCAGTCATCGTTATCCTATCTAGTCGAACCATGCTTCTTCCTCTTCACGTTATTTATATCGATTTTATCCTCTTCGATTATGTCCATTAATCGAGAAATTATGTCGTTGTGCGTGTCAGCTTTTTTGCCTATCTCATCCAACCGCTCTTTGTTTTTCTTGCTTACCCTGATGGTTGTGAATTCTTCCATAAGCTCACGATATATTAAATATATACAATATATTATGTATATAAAGCTTTTCGATGCAGTGATCGCAATAAAACTATGATAAATAATATTTTTATACTCATTTTTACAAATAATACGCATGAAAAACAGGGAGACTAAAGCTTTGGTTATAAAAGCCATTGTATTCTCGCTCATCGGCGTATTTTTCTGGTTCCTGACGCCGAACGCAGGTTTGCTCACCTATGCAACGTTAGTGGTTCTTGCATCCGTATGGCTTGGCTACGAGATCGCCAAACCAAAGAAAAGAAATATGATAAAGTATGCGTTGCTTCTTGGCGTGTTTTTGATGGTCTTTGATTTCATCGTGGAGAATCTGGGCTTTTATTCCGGCCTGTGGACAAGTCCCCAGAGCATATTTTCTGTCATATCTGTGCCTATTGAAATTATCGCACTTACGTTTATCGGCGGTTTTGCCTGGGCAATGCATCTGCCGCTGAAGTTTGACAAGGTCTATATGCTCTTTGAAGTCCTGATTTTCGGCTTCTTCGGCGCCCTGGGAGAATATTTGCTCATAGTTAACAAAATGATGATTTACACGAACGGCTGGACATCCCTGTACGCGTTTTTCGGTTACGCGGTTACATGGATAATCCTTTTTGCCGTTTGGTACAAGGTCATCCGCAGATTTAAATTATAACTGCCTTCTCAAGTCCTTGAATTTCACGGAATGCTGCTCTCCGCCGCTGCCCCAATTCTCCAATGGTATCTCATTTATAACAACGGTAACCGCTTGGGCAGGCATGCCCATATCAGTGAATACGTTTGTAATCTTCTTGATAATCTCGGATTTACTTTCTTTTTCAAGCGGCCATGTCTCAATTGTCACGATTGGCATATACATCACCTTACTAATATGGATGAATTATGATTAAAAACTTCTGTTATAATTTAAATCATGATTGCACAAGGCGCTGAGGCGATGCTTCGTAGGGAAGGGGATGCATTGGTAAAGGAACGAATAAAGAAAGGCTATCGCATCGCGGAAATAGACGAGCGGTTAAGGAAAAAAAGAACGAAATCCGAAGCCAATATTCTTCGCGCTGCGAGAAGAATTATCAACGTGCCCCAGGTCATCGCTGAAGGCAACTATGAGATAAAGATGGAATTCATCGGCGGTGAGCTGGTCAAAGAGGTTCTTAATGAAAATAATTGCATAGAGATTTCCGAGAAAATCGCAATTGCCGTGGCAAGATTACACAGCTATGACATCGTTCACGGAGACCTGACGACTTCAAACATGATACTCAAAAAGAATGACTTATACTTTATCGACTTCGGACTTGCCTTTTTCAGCAAGCGCACCGAGGATAAAGCAATCGATTTGCATCTTCTGCACGAGGCGCTGGAATCAACGCACTTCGCCGTTCTGGATGATGCCTGGAAGACAATATTAAAAGTTTACAGCGAGGAATATAGCGAGGCTGGGAAAGTTATTAAAACATTAAGTGAGATAGAAAAAAGAGGAAGATACAGGGAACGATAATATGGCAAGAATGCATTCAAGAAAACACGGAAAGCACGGCTCGAACAAGCCGCTTAAAAAAGCGACCTGGGTAGAGTACGACAGGAACGAGATAGAGAAGCTTATACTCAAGCTCGCTAAAGACAACACGACGAGCAAGATAGGAATGATTCTTCGAGACCAGTACGGCATCCCGGACGTGCGTCAGTTCGGTTTTCGCATATCGGACGTTGCTGCGACAAAGAAGGAAGTGCCTGAGGACCTTTATAATCTAATAAAGAAAGCGGTCGATCTGCACCGCCACATGAGCGACAACAAGAAGGATGCAACGTCAAAGCACGGCCTCGAGCTATTAGAGAGCAAGATAAGACGATTAGTGAAGTATTACGTCAGGAGCGGAAAACTACCAAAGGGCTGGAAATACACGATAGAGACAGCAAAGCTGCTCGTCAAGTAGTTTTTAATTTCTTATACCGAAGTAATTTTATGAACAAGCAAGAAATCATTGAATACTACTCAAGAGAGGATATAATCAACGAGCTTGTCAAGAACTCAAAGGACCGTGAAGTAGTCGGTGCTTATTTCGATGGCAGCTATGATTCGCGGCCAAACATGATCCAATACCCTAGCGACATCGTGCAGATGGCAAAAAAAGGTATAACTTCATTTCATATCTCTGTCGAGAAATGGAAGAACGTCATGCAGCTGACGAACGAAAATTATGAGCAGTTGAGGAAAGGATTCGACATCGTTATTGACATTGATTCAAAAATCGGAATCGATGAGGCGCAGCTCACGGCGACGATGATATGCAATTTTCTTGAGCGTTACGGGATAAGGAACTACGGAATAAAATTTTCAGGTCGCCGCGGCTTTCACATCTGCCTGACGAACGAGATGTTTCCGAAAGAGATAGATTTTACGCCATTCGCAAAGCAATACCCGAAAATACCGCGCATAATCGCGGCATTCATAAGGAACAGCATCGCCGACGATTTGATGCGCGAGCTTATAAGAAGAAAGAGCGCTAAGGAGCTGCTAAGCATCTTAGAGGAGCCGCCGGACAAGCTCGACCCGTACTATTTTGTCGAGGTCGAAAAAGATTGGGGCTCTCGCCACCTTTTCCGCGCGCCATATTCGCTAAACGAGAAGACATGGCTTGCCTCGCTGCCGATAAATTTCCAGCAGCTGAAAAACTTCTCAATCGAATCTGCGAACCCGAAAAAAGTAAAGGTAGCAGAAGTATTTTTTAGAGGCGAGGAGAACGAAGCCGAGTCGCTCCTTCTTGCGGCGCTGGACTGGAACGCCATGATGATGAAAGAAGAAAAGGCAAAGCCGAAGAGAATAATAAGCTGGGACAAGAAGATAGATGAAGAACTTTTCCCGCCTTGCATTAAATTAATTTTAGGAGGCTTGTCAGATGGAAGAAAGCGCAGCATTTTCACTTTGGTCAATTTCCTTAGGATGATGAACTGGTCTCCGCAGGAGATACAGGAGAGAATATTCAAGTGGAATGAAAATAACAAATCCACATTGCCCAACAGCATAGTTCTGTCGACGATACGCTATCACGAGAAGAGAGAGAGCACTCCGCCGGCGAATTGCAGCAACAACATGTATTATATTGACATTGGCTTGTGCAAACCCGATCAATACTGCAGAGGCATAAAGAATCCGGTGACCTATCCCTTCCGCATTATGAAAAAAAAGAAGGTAGAGTGGAAGAGTCCGCTGTTCAAGTGCGCGAAATGCGACAAAGCGTTCAAAACGAGAAAGAGCCTTGACATCCATGTGGGCAGAACGCACGGCTCAGATATATGATTATTTATATTTCAGTTTGAAAGCCAGGATTATCAGTGCCAGAATCAGAATAGCTATATTGGTGACCATGACAGGTATGCTGTTTATGAGTGTTCCGTACACTATCCAGAGAAAACTGGCTGTGCAAAAAATAAGATACATGCCAAGAGAGATGTCCTTTGTGGACTTGGTTTTCCAGACCTTTATCACCTGTGGCAAAAACGATATTGTTGCCAGAGCACCAGTAACCAGCCCGAGTATAGTTACGTAATCCATGTTCATCATGACATTTTAATGTTTTAATAGTTTCGTCCTTATTTCTAATTATGCTCACCTTCGAGAAGATTCGGGATTTTGAACGTGCTGAACGCAGCGAAGGCAAGATGCAAAAATTGCCTGATAATCTCATCGAAGAGCTTAATGATTACCTTCGCAAGAAAGAGGCGGTAAAGGAAAAAAGCTCGCGGGAGATGATCGAGATGGAAAACGTAAAGAACACAATAAAACGTCTTTTTGAAATTCGCGAAAGAAAGCTCATGGATTCGCTGCTCTACACAGCAAGAACCGCGCTTCCGCCTGAGAATCTCATGAAGAGCGAAGAGCATTTGTTTTATTTCATGCTGGAAGAGCTTAAGAAATTTCGGGAAAAAACATTTCTCGAACTGAAGAAGGAGGAAACAAATGAAAAAAGGATATTCTATAGGGTGAAGAAGAGCATTCCAGCGTTCGTAGGTCCAGATTTAAAGGTATACAACCTAAAAGAGAATGATAATTTGGATATAGACTCGATTCCAAAGCAGGTCAACGACTTGCTGTTGGAGCAGGGTGTTTTGGAGATGATAGAAGAATGATAATACCAAAAGTCCAGAAGAGATACTGCCCGTTCTGCAAGAAACACACGGAACACACAGTAGAAGAAGCGAAAAGAAAGCCCAGAAGGCAGACGAGCAAAGGGCAGAGACGATATCTTCGCAAGCTCGCCGGTTATGGCTCTTTCCCGAAGGAGAACCCAAAGGGCAGGGAAAAGCCGACCAAGAAAACGGATTTCCGCTATGTTTGCAAGGAATGCAAGAAAAAGCACACGATTGGCAAAGGATACAGAATAAAAAAGATAGAGTTCAAAAAGTGATGCGATGCTTGATTTTCTTTTCTCGCCGCTGCTTACTTTAGATTCGTCTCTTGCAATAGCGATATTTGCTTTCATAGTTCTCTTTTTGATTAATATCCCTTACAAATTCCTCATGAACCAAGATGAAGTAAAAAGAATCAATGAGCGCGTGAAAGAAATAAATGACAGGGCGAAGCAGGAGCAGAAGAAAGGCAACATGGAAGGGATGAACAAGCTGTTCAAGGAGGCAATGCACGAGAACAGCAAAAAGATGCAGATGTCGATGAAACCCATGCTTGCTTCGATGGTAATCGTGATATTGCTTTTTCCATGGTTGATAGGTTCATACGGAGACCATGCAGTTGTTTTGAAGGAAAACAAGGGAGAATTGAACATGAGTGGCGTTGTCTACAATTTGCAGAGAAACGGAGATGCGATAATGATAAAGAACGGCATCACTGATAACTGCAGTCAGCCGTGCGTTAAAAATATGGACAACAAAGAGTGGCTGATATCGTACAAGGGGCACAGTTGCTTATTTTTATCATTCTTTTGCAGCCCAGAAAGGATAGAGTTCATGAGAATAAGTGCATTCACTCCGCTGCCGCTGCCGTTGGTTGGAAGTAATCTAGGATGGTTTCCTTGGTATTTCATAATTGCAATACCAGTCATGCTTTTATTAAGAAAATTGATGAAGATAAGCGTATGAAAGAATTCCTGGTAAAATCAAACGACATAGCAATAATGGAGTATGGAAAATACCCGGGTTCTCGTTCTGTTGAAGAATTAATCAAGAACGGCTTGGTGATTTTAGACAAGTGGTGCGGTCCAACTAGCCACGACGTCTCTGCGACTGTAAAAAAGATTTTTGGCCTTAGTCGCGCCGGTCACAGCGGCACGCTCGACCCAGGCGTATCAGGAATTCTGCCGATTACTTTAGAAAACGCCTGCAAAGTTATTCCGGCATTGCAGAAACTGGACAAAGAGTACGTAGGAATAATGCATCTGCACAAAGACGTCAGCGATAGCGAGTTGGCGAAAGTGATAAAGAAATTCACGGGTGAGATAAGGCAGACGCCGCCACGAAGAAGCGCTGTAGCCAGAAAAGAGCGAACGCGCAAAGTACATTCATTCGAAATGCTTGAGAGAAAAGGCAAAGATGTTTTATTTCGCGTATCCTGCGAGGCAGGAACGTATATTCGCGTTATCTGCCACCAGATTGGTCGTGAGACTGGCGGCGCGCACATGAGCGAATTGAGAAGAACAAGAGTTGGCAGATTCGATGAGAGCATGTCAGTGAAAATACAAGATTTAGTCGATTCTTACGAATTCTGGAAGAGCAGCGGCGACGAAAGAATACGCGAATACGTTCTGCCGGTCGAAGCCGCGATAGAGCACACCGGAAAGATAATAGTCAAAGACTCCGCGATTGCCACAATCGTTGATGGCTCGCCGCTCTATTCGCAAGGCATCAGCAGAATTGAGAAAGGGATTGAAAAAGAAGATTTAGTTGCGCTGCTCTCGCTGAAAGGAGAATTAATCGCCCTGGCAAAATCGAACATGACCAGCGAGGAGATGATGAAGCGAAGCGGACTCGCTGCGAAGACTGATCGCGTGATTATTCAGAAAGGAATTTACCCGAAAATGAAATAACCACAGCAGCATTACAGATGAATTACAATCTGATAAATTTTTGCATCAATTTTATAAATAACCTTTTACAAAAAAGTAACATGGTCTATCTTGGGAGAATAGTCGGGGTTGGTTTTACAAAAGAAGGCAAGCCCGTTTGCGTTTATGCTGTTTCTGGTCGAAGCGATTCAAGCAAGGCAAGAATAGCACATAAATATGAGTCAAGGATTTTTATAGGCTCCTCTCTTACAAGAAAGCCGTATGATAAAATCTCCAATGCAGAGAAGAACTTAATAAAAGGTTATCTTAGCGGTAGTATTCCGTATCAGAATGTCTCACTGTTGGTCAAGGAACTGAACGAGATTGAAAAGAAAACGCTTGAAGACCAGATAAAGGGAGAAGAGTTCATTTTCTATAATGGAATCAAGGTCAAGAAAAGTATAGCAGTTGTAAGTAATGGTGTGCACACAGAAGATATATTGAATACCAATGATTTGCACGGAGTTTTAAAAAAATTTGGTCCTGAACTAGACGGACCAAACAGAACGCCATATACGCCTAGGATAGGGGGTTTAGTAGATTACTGTGGAATGCCATTAGGCATAATATCAAGGCCAAGCGAAGTTGAAATTTTAGGGTCGTCGTATCAATCAGGCAGCATAGAAGGAATATCGACATACGCAGGTAACCCTGCTTCGCCAAGAGATATCGTGATAAACCACGAGCCAAAGTTGCTAGAACTTCCGGCTGAGGGAAAGACCGCACAGCGATTGGCCGATGACTTATTTGACTGGATGGATAAGGAATTTATTGTCTGCACCGCAGCAGCGATACTCACTAAACCTGTTAACGGAAAGTGGGAGCTTGCAGTAAGAAACCTTCATGGCGATTAAATGACTGAGATAAAACAGCAGTACAGAAGACCGTTACAGGGCAACAAACCCACGCACTTAACGATAGAAATAGAATACCAGGACGGAACAAAAAATAAGGTGGATTATGTCCATGCAATGATACCAGAGAGATACGGAACGAACCCGCACCAACTTTTTACATTGCTTGTTCCCGCTGATTATGATTTCCGCGTTGAATCCGTCAAATCAGGGAAAGGCGGTTTCTCGCTGACTAATATAGAAGACTCTTTTTGGGCAGCTGAGTTGCTCAAGTATATGGATGAGCCAACATGCGTAGTGATGAAGCACGAAAACCCTTGTGGCGCAGCAGTCAGCGATGATTTAGAAAAGGCATTTATGAGGGCATGGTACTGCGATTTTGTTTCTGCATTCGGCGGAGTAGTCGGATTCAATAAGCCTGTTACCAAAGAGTTAGCGCAATTGATGGTTGAGAAATCAAATGATAAAACAAAATATTTCATAGAAGTTGTTGCAGCCCCTGAATATGAACAGGGAGCTATGGCTGAATTGGATAAAAGGCCTGATTTGCGTGCGCTTCTGTACAAGGGTCTTGAAAGTATGCCGAAATACGATGGTGACATGGCGGCACCTGTCATAAAGGCACAAGGCGGTATTGATGGCATGCTATCGTTTGAGGATAGGTTTTTATCAAGGATAAGGAAACCTGACGACTTCTTGGCAAAAGAATACACAAGAAGCAACGGTGAAAAACTTACAGGTTTAGGCGTGGTTACTGAAAGAGCTCCAACTGGAAAAGAGTTGTCGGATTTAAGGTTCGCTTGGTATGCTGCGGCGGTTTTGAGGTCTAATGCAACAGCGATAGTAAAGGACGGCGTACTGATAAGCCCTGGAACTGGCAAACAGGCAAGAGTCTATTCTGTCGTAGATAGCATAAGAAAGATCGACGATTTCAATACAGCAGCTGTGAAACAGGATATAGCATTCGAAAGAAATAAAATCTTTGATTATTCTACTAAAGGTAGTGTTCTTGCATCCGAGGCATTGTTCCCTGAACCTGATTCTGTAGATGCTATTGCTCCAAGAGATATTAAAGCAGTCGCGCAAACAGGCGGCTCTATCAAGGACAAAGAATCAATAGAAGCTGCAAACAAATACGGCATAGCGATGGTGCTTACTGGAGAGAGGACTTTCTCTCACCACTGATTTCTAACCAATTAAAACTTTTCCATATTGATAGGCGTATGGCTGACTACTCTATTGCTGAGGCTTCGAAGATGCTGGGAACGAAACTGACGCGTGGTTCTAAGGATTTTGCAGAAGAGTTCGGGATAAAAATAAAAGACAATCGTATAACAGATGAGCAATTGAAAGAAATCGGGGTGAAGCTTCGCGAATATTCAACGCTCGAAGACATTCAGGGATTTGTAGGTTATAACATAGACTATCTGCGTAGTCTTGCCAGAAGAAGCAGATTAGGAAGATTAATGGACGGCCGTGTATATCTCACTCCATCAGAAACGTCGAAGTTTTACGACATACTAGAGGAGAATGGAAGGAAATCAGCTCCTGATGATGTTATCAGGGCAGCAAAAGAACCAGAGCGAACCGATTATTACAAAGGCGCTCTGGACGAATTATTCTCCTATCCAGAGCTAGAACCGCTAAAGCAAGCATTCGATACAATGAAGAGTAGCGAATTCGACAGCAACGTAAGATACATTTTGGGAAAAAGTCCTAACTGGCAGGAAAGGAAACTTTTTGCTGGTTTTGTTAATATTGTCCAAGAAATATCAGGCGTAGACGGCTTGGCAACGAAGTTCTATAAGGCATTAGAGACGGTTGAAAAAGACCAATACAGGGCCAACTATTCTGTTATAATAAAATCATTATCAGAGCGCCCTGCTGCTAGCATTGCGGATGCGATAACTTTCATACTTGAAAAAGGTCTCGATGTTGACAAATTTTTGAAAAAATGGGACATAAAAGTCACAGAATAAGGTTTTTAAGAATTGAAGCAGATGAAATAATATGCTCAAAAAAGAATTGCTCGACATACTTGCCTGCCCGAAGTGCAAGGGAGACGTCGATTATGATAAGAAGAAGAATATTCTGCTGTGCAAGAAATGCCGCCTGCGTTACAAGGTCTTGGACGGCGACATCCCAGACATGCTAATCGAGGACGCGGAGAAGTTCTGATTCTCAAGACTAAATGCTTTTAAGTCTAGCAGGAAAGAAAGTTGATATTATAGATGCCGAGATGGCGGAGCTTGGTCCAACTAATCTTTTCTTAAAAGAAAAGATTAATCAAAAGAAGGATTAGGACTATACGCGCATGCCTGGAAAGCATGTGAGCATTACGCTCGCGCAGGTTCAAAAAAGCCTTTTCTTAGAAAGAAAAGCCTTGGGAAAAGAAAGCTAAGAGGAAAGGTTTGGAAACTCCTGCTCTCGGCGCTCTACTTCTATTATTATTTTATAGTCTCCAGCACAATTATCTTTAAGTTTATAGTTGGATAGCGATGTGATTATGATAGTTAAATTGCTGTTTGATATAGGAATTCTGCTCGTTGGCGCAAAGATACTCGGCGAGATTACAGACAGGCTCAGCCTTACCCCGCTAGTAGGCGAAGTTTTGGCCGGCGTGCTTCTAGGCGCAATTCTGCATATAATAACGCCTTACGAGTCGCTAGGTTATATTGCAACGCTCGGCGTGGTCTTTCTGATGTTCCTGATAGGTTTGTCGACAACTTTTGACGATATAAAAGACATCGTCTACCCAGCGTGCTACATCGGCGTTGTCGGCTGTGCGCTCTCCCTGGTATTTGGCATAGCGTTCGGTGTCGCCTTGCCGGATATCAATGCCGGTTCTGCCATTGCTTCTTCCGGCATCGTCACCGGCTTTATAATAGGCGTTCTCATACTGTCGACAAGCACGTCGGTGGCTATACGCGTGATATCTGAAAAAGGAATATATCATTCAAGGGGCGGAAAGATGCTGATGGCTGCTAATCTAGCTGACACGATTTTCGCAGTACTGGCGTTCTCAGCGCTGATGATGTATTCCAAGAACCACACGGTTATATTCGACGAGCTGTTCAAGTTGCTGTTATTGATAATCGGTTTCATATTCCTGATTTCTACTGTCGGCTCGAAGATAGTAAACAGAGCATTGAGCTCGACTAGGTATTTCATGGACGAAGAAATCCTTCTTGCCGTGTCTATATTTCTCTTGTTCATCTTCTCCGCGTTAAGCGAGAATATTGGTTTAGGTTACATAGCCGGAGCGTTCCTGGCAGGCATGGCAATGTCCAAGAGCCAGTTTGCAGAGCCTGTCATACTGCCGAAGATGAAATCCATAGGCTATGGCTTTTTGATACCGCTCTATTTTGCGTATTCTGCAATATTCGTTGACGTCGCTGCGTTTTTCAACTTCTTCTGGGTGATAATGGCACTAGTCGCATTAGGAGTCGTTGCAAAATATGTAGGTTCCGGTGTTTTATCAGGCTTCTTCGGTTATCATGGAAAAGAGAAGATGATGATTGGTGTAGGAATGATACCTCGCGGCTGCTATAACATCGCCATTGCACAAATCGCTCTTGTAATGGGCATCATAAGTCAGCAATTATATACAGTCGTAATAGGCTTTGTTCTGGTTACAATAATACTTACGCCGCTGCTGTTCAGGTTTGTTCTGAATGAAAAATACTAACGCGCAATGATTAAAGCTTTGCACAAAAAGTGAACGCCGCGAGATGTACATCGATTGTAGGCTATCATCTCTGCAATGATAGCCTAGTTTTTATGCAAAGCTCATGATTAAGCTTAAGAATCTTTCAAAACGTTAGTTATGTGATATTATGGCACTTAGACCAGGAAGATGTTACAGAAGGCATCACAGGCCTTACACTAGAGTATCGATTCATGTCCCTAGAAAGGGCTACGTAAAAGGAGTGCCTAAGCCAAAGCTCACGGAGTTCGAATTAGGCAAGAAGCAGGTTTACGATAACGCGATATTTCTTGTGTCCAACGAGGATGTGCAGATTCGCCACAATTCATTGGAAGCAGCTCGCGTATCGGCAGTCCAGACGCTGGAGAAGAACATAGGAAAAGGCAATTCTTTTTTCTTCAAAATCCGAGTCTTTCCTCACCATGTTTTGCGCGAGAACGCACTCGCTACGGGCGCCGGTGCTGACCGTTTCCAGCAGGGAATGAGACAGAGCTTCGGCAAACCTATGTCCACAGCCGCGCAGGTTCATGAAGGCCAGAAAATAATCGAGATACGCGTAAACAGCAACTGTATAAAAACAGCGAAGTTAGCTTTGAAGCAGGCTAAATATAAGCTGCCGACAACCTGCAAAATCGTTGTCGAAGACATTAAGAAATAATGATTATGAAAAAGGAAAAAACTTCAAAGAGCGAAGCAAAAAAAGAAAAAATAACAAAAGACATGATGCTTGGCGAGGTCGTCGAGAAATATCCTAAAGCAGCAGAAATTATGATGAAGCACGGGCTTCACTGCATTGGCTGCCATGTCGCTTTTTTTGAGACAGTTGAAGGTGGAGCGATGTCTCATGGCATGAACGATAAGCAGTTAAAAGAAATGCTGAAAGCGATGAACGAGGCAGTAAAATGAATTACAAGATAGAGTTCAACAAGAATGCGTGCATCGGCTGCGGTTCGTGCACGTCAGTTTGCGCCAACTGGGAGATGAAGGGCACCAAGGCATGCCCGAAGAAGACAATGTTGAATGATGTCGGCTGCAACAAGGAAGCAGCAGAAATCTGCCCGGCCAACGCGATAACAATAAAGGATATGAAGTAGCGTTTTTATTCTTTCCAATCATTTATTTTAAATGAAGTTCCAGTGGTATGCCATAAAGCTGTCAATTCTCTGCATAGCTATATTCATCTTGCAAACGCCGCAGATAACAGACGATTTCGTTCTTGTTTCAGCAGACGTTCTGCTACGGCCCTGGATTCTGCTCACTTCGATATTTCTGCATGGTAGTGCAGAGCATCTGCTGTCGAATATCTTTGCGCTTGCATTGTTCGGCTCAATACTCGAAAAAATCATCGGTGGCCGAAAATTTCTGATAATATTCTTTTTATCCGGTATTATCGCAGGCGTTGGCGCTGCGTTATTCTATAAATCCGTGTTAGGCGCGTCCGGCGCGATATTTGGCGTTATGGGGTGCTTAGCTGCAATAAGACCGAGAATGGTTGTCTGGGTTTACGGCGCGCCGATGCCCATGGTAGTTGCCGCAGGCTTCTGGGCAATGATAGACCTGCTCGGTACCTTTTCACCAACCGACGTTGCCCATATCGCGCATCTTTTCGGGTTGGCATTCGGTATAGTCGTTGGATTAGCGATAAGGAAAAATTTTTTAGAACAGCGTGAAAAGAAAACTAGAATCAGCGATGACGAATTCAACAGCTGGGAGAAAATGCACATGTCATAGCTTTGCACAAAAAGTGAACGCCGCGAGATGTCCATCGATGGTAGGCTATCGTCTCTGTGACGATAGCCTGGTTTTTGTGCAAAGCTACATGTCATAGTCTATCGGTTATCGTGTAGTCCAGCTTTTCAATTTTTACTTCAACGGTTTTTTTGAGGTTCTTCTCGATGATTTTCTGCAATTTCAATTCTTTGTACAAGCCGTTTATCATCATCGCATCAGCCTTGGTTGACGGCATGTACGGGATAACCTTGCAGCAGCCGGCATGCTTCTCGGAAAACAATCCGAATTTCCTTGATATTTCTATAATCTCATTTTTGTCAAGTCCAAGCAACGGACGATGTATAGGCACCTTGATTCCATAGCTCGTTGCATAAAGGTTGTCAAGCGTCTGGCTCGCCTTTTGTGCGAGCGCCTCGCCAGTGGCAATCGCGCTCGCCTTCTCTTTTTTGCACACGAGCTCCGCGGCCTTGAACATCGACTTCTTGCATAAGACGCATCTGTATTTTCCGCCGCGCCCCATTGCATCGAATACCTCTTTCCATGGAAATATAATAACTTTTTTGATTCCAAATTTCTCCAGCCTTTTCATCGCGTCTACGGTCAGGAACAGCGACTCTTTCACATAATACGGGTAAAGGTAGAAATGCAATAATATCACCTCGTGTTTTCTCGCGAGCATTGCCGCAGCGACAGGCGAGTCAATCCCGCCGGATATCAGCGATAAGATTTTCATAATTAACGTTGGTGCAGAAAGTTAAAGAATCTTAAAAATCAATTTCATACTTTATTGGCTAAAATTTTTAAAAAATATGATACAAACTTTTTTATATAACCGAAACCAAAATAAAAAGATGAATGTCGGGACTGTTAAAGAGATAAAAACCGGCGAGAACCGGGTTGGCTTGACCCCAAACGGTGTCAAGGCTTTGGTGAACGCCGGCCATACCGTTTTTGTCGAGTTTGGAGCAGGCATCAATTCTGGCTTTTCTGACGATGAATATAA
>JAZDNV010000026.1:0-13420 GCA_043799385.1 Candidatus Aenigmatarchaeota archaeon | reverse complement strand
CTGTCGCGTTTCCTGCTGTCGCAGTATTGGTACATTCTTTGATGCGATCGCCATCGGTGTCCCAGCAATAGTAACCGAGGCAGTCGTCTTCATATTCGCAGTTGTATCCGTTTGGCAGATTTCGGTGGTGTGTTCCTGCTGACGCGAACTTGCACTGGCCATTTATGTCAACGCGCTCTTCCATTGCAGCGCTTCTGTAATCGCATAGATAGCCGTAATGAGAATTATTCAAGCTCGCTGTCTGGTTCTTGCACGTGTCAGGTATCGTATCATTATTTGAGTCGAGGCAGTATAATCCCTCTAAGCAGTCGTGCGCATAGCGGCACGTTGCGTTCGTTGCGTTTCTGAACGACGGGCACGACCCGCGCTGCAGAATATTCGAAGTTACGAATCTCGTCGTGTTGAACTTGTCGTTGTAAACTAATTCTGCTTTGATGTCAATGCAGTTCGTGTCAGTTGACGGCACTGCAACTGTGTAACGACCAAGGATTTCTTCGTATCCCTGTATCAATATCGACAGCGTCTGATACGTAAGATTTTCGCCGAACCACAGACGGATTTCAGATGCGTTTATGTAATCAGTATGATTCTTGTCGCAATAGCCAGTCGTCAGGTTATCGCTGCAATACGGATCAGGATTGAATATCGTGTAGTTCACAGTCGCGAGCGTTCCTGCAGCGATTGTCGAATTCATTTCTATCTCGAACGTGAGGTTGTGCGTTTCTGACTTCATCGTGAGCCCGGATGCAACAGTTATCACAGTAATTGTGAAGAAATTCTTTGTAGTGTTGCCCATCATTGCATTCGTGTCATTGCAGTGGAACGTTACGTTGTGTAGACCTTCAGGCAATGTTTTTGTAAGATTGAAGTAAGTATTATTGAATTTTGTCATCGTTATGTTCGCAGTCTCGTTTATCGATGCGCCGCACCAACTGCCTGTCTGATCTAAGGATACGTTGAAATCTATCACTGTATTCGTGTACGTCTTGTTCAGCGGCGATACTATTGTTATTGTCGGCGGTAAATCTAAAGTGAAGTAACTTGCACTCGATGTTCCAGTATTGTTCGCGGTATCGTTGCAGTAGAACACGAGCTTCTTGAATCCATCTGTTGTCGCTGCTGTTACATTGTATGACGTTGCATTCAGTTTGTTCATCGTTTGGTTCGCTCCGTCGTTCAACGAATACGAGCAGAACGAGACTTCCTCATTTGCATTTACCGAATAATTCATTGCTGTTGTGGAGTATGTCGTGTTGCTTGGTGATAATGCAGTGAGGGTTGGCGGAACCGTATCAACGCTGAAGTACGTGAGTGGCGTATTGCCCATATCGCCGATTACGGTGTCGTTGCAGTAGAACATCACAGAGTGCGTTCCATCCGCCATGCTCTTCGTGAGGTTGAAAGGATATGTCGTTGTCTGTCCTGCAACGGTTTGTATTGTGGTTCCTGTGTAGCCTTCCTGACTGTTCATCGATACTGATGGTTCTGTTGATGCGTATTTGCGGACAAATGCATCATCGAAATAGCTATCCCCGCCCTGATAATGTGTTAAACCTACCTTAAGCGGTGTCTCGCTAGAAGCTGTTCCTGTGTAGATAAGTGTCCAGCTATTTCCATCTGTGCTTTTGTAATATTTTGCTCCGTTTGCGGTTAGAGATACCTTGCCCCAGTACTGGGTGCCACAAACAAAGGTACCAAAAGTACCACGACTTGTACCATCTTCATAAATATCTACAGTAGGTGTTCCACTGTTATAATGGTACAAAGCATGTGGCATATCTGTATAGCTGACGCCTGCTCCTGTATCTTTCCAGCCCCACATGGTAGTCTCTGTATATGATGCGCCCCTCTGGCACATCGACTGCATCTTGAATATGAGTTCTCTATAAAGACTACCTGAAGTGCGAGCAAAAGTAGAGTCACTAAATAAAGCTACATTACCCCAGTTACCAGGACCCTCACTTATTATGAGTCGATTATTCTGATAAATATAGCTACCTGAATCGGTCTCATCCCACTTTGTTGTATCTATCGCCGTGCCAGAAAAGTCATCGAAGAAGTCGAACACCGCCGTTCCGTTGCTCGTACTATTTGCAGAAGCGTTTCCGTAATACATGAATATTTTCGTATTCGTGTTGTTGAGCAATGATGTGACGTTCACCCACACTTTATTGTCGTTCTCAATCCAGTGGTTCAATAATGTTTCAGTATTAGACGATGAATTGTAGTATGTGAACCGCAAATCTCCGTAATCCAATCTTGATTTCGTTGCATTGTACTGGTCAGCAATTTCACTCGCAGATAATGCGCGGTTGTATATGCGGACTTCGTCGATGGTGCCGTTGAACCAATATGAAGTTGCATCGTAACTGCTGATATAAATTGGGCCTGCACCGTTGCCTATAGCGTTTATTGTCGCAGTTTTATTTAGAACGCCGTCAATGTAAAGATTGCATGTGGTTCCGTTTTGTGTCGCAACAACATGATGCCACTGATTATTCAAGCTTGTCGGCCAGTCGCCTGAGGCACATGATTCATCAGCTGCACCCCCTCTCCATTTTATTCCACGTGTTACTCCTGCGTTATTTTCAAAGTAGAGTTCCCATTGGGCATTGACAGGTGATTTTTCCACAACCATCATCGGAGCGCTGAAGTTGGTGGAATACACCCATGCCGAAACAGTAATGCTGCTTGGGACACTTATTGTTGTAATATTAACAAAATCATTCACACCATCAAACTGCAAACCGTTCCCGTATTTCCCGGTCGTCCGATTCAATGAATACATCTCGAGCTCGCCGTGATAGCCACCGCCTGCTGCTGCATCGGTTTTGTTGAACATCCAATATCTGTGCGCTCCTGCAGGATCCCATGTTGTACTCTGCCAAGCATTCGCACCCACTGCTGACATGCTCATTCCTGTATAGACTTTTGTCCATGCTGAGTTGTCGTCTGAATACCAGATGTCCCATGTCGCATAGACTGTAGATGAATAAGCGTACAATCTTGCCTTGACATATTCCTTTGCGTTGCCTGCACCCAAATCTATCTTGAAGTAACTTCCTATTCCTGATGAATCAGTATGGAAACCGGCCGTAGTCACAACGTTGTCTACAAGATTTGCAGGAGTCCACGCAACCAGACCGGATTGGCTCAGCATGGCAGAAGACGGGTCATCGTTGTTGACAGCATATACAGTTCCGTCATTGCTATTTCCAGACGAATCAGCTGTGCGATTCCCAGAGGACTCGCTGAAGTGCCACGAACCAACAAGACCGTTATTATCATACGTCGCATTGCTCACATTCACTGCGGCCTGATAATTCGTTTGGTCGCCTGCAGTGTTCCATATCGTTATTGGCTTCCTGTACGGGAATGATGTGTTCCACCAGCTGTACGTCTCTTCGCTGCCGATTGACGGGGATGGTTCTGATGATGCGTATTTGCGGACCAATATCCAAGCGCACTCTGACTGACCACCATTATTCTCGCGGAACCCCAAATAATTGCCTGTACCTGAGCCATCGTTGGTTTGGGTAACTTCAGTATAATTTGACCTTGTAGCTGAATCTATACCAACTTTATTGGCTCCAGACTTAACCTTTATGATTCTTATATACCATGTGTTGGTATCTATTGTATAGTTAGCACTGGCAGGATTAATCGCATCTGAATGTAAATATATTTTATCCTCATCACTACGATATTCTGCCTCCAGTGCAGCGGTATTAATCATAGGGTTGTTAGCTTCAACATCCATTACTTGTCGTACGCCAGTAGTAATTTTGAATTTGCTTTCTACTGCGTATATGGATTGAGAGATTGGTGTATTATGCCGTAGATAAACATTTGCACTATTAGGTACCGTCAATATACTATTGGCAACGGTCCAAGTTCCTGCTTGTTGTGTCCAACTGTTCAAATTGTCAAAGTCGTCAAACAACTCGAACGTCGCCGTGCCGTTGCTCGTCGAATTCGCAGAAGCATTGCCGTAATACATGTAGATTGTCGTATTCGTGTTATTGACCAGCGACGTTACATTGACCCAGACCTTGTTGTCGTTCTCCTGCCAATGGTTCAGTAACGTTTCATTTCCTGACGTCGAGTTGTAGTAAGTGAAACGCAAATCTCCGTAATCGAGCCGCGATTTTGTTGCACTGTACTGGTCGGCGATTTCTGACGCGGATAACGCGCGGTTGTATATGCGGACCTCGTCGATTGAGCCGTTGAAATAACTAGATAGTCCAGACCTAGTACCAATAAAAATCCTTGTGTAAGTCGGAACCGTTCCAATTACTGAACCAACATACGAATTGTCAACATAAACACTATAGTTTGTTTCACTCCTTGTTACAACAAAGTGATGCCAATTTCCGTCACTCTTAGAAGTTGACGTAAAGATTGTGGTCAGAGGTCCACCATCATTATCAATACCTACTGTTCCGGAAGTGGTCATAGACGGCTGTAAACCTGTTGAAGATGATTGAGCCAAGTCCATCATTCTTGCTTGATATGCATGACTGAAATTTCCTTTAAACCAAAACGCTAAAGTGAGATTTCCGTTAATATTTGGACTGAGCCCGGTATTACTAACGTAATCATCGCTTCCGTCAAAGCTCAATGCGTTTCCATATTTTCCAGTCGTAAAGTTACAATTTGAGTTAGGCATGTTCGTGCATGTTCCGTCATTGCCGCTGCCGGAACTATCAGCTGAAAGGTTGCCAGAGGACTCGGAGAAGTGCCAGCTGCCGACTAATCCGTTGTTATCATACGTCGCATTGCTCACATTCACTGCGGCCTGATAATTCGTTTGGTCGCCTGCAGTGTTCCATATGGTTATCGCTTTTCTGTACGGGAATGATGTGTTCCACCAGGCTCTCGATGATGTCGTTGTTGTTCCGCCGCTGCTTGTGACTGGCGTTCCTCTTTCCATCGTGATGTTAGCTGTTTCATTTATGCTCACACCGCACCAGCTGCCATTTATGTTCAACGAGACATTGAAGTCAATATTAGATGATGAATACGTTCTGTTCAGCGGCGAATTCTTTGTTATTATAGGTGTGTATGACAAAACGGTGAAGTACCTGGCAGTCGTGTTGCCCATCCTGCCGCCTGTGTCGTTGCAGTAGAATCTAACATACCAGTAGCCATTGATCATCGATGAGTTCGTGTAGTTGAAATAGGTTGTGTTTAATTTCGTCATCGTTACGTTCGCGGTGTCGTTCAACGAGAAACCGCACCAGCTCGTGTTCATTCCAGTGCTCACGTTGAAGTCAACCGCAGATTTGGTTAGTGTTGTATTCGCCGGCGATATTATTGCAAATGCAGGCACGACCCACGTGCCGCTCGAGCATGAATAGCCTTCTGACGTCTGGCCGTTGCTGAAGCAGTTGTTATTATGAGTGCATTGACCAGAGGCACAGCAAAATTGCCCGTAAGTATCGTAATCCGATATGCAGTTATTCGAAGCGCACTCGCAGTTGACTGTACAATTGCTCGTCACGTTGAACCAGCCGCTGCCTGACGCTGTGCTGCTCGTACCTGCTCCACCTGAAGGCGAGCCGCCTGCTACGGATACCGAACCAGTTAATGAATCCGAGCATGAAGATGTTCTTAGAACGTAACCGCCGCCACCGCCGCCGCCCTGCTGGTTGCCTGTACCGCCTGTAGCGCCTGTAGCGCTGACAGTACCGCTTATTGCGATATAGTTACCATATAATAGGATATTTCCGCCACCGCCGCCACCACCACCACCACCGCTTACCGAACCTCCTGTTGAGCCAACTGCATTAAAAGTGCCTATTACATTGATTCTATTCGCATAAATCGTGATTTTTCCGCCACCGTTGCCGCCTGCGCCGCCTGCTGGTCCACAACCGCCACTATCACCTAAACCTCCTTTACCGCCGCCGCCTCCGCCACCACCCATAGTTGAGCCGCCTGCGCCGCCTGCGCCGCCTGCGCCACCGCCATAACCACCATAAGTATCACCTGTTGCGCCTGCGCCACCGCCGCCACCACCTGCATTATTGCCGCCTGCGCCAGAAGCAGTAGCACCTGCGCCGCCTGCTGCTGCACCTGCACCACTTGTGCCTGGACTGCCTGTACCGCCTGCAGCAGCATTACAGCCACCAGCACCTCCTGCGCCACCTCCAACAGCCTGATTAACGCTGACAGTAACGCCTGAATTTATCGTGAGATTAGTGAAATTGTATATCGCACTATAGTCTATTGTCTGGGTGGTTGTAACAATGCACGTGCATGTAGGATAATTGCATAGCACTGCGCCAGTGCACTCGTTGCCTACTGTCGGACATGTGCCAGTCGAGCCGGCACCGCATATGAGGTTGCCTGCTATTCCCAATCCTGCAAGCAGCAGTATCGCTATGAGTATGAACGGCTCTACCGAACCTTTACTCTTTATTTTAGCCATTCCTATCACTCAACGAATATAATTTAGCCTTGCCGACATCACGTCGTTTAATCAAGCCCTTGGCTTCAAGAACAGCAAGATATTTAGATGCAGTCACGCGATGCAGATTCGCCCTTTTAGCAAGTTCTAGAATGGTAAGGCTAGTTTCAGCCCTACGCAGGATGTCGAGGATTAATTCCTCTGTCAAAATTGACTCCATTTTTCTCTTCTCGACATTAATGTTAGTCATTAATGTCTATTAACTGACATCAATGTCAATCGTTAATGATTTATATTAATGACTAACATTACTAAACTTATGCAAAAACGTGATATTTAAAGATTTTTTTCAGCTGGGAATTGTAGGTTATTCTGGTTATAAGTTATTTAACATCTGAGCTGCAATTATTATCATGATAGAGGTTTTGAAGGCTGCTTTCAGCATAGTTTACTTCTTCCTCATACCAGGACTTCTTATGACCTATTGTATTTTCAAGAAGGATGAACTGAATATTCTGGAAAGGATAGGAGTGAGCATCGGCCTTAGCATCGTGATAATACCTATTATGATGTTCTCTTCCATGATAATTTTAAAAATACCAGTGAATGAGATGAACATATTTCTGGAAACCACTTTCTTGAATTTGGTATTGTTTGCACTGGCCATGTATAAAAATAAAGAGTTCATGCTTTCTTTATTCAAGAAAGTCAGCTAAAAATATTGTATTCTCCGATTGTTTTTGGGCTCAGGTATTGATTCACCCACGAATAAAATTCATCACTGCACGCTATGTATGTTCCCTTCATGGTGAACCATTCCTGCGCAAACGCTGGTATGCTATAAAAGACGAACACGCTGTCTTCTGTTTCATTATAACTGTAGCATCGGTAGACATTCTTTTCATTCCCGACATGGAATACCATCGCATAATATACTATCCAATCGTCGACCACGACATTCTTCTTTTGAGCATCTTTGACGTATTCTGCCACATTTTCAATGCTTGCCACATCGTTATCTTTGAAATTATCGAAATATTTCATAAAGGCTAATGAATTCAATACAATTACAAAAATTATTATCGAAGCAATTATATGAATTTTAAATTTTGATATAAGGTTTGAAATTAGAATAAATAAGACGGGTAGCAGAATCAATAATGTGAACGGCCCTATACCGCCTAAAGTGAATATATTCTCAATGAAAAAAATGCCTAAGAAGAATATCAAAAATAAATCAGTCTTGTTTTTTTTCATCGCCGCATAAATCACTGAAGCCGCTATTAGTATAAAAAATGTGAATAGAGACAAACACGATATAAAAATTTCCGGTGGAGAAAGGTAATCCAAACTTGGCCATATGTTAAAAGAACTGAATAAAAATACTTTCGAAAGTCCTATAAAATTCTGCATTGTTTCTATGTTATATATGCCCTTTCCGGTAAGAAAAACATTGGATTGTACGTACTTGAACGTGCAGAACAGTTCTCCTGTATCGCACGGGGTCAGGTTATAATATATAAAAGGAATCATTCCTATCAAAAGGAAAGGCAGCGAATATATGATATATTTTTTTGGTATTGTAATTTTCAAGATTATTGACGAGACGAGCAGCGCTGCGATGAAGTAAATTGCGTGTATGTGTATTGCTATGGAAGAACCTATCAGGAATGCGATGAGATAAATTATGTTCCTGTTCTTTGTAGCGTCAAATTTGAACAACAGGTAGAATATCAGTATAAACAGGAGGTAATTAATCATGTGGGTATAGAACGGTCTTATCTGTATAATGTATGACGGAAGCAATTGGAGCATTAACGAAAATATGACAGCTGTCTTGAACCCGTACCTGTCCCTTACAAGATAGTAAAGAATCAAGAAAGATGATATTGATATCAATACGGAAATAAACCTAATGGAAAATATGTTTAAATTAAATATATAGGATGAAATTGTGGCGATATATATCCCATGGGGTCCTATGTAGTAAAAAAGCGATGTTATCATCTCGCCGTTCATGACTTTTGCTGCATACATCCCTATGTAATTCTCGTCAAGGCTCTGCGGAGCTTCTAAGCCCGGAGCAACGGTTATTTTGTATGCCCTGAGCAAAAGCATGCACAAGAGTATGGATAAAATTATAAATTTTTCGTAGCGTTCTATTTTCATTTGCATCTTATTAAAAATATGCAGGAAGAAATATATAAGTGGAATATGGAGAAACTGAGGAAGAAGATAGATTCAATTGATTATGAGCTGGCAGAAGTGCTCGGCAGGAGAATGAAAATTGTCGAGGAGATGGCGAAATACAAGAAATCCCGCGGAATTAAATTAAGGCACCTGAAAAGAGAGGAAGTAGTCCTGAAAAAATTCGCCGATAACTGCGGTAAAAAAGGTATAGACCCTGCCTTTGGAAAGAGATTGATGAAAGAGATAATAAAGTATTCTATAAAAACGCAGAAAAACGTAATCAATAGAAAAGATAAAACCTGCTATTCTGAAACTGAATGATTTAAATCTTATATCACAGTTATAGGAATAATTATGAAAGTCTTGCTTGTCAGACCACCAAAATTCATATGGACGATGTTTGAGGAATTCGAGAACTTCATGATGCCGCAGAACCTTCTATGCTTAGCGAGTATTCTGAAAGAAAATAATATCAAAGTAGAAGTTATCGATTGTTGTATAGAGAAGATAGGATGGAAAAGTTTAAGGAAAATAATCGAAAAGAAAAAGCCAGACGTGATTGGTGCTGGCTCTGAAACCTGCTACTCGCATGAAGACGGCAAGCTCTTCAAAATGGCAAAGGAAATAAACCCAAAGACCGTGACAGTTGCCGGCGGCATCCACCACTCCAGCATGTTTGAAGACAGCTTGAGCAAATATCCGATAGACTTCATCGTCAGGGGTGAAGGCGAATACACATTGCTGGAATTAGTTAAAGAGCTACAGAAACCGCGGAAAAAATTTAGGAAGATAAAAGGCATTGCATACAAGGGCAAAAACGAAAAGATAATTAGAACAAAGCCACGACCTCTTATTGAAAATCTTGATGATCTTCCGTTTCCTGCATACGAACTTATGCCGATGCATAGGTATACTGAAAATAGCTTTGTGTTAAATCCGATGGTCACTTTGCACCACTCCCGCGGTTGTATTGGCCACTGCAAATTCTGCATATGCTGGCCACAGATGGCAGAGGAAAGAATTACCAAGGGTCGCCTTTGCCGATATTCAAGATGGAGAACGAAGAGTGTTGACAGAACTATAAGGGAAATAGAGAACCTGTATCATAAATATAAGGTCAGGGTTTTCTTCTTTACAGACGACGCGTGGAACGTTAACCCGGAATGGAGCAGGGAATTCTCGGAAAAATTGATAGAGAAAAATTTAGATATAGTATGGTTCTCAAACGGCATGCGCGCTGAGGATATAGTAAGGGACGAGAAACTTGGCATTTTCAAGAAGATGGTTGAATCGGGCTTGCGTCAGGTACTGATAGGCGTAGAAAGGGCAACAACTGAAGAGCTTGAGGACATGAATGCAAAACACAAGAACGTTGACATAGTAAAAGAGTGTGCTCGGATAATGAACGAGAGGTATCCTGAAGTTATGAAACAGGGGACCTTCATAGTTGGCATAGCAGATGAAACGCGGGAGTCAATGCTAAGACAACTAAGATATGCGCTTGAATTAAAGATGGATATATCACCATTCCAGTTTTACACGCCATTGCCTGGTTCAGATTTGTGGAAAAAAGCAAAAAAAGATGGATTGATAGAGAATTACGACTTCAGGAAGTACGACTTTACATCAGAGCCGATAATACGCACAAAATACCTCACAAAAAAGGAGATGATTGAGTTAAGGAACTACGTCACAATCAAATTTTATTTTTATCAATTCCTGAGGTATATGAAAAAAATGCCTTTCATGGATATTGATAACGTAAAGTTGCTGGGATTCAAATACTTTATCAGGAGTAGGAGTCCGCTTGCCCTGATGATGAGATTGTTTTTCGACCCGTTTATTTCGAGAGCGGTTGCGCCAGGTCTTTTCAACGAGGAGGGTGTGGCAAAAAGAAAACCTAGCTGGTACGATAAATAAACTTCATTTATAAAATTATTTGCCGATAGTTGATTTCATGCACGTTTTACTGATAAATTTGCTGAGCCAGAAACCTGAGAAAGTACGCTCGAACAAATACTGGGACGTCAATCCCAACCAGAGATTTTTTCCAATCGGGCTGGCGAAGATTGGGACATACCTGGAAAAGCACGGCCACTCTGCAGAGATATTCGACATGAATCTCGTCAGCAACCCTTTTTCTGAGTTGAGGAAACGACTGGAAAAAAAAGATTACGATGTCGTTGGCATTTCATTGAGAAACCTTTACATACGAGGCGTTCCAGCAGACGCACAGCTGGAAGTATTCGATGAAACAATAAAAATCGTGAAAGAATCTGGCTCAAAGGTGATAGTCGGCGGAGCCAGCTTTACCGCATTTGCCAATGAGCTCATGGAACGGTTCGATATCGACGTCGGCATCGTCGGCGAAGGCGGGGAGACGTTCCTTGACCTGCTGAAAAACCTGAGCAATCCTGAAAGAGTCAAAGGTATTTGTTATAGGAAGAATGGCAGAGTAGTCTTCACCGAGAAGCGCGAGCCGATGAAGAATATAGACTTCATTCCGGATTTCGAATTGCAGGGATTGCCGAAAGACTTCAGCGTTTATGACGGCATTGGAGTGGAAACGCGGCGCGGATGCAACTTCAAATGTATTTATTGCATGTACTCGATAATCCAGGGCTCATGCATAAGGCTGCGGTCGCCAGAATCAGTTGTCGGTGAATTTGAAATTTTAAGGAATAATTTTGGAATAAGCAATGTTTTTTTGGCTGACTGTATATTTCATCCGAAATCGCATATTGAAAATATATGCGATTCGCTGATAAAGAGTAAGGTTGGTATGAATTGGTCGACCCATTTCAGGGAAGACATAATAAGCAAAAGGCTTGTTGAAAAGACCGTAAGAGCTGGCTGCAACGAGTTCACGTTCTCGCCGGACAGCGGATCGGACAAGATGCTGAAAACACTGCAGAAAGAGTTGACGACTAAGGATATCCTGAAAGCCGCCAACGTGATGAAGGATTTCAAAGGGGTTAATACGTTGTTCAACATGCTGCTAAACGTGCCTGGAGAAACGATGGGCACGTTAGGTGAAACGTTTGCATTAGTGGATAAAATACGCAAACTTGGGTTAAGTGGTTACGTAAAATTCAGCAGGATACACATCTTTCCGCGTACAAAGATAGCAGAGATTGCATTAAAGAATAATGGAATAAATAAAGACACTGATTTGCTTGAGCCAACGTTCCATGACCCGCCGCCGCTGAACTTATTCGCAAAGCCAATGCCATTTTACACGCTGCATCTGTTTGGCTTGGATTTATAGAAACGATAGGAATGGTTTTAAATACGCAAAAACGTAATTTCTGTTGATGATGTCTAAAAAATATATCATAATAGCAGTTCTGATTATTGCAATAATTGCGATTTTTTCCATCTATGCGTTGAATTCTACAAGCAGCAAAAAAGAAGAAAAGGTTAAGCTTGTTTTCATGAACAACGCATGGAGTTATGGATTCAAGTGGAGTGTAGATAATGGTCTTGTTGAATTACCAAAAAACGTTGAAATAAACCTTGTGCCGTCAGAACGATGGAACGACATGTTCATCAACGGCGAAGCAGACATGGGCATGGTCACGCTTCCTGTATTCACGATAGCCTGGAACAAAAATAATGATTGGAGGATTCTATATCCGCATGGAAGGACATACAGCATCATATTTGCAAGGGAGGATTCAAACATAACATCGATAAAGGACCTGAAAGGCAAGACTGTGGCAATCGGTGGGCTGACATGGCTCTCAACCTTATTCTTGCAAGACTTGTTTGTAAAAAACAACATGAGCTTGAATGATGTCACTCTGATAGCAAAACCGCTGCCGGTCATACCCCAGTTGATTCAGAAGGGTGATGTAGACGCAGGCATGCTCTCAGTCGAAAACGTTCCGGACGTGGAGAGGTTGAAGTTAAAGAAGATTGTTGATATGGATGAGGAATGCATAAAACTGTACGGAACGTACCTCATGCCTTCTGTCATAGCTGCGAAGAAAGGCATTGATGAAAATACAATAAAAGCGGTTGCAGGCTCGCTCGACAAAGCACTTGCAATAACTTATAACAATTCCGATAAAGTCGTCGGGGCTTATTACGAAGAATACGGATTGAACATAACAGACAAAATGAACGCGTACAAATCAAGCGAGTTCAGGATTTATGTTCCATGGAATGAAAACAGGAAAGATGTCATGAAATATGAGTTCGGTCTCTGTAAAAATTATAATATATCCGAAAATGTTCCGCAACTGGAAGACGTTATACTAGAGATTGCGTGAAAGAATGAAATTCTCTGTTCCAACTTCTTGGGATGACGATTTAATCGAGCAACTAAAAACATTTCAAAACGTCCGCGAAGTCTACGGTTGTACAAGTACTAGCATCGTGGGCGGTGGTAGACCGACATCTACACTACCAAGTGTTAATGAAGAGAAGGCAAAGGAACATGTAGATTTCGTCCACTCATGTGGAATTAAGTTTAACTATCTTGTGAACGCGCCTTGTTTTGGCGGAAAGGAGTTCGACAAAGATTTTAGGAAAGGGATGTTCGAGTATCTTGAGTGGGTAAATAACCTGAACGCTGACATAATAACCGTATCGAATCCATATTTAGTGGAGCTAGTGAGAAAAGAATACCCGCATTGGAGGATAAAACTCGGGCTCTTCGGAAGAGTCAATTCGGCAAACACAGCGAAATATTTTGAAGATATAGGCGTCGAACGCATAACGCTGCCGCCGAATTTCAACCGCATGCTTGCTGCACTAGAGAAGTTGAGAAGGAATGTCGATTGCGAACTGGAAACGATAGTCAATCTTGGCTGT